>NZ_OZ244153.1:2837152-3508228 GCF_965216265.1 Kordiimonas sp.
AGGGCAGGCTGATGCCCAGGTCTCCGCCTTCATGTATCTCGGGCGGCCGTTCTAGGGGGCGGGGCCAGCCTTAAAACTGTAAAAATGATCTTGCGTGGCTTTTATGTGCGGTGTAAACACGCACCCGTCCTGCATGGTTATGCACGGCTCTTATGAAATGGTACGGTCGGTTAGCTCAGTTGGTAGAGCGCATCGTTGACATCGATGAGGTCGTTGGTTCGAACCCAATACCGACCACCATTTATTTCCCCTGATAAGATTGAGTGAGTTAAGGCGGCGTCACAGGCGTAGGCACGTTGTACGGGCTGTATATTTCCTGCGTGCAGCCGAGCGCTAGCCGGGCAAACCTTAAAGGTTTATTACCCAACGGGTTTCCGAACGTGTTGCGAATACCAGTGGCTGAATTTAGTGAACTGTTAAGGCGTGCTGGCGTATAAGAAAAGGGGGTCGAGCGTTGTTGTGCGGATGAATGAGATCGAAAGAGATCAGCGTCTGTTCAGCGGGAAGGTCGACCCAGTTCATGCGAGCGTTGATTCCGTCTCTGATTCTGACGGCAGGTATATTTTTGACATTGATGGTGCAGAGCTTTTTACCCAAAGAAGGCCGGCCGGTTTGGGTGTTGTTCAATCCGGCAATGGGAGAACAGCAGCAAATGCAGGCTATCGTTCTGGCAGACGCGCTTCTTATTGACGCGGGAGCTGTGCCTGGCTCCTTCCTTTTGAAGGGGGCGGAAAGCGGCGGTATCGGGCGCCTGATGGCGCAAGGTGCGCTGCTTGTTCTCAACCCTGTTGCTGCCGCTGGGTGCGGCGGCGATGTGGCGGCTGCAAAGCGGCTGGCCCTGAAAATTCAGTCTATTACGGAGTAGAAGGTCCATGTACTCATTGAATGAATTACGCGATACAACCGTGAAAATGCTGGCCACGGGTCAGCTGTTGCATGCGCCGATTATGCTGCTCCTTGGGTTTGCCATTGGTGCTGAAGGCACTGTCCTGACCACCATTCTTTCACTTGTGGTCGCGCTTGCGGGTTTTGGCCTGTATCGTACCTCCGGCGCGACAGAGATAACACGCTACACGCTGGCTTCAGGTTTTGTGCTGCAGGCGGCGTTGTTGGTGTTTCTCTTCCGGGGGCACCCTTGGCAAATCGATGCGCACATGTATTTTTTCGCGGCCCTTGCCATGATCGCTGCGCTGTTTGACTGGCGCGCCATTCTCGTGGCGGCTAGCGTCACGGCGGTTCACCACCTGCTTTTCAATATCATTGTGCCCGCGTGGGTGTTTCCTGACGGCGCAAGCTTTCTGCGTGTGGTAATGCATGCGGTGATCGTGGTTTTTGAAACCGCGGTGTTGATGTGGCTATCTGTATTGCTGGCTCGTGCGCTTGAGGGTGCCGCCAGGGCGCATACTGATGCGGTTGCACAAGCTGAGAAGGCAGAACAGTCGATGCGAGCAGCGGAAAGCTCAAAAGCGGAATCTGATGCCGCGCTTGAAGAGGTGCGCGCTGCCCGTGAAGAGAATGAACATCTTCAGGCGTCGCGCCGCGAAGAGCGGGATCGGCTGGCTGAGGAAGCCGCCCGGAAGCTTAATGACCTTGCGGAAGAATTTGAGCTGTCTATCGGCACTATCGCGTCTGAGATCCAGCAGGCGAATGCGTCCCTTGAAGAAGGCGGGCAAGGCCTGCAGGCCTCAACCGCACGGGCACGCGACATGGTGGGTATGGCCACAGGCGCGACAGATACGGTGAGCCATAGCGCAAGCTCGGTGGCATCAAGCGCGGAACAAATGGCCGCATCGGTGAGCGAAATTACCCGGCAGGTTTCACAGAGCCGCGATATCGCGGAGAAGGCGCTGGCCCACGTGCAGGATAGCTCGGAAACCATTGCCCGCCTTGCCGACTATGCAGACAAGGTAACGAGCGTGATCGACATGATCAGCGATATCGCGAACCAGACCAACCTGCTGGCGCTGAACGCCACGATCGAGGCCGCCCGCGCAGGCGAAGCAGGCAAAGGTTTTGCTGTTGTGGCAAGCGAAGTGAAAAGCCTCGCGAACCAGTCCGGCACTGCTACCCAGCAGATATCAGACCAGCTTTCGGCCATGCAGTCTATCAGCCATGAAGCGGTAGAGATGGTGGAGCAGGTGGCGCGGAATATTCGTCAGATATCCGAGAACGCTGTTGGTATCTCAGCGGCGATCGAAGAACAGGACGCGGCCACACGTGAGATCGCACGCGCGGCCCAAACCGCCAGCGGTGAAACTGAAAATGCAGCCAGCCAGGTGGGGCAGATCAAATCTGTGGTGGATGAAGTGGAGCAGTCTGTTGTTGGAACCTTCCAGACTTCCGCGCTCCTTGGTGCCCGCACAGACGATCTGGCCGCACGGTGTCATGATTTTGCCAATGCGATCCGCAAGCAACAGATAACGCAGAGCAGCTAAAATCCTTAAGCCTCAACCGCGTGGTGTAGTGCCGCGCGGGCAAGCAGGCGGGTGGAGTCAAGGGTGGGCAGGCTGGCGTTCTCATCACTGATGATAAGCGGGATTTCAGTGCAGCCCAGCACCACGGCGTCACAGCCTTCCTCAATCCGCAGCCGGTCAATCAGCTTCTGGAAATAGGCCACGCTCTCACGCCGGAAGGTGCCGTAAACCAGCTCATCCATAATGATGCGGCCAATTTCCGCCCGCTCCGCCTCATGCGGGCGTGTAAACTCAAGCCCCTGTGCGCCTAGTTTTGACGGGTACACGTCACTTTCCGTCAGCCATTTGGTGCCGGTCAGGCCAATGCGCTTATAGCCGCGCGCCTTGGCCTCCTGTGCCACCACTTCGGCAATATGCAGCCACGGCAGCGGTGAACGCTCTTTCACATAATCAAACGCCTGATGGATGGTGTTATCCGGGCAAATGAGGAAATCTGCGCCCGTGCTTTTAAGCTTATGGACGCTTGTGAGCATCAACTCACCCACACCGTCCCAATCGTTCCGGTAAATACAAGCCGTATAATCCGCAAGCGAGGGTGTGTGCATGGAAACTTCAGGGTGCGCATGCGGGCCCATGATATCAGCGCTTTCGGTGCAGATGGTTTTATAACAAAGCGCCGCGCCTTCAGCGGAGCAACCGACGATACCGATATGTTTGGGCATGAATTTTCCAGCGTTTGGTGAGCTTTAAGCTGAAAACATAGGAACGGCAGTTGCTATCTGCAAGGTATCAAAAGCTTGAGGTTATTACACGCCTGCGAGCAGCAGGCCCGCCATCACAATCATGGCAACGTCTTCTGTGAGGGTGACAGTTGACAGCGGTACGCTCAAAATATTGCCCATGCAGGGGCAGTCAATATCAAGCCCCTCTCGCAGCGCTTGCCACACGCCAAGGGCGCCAAACGAGAAGACCACAATGGTGAGAATATAGATAAGGGTTGGTATGAAATAGGCGAGGTAAGCAAGGCCAAGGCCCAGCTCTATAAAGGGATAGATATAGCCATAGGCGGGGGCACGCCGGGCCAGTAGGTCATACATGGCAAAGCCATCTTTGAAACCGTTCATGTCAAACAGCTTGAGCAGGGAAAAGATAACCAGAAACACACCCATATAGGCATGCATGAAAGCTTTCATGCCGGTGGCTGAAAAGCCTGTCGTGACAGCTAGTGCTGCTAGCGCTGTTACAACAACGAGGCAAATAAGTGGCCAAAAGTCAGCCAGGTGCGTGCCTCTGCCTTCTTCGCGTTTATGAATGCTATCTGTTGCCATGGCCAACTTCTCCTGGATCTTGTGGGTTATGAGCCCCGAATGCTGCGCCCCCGGAAATCCGTCCAGTCCAGCGTCAGCACACTGAGGCAGCCGATAATCATCCAGCGCTGTTTGCTACTGGTGAACAGCAGAAGGTCTCCTGATGGAGTTGCGTTATTTTTTCTGCCAGTTGCCATTGTTCTTCTCGTATTTTTCTTTCACCGCCGCCCATGCAACCTTATGGCTGACCTCCTCGCGGGAAGCATCACCGTCCCTGTCTTCGGGGTCCTTGTAGGTTTCCCAGGCGCTGTTGTAGGCAGCCATGTAAATCTCCTGTGCTTGGGTCGGCAGGTTGTCTTTCACCTGATCGGGCAGGTCGCTGCGTGAATTATATGGCATTGACTGCGCCTCCTTTTCATCAAGTTCATCAAGCGGTTTCGTTTGCATTGGTTCACGATAGAAAGGGGTTCACGATAGAAAGGCTGGCCTAAGGGCGCGATTGGTGTCTGCGCCCAGCGCATAAAGAGGGCGTTAATGTCACGTGCCTTGCTGCGGTGATGCATGCAAACTGGGCACGGCAGGAGAGCAATGAGCTCACAGGCGCATACATGGTCTTGATGAAAAATTTATACCGGGAATATTTTTACCGAATCGAATGTTTACGCCGATGAGCGTCTTATCATTCTCATAACTTCTTTTGAGATCGGGTTCACCTCTCGTTCAGGCAAGCAAGCGCTTCATGGTGATGCCCGGTGGGGATGGCTGGTTGGGAACTGGCCAAAATATGAGGGATAAGACAATGTTGTGGAGCGGACTGGGATCAGTGGCCTTGATGGTTTTTCTGGGTGGACTGGTTGTGGTGACGGGGGCGGATTTGATGTCTGTGCCTGCCTATATGGTGCTTTCCGCACCGTTTGTAACTTACCTCGGATATGAGCTGAAGCTGTATTCGGAAGGGCTTTACCTGCGCTACAGCGTCGAAGGGCCAGCAGGCACATCGCCTGTGCGCAGTTTCCTTGAGCAGCAGGTTGAACGTGGCCACAAGCCAACGGTGCTTTTTGTGCCGGTCATGGCATGGGGCCCGATTTTGGCGGCTGTCGGCATCGGCATGGGCGTGTGATCGCGCTTTAAAGCATTGCCGCTTTATAAATGGCGTCAATCGCCAGCACGAGGCCCACACATGTAGCCGCCGCGGCGGGCAAGGCAAAATACCCCATGCCGCGCCACATATCACCCAGCATGCCGGGTTTTGTGATGCCTACGGGGCGATCAGCGGGCTTGAGCCGCATGGTAAAGATCATCACACCGGTAACAGCCAGGCCGGTGAGGATAATGCCCGCGAAAAACCACAAAAGCCGCACGGCAAAACCCACCCCGGGCATGTCGTTGGCGAAAGAGCCGAAATGTAGTGGGTCTGCGCCTTCTGAAATACGCTGGTGCAGGCTAAGGTCCATGCCTTTCTGTACCTGTATGGCCTCGCCGGTTTCCGGGTTGATCAGCACAGCGTTGCCGCGTTCCCGCATCAGAACGGCTTCCGCCTGTCCCATAACCACAACACCGCCGCGTTTATTGTCGGGCATATAGATTGAGGTGACCTGAAGCTCAGGATAGGCCGCCCGGGCCGCGTGCACTTGCGCATTCAGCGTTTGGCCGTCAAGGCTTGCCACAGGCAAGTCCATCTTGGGTCTCATGGCTGCAGGCGCGTTACCGCCGCCCCATTCCACCAGATACCAAAGGCCCGAGACGCCGATTACGGCAATAAACCACATGGACCACAACCCCACAAACCGGTGCAGGTCGCCTGTGAAACGTCGTGTGTCGCCTTCACGTTTGCGTTTGCCGGGTTGTCTCAGTTTGGGTAGGCGAAAAAAACCACGCCACCATTTTTTGTAAACCACAAAAGCGGTGATCAGGCTCGCGAGAAGCGGCAGCGCCAGAACCGAGACAATCGGGATACCAACCTTGGTGGGCAGCATGAGGTGGCGGTGCAGTTCGCGGAACAGGCGCTGTGCATTAAACCACCCGGTGGTGCCCTGAACCTCGCCTGTGGTCGGGTTCAGGTAAATGCGGAACCGGTCACCGTTGCCATCAACGGCGATGGCTTCTGCGGCGAAGAAAAAATCATAAGGCGCGCTGATGCGTTCAACCCGTGCGCCGGGCGATTTGGCCTCTGCCGCCCTATTGGCGCTATCGAGCATCATGCCCCAGGTTGCGGGCTCACCCACTGGGGCTGAGGCTCGCATCTCCGGGTGTATCAACCAGTCAATCTCGTGGGAAAGTGTGGCAAGCGTTCCCGTCGCCAGAATGAAGGTGAGAAAAAGGCTCACCTTCAAACCGGACCAATGATGCACGGTCCACCATAGCGACCGTTTTTTCTTTGGCTTTACGCCTGCCACTGCTTCCATTTTTGGCCCTAAAGCTTCCAGCGCAACTCAACAAAGGCTGTGCGGGGTTCTCCGGGGAAGTGCCCATCGCGGGTGATGAAACCCGACGCCGCATACTCTTTGTTAAAGAGGTTATCAACACGAAGCATCACGGAAACCTGCTCGTTAAGCTGGTGAATGAGCGACGTATCGAAAATGGTGTAAGGGCGCACGGTCTGGCCGTCAATGCTTAGGCGCTTGCTGACATACTCAGCGCCAAACGCCAGCGTGGTGTCGATGGGCGCAAATTCATAGCGCGTCCACAAGCCCGCCTGATGTTTGGGTGAGTTTGCGAACCGGTCACCCACAGCGTTTGTGAGCGACTGACCGGCAACTGTGTCAGTGATGCGGGCGTTATTGTAGCCGTAGTTTGCTGTCACCACCCAATAGTCAGTGATGTCGGCGGCGACCTCAAGCTCAAAGCCCGTGCTTGTCACCTCGCCGATAGGGGCAAGGTCGTCTACACCGTCTGAGCTGTTCCCGTTCGGGTCAAGCTGCAACAGGTTCTGGCGTTTGATCTCATACACGGCAGCGTTTGCCTGCACACGGCCACCCAGAAGCGCAACCTTGATGCCCGCTTCCATTTGCTGGCCGGTCACGGGGTTGAACGGCCCGCCTGCTAGCACATCCTGGCTGCCGATGCCTTGCGGCTCGAAGCTTTCAGACCAGCTTGCATAGACGGAGATATTATCCTGCGGCTGATAGATCAGCCCGGCGCGCAATGCCCAGTCACCATCGTTGAAACCGTCGCCTGTCAGGCGGTTCTCGTCGTCGTACCGGTCATAGCGGGCACCAGCAACGGCGATCCATTTGTCGCTCAGGTGCAACTGGTCCTGAATATAAAAACCGTAACGGGTGGAGCGGCTTTCCGTGGTGCGCAGGGCATAGCTGTCCAGATCATAGAACTGTGCGCCAGAAAGGCCGTAAACCGGGTTTTCAAGGGCAAGAACAGGTACGTCACCGTTTGGAACAGTATGCGCCCAGAAATCAGCGTTTTCGCGGTACCAGTCACCGCCTACAAGGATGCGGTTATTCATGCCGCCGATAGGCTGGTCAATCGTTACGGTGCCGGAAAGGGTCATTCCGTCCGTGTCGCGCTGCTGGTCCCTGAGTTCCCGAAGCGAGCTGTCGAGCGTGCCGTTACCATCGGTGTCCACAAGGCCGCGTGGCTCATGGTATTGCTGGCGTTCCTGCGCATCAAAATAGCGAACAGCCACTTCCGTGGAGATGTTATCTGTGGGCTGAGCCTGCAAGCGAGCCTGATAGACCGTTGCCTTCAGGTTGAGGAAGTCGGTCGCTTCATTGGCGTTCCAGCTGATGTCAGTCAGGAAATTGCCGTCATCGTCGGTCATTACGCCGCGAAGCCGCGCGCCCTGCATTTTCTGGTCATAGTGCGTGACCTGAGTGATAAGCTTGGCGTCTTCCCCCAGCTTGAAGGTCAGGCCGCTATCGAGAATGAGTGACTTCTCGTGCGTGTTGTTGCGGAAGGGTTTCATGTTTTCATAAAACGCACCCACGCGGCCAAGAATGGTGCCCGAATTATTAAGAGCGCCAGATACCTCGCCCGACGCGCCATAGCGGTTATAGTTCCCGCCGGTCAGCGTCGCGGAAGCGTTGAAATCTTCCGTCGGCGTTTTGGTCACATAGTTGATCAGGCCACCGGGCTCGCCGGGGCCATACAGCATGCCAGCGGGGCCTTTCAGCACTTCAACACGCTCAATGTTGAACAGTTTCGGTACCGAGAAAGCGATGAACGGGTTGCCGTGAAGGCTATCGTAGAACACCTGATCCTGCCGGAAGCCACGGAAGGTAACACCGGAATAGCTGAACTGGGTGATGCCCGCGATATTGCGGTACAGGTCCGTCATGTCCCGCGCGCCTTGGTCTTTCATCAGCGCTTCGTTGATGATGGAAACCGACTGCGGGATATCAAGCGGGTCGCCGCTTGTGCGCCCAACGCTGGTTTCCGATACGCGGTAAAGCTTTTGCGCGCGTCCGGTAACCGTAATTTCGGTGACTTCCTTGTCCGTATTGTTCGATGAAGGCTCTGCCACAGCTGCGCCGGGGAGGGCGAAGGTTGCGCCAAGGGCAGCAAGGCTGGCTGAGGCCAAGAGAAAACGTGGTGATGAAAATTGCATGTCTTTAACTCCCTGAGGTGGGGAAGTTAATAATAAGAATGGTTATCAATTGCAACAGCGGAATCCGGGAAAATGCCCGCGGACGTTATTTTTCGTGAACAGGGTGTGCCAAAGAGGCGCTCGTGTGCTCAGATATTCATGAATATATGCATTAATATAAGACCATAAGGTCAGTGTACCGGCTGATAATCATGAATAAATATAGCTGTACGTATGAATCTGCCTTTGCAGACATGAAAGGAAATCATGAAATGAAACGCCGGGCTATTGACTTGAGTATCATAGACGCGTTCGTGAAAAACGGCGATGGGGGCAACCCTGCAGGGGTGGTGCTGGATGCCGGGAACCTGAGCGAAGCCGATATGCAGGCTATTGCGCTGAAGGCGGGCTTGTCGGAAACCGCCTTTGTCTCACCGCACGCAGAGAGCGGGTTTCGGCTTGATTTCTTTACCCCCAATCGGCGTATTGCTCATTGCGGGCACGCAACGATCGCGGTTTTCTCCCATATGGCGCGGCTTGGTATTGTTGGCCAGGGTGAAACCGTCAAACATACGGTGGACGGCCCGCGTAAAATCATCATTCAGGGTCATCGTGCCTATATGGAGCAGATCGCCCCGCGGTATGAAAAATCACCTCTTTGGCAAGGGATTAGTGAGGAGGATGTGCTTGCGTCCCTTGGGATTACGAGGAATGACCTCATCGCGGGCGGAGAGCCTATCCTTGTGAACACAGGCAATAGTTTCATGCTCATTGGCGTGCGAGATGCGGCGGTATTGTCGAAACTGCGGCCAAACCGGGGCGCGGTTGTGGCGATAAGTGAAACACTAAATCTTGTGGGATATTATGTGTTTACGCCAAATACGCCGGAAAAAGGTGTGGCGGCCACAGCGCGCATGTTTGGCCCGCGGTATAGCATTGAGGAAGAAGCCGCCACCGGCATGGCCGCCGGGCCACTTGCCTGCCTGCTGTATGACCGCTTTGGGCTCAAGGAAGACCGGATGGTGATCGAGCAGGGGCGCTTCATGGCCACACCGTCGATCAGCGAGATTGAGGTACAGCTCAAGACGACAGGCGGACAGATCACCGGCCTGATGGCAGGCGGTGAAGCCCGCCCGCAGTCAAAGCAACAGATCGTGGTCCAGGCCCCGATTGAACAGGCGGGCTTATGAAACCTCTGCCGCCTGCATTTTCTCGTCCAGCCGACGTAACCTGCGCGATGTCAGCATCAGCACAAAACCAACAACCACAGCACAGGTGATGGCCGCCGCCTGGTAGGCATCGATATAGGCCGCGCGGGCTGCAAGCTCAAGCGCGGTCGCTTGCGCATCCGGCAAGGTTTCCGATGCCGCGATAGCCGCACCCAGGGTGTCCCGCGCCGCATCCGCTACATCAAGCGGTACACCCACCATCGGGGCATCAACCAAACGGCTGCGGTAGATGGCGGTTACCAAACTGCCGAGCACGGCAATGCCCAAGGCCCCGCCAAACTCTGTTGCGGTTTCCGCGATGCCGGAGGCAGCGCCAGCGCGCTCCGGCGGTGCTGCGGTCATGATCATGTCGGTCGTGAGCGTAAACACGGGCGCAAAGCCTGCGCACATAAGGGTGTAGGCAAACACAAACAGCGGCAGATTATGGCCGTCAATCAAGCCCGCGATGGCAACAAAACCGATCACCGCGAGGGTAAGCCCGCCGCTGATAATGCGTGATGGGCTTAAGCTGCGCAAAAGCCTTGGCGTCATTGTGGAGCCAATAACAAACACAAGCCCCGTGGGCGCTGACCATAACCCGGCCACAAGGGGCGAAAGGCCAAGCACAAGTTGCAGATATTGCGCGAACAACAAGAAGGAGGCAAAGCAGGTGAAAATGCTGAACAGGTTGACCGCCAACCCGGCCGTGAACGAGCGGTTCTTCAGAAGTGCGAGGTCGATAAACGGTTCCGCAAGTTTCTTTTGGCGCCGAGTGAAAACCATGCCAACCACAAGCCCCAGCGCGATGGTGAGGAAAGGCACGGCACTGAAGTCAAATTCAGCAAAGCGTTTGATACCAAAAATAACCCCCAGCACCATGATAACCGAGAGAAAGCCGCTTAGCATATCCGGCTTTCCGGCATTCGGGTCCTTGAACTCAGGCAAAAGCGCAGGCGCGATAGCGAGCAGAAGCAGCATTATGGGAACATTGATCAGGAACACGGAACCCCAGTGGAAATATTCGAGGAGGATGCCGCCAAGCACCGGGCCGAGCGCGCCGCCCGCTGAAAAGCTGGCGATCCAGACCCCGATTGCGGTGGTGCGCTCAACCGGGTCATGAAACATGTTGCGGATCAGCGACAGGGTTGAGGGCGCAAGCGTCGCCGCCGCCAACCCCAAAAGCGCGCGGGAGATGATCAGCATCTCCACACTTGTGGAGAAGGCCGCGAGGATGGAGGCAAGGCCAAAGGCGGTCGCACCCCACAGAAGCAACTTACGTCGGCCGATCTTGTCGCCCAGCGTGCCCATGGGGATCAAGGCGCCCGCGAGAATGAAACCGTAGATGTCCACGATCCACAATAGCTCGGCGCTGGTGGGCTTCAGGTCCGCGCTCAGGTGCGGAACGGCAAGATTGAGGACCGTGAGGTCCATGGAATAAAGCATGCAGGGCAGGGCCAGAACGGCAAGGCCGATCCATTCCCGGCGTGTTGCCTTGGCGGGTGTTGCTGTCGTGCTCACTATTGTCTCCGGCGGGTAACCCGCTTCTTCTGGAATTTCTAGAATGGCCAGCTTGGGCGTTTTGTTATGTTGGCTGACCACCGTTGCATATGCTCAAGCGACGCCGGAACGTCAACCTCAAAAAAGCTGGCGACCATCAGGGCTGCCATGCCGGTAATGTCGGCAACGCTAAAGTTTTCCCCTGCAAGGTACGGACGACCATCTGACAATTCATTGTCGAACCACTTCAGCTTGCGCGGCATCAGCTCGCGTTGCGCAGTCGCATATTCCGGCACCTGAATAACACGGTCCCTAAAAAACGGGTCGGAGTGAAAGGCAATGCCGCCGATGTTGGCGAGAATTTCATTCTCGGCCCGTCGTTGCCACATCTCAATCACCGCCTGCTCTTTGGGGGTGGAGCCGAACAGGGGCACCTCTGGCGACAGTCCGTCAAAGTACCGGCAGATAGCCATGCTTTCGGTGATAATGGTGCCGTCATCCAGCTCAAGCACCGGTATTTGGCCCAGTGAATTGACCTTGAGAAAGCCGGGAGATTTATGCTCTCCTTTCTCAAAGCTTATTTCAATGCGCTCAATGCCAAGGTCTGCATCGTTTATGCCTTTTTCCAGCAAAAACGCATGCACACGAAAGGGGTTGGGCCCCTGTCCCATATAGAGTTTCATCTGTTTTTCCTCGTCTGTCTGTTTTCTTGTTTTTTGCAGGTTCGGCGTTAAGGGGTTGCGAACAACGCTTCCAGCTTGTCGAGCGCGCCAGACCAGCCTTGGTTATGGCCGTCGCGCGCGGCTTCATCGAAGAACTGCGAGTGATAGAGTGTCAGCATAGACCCATCGTCGGTTTTTGTGATCGTGACGGTGACAAGCGATTCCCGCTCCGGCGTGGTGATCCATGCCCAGGAAAACACGAGCTTTTCATTCTCAACCACTTCCTTATAGGTGCCGCTGACATCGTCCTTTTCGCCGGATGGGTCCTGCATGATCACCCGGAAGCGACCACCAACACGCACGTCGGCCTCCGCGAGCAGGATTTTATAATCCGCAGAAGGCCCCCACCACTGGCGCATCACCACAGGGTCGGTAAAAGCGGCATAAACCTTCTCGGGCGATGCCTTGATGCGACGCTTGAGCGTCAGACTTGGCTTGCTCATCGTTGTCGTGTTCATTTTTCTTCTCCTTCAACAAATTCCACCAACCGGTCGAGGCTCTTCGACCAGAAGTGTTCATATTTCCTGAGCCACAGCATGGCTTCCTCCATTGGCTGGGGGGTCAGATGAACGGTGACGGTTCGGCCTTCTTTTGCGCGGCTGATCAGCCCCGCACCTTCCAGCACATCCAGATGTTTCATCACCGCAGGCAATTTGATCGGCAAGGGAGCGGCAAGCTCGCTCACCGTCACGGCCCTGTTCTCTTCAAGCCGCAGCAGCATTGCCCGCCTGTTGGGGTCGGTCAGTGCAGCAAAGGTGCGGCCAATATCATTTTCTATATAGTTCACCATGCGGTGAAGTATTGAGGCACGCAGCTATGATGTCAAGAGAAAGTTTACCAAGCGGTGAACTGTTTTGTGAGGGCCGGATGATCCCGCTTTGGCGTGATCCCGCATGTTCTTTTTCTGTTGGTGCATTTTTGAACACACCTGTTTCAAATTTATGCTCTTACAAATTCCCGCCACGCGCCGAGATATGAAGCTCAGTTTTCACAACAACGGGAAGGAATATCCATGGCACTCACTGTTTATTTTGGTAGCGGCAGCCCTTACTCATGGCGGGTCATGTTGGCGATGGAGCTGAAGGGCCTCGAGTATGAGGCAGTTGAGCTGCATTTCTCCAAAGGGGACACGCAGTCTGCTGAGCATCTGGCGCGCAACCCGCGCGGTAAAATTCCGGTGCTGATCGACGGTGATATCACTATTTACGAATCCACCGCCATTATGGCTTACCTTGAAAAAACCTACCCTGACGTGCCGATCTTTGGCACGGAAGGCCGTGAGCACGCCCTTATCTGGCAGCGCTATGCAGAGCTTGAGAATTATCTGGGCAATACCATCAGCAGCATTTTGGCCCCAATCTTCAGGGGTGAGGCTGAAGGCAAAGACGGTGAGATAAAAGCAAACCTTGAGAAGCTGAAGTCGGAGTTGGAGACTGTGCACGGTTGGCTTGGGGCTAGCGGCTATATTGTGGGCGACAGCCTGAGCGCGGCAGACGTGACGCTATACCCGCAAGTGGCGCTTCTACGCCGGGTGGGGCCGCGCCTCCGGGACGCTTACGGCGCTGACTTTCTGAACTTTGAGGAAAGTTTCCCCGCCTTCTTGCCACTTATGGAGCGCATTGAAGCGCTTGAAAACTTTGACCGCACCTACCCACCCCATTGGCGCGCTGCGGCATAAGCTTGCCACCAAACAAGAACCGCCCGTGCCAGACTTTTGGCACGAGCGGGCTTTCGCGGGTTGCATGAGGGTGGACTAGTGCACGGAAACGCCCTTCGGCACATCCACGGCGGCCATGAAGCCCCAGCCGCCAAACGCCTCGCTCACCGCGAAGATCACTTCATTTTTGCCCGCTTTCAGCGGCAGGAACGCCGTTTCAAACAAACCGATGGTGCCCAGGTAGCGGTAGTCCCGGTTCGCGTAGGTGTTGTTGCCGTGCGCGAGCGCTGCGCCGTTCACAAACAGGCTCACCCGGTCGCTGTAACCATATTTGAACGGCAGCAGTTGGGCTTTGTCTGCGGTGATTTCCACGCGCACCAGTTGGGTGTTGGCCTCCCGCGTGCGGGGTGCAAGCCGGGCAAGGTTTGCGGACCCTGCTTCATTGATATCCAGCCACTGCCATGTTTGGCCTTCAAGGAGCGCGGGGTCGAGCATGGTTTTGCCTTCAACCGCACCTGCCGCCACAACGCGGCTGCCGACGCTGAAGCCCTTAACCAGATTTTCGGGCAGGTCAGGCAGTGGTGCCGCTTCACCACGTAAGGACACATCATCGATGTGGGTGATATCAATGTTTGAATAATAATAGTCATTCATGAAGCCGGTCAGCGTGATGCTGCCTTCGCTGGTGCCGTGGAACAGGCTGTCCACATGCAGCACCGGGTCTTCGCTGTCGATATAGACATCCATCTTCGCGTCCTTGACCACAAGTTTCACATGGGTCCATGTGCCGAAGTTATAGGTGGTGGGGGCGCTATATCGTGGCCCGTGCAGCAGCTGCCACGCGTTAGTGCCGTTAAACACAGGCGTATACTGGTTGGCATCCGGCATGCCGGAAAGGTGAGAGCGCAGGTAAAACTCTTCCGAGTTTCGGCCTTCCCGCCCACGGAAATAGATGCCGGCAAAGCCGCGCGCGTCGGGCATGGCTATGTCAAACTCGATCACACCATTCTTGAAGCTTTCATCCTTGATGGTGGCCACGCCGCCGCTCAGTTTCAGGCTGTCGCGGCCCATGTGTTGCTCAAAGCTGGCGTTTTGTTCGCTGAGCTCCCACCCTTCGGGGGTCATCGCTACCGGGGCCGCGCTTGCGGTGGCAGTTATGCCGAGGCCTGCAATCAACAGGGCCGCGTTTCTAAATATGGGTGTGATGCGTTTCATGATGTTCCTCGCGTTCGTGACGTCTTGCATTTGTGATTGTATGGCGGTGCTTTTGCGCCGCGTATGCCTGAGCGTAAGGGCGGTTTTGGCCTTAATGCACTTTAAGAAAACCTTAAATCTGCACCGCGCACCGCCTATCCGGCGCTTTGCACTGGTATGCAGGGGGCGGGGCTTGTTAAGCTGACGGCCGAGGAAAACAGAAAGTGATATGTGGCATGGCAGTGGCAGGAAAAGCTGAAGGTGACGGCTCGGCCCAGATCGGCACCTGGGTATTTGACCCGGCCAGCAAAACCTTATGCCGGATTGGTGAAGATCCCATCCGCCTTGAAGACAAGGTGTCGGCACTTTTGGAGCTTCTTCATGCGCGCGTGGGGGAGGTTGTCTCCCGTGATGAGATTGTCACTGCCGTATGGGATGGCCGCGCGGTCAGCGAACAGACCGTGCCGGTTGCGATCAGCAAGCTCAGGAAAGCGCTTGCCAGCCCGGAAGGGGCGAAACCCTATATAGAGACCGTGCCCAAGCGGGGCTACCGCCTGCGGCCAACAAGTGGGGCGGAAAGTGCGCCAGCGCGCGGCCCCTTGTGGGTGCTGGGCGCGGTGGCGGTTCTTCTTCTGGCTGTTGGGCTTTTCTGGTCGCGGGATGATCTTTCGGTCACGCCGCCGGTGGCAGCTGAGAAGCCCGGCATTATCCTCACCCTCAAAGATATCCGGGCACCGTCCGGCACTGACGCAGATGTCAGGCGTGCCATAGCACTCAGTGAACTGGCGTCCTATTATCTCTCCCGGGTGCCGGAGGTTTTGGTTATCCGCCACTGGTGGAACTTTGATGCGCCCGACCCAACGGGCGGCATTTTCACGCGCTATGGTGAAGACACGCCGGTTTACCTGATCAAGGGAACGCTGATCGATGAAGGCGGTTCGCCGCTTGTGCTCCTAAGCCTTAGTGTGCCGCTCAAGGAAGAAGTTATCTGGTCTGGCGCGTTTGATGCGGACGGTTCGGCTGAAAGCTATTTCACCCTGCTGGCGAGCATGATCGAGAAGGTCGGTGTGCCAAACCCTATGGTAGCAAGGGCCGGAGCGCCAGCGCTGAATGTGGACCAAAACTTCTGGCATGGGCGCTATATGGCGCAGCTTTCGAACCGGGGTGCAGTACAAAATGCAGTGGCTGACCTTACCCATTTACTGGTTGAAAAACCAGACCATGTGATGGCACAAAATAGCCTTGCGGCACTGGCTGCCCGCTGGCCCGATCTTGTGCCTTCTGATCTTGTACCCAATGTGCCGGCCACCGTTACAGTGCTTGAGGGGGATCATCTGTCGGCGGTGGATGAAGCATCGGTTTACCTGTTTCGGGAGAAGGATAATGCGCGGGCACAGCAAGCGCTTGAGCGTGCCCTCACTCTCGCGCCGGGAGATCATTACGCCCTGTCGCTGCTTGCGGAAGCACAGGCGAGTGAGGGTGACATAAAAAGCGCGCTTGAAAATTATGAGAAAGCCATGCGGCTCGCACCATTCGCGCGGGCATATGGCGCGCGCTATGACGCCATTCAAAAACATGGTGCGAACTAAAGCTTCGTCGCCATCCAGCTATAAAGCGGCATCAGGGTCTCAAACGCCTGCAGGCAGGTATCCGTGGCGATGCCTGTGGGCCGCGCGCTATGGGGGATATGTTTCCATGCGCTCAGACTTTTGCGCCTGAGCAGGACGGTCGTTTCGTCGCTCGCGTTAGCAAAGCCCGAAGGCGTGCGCTTCAGCTCCGGCTCATCAATACGGTGGCCTGTGCTTGTGAGTTTGTGCATCAAGGCGATCAGATCGGCCGCTGCCTGATCATCCTCAATGTGGCGCCGGAAGGCGTCCAGAATTTCAGGCGAGAAGGCAACGGCCCCTGCGCCGCAGATCAACTCACCTGGCTCAATAGACAGGTAAAAAGCGGGGGCGGGCGCCGCACGGGCCTTCTTGCCACCACCCGGCCAGAAGGCCATGCGGATATGGCAGTTGAAGGGCGTTTTGTCTTTCGAGAAACGTACATCGCGGTAGATGCGAAAAACCTTGCAGGTCATCGGCGCTTTCAGGCGGGCTTCAAGCCCAAGGGCGATAGCTTCACCGAGCAGGGTGACAGGCTTTTTAACATGCACCTCAAAGGTCTTTTTGTGTGCCGTGAACCACTCGCGGTTATTGTTTTCCGCGAGCGTACGCAGGAAAACAATGCCCTCGCTCGGGAACAGCGGGACGGGAGGCTGGGCGGCGGTCATACCCAGACCCCGTCCTTTGTTTTTGGCGGCAGGGCCCGCGCGTTCACCAGCGCCATGGCAACCCATGCCTCAAGGTCATCATCGCGCTTCAGCCCCTCCGGCACCACTTCAACCAGGCCACCCATGCGCCGCCCGGTGCGCATGAACGGCGAAGCATGGGGATTTTCAAGCGCCGTGCTTTCCTGGGCTTTACCAACACGCGCCATCATGCCGGTTTTGCTGGCGCAGCACACCATGTTGCCATGCAGGTAAAAGCTGTGGCCGCCAAACATGCGCTTTTCATCCAGCCCTTCGCGGGCTGCAATCAACCGCAGCCGGGCAAGCAGGCCGGTCGCAAAATCATCCATTGTCATGCTCCTCTGAAGGGAGATTATTACGCGGGCATCCCCGCTGTCGTGACAATTTACAGTGCCACAGCCATGCTGCCAATTTCTGTCAGCATTATTCGGGAAAACCGTTCAACATTGCGTTTTGCCATATTTTCGCGCTAGAAATGCGGCCATACCCGCCTATGTGAAGAATAGTTTACCCCCTTTTGACGCCAAACAGGAGCGCGCGATGAAATCCTTCATGCCCCCAAAACGCACCCTGATGGGCCCCGGCCCTTCTGACGTTCATGACCGCATACTGGCCGCCATGGCGCGGCCGACCCTTGGTCACCTCGACCCCGCTTTCCAAACCATGATGGAAGAGATCAAAGAAGGTTTGCGCGCGCTGTTTGGTACAACAAATGCGCTTACGTTCCCCGTTTCCGCCCCCGGTTCTGCGGGCATGGAAACATGCTTCGTGAACCTTGTGGAAGAAGGTGACACGGTTGTTGTGGTCAAGAACGGCGTGTTTGGTGAACGCATGCGCGAAAATGTTGTGCGCGCGGGCGGCACCGCCGTGATGGTTGATGTGGAATGGGGCAAAGCCCCTGATGTGGATGAGGTTGACCGTGTGTTAGCCGAGCATCCGCAAGCGGGCATCCTCGCTTTTGTGCATGCTGAAACCTCAACCGGGGTGAGGGCAGATGCCGAAGCCCTGTGTGCTATTGCCAAAAAGCATGATTGCCTGACCATTATGGACGCGGTGACGAGCGTGGGCGGTATCCCGGTGGAGATTGACCGCTGGGGCGTGGATGCTGTTTACACCGGCAGCCAGAAATGCCTTTCCTGCACGCCGGGTCTGTCGCCTGTTTCCTTCTCTGAGGCCGCACTTGAGCGAGTGCGGGAACGTACAACACCAGTTGCAAGCTGGTTCCTCGACCTCAGCCTCGTGATGGCCTATTGGGACGGCACTGGCGGACGTTCTTATCACCACACGGCACCAGTGAACCCGCTTTACGGTCTTCATGAAGCGCTGGTGATGATTTTTGAAGAAGGGCTTGAGGCAAGCTATGCCCGGCACGCCAAAATGCACAAGGCGCTGGCTACCGGGCTTGAAAGCATGGGCATCACCTTTGTGGTGGATGCGGATCACCGCCTGCCACAACTGAATGCGGTGCGTGTGCCTGAGGGCGTGGACGAAGCCAGTGTGCGCAAGCACCTTCTGGAAGCTTACGACCTTGAGATTGGCGCAGGCCTCGGCCCGCTGGCGGGCAAGATCTGGCGTATCGGCTTGATGGGCACCTCTGCCCGGCAGGAGAATGTAGAGCTGTGCATCACGGCCCTTGCTGACGGCCTGAACCGCCACCAGAAAAATGTGGACGGTGAAAAAGCGCTTGTCGCCGCACGTGCGGTGTTGGCTGCATAAAACACAAAAGACAATGGGGGCCGAGGCCCCCAAATATTACGTGAGAAGTATGGTCTCGTTCTAATCTTCAGAAGAGGGGCGGCAAGCGGCCTTCTTGCTCTTGTTCGGCACTATAGTGCTCACCGCTGCCAATACGAGCAGCAGCATAAAAACTTCCTGTGACTGCTCACTCCCTTTCAGGATGAGGGCGGTGCCGATGAGCGCTGCAGCCCAGAGAATTGCTTGCGTGATGCGCGGGTTGTTTAGCTTTTTCATGTGATGTTCCTTTCTATTGTCATGTTTCAGGTTGTGTTTGGGTCTGTCGTTAACTCGGGCCTGTTTTTTTTATTCAGTGGTGGGCAGGGAGAAGATATCCTCCACAGCCACACCGAAGTGACGGGCCAGTTTGAGCGCGATCACGGTTGAGGGGGTAAAACGCCCCACCTCGATTGTGCTGATGGTTTTACGGCTGACACCAATGGCATCGGCTAGATCGCCCTGGCTGATACGGTGTTCTGCCCTGAACACACGGATACGGTTATCAAGCTCGTTGCTCATTCGTCTTGTTCCCACTCGTCAAGGTCCTCGTCGTGATTTTCCCGTACGAGGAGGTAGAACCCCACCCCGAAAGCACCAAGGGAAACAGCGAGCGCCATGTCGAGAAAGAAGGCCACCGGCAGGTGTGCAATCTCTGCTTCAAAAGCGCGGCTGATGGCCTGCAGAAGGATGAGGCAAACGAAGGTGGCGGTGAAGGCATGGTGGGCCGCGAGCTTGAAACGGTCAGCCATATAGCTGTCGGCTTCCGCCTGGCGGCAATTCTCGCTGCGCCGGAATATCGTGAAGCGCAGAAAGGAAGGCAGCATCAGCACCAACACCAGAATTGAAAGCACAAGTGTCAGGCTGTCGATGCGATCTGCTATCGCAGCCGGTGCAATAAATTCAAACGCCTGCACGCCATAGATGAAGGCAACAATGGTGACGCAAACAGCGGTGCGCCGCAGGAAGCTGTCCACCATCTGGGCGGCCGATATGTTTTTTTTGTTGCTCATGTGCGCTTCTCTTTTTTGGTATCTTGAGTATCAATATGTAACCCTTAGGTATCATATAGGGAGGTAAAGGTATCGTGTCAAGAGAAATTGATTTTTGCGCATTTGCAGGATCAGGCATGAATTGCACAGGCTTGGATATTCATAATGGTCCTGTGCAGACCCATATGGGGTTGAGCAAATTGAGACGGCGGCATAACCGAGCCACACAGCGACACAGACCTAAAGAGAGATAAGGAAGGGCACCCAGATGAAACCGATCCAGCTTTACACACTTGCTACACCAAACGGCCAGAAGGTGAGCATTGCCCTTGAAGAAATGGGCTTGCCCTATGAAGCCCACCGTATCGAGATTGGTGAGAACGACCAGTTCAAGCCAGACTTCATTGCCATCAACCCCAATTCAAAAATCCCGGCGATTGTGGACCCGAACGGGCCAATCGGTGGTGATGCAGCGGGCGATACGGCGCCGCTTAATGTGATGGAATCAGGCGCTATCCTTCTGCATCTGGCAGAGCGCAGCGGCAAGTTTTTGCCCACCGACCCACGCAAAAAATCAGAAGTGATCCAATGGCTGTTTTTCCAGATGGCCGGCGTTGGCCCCATGTTTGGGCAGCTTGGTCATTTCTTCAAATTCGCCCGCGACAACTGTGACCACCCGTACCCGGTGGAACGCTACACAAAGGAAGCCAAGCGCCTGTTGGGTGTGCTGGAAGCCCGGCTTGAGGGGCGTGATTATCTGGTGGATGACTATTCCATCGCTGATATGGCCACCTTCCCGTGGGTAAACTGCCTTGAGGAATTTTATGACGCGACGGAGCAGGTTGGCCTCGACAATTTCCCCAATGTGCAGGCGTGGCGCGCGCGCTGTAACGCCCGGCCCTCGGTAATCAAGGGCCGCAAGGTTTGCGGTTGGGACGACTAGGCCCAGCCTCAATAAAGCTCCATCTTTAAAGCGAACCCCCAAAACGTAGCCCCCCTACGTTCCTCCTCGCTTTAAAGCCCATGGCCTTTTGCCCCATTTCCCTATCCTCGCGTGGGCAAATGGCCAACTTCGGAGAGCCCGCTTCCAGTCCCTAGGAAGCGGGCTTTTTTTCTTGGCATTTGAAGACAGCCTGAGCATGCTGTGCGGGAAAGTAAGGGAGCAGGCGAGTGGCAAAATATGTGGGCCTGATGCGCGGCATCAATGTGGGCGGTAACCGCAAGATCAAGATGGCTGACCTGAGGCCCGTGGTGGCGAAAGCAGGGTTTTCAGATGTGCAGACCTATGTGCAATCCGGCAATATTGTATTCTCGGGTGATGCCGCACCGTGTACAGAGATAGAAAAGACACTTGAAGCCGCCTGCGAAAAAGCTTTCGGTTTTCATACCGAGATTATGGTGCGCGATGAGGCCACTTTCAGGGCTGAAGCCAGCGCGTGCCCTTATGTGGATGGTGAGCTGAACCCCAAGGCAGGGCTTGAGGGAAAGTTCCTGCATGTGGCATATCTGAGCCACGCGCCAAACAAGGCGAAGGTCGATACCCTGTTAGAGGCATATGGCGGACCGGAAGATATCACCCTCATCGGCAACACTTTATATATCTATTACCATGAAGGCTCTGGCAGGTCGGATTTCTCGAAATACCTGACAGAGAAGAAGCTTGGCGCTTCCCCTACCTCCCGCAACTGGAACACGGTTCAGAAACTGCTGGCTATGCTGGATGCGCAGGCGGGTTAAAGGTTCGCCCAAGCGCGCCATGTGCCAAGGGCGTGGGTGATGCCGAAGGTGAGACATATCAAGCTGCTCCACACCCAGAACGAGCTCATGATATCCGGCCTGAACAGATAGATGGGGATGAACGCGAGCCCGCGCAGCACATAGACCGCCGTGATGGCCATGAGCGCATATTTCACCAGCGGCAGCTTCATGATAAGCCCCGCGCCCGAGAAGGCATAAAGCCCCCATGTGAACAGCACAGTGGCGATCGCGAGGGTGATGAGTGTGGGGTACAGCTCGCCGCGCTCGGCCATCTTGGCCATGCCTTCGCCTGCGCCAAAAAAACGGTACCAGTCTGGCCCGCCAATAATGATGGCAACATGCGCGAGAGCGGCGGTGATGCTGAGCGTACCGCCGATGAGCAACAGGAGGTTGGAAGGGCTACTCATCGCGGTTCTCGATTTTATTTGAGGGTCAAGCCTGTTTTGCGGCTTTGGCTTCGCGCCATAGTTGGGCAACGGCCGCCCACAGGTTTTTACGGCTGGCAGCAAGGTAAAGCCGGTTGTCTGGTAACTCGGCCTTCAACCGCTCATGCGCTTTCTCTAGCTGGTGATACGGCATGCCGGGGAACAGGTGGTGTGTTGCATGGAACCTGAGGCCCACAGGTGCCCACAAGGGCGTGATGTAACGGTTGCCGGGCACGTCTACGCTATCAAGAAATTCTTCCTGCTGGCTCATGCGTTCCCGCCCGCCGTTCCGGTAGGCGTGGGCCGCCAGTGTGCGCAGGCCGTTGAGCACAAAAATCGCGAAGGTCACAGTGTACCAAACCCCAAGGAAGGTAAGTGGCAGGATGTCAAAATACACCAGCGCAAAGGCGGCGTAGGCATAAAGGCCCGTGAGCACGTCCTCGAGCAACCAGCTTTTGCCTTGGTCTTTTTTAGGGGCCGGGCGCAGGTAAGCATAATCAATCACCAGCGAGCTTGCACGTTCCCACACATAATCACGGAAGCGCTTGCTGATGAGCGTGAGCGGCATCAGCACCGTATAGCGGATCACGAGAAGAACCGGTACGAGAAACGCCTGCAATACAAAGGCGACCATCTTCCACGGTTCATCCACAGCGAAGGGCAGGTATTCGCCGTCTTCTTCCGTGCCGTAAACCTGTGGTTTGTGGTGGTCGATATGCACATCGGCGTAGGTATAGGCAGGCACCATCATGGGCATGCCGCAGGTGGCGTTCCAGAACCGGCGGAAACCGGTGAATGTCCCTTTGCGGAAATGTGCCAGCTCATGAATGAAGATCACCGCGCGGTAAAGCGCGAGCGTGGCTATGACAAGCGCTATGATTTGCAAAGCGGAGCCAATTGGCGCAAGCGTTGCGGCCGCCACTGCGCCCCAGCCAAGCACGTTTGACGTGGTGAAATCTGTCCAATACAGGCGCGCGTTGGGCTGCCACAGGTCTTTCACCAGCTTGCGTGCTTCACGAAGCGGAAAGTCTGCCGCTTCCGGGTGCGCGCCGCTGTGGGCTGCCGGGGCCTGGCCAGCGCCGTTTGTGGCGGGCATTATTTCTTTTTCCATCACGCCTTGCATGGTCCGTCTTCTTTAACTTTGGTGGCTGCGTCATAGCAGCATTTATTGGGTTTTGCCATAATTGCAGCCGCGTGCATAGCGGACATAAAGCCGCAGTTCATAGGGCACTGTGGCCTTATGCGGCAGGCTTACGGCGAAAATGTGGTCATGATACGCGCCTTTTCAAGGTGTAGTGTGGCACCGTGTGTGGCTAAAAATAGGGTTGGCAATTCTTTAAATCGGTGGCTTAACCGTCTAGGTTTACCAAAGCTCGGATGATGTATGACCTTAACGGAGCGCAGTTGATTGATGGACTATCAGGCAGTGCTGGATTATATCGCCGAGGCGGTAACGCCCCAGTTCGGCAAAGGCAAGGTGGCGGATTATATCCCCGCGCTTGGCAGTGTGCCTGCGGGTAAATTTGGCATGGCAGTGCAACTGCCGGACGGTAGCGCCTTCAAGACAGGTGACGCGGATGAGCCGTTTTCCATCCAGAGTATCTCCAAGCTTTTTGTGCTTCAGTTGGTGATGTCTCATTTTGGTGACATGGTCTGGACCCGTGTGGGCAAGGAGCCCTCAGGCGACCGGTTCAATTCCATGATCAAGCTTGAGATGGAACATGGTGTGCCCCGCAACCCTTTCATCAACCCCGGCGCGCTGGCGACGCTTGACCTTTTGATGAGCCTGAAGGGCGACACCAAACACCGTATCCAGAACTATCTGCGTTTCCTTGCGATGAATGAGAGCGTGAGCGTGAATGAGACCGTGATGCGCTCCGAGCTTGAGCATGCCAACCTCAACCGGGCCATGGCGCACCTGATGAAGGGCTATGACAATATCCATATGGATGTTGATGAGCTTTTAGAGACCTATTGTTTCCAATGTGGGATGGAAATGAGTGTGGTTGACCTTGCGCTCGCGGGCCTGCCGCTGGCCACCGGCGGGCATTCCCAAGTGCATGATGCGACGGTGCTGTCGGCCAGCCAGGCCAAGCGTATCAACGCCGTGATGCTTACCTGCGGCACCTATGACAGTGTGGGCAGCTTTGCTTACCGTGTTGGCGTGCCAGCAAAAAGCGGTGTGGGGGGCGGCATTTTGGCCATTGTGCCGGGCAAAATGAGCGTGGCCGTATGGTCGCCCGAGCTGGACACTTTTGGCAACTCTTATGTGGGTACGGCGGCCCTGGAGATGTTTACGTCGCTCACGCACACCAGCATCTTCTAATCCTCTCTCAGCGCTGATTTGCGGCAAAACGCGTTCGTTTTGCGGCGAACGGAAGCGAAAGCATGCAGCATTAGTGTTATGTTATCCGCTCTACCCTTTCAGAACGGGGTCATCAGGACGGGAGGCCATCATGACATTCAATCTGAACCGCAGAGATATGTTTCGCTATACCGCTGCCCTTGGCGGGCTGGTCGTGACCGGGGCAGCTTTTAACCCACGCCGCGCCCATGCAGAAACGAATGAAGGGGCGATTACCCCCATGGTGCATATCGCACCGGATGGCGACATAAAGATATTCTACCCCAATTCCGAGATGGGGCAGGGCGTTGATACCTCCATTCCCATGATATTTGCCGAAGAAATGGACGCGGACTTCACGCGTGTTTCAGTGGCAAGCATGCCCTTGATGCTGACGCGGGATGCAGAAGGCCGCATGGCCTGGAAGGTGGTGCCGCAAGGGGCCGGTGGGTCCACCAGTGTCACCGACGCCTGGACCAGTGTGCGCCAATTGGGTGCCACCACCCGCGCGCTGTTTCTGGAAGCCGCGGCCAAACGCTGGGGTGTGGCTGCGGGTACCCTCAAAACCGAACCCTCCGTAGTGGTCAACCCGGCGGACGGTGCACGGCTGAGTTATGGTGATCTGGCGGCCGAGGCAGATAAAGTGATGCTGCCGGACGGCTTTGAGCCCGGGCTTAAACCGCGCGCTGAGTGGCGCATCATCGGCCGGTCCCATAAACCTATGGCGCACCGTGATATTGTCACCGGCAAAGCCGTTTTTGGGATAGATGCCACCTATCCCGGCGTGAAAACCGCCGTGATCGCGCGCTCCCCCTATCTGGACGGTTTTGTTGAAAGTGTTGAGGACGCGGCAGCCCGCGCTGTGCCCGGTGTGGTGGATATTGTGGTGATGCCACGGCCGGATCTGGATAAAAACTACACCTATCTGGCCGCAGGTGTTGCGGTGATTGCCGACAGTTTCTGGGCTGCAAAAAAAGCCCGCGATGCGCTCAAGATCGCGTGGAACAAAGGGCCTTATGCTGATGAAAGCACGGAAAGCTTTGACGCGCACTGCGACGCGCTTTTAGGCGGCACAGGCCAGGTGGTGCGCGATGATGGCAACGTAGATACTGCCAAAGCCACGGAAGGCGTGCGGGTGTTCAGTCGTCGTTACCGTCAGCCTTTTGTCTCCCATGCCCAGCTTGAGGTGCAAAACGCCATCGCCCATGTGCAGGGTGACAAGGCCACGGTGATCGGCCCGTTCCAGAGCCCGTCGGGCGCATCAAGAGCGGCCCACGCGCTGACAGGCATTGACCGCCTGAGCATTACCGTAGAAATCACCCGGCTTGGTGGCGGGTTTGGCCGCCGCCTGACCTCTGACCACGCGGCAGAAGCCGTCTATCTTTCCAAAGAATCCGGCCTCCCGGTCAAGGTGGTCTGGACGCGTGAGGACGACCTGAGCCATGACTTTTATCGGCCCGCCGGGCACCACGAATTGGTGGCTGGCTTTAATGAAGCCGGACGGATGGTTTCATGGCAGCACAGGCTGGCCAGTGCGTCAAAATATTACCGGCGGGACAATGTGGCCCCTGAGGGAATGTATGCAGCAGAAATGTATGTGGATGATTTCCCCGCCGGGCTGGTGCCTAACCTCAGGCATGAATATTTCAGTGCAACGTCAGGCATGCCGCGCGGCAGCTGGCGTGCACCCGCCCATGTGGCCAACGCGTTTGCGGTGCAGTCCTTCCTTGACGAAGTGGCCGAAGAGCTTGGCGAAGACCCGTTAGCGCTTCGGCTGAGGTTGCTTGGGGAAGGGCGCGAGCTGCCATATGGCCAGCATGGCGGGCCGGTGTTTGACACCGGGCGGCTTCGTGGGGTGCTGGAGGCCGCAGCAAAACTCGCTGGCTGGGGCAAGGAAATGCCTCAAGGCCATGCACAAGGTATTGCCGGGCATTTCACCTTTGGTGGTTATTGCGCGCAAGTGGCGGAAGTGGAGCGTTTCACGGACGGCAGCTTCAAGGTGCACCGGGTTTATGCAGCCATTGATGTGGGCACGGTGATCAACCCTGAAGGCGTGATCAAGCAGGTTGAGGGCGGTATTAACGACGGGCTTTCCGCAGCCTTTGGGCAGGAAATTCGCGTTGAGGGCGGGGAGGTGCAAACCCGGAACTTCGATACCTACCCACTGCTGCGCATGGCAGATGCCCCGACAGAAATCACCACCACCATTATTGATAGCGACAAAGACCCTTCCGGCATCGGGGAAATGTCGATCCCTGTGATCGCGCCGGCTGTGACCTCGGCGTTGGCCCGAGCAGGAGGGCCGCGTGTTCGTCATTTGCCGATTTATGCAAAGAATAACGAGGGTGTTGTGAACGCCTGAGCTAACCGATCAAGGTTTCTTTTACTATTGAACCATACACTGCCCCTCAGGGGTTGATACAAGTGTGGTGAGTAGTAATGAATTTTGTTGGTTTGTTTTGGCACCCTACCATCCTGCTCTATATCGGCTGTGCATCGATCTTCGGGTTTTTGTTATGGCACCGGACGGATTTTACCCGCATTGATCGCGGGTATTACACCATGCTTGTTGGTGCGGCGATCCTGACATTCGCGACATTCATCGACTATGCAGAAGAACTTTCCTGGGGCCAAAGCGCGCTGTTGGCGCTGATGGATGTGCCCAAGGTGGAAGGGCAGCAACTGCCGTTTATCTACCTGCCGGGCATTGCGCTGTTTGGCCTTGGCGTTTCGCGCTGGGTGCCAAAAGTATTGCTGGCGACAAAGGAAATTGGCCTGCGCCGTAAAGCGGAACTGAAGCAGCGGAAATTGCTGGACGAAATGCGGGAACTCGCCGTGCGGGCCGAAGATGCGCACCGGGTTAAGGCTGAGTTCCTGGCCAACATTGGCCATGAGTTGCGCACGCCACTGAATGCCGTGATTGGTTTTGCGGAATTGATGCAAAACTCCCAGTCCACCACACCACAGAAACAAGACGAATATCTGGACATTATTGCCAGCAGTGGGCGTAACCTTCTGAGCCTGATCAACGATATGCTTGAGATGGCCAAGTTGCAGTCTGGTCAGGTGTCGGTAGAGCCAAATTTCTTCAACCTGAAGGATGTGATTGAAGAGTGTATCTCATACCATAGCCCGCTTATTGATGAAAAACGGTTGCGGCTTCTAGTACAGTGCGAGGAAAAGCCCGTATGTGCTGACCGTCGGATCATCAAGCATATTGTTTTGAGCTTGATCTCGAATGCAACGAAATTTACCCCCATGCGCGGTCGGGTAGATATTTTTGTATCAGCGACACCGGAAAGTTTCTCTCTCACCATCAAGGATACGGGCATCGGCATGAACGAGGAAGAGCTTGCCCACGCCATGCGCCCTTTTGTGCAGCTTGACGCTGGCCTCGCGCGCAAAATTGAAGGTGCAGGCCTTGGCCTGCCGCTGGTGGACCGCTTCTGCCGCCGGGTGAATGGTAAAATGGTTATTCATTCTACCAAAGGGCACGGCACTACCATTCATATCGATGTGCCGCAAATGGCGGCAGCGAACAACAGCAGCATGTTCAGGGAAGAAGAAAAAGCGCCGGTATTGCGGGTGGTATAGCTGCGCGTGGTATAAAAGAAAAAGGCCCGGTCTGATCGGGCCTTTTGTTCGCATAAGCTGTGAAAGCTTTCTCTAGCGTTCCACAATATCTCGTTTCATGGGTGCCAGAAGGGCCAGAAACTTGTTCTGGGTACGGAAGGGCACGCCTTCTTCATCCATGGCTTGTTGAAGCTGTTCCACAAGCGCGTTGAACTCGTTTTCCGTGATGCCAAGCTTGATGTGTGATTTTTTCATGTTCACACCCTTGTATTTGCAAGGACCGCCGGTCAACTCACAAAACTGGTCAACCAGCAGGTTCGTAAGCCGGTCACGTTTGGTTTGCTTGAACTGGTGCGCAGTGCGAGGGTCGTTGAACGTTAGCTCAACCAGCCGCTCCGTGATGCGCACCAAAGCGTCCTGCCCGCCAAGATCATCATAGAGGCTATCTGCAAACGCAGGGGCTTGAAGGCCAAGCAGGCCGCATATCATGATTGTCTTGAAAAATTTCATCGATCAGAACCCCACTTGCATTGAAAGATAGAAGCCTTGCTGCCTGCCTTGAAGCGCGATATCGCCAAGGTCCACGGCAGCCGCCGTTACGGTGAAATGTTTGCTCGGCAACCAGACCACATAGGCGGCTTTTGCGTCCTGTTCTTGCGCGAAGGCAAGGTTGTCCGGCTTTGTGCGGTAGTCAAAACCAACCACAAAATTGCGGGACAGCAGGTAAGCGAGCGAACCTTCAAACTGAACGCTGTGATTGGAGCCGTTTGGGCCACCAAAACCAAGAAGGCCAAACTGATTGGCTTTCGTGAGCCGTGCTGCGCCTGAGACCACGAGGTTTTGCCCAAGCAATAGCTTGCTTGCCGCTACATAATAGTCAACGCCGTCATCGTCTTCGGCGCCGACTGCGCGAACGATATCGCCCTTGTCAGCGCGCTTATATTGCATGCCAACGGCCACTTGCGGCATCCAGGTATCCTGATCATAAACCGCATCACCAAACACCTTCAGCTTTGCGCCGATAATATCCTGATTGAACTTGAAACCGTCACCAAGCCCGAGGCGGCCACCGGCGGAACCTGTATCAAACCACTGCCTGGTGTAGGAAAGCTCAAGCCGGTCATAGAGGCCAACGGTGACACCGGTTGCGTTCAGCGTAAAATCATCGGTGGTGACATAGGTGTGGTGCGCGCTGGCGCCAATTTCGCGGTTGGTACCATAGCCTGAGATCATCGCCCAGGTGGACAGGCCTGCACCCCCGGCACCTTCAACTTGAATAACGCCGGGTGTGGCGAGAATTTTGCCGCTGCCAAAAAGCTTTTCATCGGCACTCACGGAAAGCGAATATGTAGAGCTAATCACAAGAAGGCTTGCTGCCATCTTGCCAAGATTATGGGAAAACATTGTGGGGCCCCTGAGATCATTTGCAATAAGCGCCTTCTTTCTACGCGGTAGATGGTTAACGGATTATATATTCTGACGAATTTAGTGTTGTTTGGCCTGCGGATTATATGCCATCACTACAAAGCACGGTATTGGGACGCCCTGAACGCCTGTCGCCCGGCCCTCTAAGGACTTGGATTTATGTCACTCATCGAAAACCTGTTTTCAGATCAGTTCATGCCCCATGGTTACTGTTACATGTGGGCGCCCGAGGTCCTCTGGACGCATGTTTTGTCTGACGCGTTGATCGCTCTCGCTTACTTCAGTATTCCGCTCAGCCTTGTTGCCTTCATTAAAAAGCGCCATGACATAAAATTCTCAAACGTCTTTTACCTTTTCTCCGCCTTTATTTTCCTGTGCGGGGTGACGCATATTTTTGGCATCATCACCGTATGGCACGGCACCTACGGCCTTTCAGGCATTGCCAAGCTTGCCACGGCGATCGTATCGCTTTTCACTGCCATTGCGGTGTGGCGGCTTATTCCCCTTGCGCTCAAGATCCCGAGCCAGAAACAGCTTGAGCGCATTGTTGCGGAACGCACGGACGCACTTCAGCAGCAAAAGGGCCGACTTGAACTGGTGCTGAACAAAATCTCCCCCGCTGTTATTGGTGTGGACGCTTACGGCAAAATCAAGCTGGCAAACCCGGCGGCGACGGCGCTGTTTGGTTATACGAGTGAAGAACTTATTGAGCAGCCGGTTGAGATATTGGTGCCAGAGGCGGTGCGGGAGCGGCACCCAAGCCACCGCGCCATGTTCTACGCTGATGTGACAGCCCGCCCCATGGGCCAGGGCAAGGAACTGTATGGCCAGAAAAAAGGCGGGGACTTGTTCCCGGTTGAGATTGGCCTGACCCCGGTGGATGACGACCCTGAACTGGTGGTTATCGCAACCATCGTTGATGTGTCTGAACGTATTCGTATCGCGGCGGAGCGCACCCGCCTTCTCGCCACCATTGAGGCGTGTGACGATGCCATCTTCAGCCTTGACCTCATGGGTACGATCCAGAGCTGGGCGCCGGGGGCGGAACATCTGTTTGGCTACCCGCCGGAGAAGGCTGTGGGGTGGCCTGCATCGCTTGTGCTCGCAAATGATAATCCGGACGAGATAGCTACAATTCTCGAGCGGGTGGAAGGTGGGCGCACCGTACGCCACTTTGAAAGCAAATATCGCCACGCCAATGGCTTTGAAATTGACGTGTCCATGTCGATCTCGCCGATCCGCAATCCACAGGGGTTGATTGTGGCGGCGGCTGTGGTGGCGCGCGATGTTTCCGAGGCGAAAGCCGCGGCCGAAGAACAGAAACTCCTGAACGAGAAGCTCGCGCGGTCAAACGAGGCGCTGGACCAGTTTGTTTATATCGCCGCACACGATCTCAAGGAACCGCTTCGGGGTATTCATAACCTGTCATCCATTGTGCTGGAGGATTGTGCCGACAAGCTGGACGAAGAATATCAGGATGACCTGAAAACCATGGCGCACCTCACTGTGCGGATGGAGCGTTTGATTGACGACCTCCGGGAATATTCTCGTATTGAACGACGTATCGAGAAGGCAGATACTGTTACCTGCGAACAGGCCATTCATTCCGTCGTTGATGATCTGCAATCCTTCCTCAAGGAAAACAGCGCGGAAATCCACGTTTTGGGGGATATGCCGGATGTGCGTATGTCATCGGCCTGCCTTGCGACGGTGTTCCAGAACCTGATCACCAATGGCGTTAAATATAACGAGTCAAAGGATAAAATTGTCGAGATATCTGGTGCTATCCGGGCAGGCTTTGTAGAATTCACTGTGAAGGACAATGGCATCGGCATCGCACCTGAGTTTAAGGGGCGGGTGTTTGAGATGTTCCGCCGGTTCCACGCCGAGAATGAATACGGCGGGGGCACCGGTGCTGGTTTGGCTATTGTGAAACGCGTGATTGACCACCACGATGGGTGGATAAAATTTGACAGCGAAGTAGGTAAAGGCACCGTTTTCCATTTCGGTTTGCCTATTGTAAAGGATGTAGCTCATGACGAATGAACCCGAAGGTGGCCTGATTCTTCTGGTGGAAGACAGCGAGGCTGACGTGCGGGTAACACGTCGTGCTTTTAAAAAAGCGGGGGTTGAGAACCCGGTTGAGCATTGCGCAGATGGTCGCCGTGCGATCAACTACCTGTTGCTGAGCAAGCGCCCGGACGGCGCGCGCCGCCCCTCTCTTGTGCTGCTTGACCTCAACCTGCCCGGCGTGGATGGCCGGGAAGTCTTGCGCACGATCAAACATAACGAAGCCTTCCGTACCATTCCGGTGGTGATCCTCAGCACGTCGGATGACGAGAAGGATGTGCAGGACTGTTATGATCTGGGTGCTAACAGCTACCTCAAAAAACCACACGATCTGAACGGCTTTGTTAACGCCATGCAGTCGCTGTCAGAATTTTGGTTTCGTGCGGCGGAGCTACCTGCCTGATAGCAGTGTCTTATACATAACTTGATGTCGTCTCAGTGGGTGCGGTGTTTTCATTCGCCGCATGATCCAGCTTTTTTGCAACGATAATGCGGAAGATGCTGCCACCACCCGGGCGACCCTCACACCAGATCTTGCCTCTGTGCAGATCAACAATCTTCATGCAAATCGCGAGCCCGAGGCCTGAGCCGTCCGTGCCTTTATGGTGGATGCGGTGCAGCGGTGTGAAAATGGCATCGCGCGCATTTTCTGGTACGCCGCGGCCATTATCTGCCACCGAGATAACGCAGTATTCGTCCTTCTCTTCGGCTGAGATGATGATTTCGGGGGCGTCGTCACCACGATACTTAATCGAATTGCTGATCAGGTTCTGGAACAACTGCGTCATTTCGGTCGGGTAGGCTTCTACGGTGGGTAGGTCATAAACCTTTATCACCGCTCCTTCGCGCTGGATATTCTTGTCCAGAAGGTTGCTGACCACCTCGATAACTTCATTGAGGTTAACAAGCTCTGGTGTGTCTGCCGTCGTGCCTGTGCGCGCATAATGCAGAAGGTCTGCGACCAGTTGCTTCATGTAAAGCGCGGAGGTCATGGCGTTCTCAAGATGCGCGGGCACCTTTTCCAGATCACCGCTGGTTAAGCCGTTCTGCGCGAGGGTGAGGAAACCAATCACGCCAGACAGGGGGTTCGCAAGATCATGTGCGGCACTTGACGCGAAATTCTCCATCACCAGACGCTGGTGCGTGCGGGTGCGTTTCTCGGCTGAGTGTTCAATGGCACGGTCCAGCGCTCTAACAAGGCGTGGCCCGTCTATCTGATTTTTGGTTAAATATTCATGGGCGCCCAGCTGAATGGCGCGGGCTGCCACTTTTTCATTGCCGTCACCGGTGATCATCACAACACCAGTGAAGCCGTTGCTTTTATCTTTTGCCATACCTTCCATGAGCGCGAGGCCATCGGAATCCGGCAAATTATAATCCAGAAGCAAACAATCGTAATGCTTGCAGGCCAGTTTTTGCCGTGCGCCAGCGATCGTATCGGCCGTATCAATGTGAAATGCCTGATCGGTTTTCGCGAGCTCGCGTGTGATAAAGCGCCGGTCTGCGCGACTATCATCCACCAGCAGAATATCCATAAAACGACGTGGCATTGTGACCCCTTCAGCTAGCCGGCGGATTTTATTCAGGGCATGGAATGAATAGGCTTATATTCATCAAGTAATTCATAACCAAATTTGGTACGAAAATCCAGTTTATTTGGATCAGAATTATTTTTCACTTAATATTTAGTTAAATTTTATATGATTATAGTTAAATTTCGGTAAATACTATAACGACACCGTTAATTGTTTCATCATCAATTACGATGATTTGGCTGTATATTGGTAAATTTTTAAGTAAAGATCGGCTTGGGCGCGTATTTCATAAAGAAAAACTATAAACCCTCAGTTGAGCTGATTTGGCCATGACGAGACAAGAAATGCAGCCTTAAGGCTGATACACTGCTCTGCGCGCGGATAGCCGAATCAGTTATACGTGAATTTCGGGCTTGAAGGCCTCGTTTGTCGTTCTACTTGATGGAACAACAAACACCACAACAAATGGATGGGCAGACATGCGTCTTGAATATACACAGGAAGATCTGAACTTCCGCGAGGAGGTCCGGGCATTTTTGGAAGCAAAATTACCGGCTCATATCTCAAAAGCGGTAAAAGCGGGCCGGATGCCAGCGCGCGAGGACTATATTACCTGGCAACGCATATTGGTTGAAAAGGGCTGGGCGGTACACACTTGGCCAAAGGAATATGGCGGGTCCGGGTTTACACCGTTTCAGAAGCACATTTTTGAAGAGGAATGCGTGAAGGCCGGTGCGCCCGAGTTGCCACCCTTTGGTCTCAACATGCTGGGCCCTGTGCTCATTGCCTTCGGGTCAAAAGAGCAGAAGGCCCATTACCTGCCTCGCATCCTCAATTGTGACGACTGGTGGTGTCAGGGTTATTCCGAGCCAGGTTCAGGCTCAGACCTCGCAAGCCTCAAGACAAAGGCGGTGCGTGACGGTGACCATTATATCGTCAACGGCCAGAAAACATGGACAACCATGGGCCAGTATGCGGACTGGATTTTCTGCCTTGTGCGCACATCCGCGACAGGCAAGCCGCAGGAAGGTATCTCTTTCCTTCTGATCGATATCAACACCCCGGGTGTTGAAATGCGCCCCATCATCACCATTGAGGGCGGGCATGAAGTTAACGAGGTTTTCTTCTCTGACGTGAAAGTCCCTGCCGAGAATTTGGTGGGTGAAGAAAACAAGGGCTGGACCTACGCAAAATACCTGCTGCAGCATGAACGTGTTGGCATCGCGGGCGTGGCAGCAGCCAAAGAAGGCCTGAAGAAGCTCAAGCGTATCGCGGGCGAGACAGACGCGGGCGACGGCACCATGCTGATCAACGACCCCGCGTTCGCAACCCGTATTGCCAACGTTGAACTTGATTTGATGGCGATGGAGCTCACCAACCTGCGGGTGCTGGCACAGGCACAAGCCGGTGGTGCACCGGGGGCGGAAAGCTCCATGCTCAAGATTAAGGGCTCGGTCATCCGGCAGGAAATTTCAGACCTCTTGCGCCGCGCAGTAGGCCCATACGCCCTGCCGTTCATGCCAGAGCTGGAGCTGCCAGGGTCCAACGAGGAACCCGTCGGGCCAGAGGGCGCGAACAGCTTCGCGGGCCATTATTTCAACCGCCGGAAATATTCCATCTATGGCGGCTCGAACGAGATTCAGCGCAACATCATCTCCAAGATGATCCTTGGGCTTTAAGGGAAGGGTGACACACAATGGATTTTAAGCTCTCTGAAGACCACAGCCTTCTCAAGGACATGGTCGCCAAATTTGTGCGCCAGAAGTACGACTTTGAAACCCGCGACAAAATCATCAAGTCTGAGGCCGGATATTCGCCTGAGATATGGGCTGAGCTAGCTGAGCTTGGCCTTGTAGCTGCTGTGTTGCCGGAACGTGTTGGCGGCCTTGGCGGCACCGGTATCGATATCATGGTGGTGATGGAAGAACTGGGCCGCGGCATCGTGGTGGAACCTTTCCTCGCGACCGCCGTTTTGGGCGCTGGCATGCTGGCGGAAGAAGAGGCAGCGGGCCGTGGCCCCGCGCTTTTGGATGATGTGGTTGCGGGCGGACATCTGCTTGCGCTCGCGCACTATGAACCCGGCGCCCGCTATAATGCGGACAAGGTGGATTGCAGCCTAAAGGGTGGCAAACTTACTGGCGCTAAATCTGTGGTGATTGGTGGCGGGCAGGCAGATACGCTTATCGTTTCCGCCAAAGGCGATGATGGCCTTGCGCTTGTTCTTGTATCCAAAGATGCGGACGGCATGAGCCTGCGAAGCTATAAAACCCATGACGGTTTCTCTGCTGCTGAAGTCAGCTTTGACGGTGTTGCGGTCAACGCCGACGATGTGCTGGCAACCGGCGCGGCGGCAGAGGGTATTCTCGCTCGGGCCATCGCGCGAGGCACCTTTGCCTTATGTGCGGAAAGCCTTGGCGCAATGGAAAACGCGCGTGACGCCACGCTTGAGTATTTGCGCACCCGCACCCAGTTTGGTGTGCCAATTGGCAAGTTTCAGGTGCTGCAACACCGCATGGTGGATATGTGCCTTGAGATCGAACAGGCGCGTTCGATCGTGCTGCTCGCGGCGTCAAAGCTGGAAAGCGAAGACAGCGAGAAGCATTTGTCTGCAGCCAAGGCACTCACCGGCCGTATCGGTCGCATGGTGGCGGAAGAGGCTGTGCAGATGCATGGCGGCATTGGTGTGACGTGGGAGCTGACGCTCGCGCATGTGGCCAAGAGGCTTGTGATGATCGACCACTGGTTTGGTGATACGGACCATCACCTCAAGCGTTTTCAGAAATTATCCAACGCCGCATAAACAGGCGTTATAACTCAGAATGCAAGAGCCCGGCGGTTTCCCGCCGGGCTTTTTGTTATTGGGTTTTGTTATAGGGCAGCCTAACCCTTTTTGATGGAAACACCGCCGTCCACAAGCATGGCATGGCCTGTTGTGAAGCTTGAGGCGTCGGACGCAAGATAGAGTGCGCTTTGGGCAATCTCCTCCGGTGTGGCGATACGCTCAAGAGCATGCAGGCCACGCACGAATGCCTTCTCTTCCGGTGTGCTGGCAAACTCGGCCGCCATATCTGTGTCTGTGCCGCCGGGCAGCAACGCGTTAACCCGCACACCCCTAGGGCCATACTCGACAGCAAGCGACTTCATCAGCCCCACCATACCAGCCTTTGCCGCAGCATAAGCGGCCATGCCGGGCATGCCCGCCGTGTAACCAACGAAGGACGATGTGAGGATAAGCGAGCCGCTGCCGCGTTTCTCCATCAAGGGCAATTGATGTTTTGCGCCCAGAAAGGCGCCGGTCAGGTTCACGTTGATGACATTATGCCAGTTGGTTTCGTTCATCTCAGCGGTGGGGCCCAATTTGCCGAGGGCGCCTGCGCAGTGCATGGCGATATCAAGGCCGCCGAAGCGTTCGACGGCTGCCTCGCACAGCTTTTGGGCATAGGTTTCATTACTTGCGTCACCCGCGAGCGCGTATGCTGTGCCGCCTGAGGCGGTGATCTCCGCCACCAGTTCATCTAGCGCGTCCTGCCGCCGCGCGCCCACCACAACATGGGCACCTTTTTCTGCAAAAAGCAGGGCAGTGGCGCGCCCGATGCCTGCGCTTGCCCCCACAATAAGGGCTACTTTGTTTTGAAGTACCATTGGTTCTCTCGCTCTTTGTTGGAAGGAGCGCGAGATAGACCATGGTACTGCCTGAGGCAGATATCCGTTTCTTGCGCCCAAACAAAGATTAATAAAGATGAAGTTGGGGCGCGTGGGAAAATGCAAAAGCCCGGCGGTTTCCCGTCGGGCTTTTCTGTCTGTCGTGGCCTCGGGTGTTATCCGCGTCTACCGTCCAGGCGGTAGTTAAGCGGAATGGTTAGTGCAATGCTTTCCTGCGCGTCAGGCAGCGCGGGGAAGTTGATACGGCGCATAAGGTCAAGCGCCTCGTCATCCAGAATGTCACTGCCGGAAGACTGCACGATATTCTGTGCGGTGATGGTGCCGTCAGCCGCCACATTCACCTGCACTTTAACCTGACCTTCAATGCCTTCCTCAATCAACTGGGTTGGATAGCCCTGGTTGCGTGCCAGGGTACGCTGTACCGAACGCTGCCAGTCTTTCCAGTTAGATGTTGCAGCATCAACGGTGACGGATGCGTCCATCCGTGTTTCCGTCTCATCCATCTGGAAGCGAAGTGGAATTTTAAATACGTAAGTTTCCTTGCCTTCGGGCAGCGGCGGTAGTGGGTTGATGCGCCCAAGAAGGTCGAGAACCTCGGCGTCCAGTATCTCGTGCCCGGAAGACCGGTTGATGTTAAAACCGATGATCGCGCCAGTTTTGGCGACAGTTACCTGGATTTTGACGGTGCCTTCAAGATTATCATCCACGGCGCGGCGCGGGTAACGCTGTTTGGAGGCAAAAGCATCAAATACCTTGGCGCCCCATATTTGCAGCCCATCGTCATTGGCAAGCGACGGGCTTGTGAAACCCGCCAGTGAAATTGCAGCCCCAAGAAGGAATGCTTTGGTGCGGTGAAGGATCATCCATCCACTCCCTATTTGAACAAAGCATAATCGAAACAAGGTTAAGATATCGGGTCGCGCCTGACCCCACAGCAGGCTGCGCATTTGGGCAATTTATAGGACATTCGTTTAAAACAGATTAATGCACGTTGTCCCTGGTGAAGCTGCCCAAATCGGCTTCTGCGTCCTCTCCAAACACGTTAAGCGAGAGCCTGTTGCAAGGCAACGTCGCAATGAAGCTGTTGTCAGAAACCCAAAACGCTTGTAGCGTTTATTCCCATAGTTAAAGGCAACTAATCAGGGATGCGATGAGCGACGAAAAAATCACTCGTATGGCCGCGTTTGCACGAAAGACAGTGCTCATAGTGGATGATCAGGAACTGATCAGAACCATGCTGACAAAGCTTTTGGGGGCACTTGGTTTTGCAGAGGTGGTTGAAGCAACAGATGGCTCAGATGCCCTCAAACAACTAGATCGTCGCGGTTTTGATGTCATCATTTGTGATATCAATATGGAGCCCATGGGTGGCCTCGATTTTGTTACCCGCCTGCGTCAGGGTGCCAACATCCGTTTCGATGCCAAGCGTTCCCGCACGCCGGTGCTGTTTTTGACCGGTAGTGCAGAGAAAGAGGACATTCTCGGTGCAAAAGGGCTTGGTATTAAAGGCTATCTCCTGAAGCCGATCAACGCAGTTGCGCTCAAGACCCACCTTCTCAGGATGCTGTCCGTCTAGCCTTCTGCCACGCCCTGCTGGCGTTTGAGGAAATCTATCAGCGCGCGCCCCGCAACGGATAGCGGCATGTCGCGCCGCCAGCATGCACTTACCGTGAAATGATATCCCTTGTTCTCTGCGATCGGCAGGGCCATAACCCGGTTTGATTTCGGTTTCGCGGCCTCAATCAGCAAACCCGTGGCTGTGCCCGCTTCAATGGCCGAGGCCAGAAGGGACATCACGTCTGTCTCCAGCACCACATTGACAGACTTTCTGTGCCGTGCCGCCTCACGGATCAGCTTCTCGTGGATCAGGTAACTTTTGGGCAGCGTGGCCAGGGGCATATCGAGCAGGGTTTTCCAACTGATAGACGCCGCGTTTGCCGCCGGGTGATCTGCTAGCAGGCATGCAACCGCCTGCTGGGTAAAAAGCGGTATCTGCTCAAAGGTTTCATCCAGCCGGTGCGTGGTGAAACCGACTTCAATCTCCCCCACCTTAAGCGCGCTTTCCACCGACTGGCCAGCGAGCTGCCTGAGGGAAAGCTTGACGCCTGGGTTGGTGGCCAGAAAGTCACTTAGCGGTGCGGCGAGCACATGGTTGGCGATCAAGCCGGTGGCGGCGATGGGCAGACTGGCTTGCTCCAAAAGCCCAAGCGCGCGCATCTCGCTTTTCGCCTTCTCGGCTTGTGCGAGGATGGCGCGGGCATGCTGGTAAAACTGGTATCCCTCCCGGCTGGGTTCAATGGTGCGACCGGTGCGTACAAACAGTTTCACCCCAAGGCTTTCCTCAAGGTTTTGTACTGCCACCGTAAGGGCAGGCTGGCTTACGTGCAGTGCGGTTGCCGCTTTGCGCATGCCGCCTTCATCCAGCACGGCCGCAAAATATCGAAGTTGTTTCAGGTCCATGGCTTCAAGTTAATTGATAATTAAAATCTATCAAAACTATAAAAACTAAATATTTGAATAATCAGTGTGAAACGCTGATCTTGCGGGCAACATCAACAACCTGATGCGATAAAAGGATAAGCGAGATGAAAGTTAAACACCTGATCGGCATAGCGGGGCTTTTCACCCTTCTTGGTACGGCGGCGGTCACGTCCACTTCGGTGGTAGCAGACGATACACATTGGCAGGCGACCATTCCCAACCTTGAAATGCCTGACGGCTGGCATCTTGTGGAAGTGCCTGCGGTGCTGCAGGCGGAAACAAATAGCGGCAAGCCTGGCCCGATTTATGTTTTTAACCGCAGCGAGCATGCACTTCTCAAGTTCAAGGCCAATGGCAAGTTTGAGCGCGAGATTGGCGCGGGCCTGTTCTCCAGCCCCCACGGCATGCGCTTTGACGCGGACGGCAATATCTGGACAACAGACGTGGGCAACCATCTTGTGCTGAGCTTCTCGCCCGAAGGCAAAGTTCTGCGGGTGTACGGCAAGAAAAACACGGCGAGCCCAGGTTGGTTTGACCGCGACTATAATTTCACCTTTTTTGATAAACCAAACGACGTAGCGTTCGATGCGGACGGCAACCTCTATGTGGCGGATGGGGGCAACTTCCGTGTCGTGAAATTCGGCCCCGACGGCAACATGATCAAGATGTTTGGCGAAAAGGGTGAGGGCGAAGGCCAGTTCAACTTCCCGCACTCTGTGGTGGTGAAGGGCGATACTCTCTATGTCGCAGACCGTGAAAACCAGCGCATTCAGCTTTTCGATCTTGAAGGCAATTTCAAGAAGGAATGGACAGGCATTGGTTACCCTTACGGTCTTGTCCTGTTGCCGGGCGGTGGTTTCCTGATGACCGACGCCCGCAACGAGAACCTTGTAACGCTGAGTGACGACGGCAAAGTGCTGAGCCGCACGGGTGAAGCAGGCAAGGAAGTTGGGCAATATAGCTCGCTGCATGGTCTGGCGCTCAGACCCGGTGGCGGTGTGCTGGTGAGCGATATCTTCAACTGGCGGGTAACAGCTTTGAACCCCACTGTGGAGTGATAGTTCATGACCACATCCAGCCTGACGGCGGGGGGGAATAACAATTTACGCGGGGTGGCCTTCATGGCCACCTACGCTATTTGCCAATCACTTATCTGGGTGGCTGTCCGGTTGTTGGCCGAGCGTTACTCACCTGAGTTGTTGGTGTTTTATCGCAACTTCTTTGGCTTGATCGCCATGATGCCGCTGATCATCAGCCGTGGGCCGGGCATTTTGAAAACCTCACGCCCGCTTATGCATGGTGTGCGGGGGTTGGTGGCTTGTGTGGGGGTCTATAGCCTGTTTTATGCGCTCAGCACCGCACCACTTGCCACTGTTGTGGCCATCACCTACCTGGCCCCCATATTCTCTGGCATCACTGCTGTGTTGTTTATGGGGGAACGGGCAGGGCCCGCACGCTATATCGCGTTGGTGCTTGGCTTTATTGGCATGCTGATAGTGGTACAGCCGTCTCATGCCTCGGGGGCAACCTTTGGCGTCGCTGCGGCCCTTGTGGGTGCTGTGATGACAGCAGGCGCGTTCGTTAGCGTGAAGATGCTTTCCCGCACCGAAGATATGGGCACCATGGTGGTATCCCAATTTGTGCTTCTGTTGCCGGTCAGTTTTATCATTGCGCTCAATCACTGGGTTTGGCCATCGTTCGCAGACTTCTGCCTGATGGCGCTGATGGGGCTTGGTTTTACTGTGGCGCAAAGCGCAATGGCTCGCGCCTTCGCGGCGGCCGACGCCACCGTTGTGTTGCCGGTAGACTTTTTGCGCCTGCTGGTGGCGGCAGTTGCGGGGGTCGTTCTGTTTGGTGAAATGCCGGATATCATGGTGTGGGGTGGCGGCTTTTTGATCCTTATGGCGGCGGTGCTTTCAGCCTATGGCGGCTCGCGCCCGATCACGGAAAATACGGTCACCGATCAACAGAGTGTGAAGTTTTGACGCACCCCCTTAAAAGCAGCTTCAAGGCACCTTATCTGTAGTCTTGCCGGGGGCCCACTCCTCCCCCTTATTACCCCGGCTTTAACCCGTGCGCTCCCCCCCATCAGCGCACGGGTTCTTCTTTTGGGGGAAGGGCTTAAAACTGCCCGCTGATCACAAATTTGATGCCCATGTCGCGCCGACGCTCAGACAGTGCTGTGCCAACTTTATCGCCGCCCCGGTTGGGGCCGTAGAAGTGGCGCATGCGGTTATATTCACCGCCGGTGATGTCATAGAACAGCAGCGTTGTTTTTACACCGAAGAACTGGGTGGTTTCCACGAACGCATTATAGTTGGCCTTGGGGCTAAATTCCTCAAATTCATCAATGAAATAGCCGTGCCAATTATGGGTTGAATTATACTCCAGCCCCCATGCCCAGTTGCTGTTTGGGATATCGTGCCGGAAATCGATATAAAATTCGCTTGGCACGAAGTCATGCACGCGGCGGCTTTTGTTGCTGATGGGGTCAAGGAAATCGCTTTCCTTCAGATATACGTCTACCTCGAGAAGGCCGCCTTTGAGGATGAAATCAAGCGGCAGGTTTGCGTTTGCATTCAAGCCCCAGCGCTTGGCGCTACCGATGTTGGCAAGCGCTTCGCCGCCGGATTCCAAAATCGTGCGCTCAAGCACATCGTCCTTCCACTCGTAAAAGAGTGTGGTGGAGATCGCACCGCGTTCCCCGAAGGTATAGTCGATTTTGGCTTCAAGTCTGTCTGTTCGGTCGGGGCGCAGGTCTGGGTTGCCCGCGAACACACGGTCATCAATTGCATCAGCCGACGCTGCGAAGTCAGAGAAATCAAGCTGGCCAACGCTGCGTTCTGCCTTGAGGCCCAGTCGCAGTTGATCTGATACCGTATAGGTAAGCCCGGCAGACGGCTTCAGGAACTTGAAGGTCTGCGCATTGCCGCCACGGGTTGCGATGCGGGAAACCTCGGCCTTGATGCCTGCGTCTGCTGTCAGTTTGCTGCTGGCTTGCCATACAAGGTTGCCAAAAGCTTCGGCCCGCACTTCCTGCACGCGCACGGTGTCTTCTGGTAGCACCTCGGTTGGTGTGCCTGCGCCGTCTTCGATCGCTATCTCGATAGACGTATCAAGCCGGTTGAAAGCACCTTCAACTCCAAATTCCGGCTTCAGGCTTCCTGTGGTTTGGCCAAAGGTTGTGCGCAGGATGGTCTCGGTCTCTTTTTCAACTTCACGGATATTGCCGAGCTCAAGCAGTGTTCTAGCGGGCATATTGAAGTTGAAGTTATCCGTGTTGGTTTCCTGTTCATATGTGCCAAGTCCGATCAGGCGCCATTTCCAGCCTGAGGCATAGGTGCGAGACCAATCTGCACCCAGCTCGCCACCGTATTCCTCTTCCACATGGCGGTTGTCGAACCGGTCAATGACCGGGCCATCAAGCGCACCAAGGCCACGGTTGCGGCGCTTCGTATCCCCCGCCCAGCGGAAAAATTTCAACCTGCCGTTAAGCTGCAACCTGCCGCCAAACGCGTTTCGCCCTGCGTCGAATGAAAGCGCGCCAAAACGTTCTTCCTCCTGCCGGTCTTCGGTTGTACGGCTGGTGAGCGTGCCGTTTGTTTCTCGTTTGCTGATTACGGCATCACGGTTGGTGGACAGCAGGAACGTATCAAGCTGGAAGGAAGTATCCCATCCGCCAATATTGGTGGTGAACGTAGCGTCCACCATTGGCAGGATTTTATTGTTGCCGACCCGGCGCATTTCAAGCGCCCAGGTGCCTGAGCTTTTGTCCTTGAAGCGGATCACATTGGCCACCACACTTTGGCCTGCGGCCTCGCCCGCCGCGAACGCGCCGCGCTGCAGCTCAATACGGTCAACCTGGGCTGCCGGGATACGTCGCAGCGCTTCCACAAGGCCACCTGATTTTGAGGTGGGGCGCGCGCCGTCGATCAGCACGTTACCGGCTGTGCCGCCAAAGCCCCGCGCGCTTTCGCCTTCATCAAACATGAAGCCGGGCAGGCGCTGGACCATGTCATAGGCGTTTTGGGGGGTATATTGCGCGAAGAAGCTGGCAGTATAGTTTTCTGATCCCGCTTCTGCGGCGCTTGAGCTCGCGGTTGCTGCCTCTGTCGCTGTTTGCCCAAAAACTTCTGGTGTGATTAGCGCCAGCGAAAACAGCGCCAGCACCGGGCTTAGTGCCGGGCTCGTAAGCCTCCCCCTCATATACTCGTTCCCTCATATTCGCCTGTGTGTGAGCACAGTTCTTTAACGTTATAGTGTTTTGTGTTTTTTGACTTTGGGTTAGCCTTCACCGTGGCCAAAGAGAAAGCCTTCCCGCTCTCTTTCGTCTGAGTGTGAAAATATTCCAATTGTCTGGGCGCTTAGTACTACATGTGTAGTATGGGTAAACGATTTGCGCAACCCGCTTTTTGCGACCAGTCGTTCTGTTTGTGCGGTGAATTGAATCCCAATAGCCAGTGACAACTCAGGGTTTGAGTTGGGGCCGCTGTTTGGTAAAACCAAATGGTGATAGGTTCATGCCTCGACCGCAATCATGCCTGGGAGCCTTATGTCGACTTCATACTCTTTGCGCCGCTGCGCCGCCGCGTTTACCATTGCGGTTATCTCGTTCAGCGCTCCCGTTCATGCGGGGCCGGAATTTGATAAAGCACAGGCTGAGCTTTTTGCGCTGCATGTAGTTGAAGGGCGCCGCGCCATGGTGGCCCTTGCGGGGAACGAACGCGCGCCATTTGACGATAGGGCCAAAGCGGCACTTTTCCTTGCGGACATGAGCGCGCGGATGGACAAGGACATGGCTGCCGCCATGAACTGGGTCAGCATTGCTGAGCGTTACGGCGCCCAGGCGGAAGGCGTGGCCGCCGCCAAAGCCCGCGCCTTGATTGAGGGGGGTGAGCCGAGGAAAGCCATCACCTTTGCCCTTAAAGCCAATGAGCTGGCCGAAGCAACTGAGCGCGCGGAAGCCCGGACGCTTCTGTACGCTGAAAGCCTGATGGCAGCTTATGACAGCCCCACGGCGTCGCTTGCGCGTCGGGCGCTGGCGATCAATGCACAAACGCTGCGCATGGCGCTTGAAGATAACCCAAGCTCACAGGCTGCGGCCAAAATGCTGTTTGATTTCTCCGTACGGTTAGGGGACGGGGATACCATGCTGCAGGCGCTCACGGCTCTGATCCCGGCAACAGAACGTGTCTCTGGCGGGCAATTTGCAGCGCCCTTCAATACACTCAAGGAAGAGCTTTCCGGTTGGCTAGGCTCAACGCTTGTACCCGAGCGGCGGCGCAAAATAGTGTTTGCGCTGGCGGAGCTACGCCTCGCACAGGCGGCGGCCTTGATTGCGGAAAAACACCCGAGCCGAGGGAAGAAAGATTTTCTGGCGGAAGACGGCATCGCCGAGATTGTCGCTTATGCCTCATTCCTTGATACGCTCAACGCCTCGCTTGAGGAGATATACCGTGCGCGGGTTGCGGGCGGAGATACCTCAGGTCGGGCCTTCACAGCCTTCGATGCAGCGGCCAAGGCATTTGCAGCGAAAATACCGAATGCACTCGGCGGTGAGGCGTATGACCGGGAAAGCTTTACCAGCTATATCCGCAACCGGTTTGGGGCTTTGTTGAACTGGGACGAAAACGGCACCGAGCTGAAACTTGGCCACCAGTTGGCAACCGAGACAACCACCGTTAGCCAACATGGTGTGCAGGCTGATGTGACAGCGCTGAGCGTGGGCTTTATGGCCGCGCGGGGTTTAGAGTTTTTTGTGCTGGGGGATAACGCATCCGGTCGCGGCTGGAACAGCGAGGAAGGCACTGTGCAACTTGCGGGCAGTGAGGCGGCTGAGGCGGGTGGCGTTCAAACCGGGGCGGCACTGTGGCAGCGGTGTGGCGCGGGCGTCGACCCTGTTAAGCGGGCTTATGAAATCAGGGATATGTCCCTCGGCGATGCCGCATTGATGGGTAATAAAACAGTCGCCTATTTGCCGGGGCTTAAAACCCGGCTTGAATGGCAGGCCTGCCACGGGCTGATGCATATGCTCAAGCGTTCCGGGCTTGAAAAAGAGCGTATTGAAGGCGCTTTCACCGCTGAAGCTGATTTTGCAATCACGGAGGGACAGGTGAACGGGTATCAGGCGCGGTTTGCCATTGAGCGTGCGCGGCTTGGGGACGAGTTTGCAAACACACCCGCTGCCACCCTTGAGTACCACGCCCGGCTTGCCATGATTGTTAAAAGCCCCCGGCCACGTTTCGCGCTTGCGGGGGCTATCCTCCTGCCCGGTATTGGCGGTGATACGCCCGAAGGGCAAGCGAACGCCAGAGTGCTCGAAGGTTTTGTTGAGTGGATGGAGAAACACCCGGCCGAAGTTATCGCTTTTGACCGGACGCGGCCCACACTGGTGCAACTTGACCACCTGAGCGACGAGCAGATTATCAACATTGCCAAAGCTCTGGACCCGCTGGAATAGAGGGCAGAACCAGCGCCTGCCAAGCCAGCTTCCAATGCCGAAGAAGTGAATTCGGGCAGCAAGAAACGGGATGCACCGAACTCGCCCTTTGGCTAAGCTCCCGATCAATCAAAAGGCCAATCAAAAGCGCCGGGTCACGGGCGAGGATAAGGAAATCATATGGCGAGCGGTGGTCCTGCGGGCATTCAGATGACAGTGAAAGACTGGCTGACAATGGCGCTACTTTCCGTCGTGTGGGGCGCGTCTTTCTTCTCGATCGAGATTGCCGTGACCGAGCTACCTCCCTTCACCATTGTCTCAATCAGGGTTGGGTTAGCCGCTATCGCGCTGTTTTTCTATATGCGGGCGAAAGGTATTCCGCTGCCGTTTGAAGGGCGTAGCTACAAGGGGCAGGTGATCTTTGCCATGGCGCTCATGGGCTTTTTCAACAACATCGTGCCGCAAAGCCTGATCGTATGGGGCCAAACCCACATTACCTCAAGCTTGGCATCAATCCTTAACGCCACCATGCCCATTTTTACAGTGTTTATCGCGCATTTTTTCACCAGCGATGAGAAGCTGACAGCTAACCGCCTGATTGGTGTGCTGGTCGGTTTTGGTGGTGTTGTGCTAATTGTGGGGCCTGCCGCATTGAAGGGGCTGACATCGGGCCTTCTTGGGCAAACGGCGGTTCTTGGTGGCGCGGCGTCTTACGCTGTTGCCGCGGTGATCGGCCGGCGCTTTGTGCGCCTAGGCCTCAAGCCCATGCAGATCGCCTTTGGGCAGGTACTGGCGGCGGCGGTCATGTTCACCCCGTTTGCTGTGCTGTATGAGAAATCATATGCGCTGGCGATGCCGTCAACCGGCGTGATTCTGGCGCTCATTTCACTCGCGACCATTTCAACGGCTTTTGCCTATCTCTTGTATTTCCGGCTTATCGCAAACGCGGGCGCCACCAACGCTTCCCTGGTGACACTTACCATCCCCGTGACGGCGTCTGCGCTGGGTATCGGGTTTCTGGGCGAGGTGTTGGAGCCCACACATGGGCTTGGGCTTGTGTGTATTGGCCTCGGGCTTCTTATCATCAATGGCCGGATGTTCAGGCGCCGTGCCACAGGCGTGGTCTAGCGCTCCATAGGTGGCAAGTATTCTTCCGCGTTCAAGCCCTGAGCCTTCAGAAAGGCAGCCATCTCGCCGTCTTTCACAAGCATTTCTATGCGCTGGTTTAGCCGGGTGATAAACGCACGGTTTTCCTCGGTGTCATGACAAACGATGCGCGCATGAGCGGCAGGCACAGGGATGTATGCCGGGTCATTTGGCGGTAAGGGAACCTCTAGCTGCTGGAAGACAAAATATGCGTCCGGCATGTTTGCGAGCATGGCGTCGACATTGCCACCCAAAAGCATTTTGGCTTTGTCGGTTTCATCAGCGATGGCAGCAAACCGGCTGCCATATGCCTTGATGGTTTTGGAAAGGTTTGACCCCAGCGCGTACGCGATGCTCATGCCGTGGAGGTCATATTCGTTGCGTACAGGGTTGGTGCCAGGTGGCGTGAAGACCCGTAGGGGCGAACGCATCATGGCTTCGCTCTCAATAAGCTTCGCGTTTTTGGGCACCGCGCTGGTGCGCTGAAGTGCAGTTATACTTTTGGGGTAGATGCAGGCGTTATTCTCTTCCTCAAAGTGCCGCATGGCGCGTTTGTAGGGGTAGGCGTAATAGTGGTCGAGAGTTTCCTCGGGCCCGAGGGTGAAACGGGCGAAGTCGTTATAAAAGCCGCTGCCATCCGCGCTCAAAGTAAGGCCCCAACTGGTGGCATAGATATGCGGGGTCAGCGCGTCGTCATGCGCGCGGGCTGAACCAGTCGGTATCACGGGTACAAGGCTGACCATAAGGGTTGCGAGGAAATGCCTCAGCATCAACTTCTCCATGCGCTCGGCTGCTGTTTGAGCGAAAAATAAGCCAGACCCCCAAAGGTCGTGCGGGCGGTTTTGCCTCGCCCATGGGCACACGGTAGGCACCTGAGCTTAAAATTTGGTTAGGATGTGCGGGGTAGGGTTATGGCTTTTTCAGATAGTCACTGGGGTTAAGCCCCTGACTTCTGAGAAAAGCTTGCAACTCCCCCGATTTGAGAAGTTTCTCAAGCCGGGCCTCGAAGGACGTGAGAAACAGCACATTCTCCCGAGAGTTATGGCACACAAGACCGATGCCGGAACCAGCAACCACCAGCGTTTCATCATAGGGGGCGAGCGGTACGCCCAGGCTGTCGAACACGAATTTCACATCAGGCATGGCAGCAGAGATCATATCGACCCGGCCGGAAAGCAGCATCTCTGCTTTGTCTACCTCATCCGCGACCGCAATGAAAAAGGCGTTGGTGCCTTCAAGCGCAAAGGGGATGCGCGACCCCATGGCATAGGCAATGCGTTTGTCCTTCAGCAGGCTATAGTTCGCGGGGGGCATTGTGCCATGCCTGCTGAAAATGTGGATCTTGTTGCTGAGAACGCTGCGGCTTCCAATAAAGCTATCCGCTGCCTGAATGTCTCCCGTTGCGGTCAGATACTCGGTGGAGCTGGGGTAAAGGCAGGAGCCAAACTCCTCAAAGAAATGCCGCTTTGCCCGCCTGTAGGGCAGGATTTCATAATCAATCGCACCCATGTCGGTGGTGAACAGCAACTGCGCGAGGTCGTTATAGAAACCAGTGCCGTCAGATTTCAGCGTGAGACCCCAATCTGTCGCGAAGATATGGTGGCGGTCGGTTTTGGCACTATCGGCACAGGCTTGCGGCGCTGCGGAAAGCAGAAGCAGAGAGAGTGCGAGCGAAAGCGTCCATGTGCGCATGCTGATCCAAACGGTTGTGAATCTGAGCGTACAGTATACACCTGCATGAGCAGCTGCGCATCAAGAGTCGAGAAGGAGAATTCACATTTTTTAGGCAATCCTGACCTTTTGGTAGCGTGATTTTTCCTTTTGTGTCCGATGCTTGAAATAAAATTATATAAAGGCGCATAATTCTTGTTGACAGTTGCGTGTGCCTTCCGTAATTCTCTGATCATAACAGGCCCGAGGTGGGCCGACTTAGGATTTGAGACCGATGTATACCCTTTGGAACCTAACAACCGCAGCATCCGTGAAAGGCGCGAAATTTATTTGCGTCCGTCAGATGCTTGCTGTTCCAGAGGGGGAGATACTCTAAGGCGAAACGCCAAAAAGAGATCGAAGGTTCAAAAAACCCCTCCGGAGCAGCGCCCCGGAGGGGTTTTTTCATGGCCAAACGCAGTACCGAAAAACGATGAGACACCAACCCGAGTACGGCAAGTTTTGAGTGAGAAGAAAAGCGAGGACGAAATAACCCCCTGGTATGGTTCCCCCGGGTCAAGTTGAAGGCAAAAGCCCGAAGGCGCGGGGGAACAGGAACGGGGTAGAGGAGGCGGAAAGCCGCTTCACGTGAGAAAACTGAGAGAGAACCGGCAGTGAAAGAGCTTTGAAATACTGCCGAACTAAAATGAGACCCTAGGGCTAAAGGATAAAACGATGTCAGCCATATACACATTAAGGCCGGGTGAGACCGGCGAAGAAAGGTACAACAGCTTCCGAGAGAGCCTGCCGCTGAAGGTGGCCCGCGCGCGGCGGGGCTTTGGCGGCTTTATTACGCTCGACCTCGGGCAACCCCGCGCGGATGATGCGGTGACCGGTGAACCGCAATGGGAATGGCACTTGTGGGTTTATAGTTGCGATTGGGATCTTTACCTCGATCAGTCGCGGCTTTTGTGGCGCCGCGAGAGCGACAATGCCCGCGCCAATCATATCCTCAACAAGCTTGAAGGCGAAACACTCACAAGCATCGCCTACGATGAAACGGATGACTGTTTCGAGCTGACCTTCACTGGCGGGTTCACGCTCAACATCGACCCTGATTTCTATGGGTTTGATGCGGACGCAGACCTCTTCATGCTTTTCAAGCATGGTGAGCGGGACGTGCTCTCCTACTCCCCCAAACGACGTTTTTATAAAGCCGCTTAGGGCAGATGAAGGAGACAGGATCATGAATCATCCAGCACCAGATTTTGAGATTTATACAAGCCTGCGCATTAACAGCCTTGAAAGCTCCCCTGACGCGGTGACCAAGTCGCTTGGTCTTTTCCCCAGCCGGGTGAGCCGCAAGGGCGAGCAGGAATGCGCCTCGGGCGTGGAAAGCTTCGCGGAAGATTTCGGCCCGCTTTCCACCAAGAACCTGTGGGTTCTGCATTCGGGCCTGGCGGCAGAAAACACACCGCTATCTGCGCAGATTGATGCGCTTCTTGGCCAGCTTGAAGGCCGCGAAGAGCCAGTGCGCAAATGGGCGAAAAACGCCTGGGTCACTGTTGAGGCCTATGCGCACAAAGCAGTGCCCGCGCTCACGCTAACGCCAAAGCAGATGAAACGCATGGCGGCGCTTGGGATTACGCTGGACGTTGATTTTCATGACCTGACACAAACAACAAATAATACGCTTGAGGAGACCAGAGATGCATAAGTTTCATGATGTGATGTTGCCGCGAGATGAAAGCCAGTTCGGCCTTAAAAAAGGCGCGACCGGTGCGATCATTGGCATCAACAAGCTACGCAAACGGGTTTACACCGTTGAGTTCCCGCATGCGAGCACAGGTGCATCCACGCTTCTTGATCTTGACGCGGATATTTTCGACCACACGGGTGACACGGTGATTGTCGCTGGCTGGCGCCAGGCGCAAGGCGCACTTGCCCGCGTGTAACAGCTCCCGTTCGGGCTTTGGGGGGGGAGCTGACATCGTCCCTCTGGCCTGAACATAGACGGCCTGAACACAAATAGTTTTGCCAAAGGAATCTCACCTTGTTCCTTACCCTAAGCACCGCATCTCCCCTTACGCGGTGCGCCCCTCAGCCCCACGGACAACCGTGGGGCTTTTTTTTTGCGTCAATATCGGTATGATCCCCGACCGGAGGATATGGGGATGATCAACCGCCTGTTTAATTGGCTCGACTGGAGCTGTGACGCTTTTCTCAAAGTCATGGTGGCACTGCTGTTTATTGGCTGTGGTGTGTTTCTGGCCGTGGCTGGTGGTATGTTTGGTGTGTGCCTTTTCCTCATTATCGGAAGCTTCCTGAAGTGGGCGATGACCGATTCGCGCCCCATAGACACACTGGACGAAGAAGAAGCCTGAGCGGCTGCCAAGCTTTCCCACCTTTCCCTCTTTTATAAAGTGAAACTGGCCGATTTATGCCGCTGGTCTGCATCTCTATTTGCGCCCGGCTTCCGCTTTCCTTTCGCTCCGCGAAGCAAGGTAAAACACCATTTCTTGTATACTACACTTAATTGGTGTAAATATTGTGTTCCATTACACGCTTTGGGGGCGAGTATATGACTGAACAGACAAGATCTCATGATCTGAAGCTGCGGTATCCCACTGTTTTGTGGGCGCTTGCGGTCAGCCTGTTGTTTTCCGTGGCTTTCTATCTTTCAGGTCACTGAGACCAGGCATATTGGCGGTATTAATTCAGCGGCTATTCTGCCGCTTTGTGGTGCTGCGTGATTTTGGCATCCCCGTCAAGCTTACCGGAATTCTCATAATATATGGACGGCTGCTTCCCGCGCTGTATTCTGGCGTCATATGGTGATGCAGTGCGGGGGATTTTATGCTTTCAGTTGATACGGTGGTGGCGTTTACACTGGCGTCTGTGGTGCTGGCTTTTGCGCCTGGGCCGGATAATATTTTTGTGCTCACGCAAAGCGCGCTTAAAGGCCCCAAGGCGGGGATTGCTGTCACCTTTGGCTTGGCCACCGGGCTTGTTGTGCACACAGCCGCTGTTGTGCTGGGCCTTGCCGCACTCATTGCTGTATCCGAGCTTGCGTTCACGGCGCTCAAGATTGTTGGCGCGGCTTACCTTGTGTATCTCGCTATCGGGGCATTCCGCGCAAAACCGGAAGCGATCGAGGCGACAGAGAGTAAAGCCACAAGTCTCGGCCAATATTATCGGCGCGGTATTATCATGAACGTTACGAACCCGAAAGTGTCCATATTTTTCCTCGCTTTTCTGCCGCAATTTGTTGATGCGGGCGCTGGAAATACGGCGGCGCAAATGCTTGCGCTGGCCACGCTTTTCTTTGTTGTTACGATTATTGTGTTCTCGTCCATCGCGCTTATGGCGGGGCAAATTGGGGCGCGGCTGTCGAACTCACCAAAGGCGCAGGTCTTGATGAACCGCGTTGCAGGCACCATATTTTTAGGGTTGGCCCTCAAGCTCGCGTTATCTGAGCGGTAGGCCACACTGCCGCGCCAGCGGCCAATAGATGGGGGATATTATGACAGCGATTTACATCATTCTGGGCCTTGTCGCCCTTGTGCTTATTTACAGTATTGCGATCTACAACAAGCTTGTGGGCCTTCGTGTGCGCAAGAACGAAGCCTGGTCCGACATCACCGTGCAAATGAAACGCCGGTACGACCTTGTGCCCAATCTGGTTGAAACCGTGAAAGGTTACGCCGCGCATGAGAAAGAAACCCTCACCGGCGTGATCAATGCCCGCAACGCAGCGGTTGCGAGCAATGGCAGCCCGGACGAGCAGGCCGCGAATGAGAATATCTTCAGCCAGGCGCTTGGCAAGTTGATCGCGCTTTCCGAAGCCTACCCGGACCTGAAAGCCAACACCAATTTCAACAATCTGTCCGCAGAGCTTGCCGCCCTTGAAGACCATATCCAGAAGGCTCGGCGTTTTTATAACGGCAACGTGCGTGAGCTGAACACAGCGGTGCAGGAGTTCCCTTCCAACATTATCGCAGGCATGTTTGGCTTTACCCTATCAGAGTTTTTTGAGCTGGAAGAGAATGAGCACATCGCCGTGCAACAAGCCCCCAAGGTTGAGTTCTAGCTGCCTCAGTATGCGGATGCGAGTTTTGGCAAATTCGCAATTGAGGGGAAACTTATGAGACAGATCGGCAAGCTGCACGCTCGAGCGCTGATTGCTGTACTCATGGGGCTTGCTACGTTTGCAAGCACCGCGCCGACTGTAGCTGCCGAAACTGTCAGTCGGTTTCGTAGCGATATTACCGTGCGAACAGACGGCGCGCTTGAGGTTATTGAGCGTATTACGGTGAATGTGGCACACGACCGCACTAGTAGGCATAGCTTTTTTCGGGATTTCACCACCCGCTATGAAGACTGGGTTGGTAACAAAGTCGATTTCAATTTTAAGGTGAAAAATGTCAGGCTTGATGGCAATCATACACCCTACACCATGGAGCGACAAACAAACGGCTGGCGTCTGCACATTAGCTACCCATACAGTATGGTTAGGCGCGGTGAGTACACATATAAAATCACATATGAGATCACACGTCAGCTTACTCATCTGCCGAAAACCGATGAGCTATACTTCAACATTACTGGCAATGGTTGGGACGTTGCGATCGATAGCGCAAGCGCGATAATTACACTACCGGAAGGCGCAAAGATGACGCGCACGGCGGCGTACACAGGACGTAACGGTTCAAGAGCAAGCGATGCAACGCTACGCTCATTAGCACCTCACCAACTTCAGGTGCATACTGACGGTCGACTTGGTCCGGGGGCTGATCTTACGGTGCTACTAGAGTGGCAAGCCGGTGTTGTTACACGACCGACTACAGAAGATAAAGCCGTGCAGGTCATTAGTGATAATGGTTGGATGCTGGTCGGTGCGCTTGGGGTGCTTATAACCTTCCTCTATGGCGTCAAAGTTTGGCGCGCTGTGGGCAGAGGCCCAAAAGCCGGTGTCGTTATTGCGCGGTATAGCGCGCCGATTGCTGATGATGGCACCCCTCTGTCGCCCGCCGTGTGCCGGTTCGTGAGCCGCATGAGCGCGGACGCGACCGTGTTCACCGCGGCGGTCATCTCGATGGTTGCCAAAGGGCTGATCACTATTGAGGAAACTGACGATATCATTGCGCTCAAGCGCGTGGGCGAGAGAGTTGATACCGTCAAGCTTACGTCGGATGAAGCTATTATCGCGCGGGAATTTTTTGAGGTCGATGATTCTACAAAAATTGGTGGTGAGTATGACAGGACGTTCATACCAAAGCTAAATAGGTTTTTTGCCGTTGTTCGGCGCAGGGGGAACAAATATTTCCTCCACAACTACGATGTGCAAATAACCATCGCGCTTGTGGCACTTTTCAGTCTGTGGTCTATGGCGGCGGCATCTTACTGGCTTACTTGGGCACTGGTGACCATTTGTCTGGTTGCCGTTTATTGTTTTTTTGGAGAGAAACACCTGAAAGTGCCCATCCGTGAGGCAAACGCCGGGTTTTCAAGCACACTTATGATGCTTACATCGATGGTATTGGCGGAGCATGAAATAAGGTTCCTGCCCTATATGCTGGTATTCTGTGTGCTCGAGCTTCTGCTCACCATCATCTTTGCTGTGCTCATACCCGCACGCACAAAATTTGGCCGTCAGATGCTGGATGAGATTGAGGGGCTGAAGCTTTATATGAGCGTGGCGGGGAAAGAGCGGCTCAATTTCCATAATCCACCAGAGCGTACGCCAGAGCATTATGAGGCTCTGCTGCCTTATGCCGTTGCGCTTGATGTTGAGGCCGAGTGGAGCGACAAGTTTGATGATGTGCTTGGGCAACTCGCCAAAAAGCGAGGTAAAGGCGAATAGTGCTCGGCTCTTCGTGTGGTCGCTGTGACGGGAATTGCTCTGCAGGACACGAGATTATTCACCTTTTTGATCATGCTCGAAAACGGACCAAAGGAAAGCGTCAACGATGAAAACTTACTTGGAATTATCGAACCCCCCGTGGGGTTTTCTTGCGCAAGTTGCGTTGTTTTTGGTGTGTATGTTGGCTGTCACTCAACATGCAACGGCGGCAGAGACGATCCGCCAGTTTCACAGTGACATTACCGTGCGTACAGACGGTGTGCTTGAGGTAACGGAAAGCATCACGGTGAATGTGGAGCATGACCGCATCCGGCGTGGCATCTTTCGTGATTTCCCCACCCGCTATAAGGACCGGAACAGCAACACGGTCAACTTCAGCTTTGATGTCAAAGACGTGCAGCTGGACGGTGGGAATGTGCCCTACAATATGGAGTGGCTTAATAACGGCTGGCGCGTGCGCATTGGCGACCCGGACACCATGGTCAGGCGCGGTGAGCATACCTATACAATCACCTATGAGACCACACACCAGCTCACCCACTTGCCGGAAACCGATGAGCTATATTTCAACATTACCGGCAACGGCTGGGACTTTGTGATCGATAGCGCGAGCGCGATGATCACCCTGCCTGAGGGGGCGATGCTGGAGCGCACAGCCGCCTATACCGGGCGCTTTGGCTCAAATGCAAGTGACGCAACATTGCGCCAACTCTCGAACAATAAACTTGAGGTGCGCACTGACAGGCGGCTGAGTTCACGGGCCGGGCTCACGGTGCTTCTGGAATGGCAGGCTGGTATTGTTACCCGCCCAAGCGCAGCCGATAAAGCCGCCCGGTTGGTGCAGGCCAATGGCTGGATGCTGGTGGGCGCGCTTGCGGCGCTTATCACCTTCCTCTATGGCCTTAACGCGTGGCGCGCCGTGGGCAAAGACCCAAAAGGCGGTGCCGTTATTGCGCAATATAGCGCGCCCATTGGCGGTGACGGCAAACCCATGTCGCCCGCCTTGTGCCGGTTTGTAAACCACATGGGGTCAGACGCGACAGTGTTCACCGCCGCCGTGGTTTCCATGGCAGCCAAAGGGCTAATTACGATTGAAGAGCATGACAAGGTCATCACGCTCAAGCGGGTGGGCGAAAAGATTGATAACGCCAAGCTCGCACCGGGCGAAGCGGTTATTGCGCGGGAGTTTCTGCACGGTGCGCCATACTTCAAAATTGGTGGTGAGTTTGACAAAACCTTCGCACTGGGGCTCAAGCGATTTTATGCCGCAGTTGAGCGCGGGGAAGCCAAATATTTTACCCGCAATCGGGGTGTGGTGATGACCACAATCTCGGTAGCGGTTTCGGGCTTGTTGGCTATGGTGACGGCATCTTACCAGCTTCCTTGGGCGTTGGTGGCTATTGGCCTCATCGCGGCTTTCGCTTTCTGGGGCGTGAAAAGCCTGCTGGTGCGGGAACGGCATGAAAGCAATGCGCTTGTAAACTCGGTGGGTGCGCTTCTGGTGATCCTGATGCTTTTCCCGGCCGTGTTGGGTGGGGGTGAGGCGCGGCTTGCGCCATTCATGCTGGTGTTTTTGGTGCTCACGCTCGCGCCCACCATCATCTTTTCTGTGCTCATGCCTGCGCGCACTAAATTTGGCCGCCAGATGCTGGATGAGATTGAGGGGTTGAAGCTTTATATGAGCGTGGCGGAAAAAGACCGGCTCAATTTCCATAACCCGCCAGAGCGCACGCCCGAGCATTATGAGGCGCTGCTGCCCTACGCCATTGCACTTGATGTTGAAAACAAATGGGGCGACCAGTTTGATGACGTGTTGAGGCGGGCCGCTGAAGCGCGGGGTGAAAGTGAATATCACCCGGTTTGGTACCATAGCCACAGAGGTTATGGCCGCAGCTATGGTGCCCGGCGATTTATGGCCGGTACGCTTGGCGGTGTTATCGCCAGCACGGTTACAAGCTCCATTGCGGCGGCCAGTACACCACCGTCCTCAAGCGGGTCATCCGGCTTTTCGGGTGGTGGCGGTTTCTCCGGTGGTGGCGGCGGTGGCGGTGGCGGTGGCGGCTGGTAATTATACCAGCGGCTTACGCCCGTAACGCATGAAAAGCGGCCAGCACACGGTGTGGGTTTCCGCGTCGCCCCACACCTCCCGCAGCTTGGCGGTAAAAGCATCAAGCGGGTTGAAGCCCAGTACTTTTTTGGCTTCACCCACTGCTGACCAAGTGCCCAGATAGCCCTTTAGCTGGTCAAACGTCCATTCCACCTTCATTTCATAACGCGGCATGGGCGGTTCGTCATACGGGAAGGGCAGGCTCGCATATTCATCATCAAAATGCGCGCGTTCTGGCGGCCAGTAAGCGCCGATGCCGCGGGTGTAGAAATCGTCAACCGCCGCATCAATGTCAGGCGTGATCCGCGCGAGGCCATAAGCCACCAGTGCCAGCACCCCACCGGGTTTCAGGGCCCTGTCTGCGCGGGCATAAAAGGCAGGCAGGTCAAACCAGTGCGCGGCCTGCAAAACGGTGATCATATCTACGCTTAGGGGCTCCAGCTTGAGGTCTTCCGCTTTGCCAACGCGGTAGTCGATGCGGTCGTTTGGCTCCGCATTCTCGATCTGGGAGGCGCTGCCATCATAGCCGATAACATGGTCAAACCGCTCGGCCAGCACGTGGGTAAATTGCCCGCTGCCACAACCTACATCAACGGCCAGTTTGCGCACATCAAGGCCTGCGGCCAGATGGTCCACCAGGCTAACCTCATATTGTGGCCGATGAGTTTTGTAGGCACTGCTGTCGTGCGAGAAATGATCTTTGAACGTCATATGGGGAATTCTCCGTCTTATGGGGCGGCATCATAACCTTTTGTGGCGCTCAGGCCAACCTGCTTGCAGTGTGCTATACCCGGAATGGTTGAAGCGTAGTCACAAATCCGTTTTTGACCTTGGCAGCCCCTGTTTTTCACTTCAGAGTGTCGCGCGATAACGGGGTAGTTGTGGGTGGATCGGGCTGTTTCACCCAGCCCAGAAAAACAATAACGATTGGGAGGTCAATCATGAATATTCTCAAAAAGCCCTTTGCGCTTGGTTTGTTGGCGGCAGTGTCGCTTCAGGCTCCTGTGTGGGCGCAGGATGATGCTGAGGACATGGCTCCGGCAGCTACAGCAAAATTTGAAAGCGTAGATGTGTTCGAGCTTGAGTATGCGGATAACCCTGCTGTCTCGCCGGACGGTAAGTCTGTGCTTTATGTGCGGCGCTCAAACGACATCATGACAGATGGCACCCGCTCCAATATCTGGATAGCGGCGGCGGACGGCAGCGACCATAGGCCGCTGCTTTCTGGCACCAAAAGCTACCGGTCGCCTGTGTGGTCGCCGAACGGCAAACGAATTGCGTACCTCTCGAACGAACACGGTAAAACCCAGCTTTATGTACGCTGGATGGATACGGGCCAAACGGCGCTGGTGACCAACCTGCAATCAAGCCCGTCGGCCATCACATGGTCGCCTGACGGTAGCCAGATCGCCTTCACCATGAGCGTGAAGGAAAAGGGCAAACCGCTGAAAGTGAAAATGCCTGCGAAGCCGAAGGGCGCGGACTGGTCGCCTGCCGTGACTTATGTTTCCAAAGCGCGGTATCAGGCTGACGGCCGCGGTATTCTAGAGCCCGCATACACCCATGTATTTATTGTGCCGGCAGATGGCGGCACAGCCCGCCAGCTTACGGACGGCAACTATAACCACCGTGGCCCCATCAGTTTTACAGCGGACGGTGCGGAAGTTGTCGTCTCTGCCAACCGCAGCGATAACTGGGAATATGAGGCGCGTGAAAGCAACCTCTATGCTTTTAAAATGGACGGCAGCGTGCGCGAGATAACGAGCGCGCCGGGCGCTGAATATGGCGCCACCGTTTCACCAGATGGCAAATATATCGCCTATCTCAAGATGGATGACGAGAAGCTCGCCTACCGGAACAAATTTTTGCATGTGATGAAGGTGGACGGCACGGACGACCGCAACCTTTCCGCAGACATTGATAATTCGCTCGAATCTCTCACCTGGGATGAAAAGAGCAAGGGTCTTTATTACCAGATGACGGTACGTGGTGTGGCGCAGGTGGGCTATGCTGACCTCGCAGGCAAACATCGCCCCGTGGCATATGGGCTTGGTGGCACCACGCTTGGTCGGCCCTATGAAAGCGGTAGCTACTCGGCGGCTGGCGGCACTGTTGCTTTCACCAAGGGTACACCACAGCGCCCGGCAGACCTTTATGTCGCCCGTGGCGGCAAGGCCATGCCACGCCAATTGACCGCGTTGAATGAGGATGCGCTGGGGCATAAAACCCTCGGTGAGGTGCAGGAGATTATTTATAACTCCTCCATCGATGGGGAAGAAATTCAGGGCTGGTATATGACGCCGCCTGACTATGACCCATCAAAAGCATATCCCACCATTCTTGAAATTCACGGTGGCCCACACCTGAGTTATGGCCCGCATTTCTCGGCTGAGATGCAGCGTTTTGCCGCTGAGGGTTATGTGGTGTTTTATGATAACCACCGGGGCAGCACATCATATGGCGAACGTTTTGCGCTTCTCTTGCAGAACAAATATTCCAGCGAATATGACTTTGCTGACCATATGTCTGGCCTTGATGCCTTGATCGAGAAAGGCATCGCGGACGCTGACCAGCTTTACATCACCGGTGGTTCTGCGGGTGGTATCGCAAGCGCTTATGCCATTGGCCTCACGGACCGTTTCCGCGCGGCAGCGGTTGCGAAACCTGTGATCAACTGGATATCCAAGGTGCTGACCGCCGATAGTTATCTCGGCCAGATCCCGTTCCAGTTCCCCGGCATGCCGTGGGACAATGTTGAGCATTACTGGAAACGCTCACCGCTTTCCCTTGTGGGCAATGTGACCACACCAACACTTCTGATCACCGGGGAGGCAGACCGCCGCACGCCGATCTCGGAAACCGAGCAGTTCTACCAGGCGCTCAAGCTTCGTAAAGTGGATACGTTGATGGTACGCGTGCCGGAAAGCCCGCACGGGATCGCGGGGCGGCCATCACGCCTTGTTGCGAAGGTGGAAAACATCCTCGCATGGTTTGATAAATATAAATAACAGCAGTCTGACACGGGTCGGGGCAACCTGATGCCTCGACCATTTTTTGAGTAACCGTAAAGAGTTTTCACCAACTCGACACGATTGGGGCATCATGAATATCACCAGAGAAAGCCGGGTTCACCACCGACGGAAAACGCAGTTATTGGGCACTGTTTGCCTTATGCTGGCTGTGCCTGCGGCCTATGCCGAAGGCACCGTAGAAGAAATAGTCGTCAGCGCTCAAAAGCGGGACGAAAGCCTGACCGATACGCCCGTATCAGTCAGCGTGGTGGGCAGCGAATGGGTGGCAAACAGCAACCTCACCTCGCTTGAGGATTTAGGCGCTGTTGTGCCGGGGCTCAGTTTCTTCTCCCAGTTTGTTTACAACAACACGGTCACGCTGCGCGGTGTGGGCACCTTTAGCCGCAACGTGGGCTTTGACGAACGTGTTGGTCTGTATCTGGACGGCATCTACCTCGGCCCATCATACGGCCTGAACCAGAACCTGCTGGACCTTGCGCAGGTTGAAGTGTTGCGGGGGCCGCAGGGCACTTTTTTTGGCCGTAACGCTATCGCGGGTGCTATCAACCTCAAAAGTCAGAAGCCGGGCGACGAGCTTCGGGTCATGGGCCGTGCGCGCTACGGCGGTGTGGGTGAACGTGTGCTGCAAGGGCTGGTTTCCACGCCTGTGAGCGATGAGCTGGCCATCAGCTTATCCGCGGGGCTGAACAACCGGGACGGCTTGACCGATAACCTAGTAACGGGTGACGAAATTGACAATCGCAACCGGGACAGCATGCGTGCACAAGCAGTCTATAGCCGTGGCAGTTTTGAGGTGCGCCTGAGCCTTGACCGTACCTCGCTTGATGAGCGTGCATTGATCGGGGACCCGCTTTCTGAAACTCTGGGCATTGCGCCGGAGGGCTTCGCACCAAATGACTTTGAGGTGGCGTTCAATACCACGCCGAGGCAAAGCCTTGTGGCGAAAGGCGCGGGGCTGACGCTCAGTTATGAGCTGACGGGCGGCGGCACCATACAGACACTTTCCGGCCTTCGCTCAACAGACGTGGCGATGGTAAACGACACCGACTATACACCCGCCGACCTATTGCATATCGACTATGACGAGGCCTATAACCACTTCAGTCAGGAAGTGCGGTATGCTTCAAACCAGAACGCGGCCATCAGCTATATGGTGGGTGTTACCTACCTCGACCAACGCGCGAAAACAGACCGGCATGCGGTTGCGGGCGCGGACGGCCTCATGCTTGGTATGCTACCGGGCGCGGACCTTTCAAACATTGGCCAGGTAGACACCACGGCCTGGGGCGTTTTCGCAAACGCAGATTATGCGGTGACAGAGCGGCTGAGCCTGCGCGCGGGGCTGCGCTACTCGCACGACAAGAAGGTCGCGGACTGGACGATCAACACATTGGAAGGCCCGGTGTTTGGCCTTGCAACTGGCACTTTGAATGCAGAGCGCACAGATGACGATATCTCCCCCACCTTCAGTGTGAGCTATCAGGCCTCAGACGATATCACGGCTTTTGTGCGTTATGCGGAAGGTTATAAAAGTGGTGGGTTCAACCTCGATTACGTGAGCGCAGGCATCTTTCCCGGCGACGTGGCGTTCGAGAAAGAAAGCGCACGCAGCTATGAGGCAGGGCTTAAGGGCAGCGTGGCAGATGGCACGCTTTGGTTCTCGGCCACGGCCTTCTGGGTGGACTATGACGACTTTCAGGTCAACCAGTTCCGTGACCTTGGGGGTGGGCGTACGGCGATTGTGATTTCAAACGCTGCCAAAGTACGCACCAAGGGCGTTGAGCTTGAGGTGCAAGCTGAACTCGCGGAAGGCCTAAGCGTGCGGGCATGGACATCGGTGCTGGATGCGACCTATAGCGAATTTGCGGAAGGTGGTGTTGGCGGCACGGATGTTTCCGGCAATAAGCTTGATGCGCCAGACTTTGAAGCAGGTGTTGTGGTGGATTATGAGCGTAGCTTAAATGCCAGCTTGCTCGGGTTTGTGCATGCGAGCTTTACCCACGCAGGCGGGTCGTACGTCACGCCCGACAATATCACCAGCCAACCGCTTCTGGGTGGGGCCAGCGTGCCTTACGGGCGGCTGGACGCGCGTGATCTTCTTGATATGAAACTTGGCGTGGGCAGCGACGATGGCGTCTGGCGGCTGGCAATTTATGCAGAAAACATCCTGAAGGATGATGCAGTGACATCCAGCATCCGTGATTTTTTCGGCACGATCACTGAGGCTCGCCTTCAGCCGCGAAGTTATGGACTTGAGGCGTCGTTCTCCTTCTAGCGAGTGATGAGAACTGTGTGGCGCTACCTGTCCTGCGATATTTCAGGGGGCGCCATGCCAACATTTTCCGTTTTTGCCCACTTGGCCCAGTTTTCTTTCAGCAAATTGTCCACATGGCCTGTGGCGCGCAAGCTCTCAATCGCCGCTGATATCTTTGGTAGCAGGTGCAGGCAGGATGATTTTTTCGAGATCGCCAGATGCATGCTCTCTTGGCTTAAGGGCGGCACGTGGGTGCGGATACGTGGCGCGATGCCAAGTTTATGGGCAGTTACCATCACCGGGTAAAGGCCATGAATGGCATATTGAATGCGCTTATGGTCCAGAAGGTTCAGGAGATGTTCAACCGACGGCACAGTATGCAGTTTTAATGATGTTGCGCTGAAGTCGTCCAGCTCCTGCCCGAGAGAGTCGCCGATCACCATACCACCCTGATAGGGCGAAAGGTCGTTGCGGTCACGAAAATGCAGGTCCGTGTCTACCAGCGTGATGACAACAACGGGCTCGTTTGAAAAGGCGCTGGTATATTCAAGCAGGGTTTCCCGCTCCGCTGTGCGGTAGAGGCTTGCGATCATATCGATCTCGCCGGCAAACACCTGTGACTGCGCGCGCTTCCAGCCGCCGCTATGTACCGTGCGGATGGGTACGCCAATCTCGCTTGATATCAGGGCTAGAAGGTCGGGCGCGGCCCCCACAAGCAAGTCTCCCTTTTGCCAGGAGATCGGCACATAATCTGGATGGCCGGTGGCGATGATTTCAGGGCATTGGGAAGAGGGAGATTCTTCTTGCGAGGCATACGCGGGATAGACGGGCGCAAAAGCAGCAAGCGCTGCTGCAATACCGAGGGTGATATGTTTAGCCCAGTGTTTGAACATATATTGCCGTGCTGCCTGCCAGAGTTCATGCAGGTCTCCCAATATATATCAAAGAGTGTATTTTTTCTACTATTAACCGAACGTGATAAAGCGGAAAAATAGCCGGGCAAAAGCCCGGCTATAGTTGATCGCTCGTGTCGTATTCTCAGGCGTTGCGCACCTAGAAGCTGACACGGGCCCCAAACAGGATGCGGCGATCAAGCTGCGTGACATTGTTGGGAGCTTTCACGGCGTCTGAAGTGAAAGACACAACATTATTGGTAACGTTGAGCACTTGCAGTTGCAGGTGTACGTTGCTGATCACCTCATAGTTGGCTGAAAAGTCGAGCTGTCCAAATGCGTTCTGGAACCGGGGGATGCCCCATGCGCCAGCAAAGGCATGCAGATACTCAGACCGCCACGCATAGGCGAGACGGGCGCTGAAGCGCTGGTCATCGTAATAGAGCGATGCGTTGGCGCTGTGGCGGGAAAGTCCCGGCAGGCCGGTGCTGCGCACATCATCTTCAGCATTAAAGTCAGCCGAGCTGTCCGCAAACGTATAGTTCGCCTGCACGCCAAAGTTCTGCATCCAGCCTTCTGGCAGGAATGTCAGGCGCATCTGGCCTGCAACTTCAAGGCCCTTGATCTCCGCCGAAGCACCGTTGGCGGGGCGGGTGATCACCACAGGTGCGGTAACAAGTACGCCGTCGCGCTGACGTGGGAAGGTGCGGTCTTCGGTGAAGGTTTCAGTGTCAATAATACCGTCGAGGCTTTTATAGAAAAGCGTCGCCGACAACAGGCCTTCATCACCGAAGTACCATTCCAAGCCAAGGTCGATATTGTTTGCAGTGAAAGGTTGAAGCCCCGGGTTGCCTTGGCTGCCAAAGCCCCCGCCTTCGTCCACACCGCTGATATTTTCCGTTGGTGCCAGATCGCTCAGCGTTGGGCGCGTGTAGCTGCGGGAATATGCCGCGCGGATATAGAGGTCATCCTGCACCTCATAGCGCAAGCTCGCGCTTGGCAGGAAGTCGTGATAGGTGCGCACGTTGTTAACGGCGGAGGGCACACCATTGGTGACAGAGGTACCATTGGTGGTTTGCTCAGTGCGCAGGAAACGAAGGCCCGCGTTGAAGAGCAGCCTGTCTACCTCGAACGTTGTTTCCGCATACGCGTTGAAGGTGGCCTCGCGCAGGTCATAACTGTTCTGGCGACCGTTGAGGGCGCGGTCTGTCACTGCCACGCCGTCGATTGCTGCACCGTCGAGGCCGTTAGGCAGCCAAAGTGCGATGGCCTTGTCGATGTCTGCCGTGTTCAGCGTTTCCGGGATGCCTGCCGGGGCGCCTGATATATTGAAGTTTTCAATCAGGTAGACATTGTCTGCAAGGCTGGGCAGTGTGCGGCGGTCTACGCCGGTATCCGCACGCACGATCACACCGCCGTGGTTGACATTGACCATTTTACGGACCGAGTAACGAGCACCAAAATCAATGGCCTTCAGTGGGCTGTCATGGAAGGTGTGCTCAAAATCCAGCTTGGTGGTGAAGTCGCTGTCGCGGCTTTCTGTTGGTGTCAGGTAAAAGACGTTGATCAAAAACTCTTCCGGGTTGGCGGAGAAATCCGTGCCTGATGTAGACCAGTCAACATGCTTGCCCTGGTGCGTGTAGCTTACGTCACCCAGAACAAACTCACCGGTATCAAGGTCGGCGCGGCGATAGGATAATAGCGCGCCAAGGCCGTCGCTTGAGCGTTTGGTGTAGCCCATATATGGCGTGATGGTCCAATCGTCCGTAGGTGTCCATTTCACGGAGCCGATCACCTGATAAAGCTCATCATCCCGCGAAAGATTGTTGGCGCCAACCCGCTGCTGCACGCCCCCAAAGGTGCCGGAGGTGATAACGCCGTTTTCAACCACAGCATTTTCAATGGACGTTACGTTGCTTTCGTTTGGCGCATCAAAACGCGTGGTGAAACGCGTGGCATCAAGCGTGGAATAGAGGCCGTTCAGGCTGACCTCAATGTCATCAGACGGGCGCCACTGCACAGCCAGATTGCCGCTCACGCTTTCCGTGTCCGAGATGTTCCAGATATAGTGCGGGATATTGTTCACATAAGCCGCTTGTTCTTCAGCGGTGCCGATGGCGGGGTTGCCGTCATCGTCTTTGATGGCTGTGAGGCCAAAGGGGCGAACGTTAAAGCCACCTGAGCGGTTGGATTGAGATTTGCCGCGCGCATAAACCACCGCTGCGGCAATACCAAATTCGTCATTGAAATTATTGCTGACAAGAAGTGACCCTCGCCCGCCCAGGTTGTCGGCTGTTTTGCTGAGGTTGCCCTGCGCTGATGCCGCCAGCTTGAAACCGGGGTAGCTGAAAGGTTGCGGTGTGCTCATTTCCACAAGCCCGGCAAGGCCACCTTCTGCATGGCGGGCAGAGACAGACTTGTTGACAACAACGGTGGTGAACAGCTCGGAAGGCAGAATTTCAAAATCGAAACCGCGACCACCAGCAGCGTTGGTACTTGGTGCTGTCATGCCGTTGATCTGAACCCGGGTGAAGTTGGCACCAAGGCCGCGCAGGTTGATGGTAGAGCCCTGGCCGGTGTCTGAGCGGTTGAGGGTGACGCCAGGGATGCGTTGCAGCGTTTCCGACAAGTTAAGATCAGGGAACTTGCCCAGATCCTCTGCGGAGATGGCGTCGCTTACGCCAACGGCGTCGCGCTTCAGGTTTCGTGCCGAGATGATACTTGCACGAACGCCGGTGACGACAATTTCTTCAAATGCCACACTGTTTGCGGCTTGGCTATCTGTGTTCGGGCTATCTGTGTCTTGGGCGTAAGCGGCGGTGCTTGCGCTTACCATCAGCGCGATGGCTGAGGTGCTGGCAAGGCCGCCCGTTAAAATTCGGTCCGTAAAAGACCCTTTCAGGTTGCGTTTCATGTCATTCCTCTCCCTATTTTTGGCTATTTTGGTGGATTTTGGGCGCACTTCACCCGTCCGTCGTCTCCAACTCGACCACGGGTGGTTGCTCTTTAGCTGACAATTCCTAGCGGTTTGGCGGTCTTCCAAATGCCGCGAGTGAAGTCAGGAAAATCTTTGCTGTTTCCTCTGTCGTTGACCGACTGTTCCGACAGTGGGGTCACCACAGACCATGCGGCGGCGTCATAAACGTCCTGGTCAAGTGGTTCGCCGTTTCTGAGGCAATAAACGAGGCGCCAGAACATCAGGAAGTCCATGCCGCCGTGGCCGCCGTTTTTCTCGGCCTCCGCTCCCATACGTGCCCACAAGGGGTGCTCGAACTTTTTGTACCAGGGCTCCATGTCATGGTCCCATGAGTGGTAGCTTTTTGGTTTGCCTGTCTCAGGGTCCATCATGCCGCCATTCTCAAGGGCGATGCGGTTGGGGAAACCTGCGAACACACCGTTGGTGCCCTGAATGAGGTTATGGCGCGTGTAGGGGCGCGGGGTGGTGGTATCGTGCTGCACCATGATGGTGCGGCCAAGTTTGGTTTTGATGATGCTGGTGTTGATATCACCCGCGATATACTTGAGCTGGTTACGCTCGTGGCCTGCAGGGAATTCGCGTTCCGCATAGGCTGCGCGGCCAAGCGCCGGGCTGCTCATGGAATTCATGTAATCGAACCGGTCACCTCGGTTGATATTCATATATTGCGCGATGGGGCCAAGGCCGTGGGTTGGGTAAAGATTGGCGTTCCGCTTTGCGTGCCAGCCCGTGCGCCATGAGCCCGTGCTGTGTTCAACCTCTTTCATCTGCCAGCGCAGTTCATGAATATAGGCTGCTTCGCCGTGCAACAGGTCGCCAAACAGGCCCTGACGCACCATGTTTAGCGCCATCAGTTCATCCCGCCCGTAACAGACGTTCTCGCCCATCATGCAGTTTTTCTGTGTGCGCTCGGCCGTATCAACCAGCTGCCATGCTTCCTCAACCGTGGTGGCGGCGGGAACCTCAACAAACACATGTTTGCCACTGTTCATGGCATCTACCGCCATGGGGGTATGCCAGCGCCACGGGGTGGAGATGATCACAAGGTCGATATCATCACGCGAGAGCATGTCGCGGTACGCGTATTCGTGCGCGCTATAGGCTGTGGGGGTAGTGAGGCCAGCGTCCGCCACTGTTTTTAATGACCGGTCAACAGCGGCTTGATGTGTGTCACAGACGGCTTTGATCTCAACGCCGTCCAGATGGCAAAAGTGGCGTACGTGCCCGCTGCCGCGCTGACCCACACCAATAAAGCCGACCCGCACGGTGGTCATGTTGGGCACAACAAGGCCCATCACGCTTTGCTGCCCCTTCGGTGCGCGCGCCGTCGCTGTAGGCGTATTACCCGACGCGCATGCGGCCACCATGCCGGTAGCGGCAAGCGCTGACGCTGTTTGCAAAAACTTGCGGCGGTTCAAACGATCCATTCCCTCACCCTTATCTCAAATGTTTCGTGTGATTTCGAAACTGTTTAATTTCGATAAAGAAAAGGCCAATGAAATCCTAAAAACAAGCAAAAAAACTTTCGAAAGCTTTCGAATAAAACGGCGAAAATCGGGATTGTCAAAAAAATACGCACAAAAAAATATTTAAATTCATAATGTTGAAGTTTTGAAAGGTGGTGTAAATTTTTTTTGGATTGAAAGCTTTCGAAAATTACCTCATACAAAAATGCGAAAGACATTGGTTGGGAATCGAAAGCATGAATACGATCGAAAGACGGCACGACATTGTGCAGGTGGCCCTCAAGAAAGGCAAAGTGCAGGTGCCTGATCTTGCCCGCAAATATGGAGTTTCTGACGTTACGATCCGGGCTGACCTCAACATTCTGGATGAGAAGGGCCTTCTGGTGCGTGCCCGTGGCGGCGCTGTGGCCAGCAACCGCCTCACGCAGGAACTGTCGATCGATGAGAAACACTCAAAGCATCTGAATGCCAAGCGCGGCCTTGCCCGCAAGGCGTGTGAGCTGATCAAAGAGGGTGAGGCTATCCTTCTGGATTCGGGTACCACCACAGCAGAGATCGCAAACTCGCTTCAGGCTTTCAAGCGTCTGGTGGTCATGACCAACGGCCTCAACGTGGCGCAAAACCTGATGAACCATGCGGGCGTTGAAGTGCTGATGACCGGCGGCACGCTCCGTAAAAAGTCACAGTCATTTTACGGGCGGCAGGCGGAAGAAAGCTTGCTGCGCTATCACTTCGATAAGGTATTTCTGGGTGTTGACGGGTTTGATTTCCAGGCCGGGCTGACCACGCATTTTGAGCCGGAGGCGATTTTGAACCGGCTGATGTGCGAGGTCTCCAAAGAGATCATCGTGGTGACCGATTCGTCCAAGTTCAATTGCTCGGGCGTACACAAAATCCGCAGCTTTCCCGATATCAACATACTGATCACCGACACAGGCATACCGGATGCGTTCGCCCAGTCGCTAGAGAAAGCAGGTGTACGCATCATCATCGCGGCAGATTAACCGCGCAGCGAGAAGCCACCAGCCGCACCATAAATTCAAGGATTACGACATGCAGGCAATAAGAGACATCGTTGCGGCGAACAGGCGGGGGGAGCCTAAGGGCATCTATTCCATTTGCTCCGCGCATCCGCTGGTGATTGAAGCCGCGATCGAGCAGGCGATGGCTGATGGCACGCCCGTGTTGATTGAAGCCACGGCCAATCAGGTAAACCAGTTTGGCGGTTATACCGGCATGAAACCGGCCGATTTTGTTGCCTTTGTTGCGCGCATCGCAGCGTCAAAAAACTTCCCCATGAACCGCGTGATGCTGGGCGGGGACCATCTTGGCCCGGTGTGCTGGCAGGCTGAGGGCGCGGATGCGGCCATGGCAAAGTCAGAAGCGCTGATCGCAGCCTATGTGGCAGCGGGGTTCAAGAAGATCCATCTGGACTGCTCCATGCCCTGCGCGGGTGATGAGGTTCCGCTTTCGGATGCCGTGATCGCGAACCGGGCCGCACGGCTGTGCGCTGTGGCGGAGAGCACCGCAAAATCAAAGTTTGGCGATAGCGATATCGTCTACATTATTGGCACGGAAGTGCCGCCACCCGGCGGGGCGGATGAGGAGATCACAACCATCGAGGTCACCCCCCCAGACCGCGCACGTCTCACGCTTGAAGCCCATAAGAAGGCGTTTGAGGCGGCGGGCCTCCCATCGGTCTGGACCCGTGTGGTCGGGCTTGTCGTCCAGCCGGGTGTTGAATTTGATCACACTGCCGTCATTGATTATGTGCCGGAGGCGGCGACCGCCCTCAAGGGCCTGATTGATACGGTGGACAATGTGGTGTTTGAAGCGCATTCCACCGATTATCAGGCGCCGGAGAGTTATAAGGCGCTGGTGCGCGATCATTTTGCGATTTTGAAGGTGGGGCCACAGCTTACCTTTGCGCTGAGGGAAGCCTTGTTTGCCTTGAGCTATATTGAGGACGCCATCATCCCCGCGGGCACTCGCTCAAACCTGCGTGACGTGTGCGAGGCGGCCATGCTGCGCGAGCCGAAGAACTGGCAGCGCTTTTATGAAGGCACACCGGAGCGGCAGGCGCTTTATCGCCGCTATAGCTATAGCGACCGTATCCGCTACTATTGGCCGCAAAGTGATGTGGCTGAGGCGGTGGAAAAGCTGTTTACCAATTTGGATGCCACCACCATTCCGCTGCCGCTCATCAGCCAGTTTATGCCCCTTGAGTATGGGGAGGTGAGAGCCGGGCGGCTGGAGCTGAAGGCAAAGGAATTGGTGAAAGCCAAAATCAGGCAGGTGACAGCAACATATGCCGAAGCGTGCGGCCTTGAGCACGCCTGGCCAGAAAGAAAAACACCCGTTTATGACTGAATTTCTAAACATCACTGAAGAGACATTGCGTGCGAACGGCGCATATTGGACCGCGCGTGAGATTGCCCAGCAACCAGACGCCTGGCAGCAGGTGTGCAAGGATATCGCGGCCAACCGTACCGCGCTTGACGCCTGGCTTGATGGTGTGCTGGCGCATGAAGGCTTGCGCATCATCCTCACCGGCGCAGGCACGTCGGCTTATGTGGGCAAAGCACTTGCGCCGCACCTCAGCAAAACACTCTCGCGCCGGGTAGAGGATATCAGCACCACCGATATTGTCGCGAACCCGGACGGATGGTTGCTGCGGGATAAACCCACGCTTCTCATCTCTTATGCGCGCTCAGGCAACAGCCCGGAAAGTGTGGGCGCGTATCAACTGGCTGACCAGATTGTTGAAAACTGCTTCCACCTTGTGATCGTGTGCAACAAGGACGGTGAGCTTGCGAAAGCGGCTGAGCAAGCCAAGAACAGCTATTGCCTGTTGATGCCTGAGGCCACGCTGGACCAAAGCTTCGCCATGACCAGCAGCTACACCTCCATGCTTGTGGCAACGCTGTGTGTATTTACCGGCTGTGGCACTCAGCTTGAAAGCGCCTCAAACGTGACCGAAGCTTTGCTCCTGCACGAGCTGGATGATATCCGTGCGCTTGCGGGCTCGGGCTTCAAGCGCATTGCTTACCTTGGCAGTGGTTGCCTCATGGGTGTGGCAACAGAAGCGGCGCTCAAGATGCTTGAGCTGAGCGCTGGCGGTGTTGACTGCTATGCGGAAAGCCCGCTTGGTTTCAGGCATGGCCCCAAGTCGATGGTGGACGATACCACTGCCGTGGTGGTACTGCCGAGCAGCCACGCTTATACCCGCAAATATGATAATGATCTGATCGATGAGCTCAGGCGCGATAACCAGTTCAAGGCGCTGAGGGACCTGTCCGAGCTGCCCGCCGTGCAGCAAACCGGGCTTGAAGATATCTGGCTCGGGCTGCCTTATATCGTTTTCTGTCAATTGCTGGCATTTTACACCGCGCTCGCGCATGGTGTGACACCAGATAACCCCTGCCCAAGCGGTGAGGTAAACCGGGTGGTGCAGGGTGTGGCAATATACGACTTTGAAGGATAGGGCATGATCTACGGCATTGATGTTGGGGGCACAAAAATTGAGATCGCGGTTTACGCAGATGATCTCAATGCTGTGGACCGGTGGCGCACAGCAACACCAACGGAAAGCTATGATGCCTTCATTGAAACACTGGCGAACCTTATAGGTGAAGCTGACGCCAAGTTCGGGGTTGAGGGCACAGTGGGCCTCGGTATCCCTGGTCTTATTGACGCGGAGGGCCGCTCACTTAGCTCAAATATCCCCGCTGCCAATGGCCGCAACGTACGGCGCGACCTCAGCGCCCGCATTGGCCGCAAGGTCACTATCGGGAACGACTGTCGCTGTTTTGCACTTTCTGAGGCCACAGGCGGTGCAGGCGAAGGCTTTCGCAATGTTTATGGTGCTGTGCTTGGCACCGGGGCCGCAGGCGGCTTTGTGGTTGATGGTGTTTTGGAGGCGGGGCGGCAAGGCATCGCGGGTGAATATGGCCATATTCCACTGCCTGCCCTGATGCAGCAGCGGTACGACCTGCCGCTCAGGCAGTGCGGGTGCGGGCTGCCAAGCTGTGTTGAGGGGTATATCTCAGGCCCCGGCCTTATGTTCCTGCAGCAGTATTTTGGCGGTAGTTTTGCGGATGCGCCAACGCTCGCGAGCGCGTGGCGCGCAGGTGACGGAGTGGCTGAGAAAACCTTTGATGTTTATCTCGACATTCTGGGCTCAACCTTTGCGACCCTCGTGCTTTTGCACGACCCGGATATCATTGTGCTTGGCGGCGGTGTGTCGCTGATTGACGGCATACCCGAACGCCTGTCAGGCGCGATAGAGGAACATCTTTTCAATAATGCAAAGTCACCCATCATCCGCCGTGCGAAATTTGGCGACGCAAGCGGCAGCCGCGGCGCGGCCATTCTGGCAAATCAAGCTTTAAAGAGTAGCCAATAGACCAGCCCTAGGGAGTGAGAGAGAAAAAGGCGGAAAGGATTTTCCGGCTTTCAGCTTCATCCAGCGTTGGCGCGTGGCCGACATGGGGGATCTCCTTGGAGGCCAGTCTTGGCGCCGCTTTATGCATCTGCTGGACCGTCTCATTGGATAACACATCCGAGATCGCGCCCCGGAGCACAAGGGTGGGGCGTTTACGGGCCATATGCTTGAACCTGCGCCACAATAGGAATGAGGCCAGCTTGATGGCAAAGGCGGGGGCTGGTTTGAATATCTTTGGGTCATAGTCAAAAGCCGGTGCGCCGTCATCACCCACCCTGAAGGTGCGTTTAGCGAGCCTCTTCCAGTCTTTGTCCGAGAAATCAGGGAAGGCTGCTTCGCCGGTAAATTTGGCGTAGGCCACTGCGTCGGCCCATGTGGCAACAGGCGGTGTTTTACCGGCATATGACGCGATGCGCTTTAGCCCCGCCGGGTCTACCGCAGGCCCGATATCATTAAGCACGACGCTTGCCACTTGCCGAATGTTCGATGCAGCCATGCCCATGGCCACAAGGCCGCCAAGGGAAGTGCCAATGATGTGCACAGCTTCAAGCTTTTGGTCGGCCAGAAGCGCCTGCATGTCGCGCACATAAGTGGCGGGTTTGTAGCTGCGGCCGGTGGGGTCATAGGCCGATGGCCCGCGCCCCCTGAGGTTTACCACAATCACCCGTCGCCCGTTTTTTGCGAGCCAGGGTGCCACCTCGTCAAAATCCCGCGCGGAGCGGGTGAGGCCGGGAATGCACATAATAGGGGCCTCAGCGCTTGGTGTGGCTGGTGCATAGTCCCGCGCTTCAAGCGTCAGCCCGTCATGGGATTGCCAGCGAAGGGCAGTGAAATCAGCTTGAGTGCTCATATAACGTCCAGAGTTACAGGGTGCCCGATGAATTTCAGGCGCCCTTGTTTTTAGAAGCGATATTCAAGAGAGGCGGTGATGGTGCGCGGCGGGCCGTAAAAGCCGATGATCGAATCGCCAAACGCAAGGCCGGGGAAATAATACCCGCCGGTGCGGTATTTCTCGTTGCCCAGGTTGCGGCCATGCACGCCAAGGCGCCAGCTGTCGTCAGCCGATGTCCACACAACACTCACATCATAAAGCTGATAAGCTTCCTGATCGATCTCAGGCGCGGGTGTTTCAAACATGGATGACAAGCTGCGGAAGGACATGCCACCGCGCAGGTTGATGCTGCCGTTATCACCTAGGTCATAGCGGTAGTTCAGCGCAAAATTACCGTTCCACTTTGGTGTGTTCTGGAACTGGCGGCTGTCTGCCACATCGGTGATGACATAAGCGGGTGGCGCGGAAGGGTTTGGCGCATAGGCCAGATATTCATCAAACTGGGCATCAATATACCCAAGGCCAAAGTCAGCGCTCAGGGCATCGGTGAAGCGCGCGGTGCCTTCAACCTCAAGGCCCTTGATGGTGGAGCTGCCCACATTGTCGATGAAACTTACAACGCCAGAACCGGTTGCGTTCACCTGCTGGCTTGTCACCTGCTGCCCGTTATAGGACGCGTAGAACACAGCGCTTGCGAGCGTGAGGCGGTTTTCAAAAAATGCGCCTTTGAGGCCCAGTTCATACGAGTCTACCGTTTCAGGCTCATAGCCGTTCACCGTGTCTGGTGTGGCCACGGCGTCCCCGCGCATGTCAAACCCGCCAGATTTGAAGCCACGGCTGTAGGCAGCGTAAACATTCATCTCATCCGTCAGCGCATATGAAAGGCTGGCGCGTGGTGTGAACTCTTCAAATACAAGCGAGTTGGTATAGTCGGTCAGCAGTTGGATCTGGATGCCATTGCCGCCAGAAAGCGGGCTGCCGAGGCCAAGGTAGTTGGCCTTGAACACAACGCCGGTTTTCTCGTCCCTTGTCCAGCGGCCACCAACGGAAAGGCTCAACCTGTCTGTGATATCCACGTCAAAGTCAGCAAACAGGGCATAGGATTTGGTATCCACCGTGCCGCTTGTGCCTTGCGTCAGGTTTGGTGTTGGCGCACCGGGGATGGCAGATGCGCCAAGCCCGATGATGGTGTCATAGCCCCCGCTGGCGGAAGCATCGAGATAATAGGCACCCACAAGACCATTGACGCCGCCAAAGCTCAATAGCGCTTGGAATTCCTGCGAGAACTGGTTGTCGTCATACACCGTGTCGGGCGCGGCGATATCAAGAATGGGGGCAGGTGTGCCATCAAAATCGATACCTTCTGTGGTGGTTACACCGTCTCGGTAGGCGCTGATGGATTTGAGGGTGAGCGTCTCACTCACGGTCCATTCCGCGAGGAAAGAGATGCCTTCGGTCACAACCTTGTTGTAGTCACCCAGCCCGGCCCATGTGTCATAAACCCCTTCCTGCACCGGAAAGGCACCTGCAGGCACATCAAAGCCGAAAGGGTCGGTGATGGGTGGTGCGGCATATGCTGCTGGCAATGCCGCCTCCCGGTGGCCGTGGTTGGCGTTTGAGGTGTCAACTGTGCGGTCAGCAGACGCACGGAAAAACAGGTCCGGCGTGGGGCTGAACTCAACGCTCAGGCGGCCTGACCAGGCGTCCTTGTTGTTGGTGTCTGCGCCTGTGTAGAGGTTTTCGCCGTACCCGTTGCGGTTATAAAGCCCGAATGCACCACCCACTGAAAGTGTGTCGCTGAGCGGTACGGAGCCCGCGAAAATAAAGTCATGCTGGCCATAGCTGCCAAGGTTGGCGCGCGCGCGGAAAGTAGGCTCGCCCTTCATTTTGGCGGTGACATATTTAACCGCGCCACCAATAGTGTTGCGGCCATAAAGTGTGCCTTGCGGCCCACGAAGGACCTCAATGCGCTCAATGTCCAGAATATCAAGGATCGCGCCTTGCGGGCGGGCGATATACACATCGTCCACATAAAGGCCAACGCCGGGTTCAAAGCCCCACAGCGGGTCTTGCTGGCCGATACCGCGGATGAAGGTGGTGAGCGTTGAGTTGGTGCCACGTGAAACCTGCAGCGTGAGGTTTGGCGTGGTGCGCTGAAGCGCCGTAATGTCTGCCGCGCCCCTGAGGTCAAGCTGCTCTGCACTTTGGGTGGACACGGCGATGGGCACTTCCATCAGGCTTTCATCGCGCCGCCGGGCGGTTACGACAATCGTATCGATGTCAGAGACCGTATCAGCCTGTGCACTGGTTTGTGCCAGATCCTGCGCTAAGGCGGGCGCGCCGGTGCCCATAAGCGCCATCATTGATGTCGCGGCGACAAGCAGCGGCTGCCGCTTGATAAATTCGTTGACCTTCATCGACTTTCCCCTTCCCAAGGCGGTGATCTTCCACCTTCTCAGATGAATGAGTTTGCTGTTGTTGTCAATTTATTTATTAGTTGACCAATAAATAAATGTAGATAAGGCTTGCCAACCGCCAGCGCTTTGCGCACCTTATAAAAGGAGCCGAGGGGAAGCGGTACACAGCCAAGCAGTATGTGGGGAAGCGTATGCCAGACGCAATGGGTCACGTGACGGAAAACAAAGACATAAAGAAACCGCGCCAGCGCCGCCGCAAGCAATCAGATCGGCGCGAGGAATCGTGCGAAAGCATATTGGATGCAGCAGAGGAGCTGTTTGCCCAGCGCGGATTTCACGGTGTTACGCTGCGTGAGATCGCGAAGGCGTCGGGCACAGATACGTCACTGCTGCACTATTATTTTGGCACCAAGGACGCGCTTTTCCGCGCAGTGATCGACCGCCGTGCGGACATGGTGAACAATAGCCGCATGGCGTCGCTTGATGCTTATGAAGCTGAATGTGGTGGTGAGTATACCGCTGTTGGGCTGGTGAGCGCCTACCTGAAACCCACATTTGAATTTATGATCCGGGGGGAACCGGGGCACCTGAATTATGGCGCACTGGTTGCCAAGCTGAATAGCACTGTCTCAAGCCCTGATCTGGAGATTGGGGAAACGCCGTTTGACGGTGTGGTGCACCGCCTTGTGAAGATGATGCACAGGGTAAGGCCTGACCTGACCGACGCTGATTTCTACTGGTTTTACCATATGATGTCTGGCTCAATCTCGCTTTCGCTTGCGCAAACGGGGCGCATTGATGTGCTCTCCGGCGGCAAGTGCCGGTCAAATGATTTTGCTACTATCCTCGAGCATATGACCGACCTTTACGGTCGTGCGCTGGCGCAAATGGGCAAGACCCAATAGGTGGGCTCAAGAGCTGAGAGACCGGTTAGGCCTTATTTAACCACTGTCAGATAGCCGTTTTCCACGAACATTTTGACAAGTGCTATACGCACATCGTCTCCCACGTCGCCGGGGATATCACCCACGCGAAACTCAGGCGTATTCATCAGGTAGCGCATGGAGCTTTCCACCCCAAGGTGGACGAGCGTGTAGGTCCCCGGTTGGCGGAAATCAAGGATGTTGGGTGTAACGCACAACCGGGCGGCAGCGAGCGGATGCTGGCGCACCACGCTGTTTGCGGTGAGCGGCTTTTCCAATGTGTTTTTGGGCAGGGTTGGCAGTTCCATCAGCATTTTTGCGTGCCGGTGCGCGAGCGAATCCCGGATGAAAGCTTCTGAGCGCAGGCCTTGCTGCAGCTTTTGAAGCGTCTCGCCAATCTGGCGTACCATGAGTTGGCTGAGCTGGTTGTGCGCCAGCGCATCGGCGCGGGCACCAAGCTGGGTGCGAAGCGGCATATCAAGATCAGACAAATAATCCAGCATGGACATCACCGCATCTCTCACCGTCACTGGCTTGAAGCCAATGGCAAGGTGGATGCTTTCGCTGGTGGACTGTACCGTGTGCGTGGTCCCACGCGGCAGATACAGAAGGTCACCCGGCTTTACGTCATAGGTGCTGTATTGCCCCATGGGTGGTTCACCGGCGCCAAGGGCCTTCCAGTCGTTTGGCAGGCGCGGCGGGTCGTTTGAGATGAACCATTTTTTCTGCCCGAGAAGCTGGATGATGATGACATCAACCTCATCGTCATGGACCGGGGCTTCAGCGCCACCTTCGCTCCAGAAAATAACGGTGCCGGTGGGATTGCCAACCACGATATCAATGGCGCGGTTAAACGCTGCAAGCTCCGGCGTTAGGTTCGTGGCATCCGGCACACGGATGGTATAATCCCGCTCGTGATATTCCTTGATCAGATCCGCATAGGCTTGCGCGTCCGGCACACGGCGCGGTATAGGCGGCGGCGTGGCCGCATTACGGATATGGCAGGTCAGCGTATGGGCATGATCTTCATAACCACTGAGGATGGTTTTTTTGGGGTCATCACCCAAAAGCATGCGGCAATCAGCAACATCATTTCCGATCACGGCCAGATGTTTGCGGCCAAAGATCTCGTCAAAAAACTGATCGTATCCGATGGGGTCAAGGACCCGCGCGATGGTCTCTTTTGCTTCTTGCAGTATCATGCCGTGTCTCTACGCCTTTTCCCTGCGAACCGGTTACCTGCTGGAATAGGCAGATAGTATGCTCTCTCATGTACGGGGGCCTCATTGGTGCCCCTCATTTTCGGGGCGGATCATGGCAGATGTGGGCCGGGTGATGCAAGGCCTAGCATGCACGGGATGTACTGCTCATAGTCATATACGCACGGCCTATACATTTGTGCCCCAATGCCCTTATGCTGAACCACGCAAATACACGCGCAGTTTGGCTATATGGGGGACCCAAGATGAAAATGGCAGCAGGTATCAAACAGATCGCAGGCATCGCCTTTGTGGCGCTAGCTTTAGCAGTTGGGTGCACACCCGCAACCGATGAGCAGCATGACCTCATCATCCGTGGTGGGTTGATTGTGGACGGCAGCGGCGCTGAAGGGTTCATCGGTGATGTGGTGGTTGATGGTGACAAAATCACTGCTGTTACTCAAGGCACAAGCCCGGCGAAAGCCGCCAGGGAAATTGACGCCAGCGGCCATGTGGTCTCCCCCGGTTTTATCAATATGCTTAGCTGGGCGCCGCACACCCTTATTGTGGACGGGCGCGGTATGTCTGACGTGCTGCAAGGTGTTACCCTTGAGGTGATGGGCGAGGGCAGCTCCATGGGGCCGCTCAATGACGCCATGAAAAAGACCAAGATTGACCAGCAGGGCGACCTGCGCTTCCCCATTGAGTGGACAAGCTTGGGTGAGTATTTCGACTATATGGAGCAGAAGGGCATTTCGCCCAATATTGCGTCTTTTGTGGGCGCGGAAACCGTGCGGGTGCACACACTGGGCGAAGACGATGTGGCGCCAAGTGAGGCGGAGCTGGCCACCATGCGCGGCCTCGTGCGGCAAGCGATGGAAGAAGGCGCGCTTGGTGTTGGCTCGTCCCTTATATATGCGCCCGGCACGTTCGCGAGCACGGAGGAGCTGACAGCATTGGTGCGCGAAGCGGCGAAATGCGACGGCATGTATATCAGCCATATGCGTTCTGAAGGTGGTGGGCTTCTGGAGGCCATAGACGAACTGATCACCATCAGCCGCAACAGCGGCGCCCCGGCAGAGATTTATCATTTCAAACAAGCCGGTCAGGCGCATTGGGACAAAATCGATGATGCTATCGCGCGGGTTGAAGCCGCGCGGGCTGAAGGCCTTCGTATCACCGCAGACATGTATACCTATACGGCAGGCGCCACCGGGCTTGATGCTGCCATGCCCACATGGGTGCAGGCAGGCGGGTTTGAGAAATGGCGCGAACGCCTGCAGGACCCGGAAATTCGGGCCCGTGTGGCTTCGGAGATGAAAGCGCCGGGTGAGGGGTGGGAGAACCTTTATGATGCTGCAGGCGGCGCGGAAGGTGCGCTCTTGATGGGCTTCAAGAACCCTGACCTTAAAAAATACACCGGCATGACACTGGCTGAGGTTGCCGCAAAGCGCGGCACAAGCCCGGAAGAAACCGCCATGGACCTTGTGGTGGAAGACGGCACACGGGTTTCTGTCGCCTATTTCATGATGAGCGAAGAGAATGTGGAACGCGCGGTGGCACTGCCGTGGATGTCATTTGGCTCAGACGCGGGCGCCCCGGCGGCGGAAGGGGTGTTCCTCAAATCAAACACCCACCCGAGAGCGTACGGCAATTTCGCGCGTGTGCTGGGGCACTATGTGCGCGAGGTGGGGGCAACCACGCTTGAAAGTGCGGTGCACCGCATGACAGCATTTCCGGCAAATAACCTTGGCCTTAAGGCGCGGGGTATGCTCGCGCCTGGCTATTATGGCGACATCGTTATTTTCAACGCCGATACAATCACCGACCACGCAACGTTTGAAAACTCTCAGCAGTATGCCACCGGCGTGCGCGATGTGTTCATCAACGGTGTGCAGGTGGTTGAGGGCGGCAGCCACACCGGCGCCACACCGGGGCGCGCCCTACGGGGCGCAGGCTGGGCAGGTTGGCCGGGCGGCGGCGCGTGTGAAGGCTAAAGCCCGGGCACGGCTGCTTCTGGCTTGCTATGATGCTATGATGTTTAGGAATGGCTTTTGCTAAAATCGGAATGCTTTTGCATGAGGTGAACGGCTGGCTTATTGTGGCGCTGAACAAGACTTTAAGCCCAATACCAAGCCCAATACTAAGCCTAGCGCCAAGCCCAGCAAAGGAACCGACATGCGGCCCAAATCACGGCACCTTGAAAGCTTCCGCGAGATTATGCGCACAGGCTCGGTGACCGATGCCGCGCATAATCTGGGCCTGACACAATCTGCGGTGAGCAGGCAACTGGCCCAACTTGAGGACCAGCTAGGGCTTGAGCTTTTTTACCGCGACAAAGGGCGGCTTACGCCCCTGCCGGAAGCTGTTGAGCTATGTCAGGAAGTTGATCTGGCGCTGTCGAGCTTTGACCGCATCGGCCTTCTGGCGGAGGACCTTAGGAACCTGGCGAAGGGGCAACTGCGTGTTGTTGGCCCGCCAAGTTTTGTTGAGGGTGTGCTTGCAGGTGCCATTGCCAGCTTTCTGGAACAACACCCCGATATCAAGTTCACTATTGATTCCCGAAACCACGAAACCATTGTTGAGCAGGCGGTATGCCGCGCGGTGGATTGCGGCTTTCTGAAATTGCCCGTCTCGCACCCCAATCTGTCGGTTGAGCATATTGTCACCGCCGGTACTGTGTGTGTGCTAAAAAAAGGCCACTCCCTTGAGGGCCGAAAGGTGCTGACTCCCAAGGACCTGCGGGACGAGCCTCTGGTGCTGCTTGGCAAGGGCAAGGCGTTCCAGCGTCAGCTTCAAGATGCCTTCCGCGAAGCCAAGGTATGGATGAATGTGAAGGCGGAAACCCATGCGATCGGCGCCTCCTGCGCGTTGGCGGCAAAGGGCGTTGGTGTGGCCTTTGTAAACGAGCTTATGGGTCAGGCTTATAAGGGACTGGGTGTCAGCCTTGTGCCTTTCCGCCCGGCGATTGATCATAAATATGCGTTTGTGACATCATCCCAAATCCCCATGTCGCGGGCCGCAGCTGCCTTTCTCGACCACTGCAAGGCCTACTTCAGCGCCGGATAACCGCCATTTTTTCCTTCCGGGCATGATATTTCGGAATAGGGTCGCGCTATATTTTCATAATATTGAATACCTGTCACTGCCTCCACTAGCCTTCTCAAAATCAAGAGACATGCATGGGTGCCCACCCAATGCAAGCCGGTCTAGGGAGGACCAATTGTGATGGAGAACTGTGTAATGAAACGATCACGCCATAGCCTGTTGATGCTTGGCACCATTTTGGGATCAAGTGTTTTTGCCGCATCGGTGCAAGCACAAACAAGCGCATCGTCAGCTGATGAGCCGATGGTGTTTGAAGAGGTTTCGGTCGTTGGCTCACGCATCAAGCGCCAGGACGAGGTATCAAACAGCCCGGTGTTTACACTGTCAGGTGATGACCTGAACGCCACGGGCCTTGTGTCCATGGGTGAAATGCTGCAAGAGCTGCCCGGCGTTGGCTTTAGTCTGAACTCGAACGGGTCTGGCGGCGTTAGCCACGGCACCAGCAGCATTAACCTGCGCAACCTTGGTGCAAACCGTGCGCTGGTTCTTGTGAACGGGCACCGCTGGGTGGCGGGTTCCGGTACACGTGGTTTCCGTGACTTTGTGGATTTGAACACCATTCCGCAGTCCATCGTTGGGAGGGTTGAGGTGCTGAAGGACGGCGCCACCGCAATTTACGGTGCAGACGCAATTGCGGGTGTGATCAATATCCACACCAAAAAAATGGATGGGTTTGAGGTAAACGCCTATGGCGGCAGCACCTCTCGCGGGGATGGGGAGAGCATGAGCTTTGACCTGACCTGGGGCCAGACGTTTGACCGTGGCTCGGTTCTCGTGTCAGCCATGTATACAGACCAGCAGGAAATTTACACCGAAGACCGGGAGCTGACACGCGAGCCGCTCAACAGCTGGTCAACCACAAACCCTAATGGCCGCTATACTGGCACACCGCTTGGCGGCGTGCTCACCACCATCGCAGGGCGGGACGGTACGTCGGTAGATGATTTCAGGCCTTATGTTGACCCGGCAGACCGCACCAATATTTATGACCATACCTATGTTACTGGTCCGCTGCGCCGCTATGCTATTTGGGGGCAGGCTGAATATCAGATCACCGAGGGTATCCATGCGACAGCGGAGATCCTTTATAACAACCGCCGTTCAGACCAGTTGTTCTCACCCATCACACCGCGCGTGCGTGGCGGTGAGGGTTATGTTCTGCCAGCAGACCATCCGTTCAACCCGTTTGGCGAAGAAACCGGGTCCAGCCTGAACCTTACGCGTCAGCTGGATGAGCTTGGCCAGCGGGTAAACCTGCAAAATGTTGAAACATGGCGTTTTGCTGCTGGCCTTGACGGTGAATTCTCGAACGGCTGGTCGTGGGAGGTGTTTTATTCCTACGGCAAGAACGATTCTACGTTCGATTCACTTAACCAGATCAATATGGAACATCTGGCGCTTGGGCTCGGGTCAAACGATGCCTGCGCGGCGGTATCTGATTGTGTGCCAATCAATTATTTCGGCCCGCTGACAGAAGCAATGACCGACTATCTGCGCTACGATGCCCATGACGAGCATGGCACCCGCCAGCATGACTTGACAGCAAACATCACCGGTGACCTGTTTGAAATGCCGGCTGGTACTGTTGGTTTTGCGGGCGGCTTTGAATATCGCCGTGAAAGCGCGTTTGATAACCCTGACTACTTTGTTGGCGCGAGCCCTGTGCTCAATAGCTACCGCACCACATCTTCCGCGCCGCGCGAAGCTTCAAGCGGGTCTTATGATCTCTATGAGTTTTATACAGAGCTGAATGTACCGCTTCTGAAGGACATGCCGCTGGTACATGACCTGAATATCGACGCAGCAGTACGCTACTCGCACTACAGCACCTTCGGTGACACCACCAACACCAAGTTTGGTATTGGCTGGCGCCCGGTTGAGGACCTGCTTATACGCGCCACTTTTGCGGAAGGTTTCCGTGCGCCGTCTATCCTCGAATCCACCCCGGCAGAGCGGGCCACCAACCTTGTGGCGAACGACCCCTGCAGCGGGGGCGGTGCTGGCCTTGTTGGCTGTGCCGGTGTGCCAGCAACCTATGAGCAGGCGGGCAACGCGGTGACAGCAACGGTAAGCGGTAACCCTGACCTGCAACCAGAGACATCACGCAACTATTCGGTCGGTGCCGTATTGACACCAAAGGCCGTGCCGGGGCTCTCTCTTTCCGTAGACTGGTACCGTATCAAGGTGTCGGACACGATCACCAGCCTTGGCTCACAGCGTATCCTCAACCTCTGTGCCAATACGGGTGACAAATGCGACCTGATCAGCCGCGATGCGGCAGGTGAGATTACCAACCTGCTGGACGGCCCGGTTAACCTCAACACCACAACTGTTGAAGGGTGGGACATGACCGCGCGGTATCAGGTGGACGGCACAGATATGGGAGACTTTACCTTCCTCATCGATGCGTCTTACCTCACCAACTATACTGACGAGCTGGTGAACGATGACGGTTCTATCACCGTGCAGGAACGGGAAGGCACTTCAAACGTACTTCGGGAAAGCATTCCCAAGTGGCGCGGCAAAGGCTCCATCCAGTGGCACAAGGGCAACTGGTCGGCCAACTATTCGGCCCGTATGATTGGCTCAACGGACGAAGACCCAAGCGACACCACCGCCGGTGATATCCCTGCGATCTGGTATCATGATATCGCAGCAACCTATCACTTCCGGGATGACGCGATGTCCATCACCATGGGTGTTGAAAACATCTTCGACCAGCAACCGCCTGTGTCGCTTGTGAACACCAATGTGAACTTTGACATCAATACCTACAACGCGAAAGGCACCTTCGGGTATCTGCGCTTTACGGCCCGGTTCGGCGGTTAAGAACACGGCAGTACTGGTTTTGAAGTCTGCTGTTCCCTGTCTGGTCCTGGCTGTATTCAGATCAGACGGGGAACATCCCCAAAAGACCGACCTGGAGGCTTGCGCCTAAACCGGGTGTCATCATCAAGTAAGAATGGAATTGGGTTCGTGTCAGAGGCCGTTCAAGAGTTGACGATAATGCAGGATGTAATGGTAACAATGCGCGATGGTGTGCATCTGGCGACCGATGTGTACCTGCCCCATGCCTTGTCTGAGCGAAAGAGCGGCGGCAAATGGCCTGTGCTTCTGGAGCGTACCCCTTATAACAAACAGGGCCTCAACAGGTCTGAAAAGTCGGTTGAATTTCCTGCCGCCCGGTCACGCGCTGATATAGCGCGCTGGTTTGCCCGCCGTGGCTATGTGGTGGTGATGCAGGATTGTCGTGGCCGATACGGCTCGGAAGGGACATTCTCCAAATACCTGCATGAGGCGGAAGACGGCTATGACACCATGGCCTGGATTGTGGCGCAGGACTGGTGCGACGGCCAGATTGGTACCTTTGGTGTTTCTTACGGTTCGCACACGCAAATTTCTGCTGCGTGCCTTAACCCGCCCGGGCTTGCCTGCATGTTCCTCGATTCCGGTGGCTTCGCCAGCGCGTATCACGGGGGTATCCGCCGTGGTGGTGCGTTTGAGCTGAAGCAGGTTACCTGGGCTTATAAACACGCGCTCCTTAGCCCTAAGACAAAAGCCGACCCGGCGCGCCAGAAGGCGCTTGAGAACGTAGTGCTGGGGGACTGGTTCCATGACATGCCCTGGACGCCTGGGCATTCACCGCTCAGCGCCGCGCCAGAGTATGAAGCCTATTTGTTCGAGCAGTGGCAAAACGGCACTTACGGCCCTTATTGGCAGCGGCTTGGGCTGTCGGCGCTTGAGCATTACAGCCAGGTCCCCGACATTCCGGTGATGATCCTCAACAGTTGGTATGACCCCTATGTCGCTACATCGGTGACCAATTATCTTGGCCTCAAGGAAGGCCGAAAAAGCCCCACCTTCATGGCGATGGGGCCATGGACCCATGGTCAGCGCTCGTTCTCGTTTTCAGGCGACGTTGATTTTGGTGCGGATGCGGTTTTTGAAAACCATTTTGGCATGGACTATCTCAACTATCGCCTCGCGTGGTTTGACCATTATCTCAAGGGCAAACGTACCGGCACCTTTGATGAAGAAAATCCGGTAACTCTTTTTGTGATGGGCGGCGGCGATAGCACGGCAGACAATGCCGGGCGGCTCGAGCATGGCGGGCGGTGGCAATCCTTCAGTGACTGGCCGCTTGATGACGCTAAACCGACGGCGCTTTACCTTGAAAGGGGAGGCGCGCTTGCGTGGCAGGCTCCCAAAAGTGGCGAGGCTTATGTTGAATATGTCTACGACCCGCGCCAGCCCACCCCCACCATTGGCGGTGCGGTGACATCAGGTGAGCCGTTGATGATTGGTGGCGCGTTTGACCAGCGTGAGAGCGATATGTTTTTTGGCTGTGTGGCACCGGGGCGGGCTCTGAAGGATAGGCCGGATGTTATCTCTTTTGAAACGCCACCGCTTGCGGATGACCTGACAATCGCGGGGCCAGTACAGGCCCGGTTATGGGTCTCATCCGACTGTGTGGATACGGACTTTGTGGTGAAGCTGATTGATGTGCATCCCGCAAATGCGGATTTTCCAGACGGCTTTGCAATGAATATCACCGATGGTATCCTGCGCGCGCGCTACCGTGATAGCTGGGAAGAGGCTGAACTTCTGGAGCCGAGCAAGGTTTGTGAGATCAGCGTTGAACTGTTTGCCACGGCAAACCTGTTTAAGAAGGGGCATCGGGTGCGTATCGATATCGCAAGCAGCAATTTCCCGCATTTTGACATCAACCCCAACACGGGCGAGCCTGAAGGCGCATGGACAACCACATTGCGTGCGCGCAACAAGGTTTTCATGGACGGAAAGCGCCCGTCACACATTATCCTGCCTGTTGTGTCGGGGCATAAGCCATGAGCAAAACGAAAATAGACCTTCACGAGCAAGAAGCCGAAGCACGCGAGAGTGTGGACGCCATAAAGGCTGAAGCGCGCAGCAATACAACAAACCCTATTGTTATTCTGCTTGGTATTCTTGTGCTGGCCATGGTGCTGACCTATGTGATTGATTCCGGCGCGTTTGAGCGTCAGGGCAACCTGGTGGTCCCCGGTAGTTTTGAGGTGATCGAGAAAGACCGTTCGCTTGCCAACCTGTTTGCTATTCCCGGCGAGGATGACGGTAAGGGGGCTGCTGAGGCTCGCCCCGTGAGCTTTATTGGCACGCTTATGGCTATCCCGGAAGGCTTATCACGTGGTTCCGGCCTTATCTTCATGGTGCTTATTATTGGTGGCATGTTTGGTATTCTCACCCGGTCGGGCGCGATCGACGCCGGGCTTGAGCGCCTGCTCAGCGTCTTTAAAGGCAACATGTATGTGCTGGTGCCCGGGCTTATGGTGGTGTTCTCGGCCGGTAGCAGCTTCCTCGGTCTTGCGTCTGAGTACCTTCTGGTGATCCCTATCATGGCCGCTCTTTCCGAGCGACTTGGCATGTCCCGTATCATTGGGCTTGCGGTGGTTACGGTGTCGGTCAAGGTCGGGTACCTCACCTCTGTCACCAACCCCATCCCCCTGACGATTGCGCAGCCGCTGGTGGGCCTGCAGATATTCAGCGGTGCGGGCTTTCGGTTCGCCTGTTATCTGGTGTTCCTCACGGTGGGGATCGCATTCATGATGGTTATGGTGCGCCGGGCGGGTTTCTCCCGCACGGAGGTGGTTGAATTTAGCGCTGAACGCCTGTCCCTTCGTCACACGCTTTCCCTTCTGGCATTGGTGATGGGTGTGGGCATTCTTGTTTATGCATCCAACCGGTGGCACTGGCACCATGACGCTTTGTCGGCCTACTATATCGGGCTTAGCCTTGTGCTTGCGGCACTCAGCGGTTTGGGCGCCAGCGAAGCCGCGAATGCCTTTGTTTTTGGGATGAAAAAAGTACTGATGGCCAGTGTGCTGATCGGTGTGGCGACGGCTGTGTCTGTTGTGCTGGCGGATGGTCGCGTGCTGGATACTGTTGTTAACAGCCTTACCAATATGGTGGGTGGCGGTGGCCCGGTGCTGGCGGCGCAGGGCATGTTTGTCTCACAGCTGCTGCTTGATTTTCTCATTCCGTCCACCTCCGGGCAGGCAGCGGTGAGCATGCCCATACTCGGGCCTATCGGCCAGCTTTCCGGCGTGCCGCCACAAACAACGGTGCTTGCTTTCCTGTTTGGCAATGGCCTTACCAATATGCTGACGCCCACGTCAGGCACGTTGCTGGCCTATCTGGCCACCGCGCAGGTTGGGTGGGGCCGCTGGGCGAAGTTTATCTTCCCGCTGTGGCTTATCTTCTCATTTATCGCGATGGTGCTACTGACAGTTGCGGTAGAGATCGGTTTTTAGAAGTGGCTACCCCTAAAAGCATGAACCACCGGGGGAAACCCGGTGGTTCTTTGTTTTTCTGAGCCGCTATCTGGCTCGACCAAGCGACGTTTTAGTTCGCGTCCGGCAGCGTGCCAGCACCGCGTACCCATGGCGCACCAGCGTCCAGAAGCGCTTGTTCAAACGCCGGGATGGTGGTGTTCATCAGCGTTTCAAGCTGCGCTTTCACACCGGTGAAGGCATCAAGTGCATAACCCAACTGCTCCCGGCTTTGAGGCGTTGGCCCATAGCTTGTTGAACTGCTGGACTTGGCGAAGCTGACCCGGCTTGAGATGGTCTCAGGCGCTGCGCCCATCTGGTTACGGGACTGCTGGCCGTCAAGCGCTTCCTCAAGGCTGAACAGCTCAGCGCGGATGGCTGCGAACTGTGCCTCAAGGGCTGCTCTGTCCGCTGTGCGGTCAAGCGCCGTGCGGTAGCCGCTCAGCTTCTCCTGCAGGTCGCCAATGGTGATGCTGGCAGCCTTTACGGCAGCTTGTGCCTTGATCACCCGTTGCTGGAATGCCTGCGCCTCCTGCGGTGTGGCGCCGGCCAGCGTTGGCTTGACATGCTCGTTAACATTGAACGAGACAGGACCAACCAGTTCACGGATAGCACCATTTTGGCGAACATTGAGCGTGGCGGTATATTGTCCCGGCAGCGCCCTCACACCTTTAGGCTCGCCCATCCAGCTTGGCCGTGGTTCATTGGTGATGGCTGTTTTCATCGCGTGATGAAGATCCCATGCAACCCGGTGCACGCCTTTCTTGTTTGCCGCAGCCACATGCCGCACAACATTGCCGGCCCCGTCGCGAATGGTAACAAACACAGCAGGCTCTTCTTCCCGGCGTTCGGCTTCAAGCACATCCCACGCAGGGAACAATACACCCTTGCCATCTTTGACAGCTTTCTTGTCGGCCTCGACACGCTGTTCCTTGGCTGATTTGAAGTTGTCCTTCAGGTAATAGGTAAGCATTGCACCATAAGGCGGGTTTTCCGCGACCCATTGGTCGTCACCCTGGCTGTCGCTGTGAAGCTCATCTTCCACATAAAGCAGTGTCTCCGGGTCGGCGAACAACAGAGCTTCATTTTCAAGGGCTGCAGCATTGAGGCCCCGTAGCGGAGTATAGTCATCAAGGATGAAGATGCCGCGACCGAAGCTACCAGCCACAAGGTCGTTTTCCCGGCGCTGGATGCGGACATCCCGGAAGGAGATGGTTGGCACACCGCCTGTCAGCTCAATCCATTCTTTACCGCCATCAACCGTGAAATACAGGCCAAACTCGGTACCAAGGAACATCAGGTCCTTGTTCACATGGTCTTGTGTGATACGCCAGACGAGGTTTTTCTCCCCCAGGCCACCGGTGATCATCTGCCACGACTTGCCGCGGTTGGTACTCTTGATCAGGTAAGGCTTGTAGTCGCCTTCCTTGTGGTTATCGAGGGCAGCATAAACCGTATCGGCGTCGAAACGGTCGGCGCGGATATCGTTTACATACGCACGCTCTGGCACACCCTTGATTTTGCCGATCTCATAGCGGGTCCAGTTCTGGCCACCATCGGTGGTGACCTGAATGAGGCCGTCATCCGTGCCCACATAAAGGATGTTCTCGTCAACCGGGCTTTCTGCCACGTTTGCGATGGTGTGATAGTCAGACATGGCGTACAGGTCCCAGCCTGCCTCGCGGCTCCAGGTGCGGTCCATCATCGGCATATGCAGCCGGTTGCCGTTCCTTGTCAGGTCGCCCGATATCGGCGTCCAGCTATCGCCGCGGTCGTCTGACCGCCACAGGCGCTGTGACGCATGATAAAGCCGCTTCGGGTCGTGGTGCGATACGTTGATCGGCGCATCCCAGTTGAAGCGTTCGGCCGGATCACCCGGTTTGCCCTGGGGCTGGATGTAAGTGCTTTCGCGCAGCCTGCGGTCATGCCGGGAAAGGCTGCCTTTTTGCCATTGGCCGTAGACAATATCCGGATTGCCGGGTTCTGTTGCTGGCTGGTGGCCGTCTGCGCCCAGGATCAGGAACCAGTCTGAGTTCTTGATGCCGTCTGCGCGCATGGTGCGGCTTGGGCCGCCCTGCGTGGAGTTGTCCTGTGTGCCGCCGTAAACATTATAGAAGGGCAGGTCGTCGTCGGCTGCGATCTTGTAGAACTGCGTAACCGGGATGCCCTGCATGAAGCGCCATGTTGCCATGTCGTCCCGGCTTTCATAAAGCCCGCCGTCAGAGCCCACGAGAATGAAATCAGGGTCTGTGGGGTGGAAGGCAAAAGCGTGGTCATCCACGTGGCGGTTCTTCAGGTTCATGGTCTCCCATGTCTTGCCGCCATCCTTGGAGACAGCGCTCGCATTGTTGGACATATAGATCATGTCGAACGTGTCAGGGTCCGCGAAAATTTCCTGATAGTAGTGAGGCCCGGTGCCGCCCGCGACCTTGTCTGACATTTTCTCCCAGCTTGCGCCTTTGTCGGAAGACCGCCAGAAACCGCCCTTGCGCTCGTCAAGCTCAATGGCGGCATACACTACGTTCGGATCGATCGGTGACACAGCGATGCTGGATTTGCCCATGTTTTCCTTGGGCAGGCCGTTTTTCAGTTTCACCCATGTTTCGCCGCCGTCATCAGATGTATGAAGCGCGGAACCTGGCCCCGTGTTCACAAGGGCTGCAACGGTGCGCTGGCGCTGCCATGTGGCGGCATAAAGCTTGTCCGGGTTTTGAGGGTCGATGGCTACAGAGCCAACCCCGGTCCATTCATCACCCTCAAGCACATTGCGCCATGTTTTGCCGCCGTCTGTGGTCTTATAGAGGCCGCGTTCGCCACCCTTTGACCACAAAGGCCCCTGCGCCGATACCCAGACGGTGTTCGAATCGGTGGGGTGCACAATGATGTCACCAATGTGCTCAGATTTGGTGAGACCCATGTTCTTCCATGTCTTGCCACCATCAAGCGACTTATAAACACCGTCGCCAAACGCGATATGGCGGCCCGCGTTGTTTTCGCCCGTGCCCACCCAGATGATGTTCGGGTTGCTTGGATCGATTGTGACATCGCCGATTGAATAGACGTCCTGTTTGTCAAAAATTGGTGTCCATGTGGTGCCCGCATTTACGGTTTTCCACACACCGCCTGAGCCAATGCCCACATACCATGTGTTTGGCGCGGTTTGATCAACTGCGATGTCCGCCACCCGGCCAGACATATAGCCCGGGCCAATATTCCTGACCTTGAGGCCATCGAATGTCTTGGCTGACATTGGTTTCTGTGGTTTCTGTTCTGCGTCGTCTGCGCCCATCGCCGGTGTGGCAGCGAGCATCATTGCAAGTGCAATATTTATCCCGATTTTCATAGGTGTCCCCCCGTTTGTATCGGTTCTCTTCAATTCTCTGTTGGAAGATGTCCCCCCAACGCCCTTTGATTGTCTATGGTCAGACAAATCTCACACGTTACTCAATACCTAGATGGCGCTCCCGAACCGGGCGCTATGTTGGCATTTTTTAGTTCATCTGCACTTCACATATTCGCGAGGTGCTTATGTGGTCAGTCGCTCACGAGGCGAAGGCCCAGTTTGAATGTGCGGCCCGCGTCCGGCAGGCCAAGCTGGGGAAGCACTACAGCATTGGTGATATTATTGAGGGCGCCATAGACCTGCCAGATGCCGTAAGTGGTCATTTTGACCGGCATATAAAATTTGACATTGAACTCGGTTGAGCCACTAAGTCTTGCAACCGTGCCGTCTTCATTTTCATCAAAGGCATGGCTCAGATGGTTCATCTCTGCCCGCACATTGCCGCCGTTTGCAAAGCCATAGTTGGCGGCCAACAGCAGTTGGCCCTTGGGCCGCTGGTAAAGGGTAGGGCGGGTGCCGTCATCAAGCCTGTCAGCCTTCAACTCCTGCCAGAAAGCATTGGCTTCAAAGGTGACAGCACTAGAGGTCTGCCAGCTTGCCCCGGCCTCAATGCCGTATCCGTTTGAGCCGTCCAGATTGTAGCGCTGCCTGCGCGAGACACCGTCCACCGTCACGTTACGCTGCGAAAGCGTGTCGTCAATGCGGGTGAACCACGGGGTAAGTGTCAGCTCAAGCGGTAACGTGGCGGGTGCCCATGCGAAGGTAAGGTCGCCCACAAGCGCGGTTTCGGGTTTGAGGTCAGGGTTCAAAAGGAACCGGCCAAGCGCGTTGCCGTACAGCTCCCGCATGGTGGGGAAGCGTGTGCGCTGGCCTAGTGTGGCGGTGATCGTCAGCTCGTTTGATGCCTGCCATTCGGTCGCACCACTTGCAGCCCAGTTTGAGATGGCAGCCTGAACTGGCCGCCCGCCGGTAAGCGGTGTGGAAGCGCGGTCATACGCCAGCGAGAATGAGCTTTTCACCCTGCTACCAAGGGGGATATCCACCTCACCGCCGATGCTGATGAGCCGCTGGCGGAACTGCTCCGGCACGCTGTTGGTGTTTGCCGTGAGGTCGGTCTCCGTTTGTGTGTGCGTGCTTTCCTGCAGGGAGGTCACAAGGCGTGTGGTCAGGCTTTGCCAGTCGTGCGAGAGTACCAGCCGCCCGCCATAGGTACGGTCCCGGTCATCCTGCCGGTCCTCTGCCGTGCTGTAGGTGACATCACTGTAGGAGACGATCTTTTGCTCAAAGCGTTGGTGCCAGGCATTGATGCGCAGGCCGGTTGTCTCACTGAGCGCGATATCCCCGGCCAGGCCCAGTTGGGTCATATGCCAGTTGGGGTAGCGCCAGAAGCGCGGGTTGCCCTCTGCGGGGTCAATATGGGCGGCGGCAGCAATGCCTTTATCAGCATCGATATCCATGGCCGTGACACGGAGGGTGCCCCACTCCCGTTCAAGAGCGGCGGCGGCAAAAAAGCTGGTGCTCTCAAGGTCCGTGTTGGTTCGCCCGTCGCCAGTAAGCGGGTCATAGGGGATTGGCTCCCGGCTCGCGACGCTGACAGCGTCCCGGCTGAAATGGTTGGCCCCCAGTTGCACGTCTACCTCGCCGATGGGCACAAAAACTTCGCCCTCAACCAGATAGGAATTATGGCTGCCCACCTCGCTTCGGGCGTTCAGCTTGAAAGTTTCGCTCGTCTCGAAGGTGGAGATATCCACCACCCCAAGTACGGCATTGGCGCCGTATTCAATGGGTGCCGCGCTTTTGATGATGCTGACGTTTCTGATGAAACTTGCGGGGAAGAGGGAGAGGTCGGCGCGGCCGTCCCACGGCACGCTGATGGGGGCACCGTCAATGAATATTTGTGACTGGCGCTCCTCAGACCCGCGCAGCCTGAGCACGGCTTCCCCGCGAGAGTTGGTGCGAATGCCTACGCCCATCACAGCGCGGAACACCTCGGTAAAATCAGTGGGTAGCCTGCTCTCAATATCCTGCTCATTCAGGGACTGGGCGGGCTGAAGCGCGCGGTCTTCGCTTCTGACGGCAGTAACGCTGATTTCCTCAACGCTGCCCGGCGCGACATCCTCCGCAGCGGCTGCACAAGTGAGAGAGCCAGCCAGCATGCCGGTGGTGAGGGCGCCCGCGTTCAACGCTGCGCGGAAACTTCGCCCAATCCTTGCGCGCCTGTCTTCGCTGCACCTGTGCCGGGGCACTGCACCCCATGCTGTGTGCGGTTGTTTCCTCATGCGAGCCTCGCCGTTTATCGCCGTCTTTTTATGAAGGCTGAGATTTTGCGTTACCGCACTATAGGTATGGTCTTGCCGCAAGGAAACCCAACTTTTGATGGGTCTGTCGCGGATTACCTGCCGAGTACCGAAAAGGCATAGGATTGGCCTTTAGGGTACCAAATCCTGCTCGCTTGACTTGGGCTGAGCACAACTCATAGTGTTGTGCTCAGGTTTTGGGGGGCGGGAAACAACGAACATGCGTAGCAATATCGAAGCTGTTAAAAGCACGCTGGCACAGGTCTGCCTTTCAGATCTGATCACCGGTGTCCTTAAAGGCAAAAGCCTCAAGATGCACAAAACCGACCCGCAAACAGGCGAGAAGTCGGTCATTGAGTTGGGAGGCGACTAGTGGCTGGTAGCGCTCAAAAGATTGATGGGGTGCCCACATGGGTAAAGGATGGCTCGTGGCAGCCTTGGTACCTGAAACTGGTGAAGGGTATCAGGCGACATATGTTTTTGTTGTTGATATTGGTAGCCCTACTCTCGCAAGAGGCGGATGTCTACGCGCTCCTTTCTTTGCCGCTGGCAGTCCTGTTTGATTATATTTTAGGGAAAACTTCTTGGATTTCAAATACACGATCAACAGCTATTTACTTAGCGGTTACAACCGATAATAGGGCTCATGTAGGTGAGAATTTTCTAGAGGTATGCCGTCGGGACAGGCCTTTTCTAACTTACGCTATTACCTTCCTGGTCTCAGTTGCTCCCACCGTTATCTATTTAATTTTGGAACTGGAGCTGCCGAACATTTTCAAGTTCTACTATATGTTCTTTTTAATGCTCATGAGTTGTTCGTTTGCATTTACCGCCTACTCCGCTCGAGGTATGAGGGCTAGGTCGAAGGTCGGTCCATTAGAGTTTGCATATAAATTTGGTTTGCTGGACGTCAATCTTCCTTCGGCCATAGCGGTAAAAAGTCTTGTGTTCGTGTTTCCTGGGTTGCTGGCTTTTTGGGGCCTGACTTACGGAGCATCGGGGTTCTCTATTATCCATCTGGGGGCACTGTATTTTTGCGCCACCTGCATACACTACATCTATAGAGCAGAATACAATCTATCACTGTATTTTGTGGCCAAGAACTGTCGTGTAAATTGGGGAGGTGCAGAGTGAGTTCTATTGTTAGTCAAGAGACCGAAACAACTGTCCTGAGTGATGGGGATGTCAGTTCGCCCAGGAATTCTGGGCAATAAGTACCTAGAAAGTATCATAGTCAGAGTTGAGCTATAGTCATCCGCTGATAAATGGGCAATGGAGGGCTAAGCTATGCCAGGCGCTACGCCCTCTTTGAATGATACCCTTCTTGTACAGCGATGAATTAGTGCAGGCTTAGCCAACGTCGGCTATACATTGAGAGCGTTGATGCAGAGGAGGGTGCCGCCATCGGCGACCCTTGGTCTAATCTGGTCAACACCCATGTGATTAGGCTTATGAAAGCCGATAAGTTTGTTGATGCTTGAGGCGACAACAGGCAACGTCAATACCTTGTGGTTCCTGATGCCTTTCATCGGTGGGCTATATGCCTGCCTTGACAAAAGCTTCACATCGCCCGCGTTAGGCTCCTGCCAAATCAATAAGAAGGAACCAACGATGGCACGGATGAACTCACTTTATATCATGGTTTTTGCATGCTTTCTGAGTGCATGCTCAGACCCTCACCTGGATATTTTCCCCCCGCTTGAAGACCCGAAGCTTGTTAGCGAAAAGCTGGCGGTTGACAAGATGCGCGAGGATGTTGACGCTTTCTATTATGGGGCGCTTGAACGCCACCCAAGCCTTGCGGATTATGCTGATCAGGCCGCGCTGAAGGCCGCGGTGGCTGAGATCAAGGCGGGTATCAGCGAGCCTCTCACCCGGCTTGAGTTTTTCCGCCACGTGGGGCAATTGACCCATAAGTTCGGCGATGGTCACTCCATGCTTATCTGGCCCTATCAGGAATATGAAGCGCTTCGGGAAGCAGGCACCAAACCCTTCCCCTTCTTGGTTCATATCGACCAGAAAGACCAACTTCTGATCAAGGAAGGGCAGAGCGATGCCAAGGGTGTGCATATTGCTGCGGGCAGCCGTATCGCCTCGATTAACGGCATTCCGGCTGATCAGTTGATCAATACCATGCAGCGCTATGTGGGCGGTGAAACGGAATATCTGCGCAAGCAATTTGTTGCGGGGCGGTTCCCTATCTATCTCTGGGCTGTTTACGGCATTGCGGGTGATTTTTCGCTGGAGCTTGAAACGGGGGCGAATACCGTCTCGCAGACCATCACCAACACGCAAGACTGGCAGGTAAAAGGCGGGGCTGGGGAAAATGGTCAGGCTTTCTCCTATCGCATGCTGCCGGACGGTACCGCTTTCCTGCATATCGGGCATTTTGATATCGACCCCGACTGGTTTGAGAACTTTACCGATGAAGCTTTTACAGCTTTCCAAAAAGCGGGTGCGTCATCGCTTATAATCGATGTGCGTGAGAACACCGGCGGCAACACAGATACGGCGATGTATCTTGCGCGCTATATTGCCGACAAGCCTTTCCGTATGATCTCCCGCATGCGGGAGAAATTGAACCACGATAACCGCGGCTTCATGAACTATAAGGGCGAGGTTGGTGAAGTCATCGATACCGCATGGGACGACTGGATCGACCCCGTGGGCGACACAAAACGCTGGCGTGGCAGCACTTATGTGCTTATCAGCCCGATCACTTATTCCTCCGGTATTGTGTTTGCCTCAACGGTGAAAGATTTTGGCTTCGCCACACTCATCGGGCAGGAAACCGGCGGCAACGCCAACCAGACAGCGCAGGGGAACCTTTTTAACCTACCGCACTCCCAGTTGAGGGCCTACATTACAACCCGCATGCTGGTGCGCCCAAGTGGCTCGCTTGCGCCCGGTGGGGTAAAGCCGGACCATAGCGTGCACGCCACCCAGGTAACGCTGCGTGATGGCCGGGACGTAGAGCTTGAGAAAGCACTTGCGCTGATAGACGAAAGCCGATGACATGAGGGGCCTTCGGGCCCCCGTTTTTTGGGCCTGTTGATGGGGCCACTGCAGATAAGGAAAACCATGAGCCACACGCGCGTCCTGATTGTTGAAGATAATCACGCCATTGCCGAACAGCTGTATGACTATCTCAGCGAACGGCAGTTTGTGGTGGATTATGCCGACACAGGACGCCGCGCGCTTGCGCTTGTTGATGACCATGATTTTGACGTGGTGGTGCTTGACCTGATGCTGCCAGACGCAGACGGTGTGGACCTCTGCGCTCAGTTGAAGGCAAAAGCCCGCGTTAATATGCCCGTTCTCATGCTCACCGCGCGAGACAGCCTTGCCGATAAGGGTTTGGGCTTCGCAGCCGGAGCAGATGACTATCTTACCAAACCGTTTGAGCTGGCAGAGGTTGCCATGCGGTGCGGCGCCCTGGCGCGCAGGCATCAATTGCATAAATCATCCACCCTCACGATCGGTGATCTGGTAATCGATACGGGCCAGCGGCAGGTTCGCCGTATGGGCCAGCCCATTGAGCTGAGTGCAACAGATTATGCCATCCTGAAGGCTTTGGCGGATGCTTATCCCAACGCCGTCAGCCGTCATGAACTGGTGACAAAAGTGTGGGGAGACGACTTCCCCGACAGTGACGCCCTGCGTTCGCACATCTATACGCTCAGGAAAGCTGTCGATAAGGCGTTTGATCACGCTATGATCAAAACCATTCACGGGGTTGGTTTTAAACTGGATGCAGGCAGTGACACAAAAACATAGCATCAGAGGGCGCATTTACCTGCTTTTTGCCGCTTTTACGCTGTTCACCTGTCTTTGCTACAGCCTGTTTCTTCTCGCCTATTCCTGGATGGTGGAAGACAATGTTTTCAACAAAATCGTCTCCAATGAAGCGTATTACATTGCCACTCAGTTTAAAGCCAATGGCGACATAGTGGCACCTCGTGCGCCTTTCCTCGCCTTGTATGAAAGCTGGGCTGCCTTGCCCGGTGATATGTACCAGCAACATTTAAAAGACCCGGCACGTATTGAATTTACGGGCAGCGACGGAGGCACGCTCCATTTGCATCCAATCACGCTGGGGGATGACGTCCGGATTTTGGTTGCAGATGTCAGTGCCTTTGAAGTTGGCGGCGAATATCTGCCCTACGTTACGCTCACGCTTGTGGGCATTTTGGCGCTTTTTCTGGCGCTCGCGCTCCTGATCGCATGGCCTTTGGCAAGTGCTGCATCCAAGCCGCTGGTGGCGCTGAAGGAAAAGGTGGAGGCTATTGATCTAGACAAGGTTGAGCCGGGTTTTGCCGCCGCTTTCCCGGAGAATGAGATCGGCTATCTGGCGCATGAGATCGAGCACAGCCTTCTCCATATCAAGGCCATGCTCAAGCGGGAATCTGACTTTACCCGCGATGTGAGCCACGAGCTTAGAACGCCCACAACCATTTTGAAAAACCTAGTGCAGCAAACGAATGGCGAGACGGTGCTGAGCACCAAGCAGGCCGTGCAGCTATCAACTGCCGTGCAGGAGCTTGAGCAAACCATCGATACGCTCCTGGCCCTTGCGCGGGAAGAAAGCCAGATGATGGAACCCGTGGTGTTCCTGAACCTGCTGGAAAGCAGTGTAATCCGCCACCCGGACTTGGCGACGAGCGACAATTTTGACCTGAGTATCGATATTCCGGCCACGTTGCAGGTTCGGGCAAACCGCAACCTTTTGACCCTTCTGCTCAACAACCTCCTCACCAATGCTGTCACGCATGGCTCGGCCCCGTCCCTCACAATATTCGCGGATGACCATAAGATCATTTTCCAGAACCCGGTGAGCGAACCACTTCCCAGTGACCCGCTCTTGAGTAACAGCAAGGGCAGCCACAGCAACGGGCTCGGGCAGGGGCTTTATCTGGTGCGGCGCATCTGTGATGTTTTGGGCTGGCGGGTGGAGGCATACACCACCGGCAGCACGTTTGCCGTTGAGCTTGAATACCAATCAGCCGAATAAGTGGTTTTGTACCACCTTGGACTTAGGTTTCTGACAGCATAAAACAGGGTAGCGATCAGCCTTGTGCAAGTGCTCGGGTGATTAGGCGGATGTCCTTGGCCGCCTTCTCGGCCCCGCTTTTTGAACTTGCTGATTTTGCTCTCATCTTCATTCCTTACGTCATTACGATGAGACCAAAATCCTCCTTTAACAATATTGTCGCGTTTCAGAAAACGCCGGATTTTCGATTCATAATTAACAATGATTTAGCCTGAGTTGTATATCACAGGAGGCTGCTCGGTGGACGTATTTATGTCACAGGCTACCGGACAGAATTTTGTCCGCTCATCTGTGGACAGGTAGAAATAGCACGCCCGAATGTGCGTCTTTGAGCATTTAGGTCGAACTTAACTATCAAGTAAATACAGGCTCAGTTATGCAACGGCTTTGCTTCATGTGACCTTTATCCAAAGGGAAAAACGTGGAGGGCCACACTATGCAACACCAAAGAAATACAGAAAAATCCGTGTGGGCTGAACTGGGGCGCGGTAAGTCGCTGGCGACCACATTTTTATGACGTCGGAACTGGTTTAGTTATTGTTTTATATGAGTCTGGAATCCGGCATTTTCTGAAATGCGACACGCTGTCGCGCGTCACACATCACATGGATTCTGCGTCATAGTTTCCGGATAGCTCAATCACCTGAAACTTCAGGAAAGTTCGGCATCATTTTGAGGCGCATCAAATTGGGGCATTTCTTTATGAATATCGCCCGGAAGAGAATTAGTATTCCCTCGAAAATATCGCCGCCAAATACTCGCTTCGACCGCCTAGCACATAAATATGGCAGGAACGGACGCTTGGGGATGAGGAGAAACGAGTTTGAGCTGTTCGGGCTAAAATCTATGAAAAACTGGTTTCTCTTAATGTTTCTGACGGAAAGTAGCCGCTATTCAGGCCAATGCGCCTGCCAGGAAGCGATAGGCTATCTGATCATCAAATGCCTTCCAATATTCAACTAGGGAGTATGGTCAGTGAATGTATTGCGTTTTGCCATGATGGCCGCCATCTGCATTGGTGGCTTTTTGCCAAGTGCCGGCTCAGATGCCTTGGTTGGCGATAAACTCTATACAAATGCACATATCTGGACAGGCAATAATAAAGCCCCAAGAGCAGAGGCAATAGTTGTTAAAGGCGCGCGAATTTTAGCGCTCGGCACTACTGAAAACATACAGGCCTATGTGGATAAAAACACCCAGATAATAAACCTAGCTGGCGCTTTTGTTGTGCCGGGTTTTGTAGATAACCATGTTCATTTTCTGATGGCAGGCTCTGATTTAGCGAGCGTGAACCTGCGATCAGCGACCACCCCTAAAGGCTTCAAAAATAGGGTTGCTGAACATGTTAGAGATATGTCAGTCGATCAGTGGATTCTTGGCGGTAACTGGGACCATGAATTATGGGGAGGCTCGCTACCTGACAAAACATGGATTGATGATGTTACACCCGATAACCCCGTTGCGGTCAGGCGTCTTGATGGCCACATGGTGCTCGCAAACTCATATGCGCTGTCACTAGCCAATATCACACGTGATACCGTAGCACCCGAAGGTGGCGTGATCGTTAAAGATGACAGGGGAGAACCGACCGGCATTTTAAAAGACAATGCCATTGAATTGTTAATGAAGGTGATGCCGGTACCCAGTGCAGAGGAGATGGACAAAGCACTTGCAGCAGCAAGCCGGGCGGCCCTCTCAAATGGCATTACTCAAGTCCATGATATGGGGTACGATGAAGTTGGGGGTCTAACCTGGAATAATTTGGAAGCCTACCGCCGCGCCCGCAGAAATAACGCCCTCAAACTGCGTGTTTATAGCTTTATGCCCCTTACTGAGTGGCCACGTGTAGCTACTTATATCGACGATAACGGACGCGGTGATGATTGGCTGCGGTGGGGTGGTCTAAAAGGTTATATTGATGGGTCATTGGGCTCTGGCACAGCATGGTTCCATCAGCCCTACAAAAATGCGCCTGACAACAGCGGGTTTGCTGTTATTGGCACAACAAAATTATCCAACATGATCGAGGGCGCCGACGCCGCTGGCCTCCATGTTGCTATTCACGCTATCGGCGATCGCGCCAATGATAACCTTCTGGATATTTTTGAAACGGTATCCAAAAGGAATGGCGTTAAAGACAGACGCTTTCGTATCGAGCATGCCCAACATTTATCATCATCCGCGATAACACGTTTTGCAGTTCTGGGGGTCATTCCCTCCATGCAGCCATATCATGCTATTGATGATGGTCGGTGGGCGGAAAACAGCATTGGTGCGGATAGAATTAAACGCACATACCCGTTTCGCTCCTTACTGGATGCAGGTGCTTCCCTCACGTTTGGTTCCGACTGGTTTGTTGCACCCTTGTCACCCCTAGAAGGTATTTATGCTGCTGTTACCAGACGCACCATTGATAACAAAAACCCGGACGGCTGGGTACCTGAGCAAAGAATTACTGTGGAGGAAGCTCTGCGTGCTTACACTTCTGCAAATGCCTATGCAGGCTTTATGGAAAAGGGTACAGGCACTTTGGAAATAGGTAAGCTGGCTGACTTTACCGTTCTTTCAGAGAATATCCTGACGATAGAGCCGGTAAACATCCCTAATGTTAAGGTGCTTCGGACCGTCGTCGGAGGGCAAGACCAATATATTGCTGACGAAGGGCCGGTTGATCTGGGAACTGTAGAATAATTTTAACAGGCGAAACATATACCTTTTACTTTTGATTCAGCGGAATCTCCTGACGGACTCTTATATAATCAGCTTCGCCAGGCAACATTTGCTGATTCCGGCAATAAATCATTCCCGATATGCTGAGATTTAGCAAAGCTAGTTCAGATATTCAGGCTCAATAAACTAATAAAGGACGTGCCGTATGTTTTCCTCTTTTGCTAAAGCAAGTCTTATTTGTGGAATAAGTCTGTTTGCCATTTCATGTTCCGACCAAAAAATTCAAGAGCCTTTATCTGCGGCAAATATTGCTGCCATGGATGATGTATTCAGCAACATAGAGGCCGAGGCTCCCGGTTGTGTTTTAGGCGTGATGAAAGACGGCAAAATGCTATACCAAAATGGTTATGGCCTTGCGAACCTAGAGCACAATATACCAATCACGCCTGATACAGTTTTCCGCATTGCTTCAACTTCAAAGCAATTTACAGCAATGTCCACCATTATTCTGGCGCAGGAAGGCCGCATATCTCTCGATGATGATATCCGGAAATACGTGCCTGAAATGCCTGATTACGGGGAAAGGATAACCATTCAGAACCTGATAAACCACACAAGTGGCATCAGGGATTTCCTGACCCTTTTTTTTCTAAAGGGCTATAAGGACCAAGACTATTATACCGAAGTTGAACTTCTGGAAATGCTCGCCCGGCAAAAAGAACTAGACTTTATGCCTGGTGAGAAAATGTCATATTCAAACTCCGGGTATGTCCTACAATCTATCATTATCGAGCGGGTCACAGGTAAAACGCTCGCCCAGTATGCCAAAGAGAAGATATTTGACCCGCTTGGCATGAAAAACACACATTTTCATAACGACATTACGCATCTCATTAAGAACCGCGCTTACGGATATACACCGGATCTGAAAGATGGTGGTTATAAAGTTGGCGGCACGCCACAAGAGCTTATTGGTGATGGCGGTGTTTTCACTACAGTTGGTGATCTCGCTCTATATGACAACGACTTTTACGAAGGCACGGTCTGGAGTCCTCATGTGAAGGAAAACATGATTACGCCTGGCCTTCAAAATGACGGTAACCCGGCCACATATTTTCCAGATGTATATTATGCGGGCGGCCTCATCATTGGCAAGAACAGGGGCGTGCCCTATGTGCGGCACGCGGGCCAGTTCGCAGGATTTATAACAGACTTCATTCGGTACCCTGATCATAAATTATCTGTTGCGGTCTTGTGTAATGGTGGTGATCTCATAGCCCCAGAGTACACGGGTAAAATATCAGATATTTTCCTGGAAGCCCATTACACAGAGGCTGAGGCGGTTGACGAAACCGATACTGTTGAGAATGATGATAATGAAATTCCTGACTCTACGTTAGATGCCATTGTGGGCACGTATTATAACGAAGACCTTGATGTAAATTATAAAATTGTCCGCAAGGGAAAGTCTCTAGATCTATTAATTGGAAAGCGCCCCACACGGGTATCCTTTGAAGATCTACAACTGCCCATTTTTGATCTAGGCGATGACGTAATAGGCAACCAATATATCAAGATAAACGTTGTAAAAGATGGCCAGGGACGAGTGACCGCCCTCGACTTCACCGATTTTAGTGTGGTTAAAAATCTATATTTCAAACGTATAGACGGCTAATTTTCTCACCATAGAAATAAGGCACAGTGCTGCGAAAAACACTGTGCCTTATTTTATTATAGGCCTCTCAGGCTCCACCATACCAGCTCAAGAGAATTCCGCTGCGAAACGCTGCTGAAGGCCCAAATATGGGCTTTTCCTCCCTATCAATACAGCCGATCCATCGGAGCAACTTTGGTACAGTGACCTTTGAGGCCCTCTTGGCAGTTCATTCCTATAGTAGCCGTTGAGAACGCAGACAGTCTGTATACAGCGAGAATACTGGAAGCCTGTAACCAAGCCTCATCTACCAACGCTGTATCAGTTATAATCATGATGGGAGTAAACGATGAAAAGCCGATATAATTACAAAGAACGGCGTAAACTAACATGGATGGCAACTACTGTTCTTGCCGGGATGTTTATACCGGCCGTTGCTGCACAAGACAATGTAACCGCGCCAGAAAATAACGATGATGCCACTTTCAACATGGAAGAAATTGTTATCACCGCAACCAAGCGTGAAGCAAAGTTACAAGATGTACCGTTAAGTGTTCGCGCCTTGCAAGGTGACGACCTGATCAGAATTGGTGCCGTAGATTTAGACAGTTATGCCCGTACTGTCCCTGGAATTTCCCTTGATGAAAGTGGCCCTGGCCAAAACCGCGTTAACATACGTGGACTTGCGTCTGTTTCTGGCCGGGCCTCAACTGTTGGCTACTACATTGACGGCATCGCACAATCACAAAATGAGCAAAGTGACCTTGAATTATATGACGTCCGATCCGTAGAAATCCTACGTGGTCCACAAGGTACACTATACGGGGAAGGCTCAATTGGTGGCTCGATTCTGGTAAGCACCAATAAACCCAGCATGGAGGGTTTTGAAGTATCTGGTGATCTGGAACTATCTTCAATATCCAAAGGCGGTGAAGGTTATGCAGCCAGAGGCATGGTTAACGTTCCTCTCGTAGACGACATATTGGCTATGAGGTTTGTTGGTTACTACCGTGACGATTCAGGTTTTATTGACAACATCACAACCGGTAAAAAAGACGTCAATGATATGGAACGCAAAGGGGGACGCGTTCAGTTTCTATACCAGCCGAATGAAGAGTTTGATGTCACACTGGGTGCCTACTATCAGAAAATGACAACGGGGTCGCTGCAAACGCAAAACCCGCGTATTGGCGTGCGATATCAAACGCGAGCGCCAATTGACGAAAGTAACATTCAGAACATTTTCCAGGTAAGCGCAAATGCAAACTATGATTTTGGCGCGGCGACACTGACGTCTGTCACAGGATATTATGAGCGTGATCAAGAGCTAAACCAGATTTTCTCACAGTTTATAGCATTTGGCGGTTCTGATGATGAATTTGCAGGGCGAAAAAACGACGAGCCTACCAGCATATTCAATCATGAAATGCGCCTGGTTTCGAACGGTGACGAAAAGTTCGATTGGCTCTTTGGTGTATATTATAACCGCCGCAACCAGAGCTTTAACCAGGACATCTTTTTTGTAACGGACGGTGCGCTGGACGCCGATCCTTTTATTAGCTTTCTTGAAGAGTTCAAAATTCGCCAATACGCTGTTTTTGGTGAAGGCAGCTACGAACTTACCGAGAATTTGGACCTGACATTAGGGCTGCGTTACTACAGGGAAGTATATAGTTATAACGGCTCCGAAAGCTTCTTCGGCGGCGCCCCGACTTTGAAAACACCGCCAAACGGCAATGACACCAACTGGTCTCCAAAGTTTGCTTTAACCTATAAAGCAACGGAAGATTTAAACCTGTATGCAAATGTTACAAAGGGGTACCGCGCCGGTGGGCACACTGCCAACAACCCAGTTGATACACCGCCCGGCCTGACCGAGAAAGAATTCACTTTCTTCCAACCAGATGTAAGCTGGAATTATGAAGCTGGTTTCAAAGGCAGTTTTGCTGACGGCAAACTTATTGTGAATGCTGCGGCATATTATATTGAATGGCAAAATATGCAGGTCTTTGATCAGTTCCTGAATACTGATGTTGGCGATTTTGTTAGCTATATATCCAATGCAGGGTCGGCAGAGAGTAAAGGTTTTGAACTGGAAGTATTTGCACGACCGATTGACGGCTTAAGTGTAAACGCCGGCATCGCATACACGGATGCAACCCTTACAGAAGATGCCCCCGTTATTGATGGTTATAAAGGTGATAGCCTTGGTGATATCCCAGACTGGACAGTATCACTTGATGCGCAATATGAGTTTAACCTAACGAATGACCTAGATGCCTACGTTGGTGGTAGCTACCAGTATATTGGCGAAGCAGCTGACAACTTCACAGCTGTGGTATTTGATGATGACCGATCTATTGATAGCTATAATATAGCCGGTTTGCGTGTTGGTATTCGGTCAGACAACTGGGAATTCCGCTTGTTTGCAGACAATCTGTTCAACGAATACAACGTATTGTCATATCTGGTAATTCAAGAAGTCTTGTTACCTCCGCGCAAAGTTGGGGCGAAGTTCTCATTCCACTTCTAAACCCTCCTCTTTACCAAACATAATCGCTTGATAATTCTTATAGCCCCTGCCTATCGGCGGGGGCTTTTTAAGTGGTCGCAGACAAAACCGAACACCAGGATTGTAGCCGTGGAAGCAAGACACTGAAGCCTAGTGGCCAGAGAAGATCATATGGTCAATCGGCTATTTCGTGCGAGGCGCTGGCCTGAACAAGGAACAACCCCACCATGACGTGAAGGCGGAGTTATTCCCGAGGAAGAAGCCAGGATGAATGCGGAGCGAGAGCGGAGGGAGAAGGCCACGGGTAAACCCGTGGCCCTATGTCACTGGTTTACAATGGTGTAAACGAAATAATTGTATGCGGCCTGGGCGATATCCGCGATAATTTCTTCATTGAATTCAATCGATTGATCGGCATTCGTAGTATAGACAACAATCGCCAGATTCCCCTTACCTTCAGGCAACTGAATTACGCCAGCATTATTGGTTACGCCAAACGATGAATCCAGTGTGCCCGTTTTGTGCATCACAAGGGTACCTTGCGGCAATTTGCCCTTTATTCGGGCGTCACCTGTCTCACAACGCGCCATTATTTCCTGCAAAAGCTGCGTACTGGTGTCACTTAAGACATTATCAGACCAAACTTTTTCAAGAAACTTCACCATCGCCGCTGGCGTCGCCTTGTCTCGGGTGTCGTTAGTTAAATATGCAGCAAGTGAAGGGTCCGCTTCCGCGAGCTTCAATTTATCGTCCATTGCTTGCAAGTGCTCTGGTGTCATCTGGTCCCATGCGGCAGCAAACGAAAGGCCGTCCTCCCGAACCAGTTTGGTGAGGGGAGCATAATTGGCAAAATCCAAAATCAGATCTTTTGTGCCGCGTGCGACGACCATATCCTGGACATCCATCGATTGCAGCATTGCCGTCACAGCTTCAGCACCACCAACAACACGCAGTAGAACATCTGTTGCTGTGTTGTCACTTAACACCATCATCAACTCAAGCAGATTGGACAGGGAAATAGCGACAGGCCCGCGACCAAAACGTTCTTCAATAACGCTCCACTTTACATATTCATCTTTACGAACAGTAATTAGGTCATCCAGAGACAGTTTACCTTCATCAACCATCTGCAACAAACGTACGGCCATCGGTATCTTATATGTGCTGGCCATGAAAAACTTCACATCGGCATTCAAATAAAATGATTGACCTGTTTCCAGGTGGCGAACCGCCACCCCCACATTCCCTGCATTGCGTGCGGCTATGTGCGAAACTTGCTGTTGCAACACCCCAAAATCAATGGATGTCTGGTAAGTTGGCCTCACAGCTTCAGCATAGGCAGGCATAATATTGGCCCCAAACATAAGGGCAGCCAAAGCAGCGGCGCTATAGCGATGGATCATGGTCTGTCTCCCGAGCTATCGTTTATTTTCAACATTCTATCAACAATGGCCGCAACCCCTGTTCTTACTGGGTCGCAGCACGGCAAATTATGGTGGTGTTCCAGGCGGACAAGATACTTGTGGGCCTCGATATCATTTAGTTTTGAGGTGTTGATACTCATACCAACAAACTGAGCATTCGGGGCAGTAAGCGATGCAGCAGCTATATATGTTTCCATACAGTGGCCAAATTCCGGGATTGGAAAATCCAGATAGTCTTCAATCGTTTCCCTGGTAGCGTCATGACAAAGCACCAAGGCATCTGGTTGGCTGCCGTGCAATAGCCCTAAGGTAACACCAGCAAAAGCCGGGTGAAATAAAGACCCCTGACCCTCCACTACGTCCCAATGATCAGCTGCATTATCCGGCGATAAGCTTTCAGCCGCACCAGAGATGAAGTCCGACACAACAGCGTCAACACATACTCCTGATCGGGCAATGAATACGCCTGTTTGGCCCGTTGCACGAAACGTGGCGTCACACCCTCTCATGCGTAGTTCTTTTTCGATCGCGAGCGATGTGTACATTTTGCCAACAGAGCAATCCGTTCCAACTGTTAGCAAGCGATTACCTGTTCGCTCCACACCTGAGCCCACGCGAAAGACTTGCTCAGGCTGACGAATATCGTAGAGTTTTCTGCCGTACTTCTCAGCCAGGTTACGCAGTTCGGCTATGTCATTAAGCCTAGCGTGCAGGCCCGCGGCAACGTCAAGGCCGGCCTCTAGCGCAGACTTCAAAACAGGCAGCCAATCGGGTGCGATGACCCCGCCAAAATTGGCAACTCCAATCACCAGGCACTTTGCACCAGATTTCACCGCCTGCTGCACAGTCATGTCAGCTAGGGACAGATCAACCGTTCCGTTCTCAAGGCGAATTTGGCATACACAATTCTCACGTTGCCAATGGGCAATTCCGGCGGCTGTTTTTGCGTTACTGACGTCAGTTTCATTGCCAAGAAACAGAGCATAAGGTGTTGGCAAAGCGATAGGCATAAAATGAACCTTTTCTGCATAATCAAGATCGACGGGGGCAAGTTGCTCTCTTCGATATTTAAGTATGCCAAGGTCTCATCGATGATTTTCAATGAATATATAGAATTAACTGCCTAGATCGTCTTCTTGTTCTGCTTAGGTCAGCAGCTCTCACCATATACTTGGAAGTGAACCGCCGGTTAGGGGCTTGGCTCGGTTGCACCAGCATCTGGTTACCCCGGATTCCAGGCCGGGCTCTAACGCGGGAAGCAGGGGTTCAATGATGAGGCGCTCCTTGTCACTTCGGACAAACCCACCCTATAAAATTTCCTATTTGGGAGCTTGGAATCACAGTCCACCTAAAGGGCGCAATATTTTGAATGAAGAGGTTCGCCCTAGTGATCCTTACTAGCTGTAGAGTGACGCATCGTTTTCCCAAAACGCCATTCACTCTTCATTTGCTACGGCAATAACGCTCTGGATACTAACATCATTCATTGTCTTCACTGATTTGGTGACCGGATATGTCCTATAGTCAAACGTTACGTCTTTCTGGTTCATCATGCGCTCGATAATCTCTTGGTATTTCTCAACGCTGACTGCGGCAATCTTCACCATATAATCCTGCGAGCCGAGCACAGCCTCACATTCAACGACTTCAGGCATTCGTTTGATCATGTCTTCAAAACGATGTGTTGCATGCATGGAATAGTTTTCCAGCTTAACTTCAACACGGAAGAAAGAAATATTGACCAGCTTTGAGAGATCGATATCCGCATGATATCCTCTAATAACTTTTTCTTTCTCAAGCCGCTTCATACGCTCCCAACATGGGGAGGCAGACAAACCCACTTCTTCAGATAGCTGCACTTTTGTGATGCGGCCTTGTTTCAACAAAGCCGTTATGATTTTATAATCGAGCCTATCCAAGTTCAGAGGGTTATTATATCGGGTCACGGTCGGTTTCCTTAGTGTCTATCATTCACAAAACTATGTCATACAGCTAGACTACGTTACTCCGTCCAATAATAAGAAGTCCCTATTTGACTGGCTGATCTGAAAGTTTCTTGATCAGCTTACCGGCCCGGGCACCGGTTGGTTTATCATTCCGGAATGTCAACTCACCGTTCACCCACACTTTGACAACACCTTCTGACTGGCGGGATCTGTCCTGATATGTTGCTTTATCAATGATAGTCTCAGCATCAAATAAGACCAGGTCAGCAACATAGCCCGGCGCAATAACACCACGGTCTGTAATACCAACATGCTTTGCTGCCACAGAAGTCATTTTACGTACCGCTTCTTCCAGGCTTAGTGCCCCATCTTCCCGAACATAGCGGCCTAGCACACGAGGGTAGCTTCCCACCCCCCTTGGGTGCCCTATATGTGCTCCATCGGTGCAAAGGTTTGTATGGTCCCATTTCAGCAACGTCACAATGTCTTCTGTGGCCATACTGCGGCCCATAACAGCATCTGTAATCTGGTCGCTGTGCGGGTTTTCATGTTGCCATTTCTCTGATTTTTTTAAGAGCATAATATATGTATCAATTGGGTCCTCAGCTCGCTCTTCTGCAATCTGTGCGAGCGATTTTCCTACAAAGGAGGGGTCTGCCGCAAACGCCACGAGTATAAGTCCATCTGGTGGTACAAGTTCGCTAAGGGCAAATTGAATTGCCGCCCGATCATCAAAATTTCGCTCAGGTAGCAGCACCGATAAATTGGAAGCCCAATATTCATAGGGATAGATGTCTGCGCTAATATCAACACCTTCTGAACGGGCACTATCAAGCCGCTCAATCAGTTCATCAGCCCGCCCCCAAAGGCTTTTCATGGCTAACTTGATATGTGAAATTTGCACTGCCATGCCAGTCTCGCGGCCAATGGTTATAATTTCATCCACAGCCTGAAACAACTGTCTGTCTTCGCTTCTAATGTGGCTGATATAACGCCCGCCAAGGCTCGCGGTTGTCTGCGCCAGTGTCATTATTTCGTTCGCATCTGAATAAATGCCCGGGTCATATTCAAGGCCGGTCGACAGGCCCAATCCTCCGGCTGCCATCTCAGCCACCAGAAGGTCTTGCATTTCAGAGAGTTCACCAGGTGTTGCCACTCGTTTATAATTTTCGCCCATCACACTGGCACGCAGGGAGTTGTGCCCGATATATGAGGCAATATTGACAGCAGCGGGCCGCTCGCCACGCCGTTGGTAAAAGTCGACAAGCGGATAGTTTGAAAAACCGTCCTGCCCCAGGACAATGGTCGTTATACCCTGGCTGGTAGCCGCAACCGCATCAAGTCGCTGCTCCATATCAGCATCATGGTGGCTATGGGTGTCGATAAATCCAGGTGCTAAAACCAGCCCTTCGCCATCAATGATCTGTTCACCGGCAAGGAAAGTTAAACTGCCAACTGCTTCTATGATGCCATTATTGACCCTGACAGAACCATGCTGTTTCGGGCTACCTTTCCCGTCTACAATAACAACATTGTCAATCACCCATGACGATGGGGCCGCTGTAACCTGTTCACATGCGGCTAAAAACAAAACGCAAAGAACAGCTGGCATGTGATAAAAGCGTAGGCGCATACCGATTTCTCTCTCAGATAAACTACATTAAATACAACACTTTATAGTATTGAACCTCCACCAAAGATTCTGCTAAAAATCGCCATTGAACTACAATAATAGCTGGCGTGCATATGCTAAAACACCAGAAACGCCTTGAGGTAAGGAGCTGGTACGGAGGTTATATTTATCGCTGAAATTGTTGTATGAATGGCCGCCGGATTTCCAGGCGGCTTGCTTGGCGCTAAATGTCACAAGCACTTCATATATGTCATCAGGTACCCGTATAGGATTCAAGCGTGACGCGGCAGGCCTCTCTTTCATCACTGTTCATGGTCATCGTCCTTCGTGCAAATTAAATTACACGTGATGTCCCACGAGGTCGTACATTCCAACACTTTTAGTAACGTCACGGAAGCTGACTCTACGTTCTAGTAAACAATCATTCCGAGCGGTTTTGATCTTAACTGCCGAAAAATAAAGTCTCAGGAGGTTTGATTGAAGGCCGATCAACCTCGAAAGCCGTTCGACTTCTCCCTGAGATCATGTATCATTACCTATCGTTGACTTGGGGCATCGTGCCTCACCAATTCAAGCTGTCTTTTATGCCGTGGTATTTATGCGGCATAGAGATTGGTGTCTGAGCTACTCGAGGACTACGAGAATAGTCCTAAAATGAAGAGGGCTGACCCTTGCATAAGCAGCGGAGCCAGCCGTATTGCCTGTAGAATAACACCAATGAACCTGGAGAGGCAATAACTTCAATTCCGCTTTGCGTTACTCGCCTCACTCCCCTTCGCACCTTGGAAATTGCCGCGACTAGCTGAAGTTAGGTCAACTATACCACCAACGGGCCTTCTTTCTTCAGGGATAGGAAGTGGGTAGTTGACGTCGATATTTTCAAAGGAACGATATTTCTCTTCCGCGCAATATTCATAAAGAAATGTGCCAGTTTGATGCGCCTCAAAATGGTGCAGAACTTTCCCAAAATTTCAGGTGAACGAAATATCCGGAAACTGTGACGCAGAATCCGGTGATTTGTGACGCGCGACAACCACACTTGTCGCGTTTCAGAAAACGCCGGATTCCAGACTCATATAAAACAATAACTTAACGCAGTTCCGACGTCATAAAAATGTGGTCGTCAGCGAAAATCGTGTCACAGACTACCGGACAGAATTTTGTCCGCTATTTTGTGAACAGGTAGAAATAGCACGCCTGAATGCGCGCCTTTGAGCATTTAGGTCGAACTTAACTATCAAGTAAATTCGGGCTCAATTGTGTGATGGCTTTGCTTCATGTGACCTTAATTCAAAGGGAAAAACGTGGAGGGCCACACTATGCAACACCAGAGAAATACAGAAAAATCCATGCGGGCTGAACTGGGGCGCGGTAAGTCGCTGACGGCATCGGCAATCGTACTGGCGCTAAGTTCAAGCATATCACATCATGCACTTGCGCAAGCCGCGCAGAGCGGCGGAAGCTCGACAAGCGAGTTTGAAATTGAAGAGGTGGTTGTCACGGCCACGCGGCGCGAAGCGTCAATCGACAAAGTGCCCATGAGCATCTCGGCCTTCTCGGGCGCTGAGCTTGAAGCCAAAACCATAAAGGCGATTGACGATGTAGCTCGGTTCACGCCGGGTGTGCACTTCGCCCCTGCAGACGGTTTGGTAAATAGCATCTCCATTCGTGGCGTGGCGTCTGGCGTGGGTGCATCCACAACCGGTATTTATGTTGACGATACACCGATACAGGTGCGCTCAGGTACCGGTGTGGTGACCGAGACTACCTATCCGCAGATTTTCGATCTCCAGCGCGTGGAGGTTTTGCGCGGTCCTCAGGGCACATTGTTCGGGACCGGATCCATGGGCGGCACCATTCGCTTCATTACGCCAGAACCCGGGCTCCAGGATTATACCGGGCACGCCAAAAGCGAGATCAGCACCACCGAAGGCGGCGAAGCGAGTTATGAGATGGGCGCCGCTGTTGGCGGGCCGCTGATTGAAGACAAGCTCGGCTTTCGTGCCAGCTTGCTTTACCGCAAGGCAGGGGGGTACGTCGACCGCACGCCGTTCACTGGCACTGACGTGACGGAAGAAGACATCAATGCCGACAAAACAGTTGTTTTCCGTGGAGCCCTCAAGCTTGCGGCAACGGATAATCTGACAATTTCGCCCTCGATCCTCTATCAGGACAGAAACAGCCACGATAGCCACTATTGGAACAGTCTGTCAGACAGGGATAGCTCGGACTTTGTGACCGGCAATACCCAGGCAGAACCTATTGATGACAAATATTCTCTCAGCGCGCTGAAGATCGAATGGGACATCGGCGACATGCAGCTTATTTCAAACACGTCCTATTTTGACCGGAAGCTGGACCGTCTCTCAGACTATTCCAACTTTATCTGGCAGGCCCTTGTGGGAGACCCGATTCCGGTTGAGCCACTGGCTGAATACCGTGCAGTTTCAAACTCCGGCGTCACCCAGAAAGACTTTACGCAGGAATTTCGTTTGCAATCGGGCGATGCCGACAGCCGTTTCAATTGGGTGGTTGGTGCTATTTTCCAGCGCGCGCGTCTGCAAACCTACCAACTTGTTATCGATCCTTTTTTGCCTGAACTGACAGACAGCATCTATGGCTGCACACTTGAGGCAGATGATTGTTTTGGTGACGGCCTTGTGGACGGTATCTACAGCGGCACCATTGATCAAACCGCCATCGATAAACAGGCAGCAATATTTGGTGAGGCAGAATATGCAATTCTCGACAATCTCAAGCTAACAGTGGGCCTCCGGTATGCCCATACAAAGCTGGATTTTGAGCGTGAAGTAGCGGGTCCGCTGCTGTGCAGCATCTGTAACAGTCAACCTGAACCCAGCGGCGGTAACACACCGGTTGAAAAACCGCTGACGCCGAAAGTTTCCCTGAGCTGGGAACCGAGCCTCGACACCACACTTTATGTAACAGCCGGTAAAGGCTACCGGGTTGGCGGCGTGAACTTCGCGCCCACACCGACGGGTAGCCCTGGTTGCCCTGCAGGAGTGCAGGCACCTGAAACCTATGCGTCAGATGACCTCTGGAGCTACGAAGTTGGCGGTAAAACCAGACTGTCTGGCGGGCGGGTGAAACTGCAGGGCAGCGCCTACTACATCAAGTGGAATGATGTGCAACAGTATGTCACCAACACCGGGTGTATCACCTCTGCTTACAAAGACAATCTCGGTACAGTGGAAATCAAGGGCTTTGATTTTGGAGTGTTAGTGCAGCCGGTTGCCAATCTGATACTGGAAGCTTCTGGCAGTTACACTGATGCGCAATATAATCAAACGGTCTATGGCGCACCGGACAGTGGTACGGGCGCGCCGACCATTATTGCCAACGACGGGAATTCAACCGGCGTTGCACCATGGAACCTGCAGTTCTCGGGTCAGTATGATTATACGCTGATGTCAAGGCAGGCGTTTGTGCGGGTCGATTATACCTATGCCTCACGCAACAATGTGAACACACCGGTGCAGGATCCGCTTACCACCAGCTACGACCCTGATATGTTTACCGATCCTGCCGTTGCCATGTTGGGTGCACGCCTTGGTGTCGCTGTTGGTGCTTTTGACCTGGCAATCTATGGCACCAACCTTTTGAACAAAAGCCCCGCCATTGGCCGGTACCACGACAGCCTTGGTAGCCCGCTCTATTATTCAACTACCATCAGGCCGCGTACCATTGGCCTGAGCGCGGCCGTGCGATTCTAAAAGGGAAGGCAACGATGATGATGAAGTTCTTGCAAAACAAATCGCATAGAGGCGTCAGGCACTGGCGTCGCTATCCAGCGTTGGTGTCTTTCCTGTTGGCAAGTCTTACTGGCCTTGGAGTATCGGCAGCCCAAGTTCGGGGGCATGAGCCAATATATGCTCAAACCGAGCAGGGACGAGTTGAAGGCCAGGTGCTGGATAAGGTCAATGCGTTCCGGGGTATCCGATATGCTGCGCCGCCAGTGGGGACGCTCAGATTTCAGCCGCCCACGCCTGCCATTGCATGGCGGGGCACACGTCCGGCGCTTGATTTTCCGCCCGCATGTCCGCAAGTGCCGTCCGATGACGACACGGAGGACAGCGATGTTTTCATGGCCGAAGACTGTCTTGGTCTCAATATCTGGACCCCGGCGGTAGACGGCGAGAAACGACCCGTGCTGGTGTGGATCCATGGTGGCGGTTTTGTCGTCGGGTCCACGGAAAGCAGTTGGTACAATGGCGCCAATCTGGCTGCACGGGGCGATGCTGTGGTTGTTTCAATCAACTACCGCTTGGGTGCGTGGGGCTTTCTGGCGCTGGGCCCGATGGGTGATGAGCGATACAGGGAAAGCGCCAATGTGGCGCTGCTTGATCAAATCGCCGCGCTTGCATGGGTGCGTGACAATATCGCCAATTTTGGGGGTGACCCGAACAGTGTAACGATATTTGGCGAGTCAGCCGGCGCAGCGAGCGTGGGTGATCTGTTGGCCATGTCACAGGCAGAGGGGCTGTTCCATAAGGCTATTCTCCAAAGTGGTGGTCCTATGCGGGATGCAGGACGTACGGACCGTGCGGTCGCTCTATCCAAGCGTTTCCTTGCCATCGCCGGGGCAAAATCGGCTGACGATATGCTCAAGCTATCCATGGAAGATTTGCTCGTAGCGCAGGAAAAACTATTCTCCGAAAGTGCAGATGTCGGCACCTTTGGCCCATTGGTAGATGGCGTGGTGATAAAAGAAGCGCCATTTAAGACCCTGCGGGAAGGCCGGGGACATCATGTGCCGGTACTGGTGGGTACTACGTCTGAGGAAATGCGATATTTTGTCAGTGCGATAGAAAGCGACCTCGGTGATAAACCGGCGGATCTGCTTTTGGAACAAATGACAGATATCGCTGGCACGCGGGCCCAAAGCATCATTGATGTGTACCAGCGCGAATATCCGGAGTGGGTCGATACGGTCATCCAGATAGGGTCAGACGCTTTTCTTCGGCTTCCGGCTATCGACCTTGCCGAGATGCTACGCCAGACCCAGCCGGTTTATATGTATCTGTTCAACTACCGGTCCAATTCCACACACAAGAATTACGGGGCCGCCCATGCCATGGATATCCCGTTCGTTTTTGGGGTGCTGGATGACCCAAGTGTCATTCAGTTCACGGGAGATGATCCGAGACGAGAGCGCATTGCCGAACAAACGATGGACGCTTGGGTATCCTTCGCCAGAAATGGTGACCCAACGATCTCGGGTGGCCCTGATTGGCCGGTGTATGAACCCAGCACCCGACAAACCATGGAATTTGGGCCTGATATGCGTCTGGTATCCGACCCGCTTGCAGCGCAACGCAAGGTTTGGGGCGATGCCCGGGCGACGGTTGAGCAGGCGTGGACTCTCATGAACGACAACTGAGACAATGTAACCCCCGGGACAGGCAAGCCTGATTGTGAAGGTACGATTGAGCGTTTCACATCGGCTTGCCTGAAACTGGCTTTCAAACAGTTGCCGGTCACTTGTCCGGTGGCCACCAGTTGGTGTGGTGCCGGTTTTACGGCAGTCACCTTATCTTACCAGCACAGAGTATCTATATGTTGAACACTCAGACCAGTGACGGGCCCAAGACACTTTATGACAAGCATATTGATGCTCATACAGTATGTAGTCTGGACGATCAGGGCCACGTCCTTCTCTATGTCGACCGGCAGGTGCTGAACGAATACACCAGCCCGCAGGCTTTCAGCGGAATTCGGGACGCGGAACGAAGCGTTTGGCGGCCCAACACCTCACTCGCTGTTGTTGATCATGTGAATTCAACGTCTGCTGAGCGTAGACAAGTGCGCCGCGGGGACAACGGTGTCCTGCAAATCGAATATTTGCGGAAAAACTGCGAAGACTATGGCATTGAGCTTTTTGATATTCTCGACAAGAGGCAGGGAATTGAGCATGTGGTTGCCCCAGAGCAAGGGTTTATCCTGCCTGGTATGGTGGTAGCCGCTGGTGACAGCCATACCACAACATACGGAGCGTTGGGGGCTTTCGGGTTTGGCATTGGTACGTCTGAGATTGAACATCTGCTGGTGACGCAAACCCTTGTTTACAAGCGCCTCAAAACCATGCGGATCACCATATCGGGAAGGCTGCCCATTGGTGTTACGTCGAAAGACATCATCATGGCTGTGATCCGCAAGATCGGAGCCTCGGGTGCGTCAGGGTACGCGGTAGAGTTCGCGGGCTCCCTCATTCACGACCTGAGCGTTGAGGCGCGCATGACCATATGCAACATGGCGGTTGAAGCTGGTGCGCGCGGTGCTTTCATGGCGCCAGACGAGAAAGTTTTCCAGTATCTTAAGGCAACGCCGCGCGCGCCTCGGGGGCTGGATTGGGAAAGGGCGGTCACAGCTTGGCGAGCCTTGCGGTCTGACGATCAGGCTGTTTTTGATCGGGAGGTATATCTTGATGCTGAAGATGTGGAGCCGATGGTCTCCTGGGGCACCAGCCCGGATCAGGTAGCAGGCATTGATGGTGCGGTGCCTGGCCTGCGTGCAGGCGCGGAAGGCGGTATAAACCATAATATGGAGCGCGCCCTAAGCTATATGGGATTGAGCCCTGGTCAGCCGCTCGCCGGTGTGCCGATAACTCACGCTTTTATCGGTTCCTGCACTAACGCTCGCATCGAAGACCTGCGCGATGTGGCCCGTGTTGTCCGTGGCCGGAAGGTCGCAACGGGTGTGAGGGCTATCATTGTGCCAGGGTCCACCCAGGTGAGAGAACAGGCAGACGCAGAAGGGCTGGCCGGGATTTTCATTGATGCGGGATTTGAGTGGCGACAGTCCGGCTGCTCCATGTGTCTTGCGATGAATGATGATGTTCTGGGCCCAGGCGACCGCTGTGCCTCCAGTACCAATCGCAACTTCGAAGGCAGGCAAGGCGCTGGTGCACGCACCCATCTCATGAGCCCCGCCATGGTGGCGGCAGCGGCTGTTAAAGGCCATATTTTCGATGTGCGCAAACTGGAAAGGGCTGATTGATATGGCTGGGTTCAAGGTAGAGAACGGTGTGATTGCGCCCATGTTGGCGGAAAATATCGATACCGATGTCATCATGCCCAAGCAGTTCCTCAAGGGTATTGACCGCAAAGGTCTGGACCAGGGTATCTTTTTTGATCAACGATTTCTGGCCGGAGGCGTCCCAAACCCTGAATTTGTTCTCAACCGAACAGAATGGACTGCCGCGAAGTTTTTGGCTGTTGGGCCTAATTTTGGCTGTGGCTCTAGCCGTGAACATGCTGTCTGGGGCCTTAAGCAACTTGGTGTCCGTGCGCTGATAGGCACCAGTTTTGCCGGTATTTTTTTTGATAACAGCCAACGTAACGGTCTGTTGCTCATCGAACTGCCGGTTGCTGATTTTGAACGTGTTGCCGCCGTGGCCAACGAGGGGGAGCAGGAAATTGCGATAGACCTTCCCAAGCAGACTATCCGTCTTGCAGCCGGCGAAGAGGTGTCATTTGAGATTGAAACGCTTCGAAAACAAGCGCTGCTTCAGGGCGGAGACGCTATCGCCCATACATTGCGCCTAACCCCTCATATCCGGACTTTTGAGGCGCGGCATTTTCGAGAAAACCCTTGGCTTTCGTGAGCAGTTTTCATGCTGGACGCTTGGTTCAGTTCAGGTTGGGTTCTTGGTGCGCCATGGCACCGGCGTAAGCGCCGCTTTCATCAGACGCAGAAACTCACTGACACGCGCTGTTTTTTCTTCTCTGGCCCCCAAAAGGGCAACAATGTCGGCGGTTGGAAGTTGATAGTCCGGCAATATGCGAACCAGTCTCTTTGACCTGAGATCATCGACCACGTCCCATTCGGATCGCAAGATTATGCCCAGCCCTTCTTCCGCCCAAAGGCGGGTCGATTCTCCATCATTACTCGAAAACTGTGATGCAAGCCGCACTTGCTGGTGCGCGCCGGATACATCAGCAAACGAGACAAGGGTAACGTCCTCGTCATTCTGGCGCAAAGCGATGAAATCGTGGTTCACCAGGTCTTCGGGCGATGCAGGTGTTCCTCTTTCATTGATATAGGCGGGTGCGGCGCATAGGTATCGCTCGTTCGGTGCCAGGCGATGCATAATGCGTGAAGAATCTTTCAGTTCGCCAATGTGAATGGCGATATCCCATGTGTCCTCCATGGCCTGAGCGGGGCGCTCAGTGAGTGTGAGGCTTATTTTGACGTGCGGGTTATTTCGCCGGAAAGAAGCGGCGAGCGGCGCCACATATCGCCTACCAAACCCAAGTGGCGCGATAATTCTCAAGTGCCCACCAACTTCTTCACGGCGGGCGCTCAGCGTTTCGGATATATCGTCCAGTTCCGCCACTAGCCGCTGTGCGCGCTCAAGCAAAAAAGCCCCTTCGTCTGTTAGCCTCAGGCCGCGGGTGGTTCGGTCTATCAGGCGAAGTTGCAGCCGTTTTTCCAGTGAACGCAAGCGCTGCGTCACAGCGGAGGGGGTGACATCGAGCGCTCTGGCAACAGCTGCAAGTGACTGCGCAGACGACACCGCCACAAAAAACCGCATATCCTCAAGGGACAATGTGTTGCCAGCCATAAGATCTCCTGTGTTACCCACATTGTAGCATGATCAGCCTTCAGAAGACGCCTAGTCTGATAATCAGCAACAAAGCTGTCGTTATCAGCACAACGCCGATGAGATTTAGGGCAAAACCCGCACGTGTCATCTCTGAAACGCTAACCCATCCGCTGCCATATACAATGGTGTTTGGGGGCGTGGCCACCGGCAGCATGAATGCAAACGAAGCAGACAGGGTGGCGGGTACCATCAGGAAGAGCGGATCAAAACCGCTGGCGACAGCGACCGCACCGATAATGGGCAATATCATGGTTAGCGTTGCGGTATTGGATGTCAGTTCTGTCAGGAAGGTGATGAAAAGGCATGTCAGCAGAATGGCGCCTGCGACCGGCAGGACACCGAGGCTGTTAAGGTGAATGCCGATCCATTTATCAAGCCCGGTTTCTGCAAAACCAGCAGCGAGCGAAAACCCGCCGCCAAAAAGCAGCAGGATACCCCATGGTACGCGGTCCTGAACGGTTTGCCAGTCCAGTAGAAAATACTCCCGGCGGTCCCCCAACTGAATACCCTTCTTAAGGCTGACAGGTAGCAACATAAGAAGTATTCCCATCGCCATGGCTACAGTTGCATCCTGAATATGGCCGGGCTGCGGGAAGGCTTCGGCCCAGCCTGGTATGGTGAAGGCGCCGAGGTCAATTGGTGAACGGAATGTCCAGAGAAGGGCGGTGCCCGCAAAGATGCTGCCGATGATTTTTTCTGGGCGGGAGAGCTTGCCCATGGCGGTCAGTTCTTCAGACATCACCGACGATATAGTGGTGTGCATCTGTATTCTGCCAACAGAAACTGGCGCGGCAAACCGGCAGAGATAAAGCCAGACAAGAGGCAGGAAAATGCATACAAGCGGCACCGCGAACAGCATCCAGCGGAAGAAGGAAACCGGCTCGCGCTCAGGATATAGGTTGCTGAAAAAGCCGGAGAAAACAATGTTTGCCGGTGTGCCAATCAAAGTGCCCACCCCGCCAATGCTTGCGGCGTAGGCCAGGCCCAGCATAAGCGTAAGGCCGAGGCTTTTCTGGACCTCGGCGTCGGTGTTGTCGCTTTTTTTACCGTCAATGGAGGCGCCAACGGACACCTGCCGCACCACAGCCATCGCGACGGGAAGCATCATCATGGTCGTTGCTGTATTCGATATCCACATGGACAGGAAAGCCGACGCAACCATAAAGCTGAGCACGATCTTTTGTGGATTGGTGCCAATCGCGGAAATGCACCATACGGCCAAACGTTTGTGAAAGTTCCATTTCTCCATAGAGAGGGCAATCATGAAACCGCCAAGAAACAGAAACACAAGATGGTTGGTATAATTGGGGGCAACCTGTTGGCTGGACATGATGCCAAGTGCCGGAAAGAGGATCAGGGGCAGGAGCGCGGTGACAGAAATGGATATGCCGCCACCCATCCACCAGAAAGCCATCAGGGCAACAGTGGCCAGCAGCTTTTGAGCTGGCACAGTCATGCCGTCGGGCTGTGGCATCAATAGAATGGCGCAAAACAAAACAGCGCCCAGGATCAGGACTGTCAGTTGTCGCGTGAAATCTTTTCGGGCTTTTAGGGCGGCTTGAGCCTTATCCATGATGCGGTCCGTTGATGCGTTTGAACTGGTGGTGATGGATGGCGCGCACCGCTAGTGCCCTTCGGTCTCATTGATCAGCCGGTATAGCAGGAGGGCGGCGCGTTTGGTGGCCAGTGGAAGTGACGTGAGGTCAAGCTGTTCCTGTGGCGAGTGCGCGCCAGCGCCGTAGCCGCCCAGCCCGGCAAGGGCATCTGTATGAGGGGCGACAAATGAGATATCCGCCGCGCCGCGCCTCAACGGGTCAAGTTTATGCATCTTACCCTCGCCAAGTGCCTCGTTGATGTCGGATAGCTTTTGATAAAGTTTCATGTTGCCCTTGGTTGGGGCCATGGCCGGATAGCCTTCTGTGAAGGTGATGGTAGCGTCTGTTTTGGGCAGGTGACGGGCGACAATCGCGCGCATTGCTGCTTTGGTGCTTGATGTTTGCTCCTCCGAGACGGTGCGCATTTCTCCGCGTGCCACTACCTTCCGGGCAATGACATTTGCTTTACCAAATACTGTGCCGCTGACGTTTTCGCTCGCGCAGGCCTGGCTTGCTTCCGTGCCGCCAGCCAAAGTGCCCACATTGAAGGTGAGGTATTTTTCCTTGTGCAATGTGGTGTAAAATTCGCTCAGAATGCGGGTGGCTTCAAAAACCGCGCCGGCACCGTGTTTCTCGCTAAAAATAAGGAATGAATGCGCCTGTTCGCCAGTGACTTCAAGGCACCAGGCTGTATATCCGCGGCGTGAAACGGTCGCCCAGTCACCTGCCTCATCACGAATGCCATGCTCGAAACCGAGCGCCACATCTGCCCATAAACCGGCCTCAATCAACCCTTGTCGCGTTGTGGCCAAGGGGGTGCCTGGCGCTTCCTCGTCCCCCGAAAACACAATCTTTATGCGGGCGGTATCTAACGCACCGACGGCAAAAAGAGCTTTGAGGGCTTGCACGATGATGACGTTTCCCGACTTCATATCAAGCACGCCGGGCCCGACGGCACGGTTGCCGTCACGCACATAGGTCTGGAAGGCATCGCCGGGTTCAAAAACCGTGTCCAGATGGCCAATAAGCAGGATCTTCCTGCCGGTTGTTCCCTCGTGGTTGGCGTAGAGGTGACCAGCTCTTTGCATGGCTGGTGGCAGCTCTGCCCAGTTGAGCGCAAACCCAAGCGGGGATAGCTCACCGGCCAGATGGTCCGCTGCTGCTTTTACACCGGCCGGGTTCATGGTGCCGCTGTTGATGTTTACCAAGTTTTCAAGCAAGGCCAGCCCTTCGTCACTATGCTGGTCGATCCATTCAATGATCCGGCGTTCGTTTTTGGAGAATGCCGATTGGGCGTGTGCAGCCGGGTTTGCGGCAACACTCATCGACATGATCAGAAATAGCATTAAAACGAGTTTGGACATATGAAGCTCCACCAAGTGACCCTCCAGGCATGGAAGGCTAAATGTGAAGCCTATTGGTGGCTCAATTGGTAAATCAATGTCTCGTTTGTGATACAATCATGCACGTTTTGTGTATAATTGTGCGCCGCTATCCGATATGGGCGGCGCGAAAGTGATTTTCCAGAAATTCGAGGCAGACTTTCAGTTTGGCTGAAAGAGACCGCCGCGTTGGATAAACGCCCCACACAGGCGCATTCTGTACATAGTCAGGTAATACGTGCACAAGGTCGCCCTCATCCAGCGCTTTCTGAATATCCCACTGGGATCGCAGCATGATGCCGTGCCCGTCCAGTGCCCAACCCGTAACAATCTCACCAAAATTGGAAGACATGGTGCCGTTTACCTTTACGCTTTGGGTTTTGCCCTTTGAAGTAAGATGCCAGGCGTCAAAGGGATCGCTCCGCTCCTTGATCAATAAGCAGTTATGCGTCCGCAGGTCAGAGAGAACCTCAGGTGTACCTCTTTCTGCAAGGTAAGCAGGGGATGCGCATAATATGCGGTGATTGTCCAACAGCTTGGTCGAGATATATTGCTCAGGCAGATCGTCCCCAATGCGGATTTCCAGATCAAACTCATCGCGGATGATGTCAACAGGCCGGTCAAAAAGCTCAAGGTGAAATTCCATCTGTGGATAGCTCTGTGCCATCCGTGAAACCGCTGGGGCAACGTGAATTCTGCCAAAGCCGAAGGTGCTGCATATCCTGATCAGGCCTTTCGGCGAAGTTTTTGCCTGCGATAGCTCGCTCACCATGTCGTGCAGGTCTCCCAGTATCAGGGCGGCTCTGTGCTGCATCTTTTCACCTTCATCGGTGAGGGCAATTTGGCGGGTAGACCGGTGCAAGAGCTTGGCTTTTACAGTTTGTTCCAGCACTTTGATGCGTTTGCTCACATAGGCGGGGGACTGTCCAAGTTCAGCCGCCGCCTCCACAAAGCTGTGTTTGCGTAAAACTGTCAGGAAAACTCTCAGGTCTTCCGGGTAAGGTAATTGTTCACGTTTCATAAATTAAAAGACCACGGTATGCGGGTTTTATTTGCAATTGGGAAACTATAGCATGTTGAAGTGCGGCCTCAAGCCAGAAGAGGTATGATGCCGAAGGATAGGCTGCAGACGCTTTCAGGAGCCCCAATGTTCACGAAATTCAAGAGCCGGTATTATGAGGTCAACGACATCAAAATTCATTGCCGGATCGGCGGCAGTGGCCCGGCACTGGTGTTGTTGCATGGGCATCCACAAACTCATTTCATCTGGCACAAGATAGCCGATACCTTGGCGCTTGATTATACGGTTGTGGCACCTGATCTGCGTGGATATGGCGACAGTGATAAGCCGGACGCTTCTGGCGATGCGCATACCTATTCAAAGCGGACCATGGCACTGGATGTGGTCAGCCTTATGCAAACGATTGGTTTTGAACAGTTTTGCGTGTTGGCGCATGATCGGGGTGCGCGGGTTGCCCACCGTCTGGCTGTTGACCATCCCACGGCTGTGCAGAAGATGATACTCCTAGACATCGCGCCGACGCTTGCGATGTATGAGCAAACGAATGAAGATTTCGCCAGAGCATATTGGCACTGGTTTTTCCTCATCCGTCCCGCACCTCTGCCTGAAACCCTGATTGAGGCCGACCCTGAAGGGTATCTCCGGAGTGTGATGGGAACACGGAGCGCGGGTATGTCGCCGTTTACGGATAGTGCGTTTGCTGAATATCTGCGATGTCTGGCGCAGCCTGGCGCGGCGCGAGGGATTTGTGAAGACTACCGGGCCAGCGCAAGCATCGACCTTGACCATGAGCGGGCGGATATCGCTGCTTCCCGGCGGCTCACATGCCCCTTGCTTGTTTTGTGGGGTAGAGATGGTGCAGTTGGTCGCTATTTTAAGCCGTTGAAGGAATGGAAAAAAATAGCAACAGATGTTGAAGGAGAGGCTTTGCCCTCCGGGCACTATATCCCCGAAGAAGTGCCAGATCTTCTCCTTGAGAAGATGCGTCATTTTATGGCGCGGGAATAGAATGATCGGTGCATTCAGCCCGCTATCTGCCGGGAGAAGAGCACCAGTCCGATATGCCCTGAAGTAGGGTGATGCTTTCTGGTGTTTTCAGGTGATTGAGGCATCCGGAAACTGCGACGCAGCGTTTGGCGATTTCTCACCTACCCCTTAATGTGGCCGCATGAAGTCTGGGACGGCAAGCAGAGGGTGTTTGCCTTTACCATTCCACAATCTTCATCTGGCGGTTAACTGCCATGGCATGCGTACGGATACCGGGCGAAACCATCACCGGCACATCGGCCCATTCGAGGATCGGCATATCCGCGTGATGGTCGCTATAGAAGGAGATAAACACCTGCTCACGTGTACGTGCGTCACCTTTTAGAACCACATCGCGAAGGCGGAGATACTTGCCGCTACCGTAACAATTGTCGCCGGCAATCCGTACGGGGGTCGTATCCCCTTCGGTATAGGTGGTTTTTGTACACACAAGGTGATCGAACCCGAGGCCATCGGCCATATGCCTGGCGTAGAGGTCGATGCTGGCGGTCGCAAGCACCATGGTGTCGCCTTCCATCTTGTGCATGGCGAGCGCTAGCATGCAGCCATCTCGCAAGCCGTCCTCAAGTATACTTGTGGCAAACCTACGGGCTGCCGCTTCAATCTCAGAAGGTGTCATGCCCCGGAAGGTTATCGCGAGCATGCGGTTTTTTAGTTCAAGCCTTGAAATACCCCCCGCTTTATAGAGCGCCATATGCCGCAACAATCGCAGCATCAAAAACATGCGAGCGATCATGCCCTTACGGGTGGATAGTAGAAACGGCGTGAAGGTGCCGTACCGGGTAAGGGTGCGGTCAAGGTCGAAAACAGCGAAACTTTCGCGTGTTTTCTCAGCTCCTTTTCCAGGCTTTTGTGTTGTTCCCTGCCGTGCCTTTAGAATAGCTTCTGCCGCGATGAAGTCGTCAGGCTTGTCAACATCCATTGCGGCTTCAGCGTCCTGCAACAGGTGCTGTTTGATAGGACAGCCGATGATATGCGATGCTCGGGCGAAACCTTGCGACAGGCTAAAACGCCTGAGCGCCATCCCAAGCGTGGTACTCCACCCGAAAGCCCGCAAAATACGCCAGGGACGCTTGCGGTTGGCTTCAATTGCCTGCCAGAAGTCAAGTGCAGCGCCTGCGTTTTCTCCGCGCAGATAAAAGAGATTGGCCCCGGATACGGCGTCATCACCGAAGCGGTAATAGGTACGTCTGCTTTCAGGGTATTTTTCGTCAATGGTGGTTTTGCTGACCAGGCCTACTGAGAAGCCTTCATGCTGCGCGGCGCTTCCGATGAAAGTGCGCACTGTCTCTGGCTTCAACAGTGGATTGTCAGCCGTGGTAATCAACGCCGCACCACCAGCCCTTGAAAAAGCTGCTTTTGCGCTGCCGCAGACACTGGTTTGTGCAGACACATGACAAAGCGGCACGCCCTCCGCCGCGGCTATGATATCGGCGTTGCCGGTCAGGTTATGCTCTGACGTGATCACGATTTCATTGATTAAGCCAGATCGGACAAGAGCCCGAACGACATGCGCGAGCATAGGTTTGCCTGCGATCATGGCCGCCGCTTTTCCGTGGCGTGTCTTTAACTGCTGAAGTGCGTCTGACTCCGGCCGTCGTCCGGCCAGGATAATTGCAGTACAGGCTTGGGGCGCAAAGGCGCACGGCTGGGTGACCATGCTCTCTAGCTCCAGGTCAGCGCTCGCAAGGTCGCTACTTAGCGTCATGCTGTCATGCATGGAATTCTCCTCTCCGGGCAGGTGTATCGTTCGCATTGAAGTGTGATGGTGGGAAAACGGACGTGGCTGGAAATTCGGCCCCCGAAACCTTGATTATGGCATTGGCTGCGCGCTCGGCTGCGCCGAAGGGTGCACTACCAAATGTGGCACCGAATGCGGCTTCCTGACGGGCTCTCAAGATGTCGTCGAACCATGACTGGTTCGCAAGCGCGCTGCCAAGACGGTCTATGTCATCAACAACCTTGCCCAAATGCCAGTGGGCGAAATTGGGGTCGTCAAACCATTCTTCATGACCATTCCTCAGGAAGATGCAGGGTTTGGGGGTGGTGATGGTTTCGTACACCTGACTGGATACATCACCGAGGTATATGTCTGCCGCTCGGGTATAGGTCATGTTGGTGCTGCATGCGCTGCCTTGGTCGATGATGATGTTAGGGCAGTTGAAAAAGCGCGCCGGTATTGTCCCGCTTTGCTGTAGCCGCAGTGGCGACAAGGACAGATGTATTTTACGTGAGAACAACATGACATGGGGCGCGAAGATCAGATTGAACTGGGTGTTTTCCGCGAAAAATTCCAGCACGCGTAGGCCATGTTTGTACCAGGAGGATAAGGCCGGGTGGAAATGCGGATTATAGATAACCACCTGCCGTTCGTTGGGGAATAGACGGCGGGTAGTTTGGCGGGCAACAGCATCAAACTTCGGATATCCCACAAGGCTGAAGGCACCTTCCCGGATGATGTTTTTGTCCAGCATGCGATCCCGGATCTTAAGCCCAGGCACAAGCACATGGTCGAATTCGCGAATGATCTTCTTGAAGCCAACTGCGCGGTCGCCTGCGCCATGCTGGGTGTATATGAAGCGGGTGTTCCGGCAGCCCATATGGGTTTTGAGCATGATGCAGGTGGTTTCCGGGGCAATCAGTATGGTCATTTTTCCAAGCAGCGCGCGATGCTTGAAGAGAGCGCCGATGCGCCGCATAGGCACAGCGCCACCTGTGGCTTTCTCCACCCAACCAGCTGGCGCGGGGGGTGGTATATGATGCACGGTGATCCGGTGCCAGAGAGTTTTGGGGATGAATGCTTTCAGTTCCTGCCTTCGTGCACGGCATGACACAAAAGCATGCAGATGAACCCTGCCACTGTCTTTCGTGGCGAGGGCGGCGAGTATAGGCGCGCTATGCGCAAGCTGGTGTCCTTGCTCGTGGTTGAACAGGAACCCGATGTGAATGTCCTTGGCCCGCTTTGGAAACGCGGTCGGAAGCTGTAAGGCATATGGCTTGTCAGTGCTGGCTGCGAGCTGTTTGAGAAGGGAACTGTCGGTCACCGGTTCATCCGTATCTTGTTGATGCATACCGATTTTCAAGCACCGATGCCAAGGGCGGGGCAAAGAGAACCGACTTTCATGACAAAAAACAAATCTTTGCCAAATGTTGCCGTCAGCTAACCCGTTTAGCGTGCGCCTGGTTCGTGATTTTTATGAGGAAAACCCAATGAATAAGATTTTTGCCAAGGTTTCAGCGTTGATGATGGCTGTGGTTCTGTTTTTTGCTGTGCAACCACTTGTTCACGCGGAAGAACATAACCCAGAGCTCATCGGGTTGGTCAGGGCTGGCGAGATCGCGGAGCAGAATTTGAACGCGCGACTTATCGAGGCGGAATTGGACACCAAGGATGATATCCTTTGCTACAAGATAGATGTTGCCAAGGCGGGCGATCATTTCCAGCTGTGGATTAACGCGCACACAGGCAGCATCTTGCGCGCAAAAAAACCCTTCCTTTCCAACCTGTGGATTGATGTGGCGGCGGGCAAGCGGCTAAAGGTGGCTCGAAACGTGCCATCAGCATTGCCGCACATGCGTCGACTGCAAGAGGAAACCGGCGGTGATGTACAATATATGCGTTTTGACATTGCAGATGATCAGCCCCAATATGAGGTTGAGATCATAACCCAGGCTGGACCGACTGAGCTTCTGGTCGATGCAGTCACCGGGGCTCGCGCAGCCAGATAACCCTTAACCGTGAGAGCGGAACTTCTTGTGCAGATATTGCTGGTAGAAGACGACAAACGCGTATCGGAGCATGTAGCGGGTGGCCTGCGTCAGGCAGGCCATACTGCTGAGTGTGTGAACGACGGAAAACAGGCACTCTATATATCGGCGGCAGAAAGTTTTGATGTGATCATCCTTGACCGGATGCTGCCGACAGTAGATGGACTGACCATTTTACAGACCATGCGCGCAGCTGAAGACCATACACCGGTCCTACTTCTCAGTGCCCTTGGCGAAGTGGATGAAAAGGTGAAAGGCTTGAGGGCGGGAGCAGATGACTATCTTGCCAAACCCTTTTCTTTTTCGGAACTGCTGGCGCGCGTCGAAGTTCTTGCGCGCAGAGGACCAACCAAACCGGAGAAAACCATACTCTCCGTTATGGATCTGGAGCTTGACCTGCTGGCCCATGAGGTCAGCCGCGCTGGCCAGCGTATTGAGTTGACAGCGCGAGAGTTTCGCATTCTTGAGTATCTCATGCGCAACCTCGGCAGGGTGGTGACCCGCTCCATGCTTCTTGAAAAAGTATGGGAATATCATTTTGATCCTCAGACCAATATTATTGACCAGCATGTCAGCCGCCTGCGACAGAAGGTGGATAAGGGTTTTAACGCCCAACTCATCCACACAGTTCGGGGAACCGGCTATATGATTAGGCCGTCGGCTTGAGGAGCAATCGGTGAAACCTGCATTCCTGACGTACTTGCGCCATAGTTTCGCATTCCGGCTGGTTATGCTTTATGTCGTCATGTTTATGGTGTCGGTCAGTGTTTTGACTGGCATAACCTATTGGGCGCTGGTGGCTGAGCCGCGGGAAGAAACCGCGGCAACAGTAAGGGCAGAACGTGACCAGCTCTCGGACATCTACAAACTGGAAGGCCGGGAGGCACTTGTGCGGGCGCTGGAGGTGCGGGCGCAGGACCCAGCCCCCCGGAAAGCATTTCATGTCTTTATCGCGCCAGATGGTGAGGTGGTCAGCAGCAACCTGCCAAGTTGGCCCAGCCAACCTCATTTCAGTTTCTTTGAAATAGAGGCCGACCGCTACGTTGAGGGTGATGAAGTGGACTATCAGGCCCTCTCGCTCGAACAGGTATTTGCAGATGGTTCGCGCCTAATCGTGGGGCGGGATATTGAGGATATAGGAGACAGGGAAGAGCGGCTTATTGAGGTGTTGGTGGCTGCTGCGGTTATCTCTGTCCTGCTGGGAAGTGCAGGCGGCATTTTCATGAGCCTTGCCGTCGGCAGGCGAATTGATGCCATTAATACCGCTGCGCAGCAGGTTATAAAGGGTGACCTGTCGAGGCGTGTGCCCACGACAGGATCAGCCGATGATTTTGATAAACTCTCGGTAACCCTTAATGAGATGCTCGACCGTATCGAAAGGTCGGTTGAAGCAATTAGCCGGGTTTCCGATAGTGTTGCCCACGAGTTGCGCCTGCCGCTCACTCGCCTTCATGCTGAACTTGAGGATCTGGCTGCGAAGGCGGACAGTGGTGAACTGACGCCAGAGCATGCCGCTCGCGCCATAGCGGAGTCAGAAAGGCTGAAAGCGGTGTTTGAAGCGCTTCTCCGCATCGCCCGCATTGAAACGGGCCGCCATAACATCAACAGGGAAAATGTCGATCTTGGCCGCCTTGTGACCGATGTGGTTGAACTATACGCGCCAGAGGCAGAGGCAAAAGTGCTGACCATCAACTGTCAAAATGAAGGGAATGCTCTTACAAAGGGCGACCCCAATCTCCTGTTCCAGATGATGTCCAACCTTCTGGATAATGCGGTTAAATTCGCGCCGCCTCAATCTGTCATTATGGTTCAACTGTGGCAGGAAGGCGATCACGCCTGTTTTACAGTCGAGAATGAAGGAACCGGTATTCCAGCTGATCAGCGCGCTAAGGTTCTAGAGAGATTCTACCGCGTCGGGCACCCGGATGTGCCCGGTCTTGGCCTGGGCCTTAGTCTCGTGGACGTTGTGGTAAAGGCCCATGATGGCGATTTGGCCTTTGCCAACACGGCACATGGCTTTTCGGTTCAGGTAAACTTGAAATCCGTGCAGCCTGAACCTCTGAAAACTTGATTACTATGAGTGCAATCACTTACGGATCAGCAAGAGTTTTACCAACTGATGAAATACAAGGATGATATCGATCTAGAGGCCAAACTGTCGGAATGGGAGACGTTCTATAACTTTACCAGACCTCATGGAGCCCATGGCGGTAAAACGCCCTATGAACCCCTGAGGGAGAAGCTACAATAAATCCACGAGATGTCCCACGAGGTCGTACATTCCTACGGTTGCCGGACACCCGTCCCGTACCCCTGAGAAGACCATCCAGGAGGATAAAGCCATATAGTTATGATAGACCTCAAAGGTAGGCGAAGTTACCTGTCGTTGGCTTGGGGTATTGTGCCTCACCAATTCAAGCTGTCTCTTATGCCATGGTATTTATGCGGCATAGAGATTGGTGTCTGAGCTACTCGAGGACCACGAGAATAGCCCTAAAATGAAGAGGGCTGACCCTTGCATAAGCAGCGGAGCCAGCCGTATTGCCTGTAGAATAACACCAATGAACCTGGAGGGGCAAGAGCTTCAATTCTTCTTTGAGTTGCTCACCTCATTGCCCTTTTATGCCGTGGAATTTGCTGCCGCCAGCCGAAGTTAGATCAAGCTAGATACCAACGGGCCTTCTTTCTTCAGGGATAGGAAGTGAGCAACTGGCGTCGATATTTTCGGGGAATGATATTTCTCTTCCGGGCGATATTCATAAAGAAATGCCCCAATTTGATGCGCCTCAAAATGGTGCAGAACTTTCCTAAAATTTCAGGTGATTGAGCTTTCCGGAAACTGTGACGCAGAATCCGGTGATTTGTGACGCGTGACATCAACGAGCTGTGGGCTCTCACATAAGGTGATTTTTACAACTCCAGAAACTGCGGTCTTATTGGAAGGTTATCACCAAGCTTGTCAGAGATTATCGGAAAGATTGATTTGAACCACGAATTTCTCACTAAGTTTGGTTTGATCGCTACTGCCAGCTGCCGGTGACGCTAGACAGGGCTGTTTGCCATAATATTGGGTCTATGCGGGGGATTTTTGTCCCGTTGTGTGGGCAGCTAAGTGAGTCCTTTAAGCGGCCAAGAGCCTTGAAGCTGATGCACTGCAAACGACGATGGCCAGGTAGGCCGAGATATTCGGTTTCGGAGGCACTTTTTACCGCTCTGGCGAGCGAGGCTTCGGTTAATTTTGAGAGCAGCTTGCTATTGGTCGGGACGAATTTGGTTGCGAAACCAATTATGAGCGAGAGGGGGATATATTGGTCCCGATGCGCCCTGTAAAATGATTGCGCCGTTTCGTCATCCGAGTTCCCATTCTCGGCGATGCGCTGACGGGGAATAAGTGCCGTTTCCTGTTTTGGAGTGTGTTTGTCCGAGTAGGGGGCAAAAGCAGACATGTCTGATACAAAGTTCAAAGTTTCCATCTCGCCAACCGGGGGCGTATACCTACCGTTATTTGCCACAGTTGTCAGCCTGACTAGCTTTGCCACTTTTCAAGGCGGCTTGACGATGGGTTTCCCAGACATTGCACATGGCGATGCCCGGCGCGGGGTCCATGCCGATCAGTTGCTGCATATTGTCCTCCATTGCGACTTTCGCGAAATTGAGGCAGGTTCGTTGCGGCGCGTTGAAATATTCCATCGACTTTCTGATGCGGGTGAACTGGCGGACCAGACGCTGGTTTTGGCTGTCGATCACTTTGTCCCCGTAAAAAGCTTCCTGCTTGGCGTCATGGGCGTCTGCCGCTTCGTTATAGGCTTCGCCCGCTGCGTCAGCAGCCCTTTTTGCAGGCAGATACTCGCTTGAGCGAAAGCTGTTGTAGCTGCTGATTTTCGCATTCAGCGAGGAGATCGCCGCGTTGTGGGCGCTTGTATCCGATGTGGGGGGGAGTACGGCCCGCATGCTTGAAATCTCGCTGCCCATGCTGCGAAGGCGCTCGTCTAGCCTATCGGCCTCTTCCTTCAGGGCGAGTGCCTTTTTGTGGTCGGCCTCCAGCCGTTCTTTCTCTTCTTCCAATGGCCGCCGCCGCTCCGCCTGAATGGCGTTGTCTGATCGGAGGTAGGAGTCAAACTTTCGTGTGTAGGCGGTTTTTACGCGGCTATAAAATGACAGAATTTCCCGCTTCTTACCGCTCATGGCAGCTATGTTTTCCTGATATGATCTGGCATGGGCGGCACACTGCGCAGCCGGGTTGTCGCCGGAGGCTGCCTGAGCTGAAATGCTCTGCAGCGCAGCTGCCATGGTGTGGGCGATCTTCTGTTCCTGATTGTAGGCCTCCCGGCGGATAAGGGGGCGTATATATTCATCGGTGAAGCGCTCCAGATATACATGCTTGGCATCCTTGACCAGATTATAGAGGAAATAGTTAAACATCTGGCGCGGGTCCGGCACCTTGCCACGGGCTGACCGCCACTGCGATGCCCAAGGGGCGAGCCGCAAACGTTCAATCTCAAAGGTGTCGCTTTGCCAGCGTTCAAACATGCGGTCTTCCCGTGCGCGCATGTCGTTGTATATTTTTGTGATCTCGCCGCCCAGCAGCTTGTTGTTGCGCAGATAGGTAATCATATAGCTGGGGATATAAGCGCCGCGGCCTGCCTTGCGCTCGGCATAGATGGTTATGAAGCGCTCATAGGCCGGCGTTTCCTCCAGCCCTTTTATCCAGACCTGTTCTGCAGACCGTATGCCTGATGCCAGAGTGTTCATGGCCGTAATATATTGCCCCAACACCGGCATATAGCGGCTGATCAACAGGGCGTTCGTGGTTTCCCCCGCGGCATGAAAGTCGCCTGCCGATGCCGCCTCCAACGCTTTCATCACCCCCAGTGCTTCCGACGGCTTGTATACATCCTTGCCGAAAACAGCGTCAAAAGACTGCTGGAAGGCCTTGTCGGAGAGATCCTTGATCCGCTTCTCGTTTTTTTCTGCGTCTTGTTTGGCCTTTTCCCATAGTTGTACCTGTTCGGGGTGGTTCTTGCTCCACTCGGAAAATACGCTTTCCCAGTCAGGTGACTGTGCGGCGGCCTGTGGCGATGGCAGCAAAAAAATAATGCTGAAAGAAGCCAATATATGCAAAACCCGACAAAACATTGAGACGACCTTTAGTTAGAGAGAGGCGAAAGGAGCGTGCTACCAAAAAGGCAGCTTCTCAAAAAGTCAGCATGCCAATAAGCGTGGCAGCGGCCAGAACGATAACGATGAAAACGATGGGGGTTAAAAACCCGCGCCAGAACCCGTGACGTTCAAATTCGATGATCTTGCGCCTGAGCGGGTCGCTTGTGCTTTGGTGGAGGCTGTTGTCGTCAGGCGTCACCGGCGCGCGTTTTCCGCCTTCAGGGGATATAGGGTAGCGCCAGTGGGGCAGTAAAATGTTCAGGGGCACGTATGCACATGCCAATAGAATTCCGCCATAAATCAGAAAATCGCTGGTTTCCCACATACCCGGACTTTCCACCATGAAGAATGTCACGATCGCGAGCACAATCAGCCCAAGCGCCGACATTAACCCGGCCTGGCTAAGGGCATTAAACTTGACGGTGTTGTCACAGCCTGGGCATGCGTAGGTGACGGTTGTTTCCATGCCTGTCCAGTCTCGACTTTCGGGTTTCATGCCCGGGTCACCGCAAAGGCGGCAGATGCGGTCAGGTGTTCTCATTGACCCATCCGCCGTTTCATTTCTGCAACCTTGTCTGAGACGCAACGCTCATAGTTTTTGTTGCTGTCTGCCGCGTCGCGGCAGAGTTTTTTGATGAAGTCCATGGGAATTTTGCCCTGAGACAAATCATTGTCCAGCTTGGCGCCTGTGCCAGCCATGCTGCGACATCCTTTTTGGTCGCCTGTGCGTTGCACGCATGCCTGATAGATGGCAGCGGCCTTTTCTGCGGCGGTGTAGGTGCGTTTCCCCGAAGCGCTGGTTGAGCCTGATGTCGCCTGCGGCGGGGTGCCACCTTGTTGAGCGTGCTGGATTTGCTGTGCGATCTGGCCAAGCCCTTGCGCCAGCGCATTCATGCCCTCCCGAAGTTTGCGGGATTTTTCGGCTTTCCTGCGCGCTTCTTCCTCGCGCTCTGCTTCGGCTGCGGCGAATTTCTGGTAACTTGCACTGTCTGCAATCGCCCGGGCATGCTCTTTCTCTGCCTCGAGCTGTTGTTGCAGGCGGTATCTTTCTGCCTCGACAAAATCGCTGTCACCGGGGTCGTCGGTGGCCCAGATGTCTTCTTCAGGCTGGGCTGAGGGCTGGGCTGGGGGTTGGGCCGCCTGCTGGGATGGGAACTCGCTGTTTTCAGCCGCTGGCATCACCTGTCGCGGTGCCGGGTCCAACGCCCACGGGTCTTCCTCGACCGGTTCAGGGTGTGGCGCCGGTGTGGCGTCGGGTGTGGCGCCGGGTGTGGTATCGGGTGGCGTGTGTGTGGCCAGCGTGGCGGGCAGCGTTTCAGGCGTCACTGCCGGGCTGGCAGGTGGCGCGGCGACTGGACCGACAACATCCTCGTCCCTCAGCTCATTCGCAGCCCAGGCTTTGAACCCTTCAAAAACTGGCCGGTCACCGTCTATGTTTTCCTGAATGATCTCGCGCGCATCGCTGAAGGTCATATAGTCGGGCAGCTTGTATTCGCCTTTCTTGACGCTTGCGACCAACGCCAGAATTATCTCGTTGTAGGCTTCCTGTTTGGAGGTTGCGTGATCTTGCGCGCCAAAGAATTTCTGGCGCATTTGTGCTTCTGCCATGCTGTTCACCGTTCTGCCGTCGGCTGAAATAGGTATCTGCCCTACAAGCTCACCGGTGGCGTAGCCCGCATCCCATGCCCCTTTCAATTGACCATAGCCGGGAATTACCTTTTCAATCACTTTGTCCTGTACATAGTCCTTGGCTTCGTCATAGGCGGCGTCTTTGGTTTTATCCCATGCAGCCAGGTAATCGCCTTTCAGCACGTCATCCTTGATGTCCTTGCCGTGTTTGTAAGCCTTGTATAAATTTTCATTCTTTTTCTTGAGTGCATCTTCTGCCTTTTCGATCAATTTGTCTTTGGCCATGTCAGCGGCACCGTCTAGTGCCTTGCCATAATTGCCGTCCAGTATCTCGGCGCCGACCTTCTCGTAAGCTTCTTTTGCGGTTTCAAGATTTTCCTGAAAGCTCTCGGCCTTGCTTTTCTCGTCGTCATCTTCTTTCTCGGCGGTTTTTTTCCCGGCAGATTTGTTCGTTGTGTTTTTGGGGCCTGTTTGTTGTGCGGAAGTGGCACTGCTGATTGTTGTTTGCGTTTCCAGTGCAGCCGCTGCTGTGGCAGGGAGGCCAGTACACAGAATAATACTGGCAGTTAATGCTCTAGCGCGCTGTGTGGAGAACCAAGGTTCAAGAAAAGCCGGTTTTTTCATTGCGTTAGCTCCTCACTGGGGGGGTGTCGATTTCCTGCCAGAAGGTCTTGAGTTGCCGCGCTTTCGCCCGCATAGGCCTGCTCGCTGTCTGGCTGAACAGAACTTGCCCCAAGCTTGCGTATGCGGCGGTATTGTCCCCCATGCGCCGTTCCATGACAGCGCCTGAAATCAACAGAGGTTCCTTCACATAGGCCGTGGCGAGCTGATCGCGAAAAAAGGCGGCGCCGCGTTCTTGCCATTCTGCTTTCAGGTAACAGAGGACCATTCGGTCAAGCACTGTATCAACGGCAATTGGCTGGTTGATGCTGAATATGGCTTCCAGATGAAGGATAGCACGCTGCCATTCCGCCAAGGAAATAAGCTCATCCACCAACAGAATGCGCGAAGAAAGGTTCTCAGGGTCCAGCTGCGCGAGTTTTTCAAGGCTGTTGACGGTTTCGACCTTAAAGTCAGGAATATATTTTAGCGAATAATGAACTCGCGCGGCCAATTGCCAGGTGGCTTTGCTGTCGGGTGCCAGCGCTATCGCCTCGGCGAGGTATTTGAGTGTGCTGGCGAGGCTGGCATCATCGCCCGTTTGCTGGAAGGATCGCCACTGTACCAATGCCTGGTTTCGCAACGCCCCTGCCGCGACAGCCCGCGTGAAAGCGCTTTGGTTGATTGCGGTCGATTCAGGTGCGGGCAGGGAGGCGGGCTGTTGAGCGCTTGCTGTGCCGTAGTCGTGCGCCCCCACGGGCACACCATAGCAAAACAGGATACCCGCAAGGACGCAGGCAGCCTTTTTATGGCATGAAAACTTCGTCACCCAAGTACCCCTTTATTCAACACGGAATGGAATTTTATAAGACAGATACGCCACTTGCCGCAGGTTCTGGACACGGACATGAAGCGTGCCGGATTTCCTCAGGTGTTTTTTCTTGATGAAAACGATGCCCTGAACTGTTTCGCCCGGCTCGATCACGCCCGTATGGAGGGATTTCTCAAAAAGGTTCTTGCGCAGAATTGACATGCGCAGGTTGCCTTTGCCTCCGCCGCCCGGACCGACATCCTTAACTACGAAATTCAGGTCTTGCTGACGCGCTGGTTTGCCTTTTGAGACCACATAAATATCGTTCAGGTGAACCCGTATTGGTGTGTCGTTCGTGACGGCGACATCCAGCGTAACAAAATCGCCAGTTTTATCGCCCAGTATGCGTTGCTGTTCTTTTTTGCCAAAGGTCTCCACACCAACCGCTACGCTGCGCTGTTCTACCTTGTAGCGGTAGGAGTAGGCCTCCCGGAAACGAAGTTGCTGGGAAATGCTGTCGAGGAAATCGTCGTCAGCAAAAGCGGTGCGCGGTGTGAATGTTGCGGCTGTTGCAAATATAATGGCTGCAAGAAGCGAGAACTGTTTCTTCATGGCCTGTACTCCAGTCCTGTAGCGCGAATATATTTTTTCACATCGTCAAAGCCTGCCTGCATGGCCTGAAGCGCGTTTCCGCTATAGTCATATGGCTTGATTCTGCCCGTTGAGTTCAACCCGCTGAATTCGCGGGAGACCTGCTCTGCCCAAAGGATTTTCCCGGTGCCGGGGTCGATCAATTGACCGAACAGGCCAAAGCGAACGATGATTTTGTAATCGACACCTTTTTTCTCCAACACCATTTTTTCGCGCAGCATATTGAAGGCCTGGAGGTCAGCGACAAAAATCAGATCAACGCCATTTTGCTTGGCAATCTGTGCCAATTGCGTGTTGGAAAGCTCGGTGCCGGGGGTCCAGTCAATGCGCTTCGTGGATTTGAAGAGCCGGCTGGATTTCATTTCAAAATAGAGATTGTCACCGATTGCCTGTGGCGCGGGTTCGGCAAAAAAATCGTCCGTTCCGCCGAAGAACTTCATCACCCGTGCGTCCCGGAGGGTCAGGATTCCGACGCGAGCATTATATTTCAGCGCCCCCCGAACGGAATTGGGTCTATAAGAAAGGCTTGGGCGCTTCTTGGCCTTTGGGGCCTTGATTTTTTTGACGTCGTCGAATGCTGCAACTGGCGACGCCCCCATCAGGGGCTGAAGCATCAACCCGGCTATGATGAACAGCGCCGCAGCCAGCTTGGCGGGTGTGAAATGGTGCAGTCGAGGCATAGCGGCTCCTGAGACTTAATCCGTAACTCTGCCTGTATAGTGGAAGCCATGCGCGCGCAGGTACATACGCAGATGTGCGTATTTACAAATCACAACGGCACTTCAGAATGCCGTGAAGTTCAGAGGAACTGGTTGCGCATTGCATAAGATGAAAGCTCGGCAACAGTGCCCAGGCCCAACTTGCGCTTGATATTTTCCCGGTGCTTTCGAACGGTGTGAGGACTTATGCCTAAAACATTTGCAGCAGATTCTGACGTGTGCCCTTCCGCGATGAGTTTCACCACCTGGCGTTCTCGCACGCTCAAGGAATTGGTGCTGGTGGCTTCGCCGGTATCGGCAAGGGCTAATTCCGGTGGGAAAAAGACGTTGCCTGTCAACACGGCTTTGACCGCAGTTTCGAACTGGCGCATGTCATTTTTTTTGAACAGATATGCCTCGAGCGATAGCTCCCTGATCGCAGATGTGGCCAACTCTTCGCTGATATCGCCGGTCATGAGCATCAGGCGAATATCCAGGCTGCGGTTTCTGACCTCCCGCGCAACATCTAGCCCGGTCAAGCCGGGCAGGTGGATGTCCAGAATGGCAAGGTTGATAGGGACAGATTGCAATATACTCAGTGCGGTTTTCCCGTCGGCGGCTTCTGAAATGGTGCCAATATTATCAAGGCGCGACAGCAGGGATACCATACCCTCTCTTATCAGGGCATGGTCATCCGCAATCAATATCTTGGCTAGGCCAGTCGGCATATATGCCCCGGTTTTTGTGAAGCTTTACCAGACGGCAAAAAGCAATTCACTACAACCGGGAAATTGATCTATGCTGTCTTTTTACCGTAAGTATCACAAAAAACAGGTTATGGCGCGGGCTTTGGCGGTATGTAAGGCATCAAAGAAGTCCACGGGCACATTTGCTGAATGTCAGCGACGCGCCTTTTTGTCTCTGTGGTTGATGCTTCATATTGTGTTCGCCGGGTTGTTTTTTGGTGCAGCGAGTGTTTCTGCTCAGAATACCGCCGCTGGCACCCTTGACCTGCGGGACTGGGATGCGGACAGCGCTGTCCCGGTTGTGGGCCCATGGCAGGTAATACGCGGCAGGCTGGTGGACCCCGCGGGGTTTGATGCCGCCTATAGGGGCGAAACAATCTCCTTCCCTGACCGCTGGCACGATAGGGCTGAAAACAGCACGGATCCCGACTGGCCAGTTGGCTTTGGTGCGGCGAGTTACCGGTTGAAACTGTTGCTGCCTGTTGGTGGGCCGCGTCAGGCGCTGAAGCTGCAAACGCCGTATTCCAGTTATAAAATCTGGGTGAATGGCCGCGAGGTGGCGGGAAACGGGCATCCAACAGAAACCCCGGATGGTTTTCAGGCGTTTTATCTGGAGCGGATCATCCCGCTACCAGCGCAGGAAGAGGTGGAGATTGTGATGACGGTCTCTAATTTTGAGCATTTCGCCGGAGGTATTTTGCGTCCCCCCATTTTTGCGGCTCAGGACAGGTTGGAGCAAGGTGCCAAGGCGTATGACCTGTCTTATCTCTTTGTGCTGGGCGCTATTTGTGCCTTGCTCGCCTTTCAGCTTGCCTATTTTATCCGAAGTTTGTCGTCGGATGCCGAGTGGTCGCATTTTTGGTATTGTATCCTGCTTGCCGTTTTGATCGTGCGCTTGACCACGCTGACAACAATGCCCTTCAAGTTATTTCCGGCTTTCCCGCACTTTAGTACCAAAACCCTGGAATATCTGACCCTGTTTTCGTCTACTGCGGTTTATTTTACCTTTCTGGCATCGATGTTCCCGAAGGAATTTCCCCGCCTGGTTCGGCGGCTGGTTTACGCAGTGTCATTACCCTTTGTTGCCAGCGTTGTATTGCTCCCGGTGTCCTTTTTCACACAGTTGCAAGATGCCTTCATCTTTTTTGCCTTGGCGACACTTCTTTATTCGCAAGGGGCTATCCTTGTTGCCTGGCGGCGTAAACGGGACGGGGCAGGTGCCATTCTACTGTTTACCACTCTTTTTCTATTCACGGCGGTCAATGACAGCCTTTTGTATCTGCATAGCGTGGATGTGCGACCTTCGTCTTTCCCTGACCTGATGCCGTTTGGTTTTCTGTTCCTTTCCGTTGGGTATGCAATTGCGCTCGGTGCCCAGTCTCGTGCTGTATATGACCGTGCGCGGCAATTGGCGGGGGATCTGCGCCAACTGAACAAAACGCTCGATGACCGGGTGATAACCCGCACTAAAGAAGCGAATGCCGCCAAACTGGTTGCGGAGAAAAGCGCCGTCGAGAAAACAAACTTCATTTCTGCGGCCAGCCATGACCTGCGTCAGCCGGTACATGCGCTCAACCTCTTCAATCAGTCATTTCAGCATAAGGCTGCACAGGACCCGGCGCTTTCCGCTATCGCTGCGAAACAGCAAAAGCTGATTGGCTCCCTGTCCGAGATGCTCGAGACAATGTTGGATGCGTCGCAGCTTGAGGCAAATACGCTTGTTGCCGATATGCAAAAGGTACCGCTGGCTGCCTTTTTTGAAACCATGGGCACTACGCTGCAGCTTACGGCAGCGCAGCATGATGTGACGCTCAAGATAGTTCCCAGCGGCCTGTTTGTCTGGGCTGATCCAAAGCACCTGAGACGTGTGACCATCAATTTGCTCACAAACGCCATTAAAGCTTCTCCTGGCGGGCATGTGCTTCTGGGGGCAAGGCCGCGCGGCGATACGGTGGTGCTTGAGGTGTGGGATAATGGCAAAGGTATCGGCGCTGATGACCAAAAGCTGATATTTGATCGCTATGTGCAATTGTCGCAGAAAAAGAGCAGCGGCCCTGCCGGGCTTGGGCTCGGGTTATCCATTGTCGCCGATTTATGCAAGCTGATGGACATGCCTATCGCGCTCTCGTCCCTGCCGGGCAAGGGCACGCGGTTTCAAATCACCATGCAAAAATTTACCTGTGAAGGCCCTGTCGGCATGGCATCCGAGAAAGCCCGGCCGGTTGATGCGCGTCCACGAAGGCTGGTAATCTTGGTGGTTGACGATGACCGCGAGAGCCTGGAAGCCATGGTGGAAATGTTCCGGCAATGGGGCCATGCGGCTCGCGGCGTCAACTCGTATGAAGCGGCCCTGGCAACACTGGAAGACCTTGGCACACCTGACTTGTTGATAACGGATTACCGTTTGGGCCCCAATAAAACGGGCCTTGACCTGTATGTCGGAATCTCGTCGCAGTACCCCAAGCTGAAGGCTTTGGTGGTGACCGGCGCAACTGCGCCAGAAGACCTGCGGGCGCTTGCGTCCTCCGGACTTGATGTGCTGCACAAGCCATTGGACCCGGTAAAAATGCGCCAATATCTATATCAGCGAGGTGCAGCGCCTTGAGCGCTTCCATCACAACAATGATGATCGCTTCTGGCCTATTCCGTTGAAAAACTCGCCTGAGACGGCATTGCAGATACATGAGGTGTCAGACTTGGACATTGAATGAGCTTACTTCCCCGCCTTTGCCGCCGGTTTGTCGGTTTTGGACGGGTGAGGAGGGGCGATGTTATGCAGACGCACTTCTCCTTTCCATTTTCGGTGGCTTCCGGATCATCGCCACCTTCTTTCTGTGTTTGCGGGATTGCGGGGAACCGGGAGTAGCTATAAGCGAGCGGGCATAATCGCGTGCCTCTTCATGTGCAGGAACGGACGACCTCGTGGGACATCTCGTGTGACTTGTTTCCCGTTAGCCTTCCGTTAAGTCTCACTACGTTGCCGTCCAGATATCCCTGTTGAGGATGGAGCACAAACCTCGCTCCTTACACCTGTTGGGCCAGCCAAGCATCCAGCGAAGGCCGTGTGCGACAAGCTTAGTGAGAGAAATAACAGGCTTTGTGAGAATAAAAGCAAGCTTTGTGAGAGAAAAAACAAACTTAGTGAGAACCTTCAACGAGTACCACCATTTCTAATTGTGGAACGTGTGCTCTTTTTTCTTGTAATAGAATTAGAATTCTGATTCTAATAATGGCAGTAATTGTGTGAGTATGCTTAAGTTTTGGCTCGGGCGTCGGCGCGGGTTGTGTCGAGTTGTCGCCGACAATCGAGTTTTGGGGCTGCTTATGTCGTGAGTTCAGCTGCCTTTTGGAGCTCATCACCTTTGGGGCCATCCACCTTCGGGTTTCTGGTCGCCGGGGTTTGTTGGCCTTGGGTCTCAGGCTCCTGGGGCTCAGGCTCTTGGGTCTCAGGCTCTTGGGTCTCAGGCTCTTGGGGCACGGTAGGCTTTTGGAGGTTTGTTTTCCTGTGGTCAGTGGACCGCCGGGGTTCCGCCTTTGGCTTGCTGGCCTTTAGGTCTTTGGTGCTTGTGGGCTTTTGATTGCCCTCGAGCATCGGTGAGCTTTGGGCTTGGCTGAACTTTGCCTGGTGCGTGGGTGCGCGCCTGATTGGCTTTCTGCGCCTTGGCTCTGGTTCATATGGCCAGGCCTTGTGTGTGCGGTTGTGCTGCCTGTCACTTTTGATGGGAGCCGGTGTTGGGTGCTGCGCATTCGGGCTGTTGGGGTCAGAGGGGCAAGATCTGGCGCGCGGTTTGGTGCGTCCGGGAAAGCTGTTGGCATGAGTTTAGGGTGAAACTTGATAGAGCCTCTGCTCGAGGCTTGATGGAGAGAACTATATGACAGCAATGTCGGTAAGTGGGGGCGAAGGCCAGTGGCTATATGGCAAGTGGGTGCAGGCACCCATGCAGGGTCGCAGCCGTCGGTCGTTCATGCGGTTTCTTGAGGCAGCGGAAGGTCTTCTGAAAGGCAAACACTGGCACGAAGTTTCGGTGCATGAGATCGTGCGGGAGGCCGAGGCTTCGGTTGGTTCATTCTATAACCGGTTTTCTGACAAGGCGGCGCTGCTGCATTGCCTTGATGACCGGTTGGGGCTTGAGTGCGAATTAACGCTTGAAAGCCTCGAGGGCGAGCTGGCGCACCATCCCGCGCTTGTGGATGATGCCCCTGGCATTATCGTGAGCGTGCTCATTCGGCTTTGTGAGGAACGGCGCGGCATTATCCGTGCGCTTGACCTCGCGCATAAAATGTCAGGCGATGACAGCTTCGAAGGCCTTGGCCTGCGCTTTGATAATGCGGCCAGCCGGTTTGCCACTCACCTCGCATCCTGCAGTGAACGTTTCCATGCGGTCGGTGCGGAGAAGATCGCACGGGCCTTCAAGGAAACCTTCTGGCTTGCGCGGGAACAGCTTGTTTACGGTGCGCATGAAGAAGACGAACGCCGCCTGCACAGCACGCTTCTGAGGCATTTTGAGGCGAGTTTGAGCGCTTGAGGCGAGGCTGAGCTGCGGCAGGTTTGAGCGTGCGTTAGGTTCGATGCGTGTTCGATGCGTGTTTGATACGTGTTTGATTCTGGCGCGCGTGTCGTCCGGCGTGAGCTCTGCAATCGATATCAAATATAAGTGTCGCACATACGCTTATGATAAGCCGCTGCGCGCTTTGGGTGTATAACCATCGTTTGGCGCGTTTATGACGTGTATTTATGCGGAAATTCACATATTTCTGGGCGTCCCCCGCGCTTTTCCGTTGCACGTGTGGTTTTGCCTGCCTAGCCTCAACCTTTCAGGCAAGGGGTTTGCTGGTTTGTTGATCCGGGGGGAGAAACTCACCGTACAAAAGGTAAACCCCTAGAGTAAACAGGTGTGGGTGAGTAATTTGTTGCGTAAATTGTTTGTTGCGGGGTCGGGGGCGACCGCGCTTTTCTTTCTGTATCTGACGTATCACGAAGCGCAGGCTACAGAACAGAATTCAGGGCCAGGCGCTGTTCAGGCGCGGGCTGATGCTTATCATCAAATTGGGCCTTCAACGGCTTCCGGGCGCGAGAAGAGGGTGGTGTTTGCCACCGTGTGGGGCCAGACCCTCGCACAGGATGGCACCGGCTTTTATAACGAGCTGGCCGATGCATTGCTGCGCGATGAGAAGGCCGGGGTTTCCTATCAGCTCATGCCCTACAAGCGGGCGAAAGCCAGGTTCCTCGACCGTGCCGGGGCGTGCCTTTACCCCTCGGCCATCGATGTTCTGGATGCGGGCGGGCATATAAGTGACCGGGACGATTTTGTTGAAACAGCCCCGCTTTTTACCACAAAGACCCATCTGTTCTCGCGCGCAGGCGGCCCGCCGCCGCGTGCCATGGGCGAGCTTTACGGCAAAACCGTTGCGGTGCCATCAGGGTCTGTGATGCAAAATGTGCTCAGGGGTTCTGGCGCTACGCTCATCAGCGTGCATGACGAGGCTGACAAGGCGCAAATGCTGCTCACAGGCCGGGTTGATTATATGACCGCCATGCTGCCTGATGCGGTGCTTGTATTTGCGGCGATGGGGCAACCGTTGCCGGAGTTTGACCCCGCAATGCCGTTTCTGGAGGCTGGGGTATCGCTTGTGTGCCACCGCTCAGAAGAGAATGTTGTGTTTATCCATGCGCTCAATTCGCGGATCCGGGACATGAACGCAGACCCCGGATACCGCGCCAAGCTGTTTGAAGCCGGGATCTGGCATGAGGAAGCTTTTGCGGGCGAGATGAACGCCGTGAGGCCCGCCTCTGGTGCGATTGAGGCACTGAGGCTGAGGGAAAGCATGGATGCGGATAAACTTGCAGCAAAGGCGCCTGTCACGCATGCTGTGGAAAGGTCGGCACCAAACACTCCGTAACAAAAGGCACGCCTGGGGGCTTTAATGCAGAGATGATATAATGACGGCATTTGATATCGCGAGCAGTGGAAACACAAGACCGCCTCTTTGGGCTGGCACTCTATTGCTTGTTCTCGCCGCATTGCTCATGGTGCCCTCATATTACGCCCGTGCGACCGAAACCGACCCGGAAGATGCAATCTTTGGCACCGGTTGGGGCATGACACTCGCGCTCGACGGCACAGGTTTTTATAATGACGTGGTAAAATATGCGCTTACCGGCGTGCAGCGTGGTCAGCGGTATATGCCGCAGCCCTATAAGCGCGCGAAGGTGGAATTTGCAGCCCATGGCCGCAGTTGCCTCTACCCCAGCAGTATCCCGCATCTTCTGAACGGGGCGGAGATTGATAACGCCCATGAATATGTGGAAACGCTGCCGCTGATTTTTGTGGAAAGCCATATCTTCAGCAAGCCGGGCACGGAACCGTTGCAGGACTTCACGCTGCTTGAAGGCAAGACCATTGCCTATGCAAACGGGTCTGCGCTGCCTAACATATTGGGGCAATATGACCCGGTCTTTATCCCGACAACAGACGAAACCACCAAAGCCCGCATGCTGAGCGCAGGCCGGGTGGACTATATGTCTGGTTCCCTGCCGGATAATATTTTTGTGTTTGAGGCTTTGGGCGAAAAGCTGCCGCCGTATAACCCTGACCTGTCTATCCTGAAGGTGGGTATAGGCATTGTGTGCCACCGTACGCCAGAGAACGAAGCCTTTGTGGGTGTGGTGAACGCGCTGCTTGAGAACCAGATCGTGCGCACAGGCATGAAAGACCTGTTTGAGCGTGCGGGCGTTGCGCCGCGGTTTTTCCCCGATCCGCCTGAAGGCGACTGACCCCACGCCTTCAATCCTTCCCTCTATAATTTACCGCCCAGCACCGTAATCTTCTGTTTACCGCATGCTGGGCGCAGTTTATCGCAACCCCGGTGACGGGGGCGTCCGGGTACTGTTACCTAAAATCACAAGTTCTGAGTAAAGCACCAAGCACAAGAGCCAAGTACAGGCGCCGAGTGATGACAGCTCATAAATGCCAAGATTGAGAAGCACCACAGATAAGGCCCGAGTTACAGACCAAGCGAGACTTTCGTCCAAGCACGACGAAGACATTTTAGTACAGTAGTTTCCCCCTGAGAGCGGCGCCAATTTGGCGCCGTTTTTCGTTGAGGGCTGGTGTGAGGGATCCCTCGTGGCGTGGGGGCCGGGCCATGAACACAGTCTACGACCATAATCCAGAGCCACAGCCCCTGGCGTCCACAAGTTGCGGTTGCGACGCCGCCGGGCCGATGTTTGCGATGATGGGGTATAAGCATCGACCCTGAAGGCAGTATTGCTGATGGATGCGGGCGGTGAAAAGAGAAGTCTGTCCACATCACCAATAAGTGAAAAAACTAAACTAAAGCGGTAGTTGGTTGTTGGCGATACGTGCGTGCCGGGCGGGCAGAGGAGGAAGCCGGGGGCGATGCAATTTGCACGCTGCGGGAGGTCCATCATGCACAAATGCACGCTCCCCGGCTGTCGGTCAGTCGCCCGAACGGAACAAGAGTCGCAGGGGCTGTCTTTGGGTCCAGCGGCGCGTCCAAAGGGTGGGAGAATGCCAACCACTATCACCAAAGCCTGCGCGTTCGGATGCGGAAAAAAAGGGGTAAACCGCAACTGACCGGCATGTGTCTGCCCCTATGACGCTTGGCCAGGCGGTTTTGGGAACGGGCCGGGTGTTTTTTCCATATTTTGAGGTTTTGGCCGAAGGCCCTTTGCAGGCGAGGGGGAGGGGGCTCGCCTGCAAAGGGTGCCGGTGGCCGCATACGCGGCCCTATCGGCTTTTCCCCGGGCTTCCGGAAGGGGCCGCCGGGCGATGTGCCGCGGCGGGGAAAGCCATGTCGGGGCCAGCTGCCTGGTCAGGGCAGTGCGGCGATACATAACCCCCTTTTGTGAAGGGTATATTGCAGGGCCAGTGGCCCGGTTATGTAACCGCGAAGGGTTTTTGGCATCTGCGGCATTGGGGAGGGGCCGCATCCATGCACTACCTTCGGGGGTTTTGAGCTAGCAGACGACGAAGCCCTTATTGGGGGCGAAGGCTTTTTGTCTGCGTTTTCCAAACCCCATTTAAAAGACTAACCGCCTCCGTCCGGGGTTCTGCTCGTCACCGCACCGTGCTTGCCGGTGCTGATGAGATGAAATTACGAATAACGTAACTATTTGTCAATGCATATTTTACGAATATCGAAAATATTTTGACGGGCGCGATACCAAATGGCTGTTGGTGCCTGTTGGTGTGGGTGGTATAGTCTTTTTGCAGGAACGTGGGGGTTATGTGACTGATAAATCGAGGATATTGATGTTGCGTAATGCTTATCGTTCAGGCCTGTGGGGCATGTGTTGCGCCCTGGTGGTGTTGTGGTTTTCGGCTTCTGCTGCGTATGCGGAAGAGGTGGCTGACCATGATCAGATCACTCTTTACCGCGCTGTCAGCTATTATAGCGATGAAGCCAGTTTCGACAGTGTTGAGCTGAAGAATTCCCCGTCTGAGCAGATATTCGCGAAGTTGATGCAGGACGCAGGCCGGAGCGTGAAGATACGCTACCTGCCGCTCAAACGCGCCATCAGCCTGTATCAGGCTGACCCTGTGGGATGCGTTATTGCGCCACTTCCCGTCAACACGGAAATCCAGCAAAGCTCAGATATCTATTACATGAACCCTTTCTGGATTTATGTGATGAAGGACCGCGATTTCAAATCGATTGATGACCTGCGCAGCTTTGGCAATATCGATGGGGCTGATGATTTTATCGGTCGTACAATTCTCGGTGGCCTGGAGCGGATCAACGCGCCGTCTTTTCAGGTGCTTATGGCCATGCTGCGCTCTCGCCGGGTGGATGCTATCCCGCTTGGGGAGCTCGCACAATTAAACGAGCCGGAGGTTGGCAAAACCATTGTGCCGCTGAGCGAGGAACCTTTTCTCAAGATACCGCACCGCTTGCGCTGTAAACGCACGCCTAAAACCATGCTGATGCTGGAAGCATTTAACCGCGCGATTGCTGAAAACCCGCCGGCACCTTGAGGAGTAGACAAGCCTTCCGGCACGCGCTTATTCAGGCCTTTATGCGCGCGCCGTCTTCCGGCTCCAGCATGCGGGTATGCACCCACATCACACCGCCGATGATATCATCACCTGTCAGCAGCTTGCCTTTGGGGGCGAGCCCGTCGGGCAGCATGGTGAAGCGGAAAATCTCATATCCGATGGCGCTTTCAAACTCTGGCCCCGGCACAGCCACAAGCCAGCCTTCGCCTTTTTCGTCACGGATATATTTCCGCAGCACATGTCTGCTGTCTGCCAGCTTGAAAACATAAAGCCCGCCGGGTGCGATGGGCACAAAATGCACCTTTGGGTCAGCCGTGATGACAAAGCTGCCCTCGCTGATCAGCCCGGCCATGGAGCTGTCTCCCATCAAGAAGCAGCTCAGCCCCTCGCTGGTTTCAGCGTCCGGCGGCGGCGCAACGCTGTCGAACTTCAACCCTTTGGGGGTGGGGGCTAGCGTGCCGTCCCCCATCAATTGGCCGATGACCGGCACGCGCGGTGCGCCTTCGTCACCCGGTACGATGGTGGCCTTGCCGTCCTGCAGGCTGCGCAGCAGTGATCGGGCGCTCATGGAAAGCAGATCCGCGAGCGGTTCCACCTCATCAGCCTGCACTTCCCGTTTGCCGTTCAAAATGTCGGTAACACGCGGCGGGGGCACATGAAGCGCCGCCGCTACGTCCTTAAGCTTGAAGCCCTTTTTTTTGAGGGCTGCTCGTATCCATTCCTGTTTGGGCATCGCGTTCCATCATTACGGTTAGTGTAAAAATAATTTACATTAAACGTAATTTTCCTTGCATTAAGTTACGAATATCGTAATCATATAAACATGAGAGAGTCAAATGATATTCATGCGGCGCGCTGTCCCCGGCATCAGCCGGGCGCGGTAGCGGTAATAAAACAAGAGGGCCAGGGTTGGCCCTTTTTCTTCTCTGGCTGTTGGCGCTGGCCGACATGTGGTCAGAAGTGTGGCCAGTTATGTGGCGCATCTGTGGCTTTGCCTTCATCTTCGGCAATTGGAGGAAATGCCCATGGCTGAATTTCCCGCATTGCCGCTGTTTACTGACGCCTATCTGGCGGACACCCGCCATCTGACCGCAGAAGAGCACGGCGCTTACCTGCTACTGCTGATGTGTGCCTGGCGCACAAGGGGTTGCGCGCTCAAGGACTGTGACCAGACACTGGCGCGCACCGTTGGGGTAACTCGTGCCCGGTGGCGCAAGATCAAACCGGTGCTGATGGAATTTTTCATCGTTGACGGTGGCCTCTGGCAGCAAAAGAAGCTGAGCGAGGTATACCGGGGTGTTGAAGAACGTGTGGCGAAAAACCGGCAAAACGGGGCGAAGGGTGGCCGCGCCAAAGCCCGGAAAGTGAGCCGGGCTAGCACTGGGGTTAGCACTGGGGTTAGCAGTGGGATTAGCAATGGGACTAGCAAAAACCTGCCAACCAAAAGCCAGAACCAGACTCCAGAACCAGATAGGGAAGCGGTAAAAACCGCTGCCGCTGCTGCCGGGCTTGATGGTGATGGTTTGCAGGTGAAGGCGCGAACGGTCGTGAGCGAATGGCTGGCTGCGGGCGCCGACATAGACCATGACATCACCCCCACCATTACGGCGCTGAGAGCACGGGAGGAAGCGCGCACCGGCAAGGCACCCGGCACACTGGCCTATTATACGCCCGCCATTCTGGAAGCGCGGGACGCAAGGCTTGGTGCTGTGCACAAGGGTGCGGCTCACGCGCGGGATAATCCGGCCCCGCCGCCAAAGCGCAAGTTTGATAGCAGCAGTTTGGACGACTGGCGGCTTTTCCTGGGTGACGCCAAGAGCCGGTTCAGGGGGGATTACCTGAGCCAGAACTGGGCCATCGGGCGTGACCATCCGGTGTTTGAGGCATCAGGCCTGGGTCCGGACCCCCGCCATAGCGCAAACGCCAATATCCCGGCTGAAATTGTTAACGAATATGGGCCGGCATGGCGGTGGCGAAGCTAAAAAATAAACCTTAGTTCAATCATAAGTATAAAACACCGGCAGCTGGGCCAGCGTCAAGGCCAGTACGAGAGCCCGCAACAGAAAAGGAATTTCATGATCCAGCACAGCAAACTTGGTCCCCGGTCTGGCAGTGATTCTGGCCGTGATTCTGGCCATGGACCTGGCCGTCGTGCCTTGGTTGATACCGCGCGCGACATCGCCCGCGCTGTCACCTCCTGTGGGGGTAGCAGACCGGACAAGGAAGCCCTGATCCCGGTGGTGGAAGCACGGCTTGTCTCAGCAGCGTGGACCCTGCGCCGCCTGCCAGACAGGGAGCGGGGTTTCCTGCGTGCGCGGCAGTCTTACTGGCCGGAAATGATGGCTGACGGCGGCACATATGTGGGCGCGGGCCTCACCAGCTTTCAGGCGCGTTTCCGGGCGCGCATTCAGGCAGACGAGATTGACACCATGCAGCCAACGCTGGACCTCCTGCTGTTGCTGCCCGACAAGGAAGACAGGGAGATACTATTTTTTGGCGCATGGCATCAGGACGGAGAGACAGGAGGCCGCATTCCCTGGGCCAAGGTTCGGCGAAGCCTACCAACTGGTAGGCCCGGAAAAACTGGAAATTTATCCCGCTGGACGCTAAAACGCCGGTATACGGGTGCCTTATCCTGGCTTGCGGCGCTGATCGCCTTGCAGTTGTGAAAAAAACTATAACCCGAAAGGGTCATAGCCAGCCTAATTCCGCCTGTGTATACTCCCGTTTCTTGATAGAAATTCTGGGTGGGGAAAATCAGTATGCAACGACTATTGGGCTGTATAACAGCAGCGGGCCTATTGCTGGCTGTGGCCCTTCAGGCTGGACCAGCAGCCGCACAAACAAGCGCACCGGCAAAACGTGCCGCGCCGCCTGTTATCAACGAGTTGGCGCTTCAGCGTAGCGCATATCCGGCCACGCTTTCCGCAGCCTGCGCTTATATCGACGACGGCTTTGATATGAACTGCAGCTTTTTTGTGACGCGTGTGACAGCCCGCAAGAGCGACAACCGGGTGAACGATATGCTGCTGCGCATGTACACAAGCCGCACGGCAGAGGAGTGGCAAGACCATCCGATGTGCACAGCGCCTGAGGTGAAGGATATTGAGCGGCACATCAAGGTGATGAAGGTGCAAAAAAAGCTCGCCGGGCTTGAGGAGATCGTGATCCGCAGCCAGTCAGCACCGGCCATCGCGTTTTGCACAGAGCCAACGCTTGATAACTATAAGGCCTACCTTGGCTCGCTGGACGATTCCGCAAGCTGCACGGTGGATACCACCACGGAAATGGTCACCATGAAATATTCTAAAGCCAGTGAGAGCTGGACAGGCACGTTTTCGCCCAAAAGCCCGGCTAAGCCAAACTCGGAATATACCATCAAGCTTGATAGCGTGACCGGTAGTGTTGGCAAGCGGCTTATCTTCATGGTCAACCAGATCCTGCGCCCCAAGGATGGTGGCCGTGGCAGCCAACTGGTGTACCGCGCCAAAAAGGCCGACCAGAAACACTTCTGCGGTTATGTGGAGTGGTAGGCCATTGCCGCTAGAGCGACAGAGCTGAGATGAAAAAGAGGCGCTACCGGATACGGCAGCGCCTCTTCTCTGGAGAGGTTAGGTGTCGTGCGTTCTAGGCCCCGCGACTACCTACCGAAAAATCTCTCCGTTTACTCGATCCCCCAAGGATTTAGTTACCTGAACAGGGCCAGTACGCTTTGCGGGCCCTGGTTGGCGATGGAAAGCGCCTGAAGGCCCAGCTGTTGTTTGGTCTGGAAGGCTTGCAGATCAGCGCTTTCTTTCGCCAGGTCTGCATCCACCAGATTACCGATGCCTACCTCAAGGCTGTCTGATAGCTTGCCTGCAAACTGCTGCTGGATACCTAGCCGGTTTGAGGTGGAGCCGAGGTTGGATAGCACATCGTTTACGCTGCTGATGGCGGTTTCAATGGCGGTAACGGCCGCGTCTGCATCACCGCCGTCGGCACCGGAGTTGAGATAGTCACCGCCCAGAATGGCGTATTCGCCCGTCTCGTTAACAGTACCTGTGACAACCGAGTTCTGGATGGTCCACCCAGTGTCACCAGCGTTAAACCATGCAAGCAGGTCGGTGCTGACGGCTTCTGGTGCGAGGCCCGCGTCGATAATGTCGGTGACCACGTCTCCGCCCGGTGCCAACCAGCCTTCAAGCTCGAAGATCTCGTTAAACCTGGCGGTATAGCCGGTGTTGCCTTGAATAAAGGTTTTGAAAGAGAAGCTTGTTATGCTGGCGCTTGTTTGCGTGAACGTATAGGCCTCGCCCTCCGCTGCGATAGAGGTATCTGCAACGCCAAGTGATGAGGTGGTGAGTGTATTGCCGCTGGATGTAATAGCGCCTGATGAGCTACCAATGCTGTCCGTGATAGCAGTCAGCGTATCACCGGTCAGCAGGTTGCGGCCATTGAAGCTGGCGTTCTCGCTGATCGAGGTGATCTGGGCCACAAGCTCCTGATAGTCATTATTCAGCGCATTGCGGCTGTCGTCATCAAGCCCGTCATCCTTGGCGGCAACGGCTTTTTCTTTCATCTGGATCAACAGGTCAGAGATGGCTTCCGCGCCCGCAATCGCCACATCCAGCTCAGACTGCGCACGGGAGAGGGAGTTATCAACGGCCCTGAAACCGGCAACATCACCGCGCATATTTTGTGCAATGGAATAAATGGCGGCGTCGTCGCGCGCAGAAGATACCTTCAGGCCGGTGTTGACGCGAGACTGGCTTATCTCAAGCGACCGGCTGGTGGTATTCAAATTTTGCAAGGCAGCAAAAGCGCCTGCATTTGTATTAACTGAAAACATCTTTCTGATGCCTTATCTTCGAGTGTAGTTCGAGCCTTCTGCCCAACCCCAATTACGCTTTACTCTATCTGACCAATACTCTTTTACCTGAACAGTGCCAGTACTGATTGCGGGCCCTGGTTGGCGATGGAAAGCGCCTGAAGGCCCAGTTGTTGTTTGGTCTGGAAGGCTTGCAGATCAGCGCTTTCTTTCGCCAGATCTGCATCCACCAGATTACCGATGCCTACCTCAAGGCTGTCTGATAGCTTGCCTGCAAACTGCTGCTGGATGTCCAGCCGATTTGCGGTTGAGCCGAGGTTTGAGAGCACATCGTTTACGCTGCTGATGGCGGCCTCTACTTTAGCGACCGCAGCCGTGGCGGCAGTGTTGGTGCTTGCATCGCCTGAGTTGTTGGGGTTGCCCACCGTTAGGTAGGAGGAGGCACCGTTTCGCACAAGATAGACGGTCGACGTGCTCTGGAAGGCCAACCGATATGGATAGCCATCCACGCGCCCGCTTCCATACTGGGAGGTATCACCATTAATACCAAGCGCGTCGAGAAAGCCGTCCTGAAACTCGGTTGTAGGAGTGCCGCCAACGTTGTTGGTTGTAACCCCTGTGTTGGGGTCGATCGTCTCGCCATTGAAGTCGCCGCCATTATCGTTTTGCAGGTTCACGACGGCGGCGCGGAAATCCGCGTCGCCTGCTGCGGACATGGTTTGGCCTGCCAACGCCTCCACTGTGCCGGATACGGAGCCGCCGGTGGATACAAGATCACCAGCATCAATGGCAAGCGCGCTCAGCGTCAGCGTATTACCGTTTGAGGTAATGGTGCCGCCCGCGCTTCCTGTGCTGTCGGTGATGGTTGAGAGAATGTCGCCGGTCAGCAGGTTCTTGCCGTTGAAGGTGGCATTTTCCGCAATGGATGTGATCTGCTCTTTAAGTTGAACAAAATCGTTGCTGAGCGCCTGGCGGCTGCCAGCGTCAAGCCCACTGTCCTTTGCGGCAACGGCTTTCTCTTTCATCTCGATCAGAAGGTCCGAGATGGCTTCAGCGCCCGCGATGGCAACATCAAGCTCAGACTGCGCACGGGAAAGCGAGCCATTGACGGCCCTGAAGCCCGCAACATCACCGCGCATATTTTGTGCAATGGAATAAAGCGCCGCGTCGTCGCGGGCGGAAGATACCTTCAGGCCGGTGTTGACGCGAGACTGGCTTATCTCAAGCGACCGGCTGGTGGTATTCAAATTTTGCAAGGCAGCAAAAGCGCCTGCATTTGTATTAACTGAAAACATCTTTCTGATGCTCCGGTAAATTTTTACAGCCTGACCTTCTGTTCAGGCAGGGCACATTCTGCGCCACCCAGGGATATTGCACTAAGTGTGCCAATTTTTACACTTTGTTAAAATTTTAGCTAAATGGCGGAAGCGCGCGCCTTACACCAAAAGGGTGTGGCGGAAATGGTCCCGGCCTAGGGTGGAATTTTTTGCCGGGTGGGGCAAAAAATGCCGAGCATGAGACCGTTAAGTGCTTATAACGCGGAATCTTTTGCCGCTGGTTAATTAATGCCATTTCACGCTCGGGTTGGGCACGCACAGGTGCTCACTGGGGCGTAGCAGGCGGTTCGCTTCAAGGTCAAACATGAAGGCGGGCATCACGCCTTGTTCTTCGCCTTTTTCCGTTGTTGCGGTGCATTCGTTTTCAAACTTGTAGGGGTACAGGCCGTTCGTCAAACCGTAGATGACAGACCTGCCCGCGATCGTGGTGCGGGATATGTCCATGTTATAATCGCGGCTCCAGGTATTAGCCTCGCCTCTTTCACTGCGGGTGCGAATTTTCTGTTTGTTGCGGTAAGCATCCCCAATCGGCGTTTGCCCGCTGTTGAACAGCACCCGCTTTTCCGCAAGCGAATAAACGCTGAGATAAGCGCGGCTTGAATGCTCGTCACCGGTTGCGAAAGAGACAAGGCCCAGCTCTTCATGAAAGCGCGGATACCCGCGATAGAGGTCCAGCCCCAGCTTTTTGCCGTGTTTGTCCACGATCCAGTATGCGTTGGTGAAATTGTCCATATCCCCGATGTAAAAATCATATTTGGTGCCGCTTTTGCCCTCAAGCGGCTTGTATCGCCCTTGCTTGGGTTCAAGCACCACATGGCCCGATTTGTTTTTGAGGCCATGATTGCCGCTGTAGGGTTTGGTGAAGGTCGTGAGCGTATGCTCGGTCACGATATATTCTTCAAGCGGGTTTGTGGGGCCTTCCGGCGCATCTTTCGCCATTTCCGTCAGGATGTTGCGGTAGGTGACCAGTTCGGCTTCGCGCTCACGCAAGGTGCGGTCTATCCCTGCCACGCGCTCAAGCTGGGCGGCCACAAGCTCCCGGTCCCGCCCGCGCCAGTCATCGTTGAAATCAGCCACATCATCACGCAGTTCTGCACGCAGGGCATCCAGCATGCGCTCCATCTCATCAAGGTGCGCTGTGGTGGGGTATTTGCCGGTGCCAGACGTGGTGTTATAGATCCGCCGCGCGGCATCAATACCCTTGTTCAGCCCCTTTTTCGCCAGCCGTGCCTGTAGGTCTTGCGCCTTGGCATATTTGCGGTCGAACGATTTTTTGCGCCATAACATTTTCTCGGCCCGGCGCAGGGTATCGCCCGCGCTCAGCTCCACGCTCAGCACGGATATCTCGTCCACCTTCACACCAGCGACTGCCACCTTCTTGGCCTCAGCACTTGATAGCCAGTCACCGCCGATGGCAGCGCATTGGTCTTTGGCTTCGCGGTTAATCTGCGCGTTATAGCGGGGGTCGACCTTTTTGGGGGTGGCGCAAATGAACTTGTCCCAGTTCGGGCTGCCCGCCACGTTAAAACCGTTTCTGCCGCCTTGCGCCACCACACCTGCATCACAAAATATGCTCAGGTGCGCGCCGCCGCCGTTCGTCAGCCGCCGGGCGTTTTTATCAGGGTTGGGGAACTGCGCCATCAGCATCAGGTTCCACATCTCTTCTTCGCCGGGCTCAGAGAGGATGCGCGTGCCGTCGTCCAGTATCACCTGCAAAACACCGGGGTTTTCCCAGCGTGCTGTGCAGTTGACTGCCGCTTCACCAAGCAGATACCACACGCTGAACATACCGCTCAAATTCACGCCCGAGTAGGGTTGCAGGCGGGTGTCATAGGTGTCCTGCATCTTGTGGCTGATGCTGTAGTTCGCCTTGGCCGGTTTGGGTGTTTGCGCGATTGCGGGCAGGCTCATGAGGGCGGTAAGGGCAAGGCATAAAATCAGGCGCATGTCACCAGTCCTCCATCAGGTCATCCATCTCGGACGGTGTGGTTTTTTTGGACGCGCCCTTGAAGTGGCCTTCCGCCAACTCGTCAGGCTCGAACGGGTTCTCTATGCTGCCGATGTCCAGCTCTTGAAGGTAGGGCATGGCAAACGGCAGGGTGACAGCCAATAAGAACAGCACTGCGATTGAGCCGCCCACACCAAAGCGGGTTGCCACGCGAATGGCACGGAAAAACAGGTAATAGGTCAGGACCAGGCAGGCCGCGAACAAGAGAAAATACAGGGTGTTGTCACCAATGTTTTTGTCAAACCAATAGCTGCCGTAGCCCGCCGCCAGTGAACCTGCGATATAAAGCAGCGCAAGCAGGCGCGGCTTATGGGCGTGCGTGTTATGGCTCGCCTGTTGCTGTTCCGCCTGTTGCTGTTTCTGCCCGGTTTGCTGTGCTGCCTGCGGTATTGGGGGCGCGGTCTTGAGCGCATCATAAAAGCTGGCCGTGGTATCGTGCGTGGGGATGTTTTGAGCGGGTGGCTCGCCTTCAATCACCACGTCCATCACATCAGGTTCAGCGGGGGGCGTGCCCCATTCAAGCCCTGCGCTGCACGCCGGGCATTTGAACTTGATAAAACCACGGTCGGTCGGGAACCGTACCTTCTGCCCGCATCCGGGGCAGGGTGTCACGCTCATGTTTTCCGTTGCCATAGAGTCCCCCATCATCGGCACAGCAAGAAAAAGCGCTCGAAACTCCAAGCTTTAAAAGACGCTAGCGGTGCATCGCCACACCGGCAAGCTGAAATGCATGGTGCGCAAGCTTTCAGGCAATTTCAGGGCAAGGTAGTGATGCGCGTTTGGGGTATGGCTCTAGTTGGGGGAGGTCACCAATAAGCTGTCAGCGATGCTGCGCCGCAGCGTGCGGGAAGCTTCCTCCGGCGCCCAGCCGCTGTCATCCACCAACAGCGCCCAGCTTTGCACAGACGCGGCCGCCCACAGGTAATCTGTTGCGGTATCCACCTGCCAGTGCGGCTTTAGGGCGCCTGCGCGGCTTATGTCGCCCACCAGCAGTTTCATCCAGCTTCGAAGGTCAGCCATGCGGTCAAGCCATGCGGCTTCGGCTTCCTTGTCTGTTGCGCGCAGGCGAATGATATCGCGTGCGACCGGCAGGATCTCGGCAACAAATTCAAACCACACCTTGAGCGTGGCATCGAGCTTGGCTTCGGGGCCGGAGGCTGTGCGTGCGTGCTCGAAGGCTTCGCGGATGCCAAGGCGGTCATCGGTACGCTTGAGGAGCGCCATCAACAGGCCGCCCCGGTTGCCAAAATGCAGATAGACCGACTGGCGGCTCACGCCTGCGATGGCGGCAATCTCAGCCATGCCCACTTGTGCGCCCTTAAAGGCAACCAGCTCCCACGCCGCATCGAGAAGTTCCTCGCGGGTGGCTTTTTTATCCCGTTTGCTTGACACGTGTAAAGTTAACTCCTATTTGACACGTGTAAAGCATATGGAGAGAAGAGCATGACGGTCAACCATGAAAACGAGGAACTGTTGCAAACCTTGCTGGATGCCTATGGCAATGGCCAGGGTGGTGACAGCCCGACAGAAGCCCAGTGGCGGCGCCTTATTGAACGCGGTGCATCCACACCGCTTGTGCTGGTGAACTTTTTCAAGTTGCGGGCACAGGCTGATTATACGGGCACCCCACACGCGGGGGCGGCTCCTGTAGCGGGACAAGAAGCGTTTGGCCGATATTCAGCTGTTTCCATGCCTGCGCTCACGGCGGCAGGCGGGCGTTTCCTGCATATGGGGCCATATGAAGGCGGGTTCCTGGGGGAAGATGAAGACTGGCACATGGTTGCTATCGGTCACTATCCTCACATGGCAGCTTTCTGGAAGCTGTATCGCAACCCGGACTATATCGCGGCCTTCTGCCACCGTACTGCAGCGTGTGAACGCCAGAAGGTGATGGTGTTGGGCTAGTTCTTCACGCAGGGTGCAGGCGGCGGTGCCCTCGCTGTTTGCCAGAAATATAGTTATGAGACAAATGCCCGCTCACAAGGCAGAAAAAGTGCGGGAATAAACTAAAATTCAACCGGATTTTCACCACTTGTTAACAATCACCGGATGAAACTGAATTTATGGTTGAGTTTACCCTGCCGAGAGCGGACCACTTTGAGGTCTTTCACAATTATTGGCGAACCCTGGCGAGCGATGCCGGTGGTGTGCCTACCCGCGCGGCCTTCAGCCCGGCGGTGTTAAAGGACCTTTTGCCGTTTGTTTTCATCATTGAGCGACGCTCGCCGGATGATCTGCATATTAGGCTGGCCGGTTCCGCCATTGAGCAGGTGCTGGGCTTTGCCGCTACGGGTAAAAACTATCTGGAAATCTGCTACAAGGTCGACGCACCTTTTTTCAAGCAGGTGTTTACCGATATGACAGAGGTGCCGTGCGGTGCCTTTTTCAGGCGTGATATCCACCTGGCGGGCGGGGATATCTATTCGCTCAATACCCGGTGTTTACCGTTCACGGACAAAGAAGGCAGCGTGCGCTATATCATCGGGGTGGCTGGCGTGGGCAACAACCTTGTGCTTACGGCCTATGACCCGCCGGTGCTCGATTTCTCCAACATCACGGCGCATCACTATATTGACGTGGGCTTTGGTTTGCCGGATGAGAGCCCGGCTCTGCCGCCTGCAAAAACGATCAAGCCGGATATCTAACCGGCCCGAGCATCATTCTTGGGCGTCATTCTTTCGCATCCTTTTACAGTGAATATTCAAGCGCTGCGTCGCGCACTTCCCGGCTGGGTGGTGCGCCAAACAGGCGTTTATATTCCCGGCTGAACTGGAAGGGGCTTGCGTAGCCAACCCGGAAGGCGGCGGTGGAGGCATTCATGCCGTCCCGTATCATCATGCCGCGCGCCTGGTGCAGGCGAATATTCTTCAGATACTGAAGGGGTGTCATGCTTGTCACTGCCTTGAAGTTGGCATGAAAGGCCGTGGCGCTCATGCCAGCGATAGACGCCATATCATCGATCGAGAAAGCTTCATTATAGCGGGTGTGGATGGTGCGCAAAACTTCCGCCAGCTGATGGAACTTGCCGCCCCGGCGGGCGGCCGCACGCAGGCACGCGCCGCGCTCGCCCACCAGCACGCGGTAGATAATCTCCCGCAGGATCTGGTTCGCGAGCACCTTGCGGTCGGTTTCATGGTCCATGGCCTCAATCAGCCGCACGGCGGCGCTGGCGATATGGTCCGTAAGCGGCGCGGCGTGGATCGCTTGCTCAATACCTGAAGGGTTTTCCGCGTAAATACCGTCTTCACACCGGGCACTGTCTTCCTCCAGATCAATGAGCAGATCACCAAGGGTGACAGGGTCCACCGATATGCACATGGAAAGGAAAGGGTTCTCCGGGCTTGCTTCCTCAACCTGCGCCACCAAGGGCAGCGGTACGGAAAGCACAAGGTAATTATACGCGTCATACTGATAGCGGTTTTCACCCAGCAGCCCGCATTTGGACCCCTGCGCCACAATGATGATGCTGGGCTGGTACACAACCGGCCTGCACTCGGTTGGTTCATCCGCGCGGTAAAAATCCACTCGGTCAAGCGGGGAGGCTGTACGGCCCGGCTCAAGCGCATGGGTTTTAATCAGTTCCGTCAGGCGGTTTTTGGTTTCAAAATCCGGGCGTGCAGCATCAAGCATGGTTTTGGGTCCGTCGTCATTGTCGTGTGAAGGGCCATATATGAGGGCGCTGGCGGTCTTGTGCCGCTTTATTGCACTGGTATCCTGAACCTTATTGTGCGCCCGCACGCACGGCTTCGTCCAGCGCAAAATACCGCATGTGCAGGATCAGGCATGCAAACTGGATGATCGAATATGGTGCAGAATGCGCGACAGGATGTTGAGACCTCAGAAATGCAGGCATCCGTATGTGTTGATCAGAAACTCGTGTTGGCTCAAACGGCGGATAGAATGGCCATACATGATGCTTCCTGGCTCACCGGGTGAATATAAGCGAACGTCAACTGTAAGTACGCTCTCATTGAGCACATGGATGACGACATCTCCTGAAGGAAGGGTTGGGTCTGCCTGTATGTCTAACAGTTCGTTTTCGACATATATGCAAACAAAATTGAGTAGGGTTTTTGCATCACATCTTATGAATTGCTTTGTGAACTGCTCAATTACACGTGTTTTGATCGAAGGTTTTGAAATTGGCATGGTTGTCAATTTCTCGGCGAGAAACGGTTCAGAAGTAGACCGTTGATTTGCGTAGAACGGCTCAAATTCCATGTTAGTTCTCGTCGACCATAAAGACCTGAAATGCTGAATCATAGGGGCCTTTTTTGCCAGCGAGTAGGTTTCGCAATATTGGGTATACTGTCACCAATGAGATGATGATATAAATACAAGCACGCGCAGTCGTCAAAAGGATTGGCATTTCACGTTCCCGCCAAACAACCCGTTTCTTGAAAAGTAACATGCCCAATGTTCGGCCGTTGAGAAAAGGCATCGTTGAGACGAAATAGACGTGAAGCGCTAGTATAGTGATCATACCACCCGCCCGATCGGGAACGTCATTTTCAAGAGGGGAGGGTACGAAAAGGTCAAGCATGAAAATCGAGCTGAACCCGATTGCTCCGGCAGCGATCCAGTCGAAGATCAAAACCCCAAGTTGGGACATGCTGGATGTGATTTGGCGATATTGCGGCATGACATGACCATCTCTTCAAAAAACATGGGAAGTGCATTGAATTGAACAATGGTCTGAGGATCGCAGGTGGTGCCGGGCTTCCCCGTCCATGACTTTCATGGCAGCCCCGACATCCCTGCTGAGCCTTTTGGCATGTGTGCCGGTGGCTCGTGGGTGGAACCTGTCTCAGCGGCGAGATAACCCCTGTTGGGTTGTTTGCCCCAGGTTCCCTCTCTTGGTTGCTTCCGGTTCACACGGGCACAAAGGGGGTGCCTGGCTTGCCGGTCGCGGTTTCCTCAAGGGCCGTAGCCCAAGAGTGGCAGGGTATATGACCCTGAATTCATATCTGGATTTTGATCTGCCCCGATCTCAATCCGTTACATCGTTGCGGTAATGCTCCAGTAAAAAGCAGCGCCGATGATGCCAAAGAATGCGAACGTCCCCAACAGGCACAGTGCACCGTGCCGGGGCTGCGCATTCGCGCAGTTCTTCCTCATAACATGCTCCCGTTTTGCCCCTAGGGGCGAACTATACATAAAACCACAAGCGGTTAAAAGCCCATTTTTCTACAGCTCCCGCGAGAAAACCGCTAAAAACTGCCATTTAAGGCTGCGCATGGTTGTGCTTCTTCTTCTACGGGTGATCTGCTAAGCTCCCTTCGCGCCAACCGGCAAATGGGGGTCGGGCGGAGAGCTATATGGACGCGGGGGGCCGTATGTTCCAAGATTTTATCGCGCTGTGGAAGACGTTGCCCAAAAGTGTTGGCAACGTGCCAGCGAAGGCATGTTTCAGCCCCACACTCGCACCCGCGTTGGTGCCTAACCTTTTTGTGGCTGAGCATATAGCCAGGTATAAGCTTGAGGTCCGCCTGCTGGGCACAGATATCGAAGCCCGGCCCAGCTTTCGTGTATCGGGCGAAAACCTGTTTGACCGGCTGCATGAGGACGAATGGGACCACTTTGAAGCTTTTCTGCAGGCCTATCGCCAGCACCCTTGTGCCGCACGGGTGAAGCGCCGGGTAACCGGCGATGGCGGCCGCATATATGACCTTCACACGCTTGGTGCGCCGCTTGCGGATGCCTCGGGCGAGGTGCGTTATATCTTGGGTGTTGGCTACATCGAGGCCAACACGGCAGAAAGCATGGAAGCGAGTGAGAAACGCAAAAACAGCGCCCGCCCTTACCGTGAGGAGAGAATACCGCCCACCATACGGGAAGCCGCGTTTGTTGACCTAGGCTTCGGCCTACCTGCCTGCACGCTCGAGCATTTCAACCATAACCGGTAGCGGGCAGGCGTTGCTTTAAGCCCGCTAACATCGTGAGAGATAAGGGTATTTTTTTCAGGTAAAACAGACACCGCATTTACCGCCTTGGTAGCGCTGCGATTGCCGCCTGTTTCCGTAAGATCAGCTATTGCATCAACTTAGGGAAAACTCATAAAAATTAATAAAAAAAGACTTGCTTCAAGCCCGCCCGTATTGCACCATGGGTTTAGCCATAGTGACCGAATAGGCCCGTCTCTCGGATTAATTTCCGGAGGCGGGCTTTTCTTTTGCTGATCACTCAGCCAGTGGGTGTTTCAGTGCAAGGATGCGTAGAAAAGCTTTTGCTTTTTCTCACTTCAACAGGTTTCTATCACCAGATATGCCTGAAAAACCGTCTGTTTTTCGTGGGCGCTATAGATGAAAACATATAATACCCGGACCGGTGATCAAGCATAGGCAGCACGCGGCCACCGTGGTAAAGCATAGCAAAACAGCGAGGGCTTTGGGTGTTTGACACGCTGGCTCCGGACCCACTAACAGATAACACCATGAGCCTGAATTCCATGTTGCACCGTGCCCGCTTCCTTCTTTTAACACTGCTTCTGGCGCCGCTTATTATAGGCCCGGCCTTCACAGCGCGCGCCGACGAGGAAGCCGAGCGCCCGGTCATTCGCTGGTATTACCAGAACTTCCCGCCCATCCATATCATCACGGGCGAAGATGCGGGCCAGGGCTTCGCGGACAAGGCCATTTCCTATATGCATGCACGCCTGCCGGATTATGACCACCTGAAGGTACTGACCTCCGCCACCCGCATTCATAACGAGGTTCGCACCCGCGAAAACGCTTGCCATCTTGGGCTTTTCAAAACGCCGGAGCGCGAGGAATACGCCACTTTTTCCGAGCCGCTGATTGAAGTGCTACCCAACCGGGTCATTGCCCTCAAAAGCAACCGGGACATATTTGACCCCTACCTGACAAACGCGGAGGAGATTGACCTGCCGCGCCTGCTGGCATCGGGTAAATTCCTCTACGGGGTTGATAGCGGGCGGTTTTACAGCAGCAATATCAACAGGTTGCTGGCTGACAAATCCCGCGCAGAGGGCAAGGTGGAGCTGGTGGACCCCCGCCTGGGTGCCCTGATCGCCCGCGGGCGCATCTCTTATGGTTTTGCCTTTGCGTTTGAAGCCGCCTACCGCTTCCGGCAGCTGGATGAAGCCGACAGCTATTTCACATTGCCCATCGCGGGGGAGCCCGAGTTCCTGCAGAACTATGTGGGCTGCAACAAATCCGCCTTCGGTGCGGCCGTGGTCGAAAGTGTGAACAAAATTGCGGCGGACGTGCGGCTTGCCCACCGGCGCTTCTACCGGGAGTGGCTGGACGATGACGCCCGCACGGATTTTGACACCATCATGGCCCGCCACGATGCCCACCCCGACCCCCGCGACAGTGAGGCAAAAACCCGGCGCGGCGGAAACTAGGGGCGTTCTGATCGTACTTCTTGTAGTAAGCGCGATTTCTATCTACCGTTGGTAGAGGAAAAACAGAACACGGCTCAGGTATGACCTTTTCAGATAACTACGTAGCGCGCGGCATAATGCGCGCCTTCCTCCTTCCGTTGGTACTGGTGCTAACCGCCGCCTGCGGTGCGGTGGAGGACAGAAACAGCGATAAAGCGATCGAAGACATGCTCGCCAGCTCCAGTTTGCCGGAAGAGGGAGTGCATAGAGCACGGTTGTTTGACGAGATGGCATTCCCGAGTGCATCAAGTCGGTATTACAGCATTGTGGACCGTGCGAACTTGATTAACATAATACCAAGAAAATATATGGGTACGGTCAGCGATGATCGGCCACTATTTAATCCGGTGAAATTCCGGCTCAGACAGTTTTTCTCTACTCGTTTTTTCGTAGACATTCGAGCCCCAGCTGAAGCTGAACTGCTTCTCCTTGGTCTTGATGATATCAACGCGGAAAAATTGAGCGAGCACCGCGACATCCTTGTTCCCTTTTTAGGGGAAAGCTCCTTCGCATCCGCACTGCAGCAGGCTGTCTTTTCAGACAATGATCGCTGTGCCCTGCTACGTCTGACAGACGGCTATAAAATCCAGAAAACATTGGTATTGGTTGCTTTTGACATGCGGGACGAGGCTTCTCGGGAAGAGCAGAAAGCCGCAGTTTCCTGCATCAATCGTGGGCACTATTATCACCTTGGCTACAGCTCTGCCGCGACAATGCCTGCGGAGAATTTTGTCGGGCAAAACAGATACACCAAAAGTTTCATTATGAATTCGAAATACCAGATTGGTTTGCCGTACATTCTGACCGATGGGTCCTTTGCGGGTAAAGAGCGCCACGAGTTGATGGCTGCGGTTATAGAAATAATGGAAAAAGACTATCCTGAAAAATAATTACGAAAAACGTAAATTAAAGCTTGCACCCTATTTGGCTTTTGGGCATAGTAATCACAGTTCGCTGGTGATGTGCGCCCACACCGTGGCGCATTGCTCGATAGCCCGCCAGCACCCTCTGAATTTTTTGACCTTTCCTAACTGACGCGCAGATTTGTGCGCAGGAGCCTTCATGACAGCCAAACAAAAACCGGCGCCTCATGGGGGCGACGCGGCGATCAAATCGCTTGAGCGGGACGCCCGCAAAAACAAATTCCTTGAACAGCTTTTCCTTGGTCACACGGTTGTGGCCGCCTGCAAGGCCATCGGCGCAGACCGCCGCACGCCTTACCGCTGGGCCGAGTTTGATGTGCGCTTCAAAGCCCTTTGGGATGCGGCCACAGGGGAGGGCGACCCTATTGAGCGCGAGGCCGTGCGCCGCGCCATCATGGGTACCCGAAAACCAATTTTTCGCGGTGGTGAAAAGGTGGCGGAGGTGGTCGAGCATTCAGACACGCTTCTGATGTTTCTGCTGAAGGCACGCGACCCGGCGCGCTTTGGCACCGCTGGGCAGAAACCCAAACCGGATGATAAGCCAGAGCCCGATTTGAAAGGCGCACGCGATGCATTACTCGGCAAATTTGCTGCGCTCGATCAGCGCGACTGAGCGCAAGGGTTTCATTGAAAGCCTGAGCGAGCTTGAGGCCGCAACGCTGTTATATGACTGGCGCTTTTGGGCGCGGGAAAACCAGCTTGAACCCGCTGGCAACTGGCGGCACTGGCTTATCCTTGCCGGGCGTGGGTTTGGGAAAACCCGCACAGGCGCCGAATGGGTGCGCATGCACGCGGAAGCTGGCACCATGCGCCGCATTGCGCTCATCGCCCCCACAATTCATGATGCCCGCACCGTGATGGTGGAAGGGGAAAGCGGGCTTCTGGCCATTGCACCCCCATGGGCACGCCCCACGTTTGAACCATCAAAGAAAAAGCTAACGTGGCCAAACGGCGCGCAGGCTTTTCTTTATAGTGCGGAGGAGCCCGAACGCCTTCGCGGGCCGCAGCATGACGGTGCCTGGTGCGACGAGCTGTGCGCCTGGCGCCACGCCATGCCCACGTGGGATATGCTGCAATTTGGCCTGCGCCTTGGCGCGGACCCGCGTACGGTGGTGACAACCACACCAAAACCGCACACGCTTCTTAAAATGCTGATGGCGCTTGAAGGCGCACACATCACGCGGGGTTCCACCTACGATAACCTCGTAAACCTTGCGCCAACCTTCGCAAGTGAGGTGATCCGCCGTTATGACGGCACCCGCCTGGGTAGGCAGGAACTGATGGCCGAGATTTTGGAAGATGTGCCCGGCGCCTTATGGTCCCGCAAGATACTGGACGATACCCGGGTTGCAGAAACCCCCGCGCTCGCGCGTATTGTTGTGGGCGTAGACCCACCCGTGAGCGTGGGTGAAAACGCAGATGAATGCGGCATCGTGGCCGCTGGCCTGTGCACTGGTGATGGTGCCGGTGATGGCCTCCATGAAGGCCACGCCTTTGTGCTTGAGGATGCCTCCGCCCACGGCCTTAGCCCGCTTGAGTGGGCGCGCCGCGCGGTGAAGCTTTACCACCGGCTTGAGGCTGATGAAATTATTGTTGAGATCAACCAGGGCGGGGCGCTTGTTACCAACCTGATCGCACAGGTGGACAGCACCGTGCCAACACGCGGTGTGCACGCAAGCCGGGGCAAACGCACCCGCGCGGAACCCATCGCGGCGCTGTATGAGCGCGGCCTTGTGCACCATGTGGGGGCCTTCCCCAAACTTGAGGACCAGCTTTCAAGCTACACCGGTGAGGGCAGCAAAAGCCCTGACAGGATGGACGCCCTTGTGTGGGCGCTCACGCACCTGATGCTGGGCACACGCCCACAACCAAGGATAAGGACACTATAGGCTATGGCTTCACTTTCCGGCTTTTGGGATAAATTGTTACGAAACCGAAATGAGCCTACGGGCCATGAGGTGAAAGCCACCACGCGGCCCGTGTTTGCGCGTGTTGGGCCGGGGCAGGCTGTGGCCACCCCGCGCCGGTATGACACGCTATCGGAAGAAGGGTATCGCCAGAATGTGATTGCTTACCGCGCCGTGGGCCTTGTGGCCCGCGCGTGCGCCAGCGTGCCTTTTGCGCTTTACCGGGGCGATACGCGCATTGATGAGCATGATGTGCTCTCCCTGCTCGCCCGCCCCAACCCACGGGTGCGGGGGGAAAACTTCCTCTATAACTTTGTGGGTTACCACCTGATCGCAGGCAACGCCTATGCGCTGGCGGTGGGGCCTGATGGCCGCGCACCAAAAGAGCTTTGGCTCATGCGGCCAGACACGGTGCAGGTGGTTGAAGGGGCGGACGGCCTGCCCGCAGGCTTTGAGCAGAATGTGGCCGGGCGCAAGCAGCGCTACGGCGCGGCTTCTGTGTTGCACTGGAAAACCTTCAACCCGCTTTCGGACTGGTACGGCATGGCACCGCTTGAAGCTGCGGCCATGAGCGTGGACGCCTTTAATGAAGGCAGCCGCTGGAATTTGGCGCTGATCCAGAACGGGGGTTCCCCCTCGGGCGTGTTATACCAGGAAGCGGGCGAAGTCCCGCTTACGGAAGAACAGTTCACCACGCTTCAGGGCGAGGTTGAGCGGCGCTATATGGGCGGCAAAAACGCGGGCCGCCCGCTGCTGCTGGAAGGGGGCCTCAAGTGGGAAGCCATGGGCATGAGCCCACGGGATATGGACTGGGCTTCGGCCAAAAATATGTCTGCCCGCGAGATTGCCACGGCCTTTGGTGTGCCGCCGCAAATGCTTGGCCTGCCGGACGCGGCCACCTATTCAAACTATACGGAAGCGCGGCAAAGCCTATGGGAAGACACGGTTGTGCCCATGTGCCTTGAGATCGCGTCTGAGCTTACAAACTGGCTGTTGCCCATGTTTGGTGATAGTAGCCTCACACTAAAGCCAGACTTTGAAGACGTGCCCGCCCTTGAAGCCAAACGCACCGCAAGGTTTGAGCGCATCGCAAACGCAGCGTTCCTGAGCGACGCCGAGAAACGCAAAATGCTGGGGATAAAGGGCGCGGCACCAAAAGCGCCTGAGCACTCCTGAAGCTATCCGTCATCCATCCTTAAAGACAGGAAACCTGATGAACCACCATGCATCTGATGCGCGGGGCATTGCGCTGCTGCCGCTTGAAGTGAAAACCGGCCCAAAAATCGGGGGCGAAACTGCCACAGGCGAGGCCGGCACCTTTGAAGGTTACGGCGCCATTTTTGGCAATGTGGACCGCGACGGTGACGTGGTTGAGCCCGGCGCGTTTGCGGAAAGCCTGAAAGCGCGCACGCCTGTTTTGTTGTGGCAGCACGACACCAAAGCCCCCATCGGCCGGTTTGAGGTGGTGCGCGAGGACGAGAAAGGCCTTTATGTGAAAGGCCGCCTGAGCTTGCAGGGCCGCGGCGCAGAAGCCTATGAGCTGTTGCGCATGGGCGCGCTTGATGGCCTTTCGATCGGGTTTATCACCCGGGAAGCCACGCGCGACGCCGCAACCGGCACCCGCAGAATTTCAAAAGCTGACCTGATGGAGGTATCCCTCGTGACATTCCCCGCAAACGACCTTGCCCGTACCCATAGTGTGAAATCCGCCCTCGGGGGCGCACAGGCGCCCAGCCTGCCGGACGACCCACGCGCGTTTGAACGTTTCCTGCGCGACTATGGTTTTTCCCGCACCCGGGCGCGCACCATCACCGCCAAGGGCTTTGGCGCGGATGGTTTCAACCATGCAGACAGCCATGAGATCACCGCACTGGTGCAGGAGCTGAAGCGCCGCAAACTGGCGCTTGAGGGGACAAGGCAGAACCCCCTTGCGTTGAAGGCCACCTATACCAAAGAATTGGAATTAACGCAGGGGGAGAACGGTGTTTCAGCCCGTCGCAAAATAGCAATAGCATCTATCAGCCCACTGGAACCGACCACGTTTAAGATCAAGGTGTCACGACGCGCAGAAGATGAGCATATGTCGCCCATCTTTTTGCGGTTCGGGTATACCTCTACCCGCCAACGCGGTGATGTGTTCAAATGGCAATCACATGCGCACGGTTCCAGCAGTACCCTGAGCGTGCCCGCAGGTGCGCAGGAAATCCTTGTTTGGGGGTGGACGACAGGTGCCCCTGACTGGGTTAAGGTAACCCTCTATTGATCGTTTGGCGTGGTCTGGGAACGCTTCTTTTCCCGGTAATACCGCATGTGTTCAGACAGGCTGGCCTTGAAGGTCTTATAGCCGTGGATATCTGTCTCAAGGTCGCGGCCATAACAGTGCGTGATGGGTGTGTCGTCTCCGGCCGCAATGTGTACGAAGCGAAGCCCGGTGGCGAACGCCTCAGGCTTTATAGCGAAACTGAGATCACCCAGTTCTTCCCGCTTTTTTGTGTTTAGGGTGAAACTTTCCGCTACCTGGGCGGATGCTGGAAAGGTGCTTAGCGCACCGTTTCCGTTCATAAACGCCATGTCCTTGCCATCACGCTCCATCACGGCTGTTTGGATGCGTGCTCTGGTGGTATCGGAGAAAAAGAAGCGCGCCTCAATCTCTTCAATATGGCCGGTATTTGAAGGGAGGATCGGATGCAGACAGATAGACGCCAGATCGTCGGGACCAAAAGAAAGCAGGGGTATTTCCTCAACTAGTGTGATGTGGCCATCCTTGTCGATATCATAGTCTTCAGGGTCTGCCATTTTGTCGGAGCCAAGCCGGGCGTTATAGTGTGGTGTGAGCGAAGAGCTTTCACGGCCAAGGGGTTGCACGGCGTCGTACCAGTTTGCGGCACCTGCTTTATAGTGCAGTTGAGACGGGTTTTGTGGCTCGGAGAAGTCAAAAAACAGGCTCCCGACACCAACAGCAATGCCACCAAGTAAGATACCACCCAGAAATGCTTTCATGATTTGTCCCCCACTACCGATGCGTGTTTTCTGAGCCTACCATGAACAAAAGGGGAACGGTTTGCAAGACACAAAATGTGGCGGTGACGTGAACAGCGCCCCGCCTGATATCAGGTTTACACCAAAGAGGTTATCTCATGACATATATGCCCAACCGGTATTCCCATGCCCCTGCGGGGAAGGCCCATGAGCCCCATGCGGGTGAGATCACGGCACTCGTGCAGGAACTGAAGCGCCGAAAACTGGCGCTTGAAGGGAAGGTGCGTGGCGGTTGCAAAGACGGCTGCACAGATTGCGCGCCGTGCACCAAGGGCAGGACCGAGCAACAGGAGTGCGAAGATCTTTTGCTGAACATTAATCATGGCAATACGACCAGATGGAGAGCACGAGCAAAGCTTGGTAGGGCTATTCGGAAGCTTGCTCGTGCGAGGGAAAAGTTTGCCGATGATTATGACGCGAAAATTCTCTCCAATGCTGGGTGGGCTGCTTTGGATACAATCGAAGTTGCTGTCACCAAGAAGCCTGAAGATTTTGCGAAAGCGATGGGCTCAGTATACACGCTTGTGCGCAGCCTTCTGAATTATAATCAGGAGTATGCCTCCGAATTGAGCCGCGAGGTTGGTCCGTTTGCCAGTGATGTAGAGCGTATTGGCAAAACCGCTGAGCATCTAGAGCGCATTTTTTGGCAACAGGTACGGTACTACGCAGGCAGGAACTGCCCGGCAAGCCTCACACCACAGCACTTTAATCGTCCATAGTGTCTGGTTCTGTGGTTTCAGAGGGTTGCTCTATGTAATGGCGCCAGTTCCTCAATGCCTCAGGATCCGAGACTCCAGAGCTATTACACAGAGGAATAATGCCGTTTGGGGAAATCTCGCTAAGCTTTGACAAAGTGCTATGAAGGTCTTTCTGTGCTAGCTGAAGGGTAATCCGATTGGTGTTTGGGTATCCTTCACGCTCGGCGATAAAACGGCCGAGAGTAAGAGGACGTATGCCAGAGAACATGAAGGCACCCAGGAGCGGTTCACCGCCGCCTTCGAAGGTGCCGGCTTGATCATACATGGTTTGAAAAAAATCAGGATCTTTAAGGCCTATCGAGACAAAGATTGTGTCTATATCGGAGACACGGAATGCATTGTATACACAGAGTCTATCAATCATGTCTGGGGTCAGAGACATCATCGGGGTCATCTTATAGAGGGCAGCGATAACGCCTTCACCAAGGATTTCTTCATGTTTGTATGGCGTATCAAGTTTGGGAAACAGAATCGTGGAATCAATGATCAGCTCGGTTATCCTTTCATCCCTTGGGCGATCATCGACAAGCGCTTTGGCGAGTTTTTCGTTTATGATTTTTTCGGTCATCTCGTTGCTTGGTGCAATGATACCGTAATAGCTCACGGCCCCGACTAAGAAGCCGCCCAATACCATACCACCCAGAAATGCTTTCATGATTTGTCCCCCAATCTTGTTTGGTGTGCGGGCCTAGCCCGCCGCCGCGCACCCTGCCTTCAGTGTGTTGATCTGGTGTTCAAGCTGCATCATATCCGGGTGTTTGGGTGCGTAGCCGAGCGCACCCAGTTTGTCCCGCCGCTCCGTCAGCGCAGCAACCTGGGCTTCGCAATCTTCCGGCGCTGTGCCGGACGGCTGCCTCATCATGGACCTGCCGGATTTGAGAAGCTCGACCTCCGCGCGCAGGTTGTTCACCACCACGCTGAGCGAACGGACCTGCCGCTCAAGTTCCGCAATGCGGGCGGTATCGGTTTTAGCCTCCTCCGCAAAGGCGGGGTGCAGTGAAAATGTGGTGAAGGCAATGGCCCCCATAAGGGCGAGCTTTTTCATTGGCCTGGCCTCCCTGCCAGATGTATCGTGGTCATGATGTTTCTTGCACGCTATCAGAACAGCATGAGAACAAAAAGTGAAAATTGCAGGTGACAGCTTTGGCATCCTTTGTAAACATATCCCCTCAAGGTTGCATGAAACTCAATTGCCTGAAGGGGGATAACGATGAACAAGATGATAAAAAAAGCGTTGTGCGGTGCGTTGCTCGTGGCGGTGTGTGCACCAGGTGCCATGGCGCGGGACACGATTTACGTGACAGTAGCGGACAAGAAAAGAGAGCGCATCGACGTGGAGGATGTGAAAATCGTGTCAGTCTGTGGCTTGAAACAAATGATCGCCCGGAAATACAGGCTGGATGAGGGCAAGTTTGACTTGTTTCGCAGCGGCAGCAGGCTGGATGAAGACAAGACCCTCAAGGGCGCCGGTGCGCGGTCTTCCTCCGAAGTGACGGTAGAGGCTGTTAGTTATTCATCCCAGTGTAACTGATACATAGACCCACCTATCTATCTGAATTTTTAGCCCGCCAGATGCCTGTGAGATGCAGGGGCCCGGCGGGTTTTTCATTGGCTGTGACCATCGCTTGCGTGAGGCAGGCGGCCCGGCCTTTCACCCTTTGCCGGGGCATAAACCCGGCTCCCCCGACCCCAATATCTGAAAGGACAGATGGCATGGAAATGACCGATCTGAAAGCCGCCATTGACGACTATACCGACGCGGCGGAAGTGGGCCTGATGGAGGTGCGTTCGCGCCTTGACGGCCTTGAAACCCGCCTTGGCCGGCCCGGCAGTGCAGGCACCATCACGCCCGAGTATTCAGCCGAGCATAAATCAGCCTTTTTGCAGGGCTTCATGAAAAAAGGCGATATGGACGGCCTGAAGGCGCTTGAAAGCAAAGCGCTTTCCACCAGCACAGACAGCGATGGCGGTGTTGCCGTGCCGCTGGTGATTGATAACGAGATTGAAAAACAGTTGCGGGTGCTGTCGCCGCTCCGTTCCATCGTGAAGGTGAAAACCGTGGATAGCGGCAACTATCGCCGGTTGGTGAACACGGGCGGCACGGCCTCTGGCTGGGTTGGTGAAACCGGTACTCGCACCGAAACCGCGACCCCGAGCCTTGAGAAGGTTGAGATTGAACCGGGCGAGATTTACGCCAATGCGGCCGCCACCCAGCGCGCGCTGGATGACATGCAGTTTGATGCGGAAGCCTGGCTCAATGAGGAAGTGGCGGAAGAGTTCGCGGCCCAAGAAGGGGCTGCCATTGTGAACGGCAACGGCACCAACAAGCCAAAGGGCTTCCTGACTTACACGACATCTACTGACGATGACGACGCCCGCACTTTTGGTGAGGTACAGCATGTGATCACTGGCGCTGACGGTGCTTTCCCCGCCAGCAACCCGGCGGATATCCTCATTGACCTTGTGCATGCGCTTTCAGCCCGCTACCGGGCAGGCGCGCGTTTTGTGATGAACTCCAAAACGCTTGCCATGGTGCGCAAGTTCAAGGATGCGGACGGCAACTTCATCTGGCGGGCCGGGCTGAGCGAAGGCCAGCCGGATACACTTCTTGGTTACCCGGTTGTGGAAGCGGAAGACATGCCCGATGTAGCCTCTGGCTCGCTTTCCATCGCGTTTGGCAATTTTGAGCGTGCCTATACGCTGGTGGAACGCACCGGCACCCGTGTGCTTCGGGATCCCTACACCAACAAGCCTTATGTGCATTTTTATGCCACCCGCCGTGTGGGCGGTGCGCTGGTGAACGATGATGCGCTCAAGCTTCTGAAGTTCGCGGCGGCATAATCGGCTGCCTTACTGAAAAAAACTCAAGCCGGGTGGTTCTGCCGCCCGGTTTTTCTCTTCTTTTTCTCATATTCGAAAGTGACAAGCGATGCTGGCAAACCGTGTGCGCGAACTGACAACAACATCTGGCGCAAGTGATATCACGCTCGCGGGTGCGCTTGCGGGGCATGTGCGCTTCCGTGATGCTTTTGCTGTGGGCGACGCTGTTTCTTATGTGATTGAGGACGGTGACAATTATGAAATTGGCACCGGCACCATGCTGAATGCAGACACGCTCGCGCGCACTACTGTGCTGGAAACGCTGGTGGATGGTGTGCTGGACCGGGATGCGCCAGAGGAGATCTCGCTTTCCGGCAACGCACGGGTTTTTTGTGCCGCCACGGCGGAGTTTTTAACCCGCACAGAGATTGGCACCAGCACAAACGAGCCGCTTACCTTCAAGGCCAACGACACGGTTTACCTGAGCATTGACCCAAGTGGTGAGATCCGCGCGACGGGTAGTGTAATTGCAGAGGGCGGCGAGGGCACAAACCCGGCTTATTATTTTGATCATGATGATTTCGCCGAGCACACCAGCAACTTTATTGACGTTGACCGTACGGCCGAGACCATGCGCTTTACCGTGGCGGGGGGGGTGCGGTTCACCGCCGCCACGGACAGCTTTACCGTCAACACAAACGCCGCGTTTGCCGGTAATATCACGGTTGAAGGTAGTGCAGCGTTTAACGGTGCGAGTACGGTAGCAGACACCAGCTATGATGATATTATTCTTGGTAATCCTACCGGCAATCACGGCATAACCATTAAAGCGGGCACAGGGTCTGTCAGCGGCATTGCTTTTGCTGATAGCGATACAACCGGCGTTGCCGGTCGGGCAGGGCTGTATCAATACCGTCACGCGGAAGAACAGCACCGCTGGTTAATCAACGATAACCTGCTCATCTCCCTCAGTTCATCGCAATATACCGTAACCCCGGCAATGACCGTTGGCGGGGCCTTCACGGCAAACGGGCACGTGGGCATTGCATCCACCAAGCGCATGCGGGTCGGCGGTACGCCCCGAACAGATTGGAACACTGCGTTAGATGTGCTTGAACTGGGCGAGACCTGTGCTTTAACGGCAAACGCATCTGGCGATACTTTGCTGTTAGGCAGTAATTGGTATTTGGATGCTTCCAGTGGCCTCTATAAATATCGCAGTAATGGCACTGCTACCCAGTATCTATCCAATGGCAGCGGAGACCACAAATTCCGCACGGCGAGTTCTGGTAGTTTAGGTGGAGACATTACGTGGACAGATGTGCTGACCGTTTCGTCAACCGCCGCGACACTTGGGAGTGACCGGATTCTTAGAACTGTTTCCTCTGGGCAGATGGTAATTGCTGGAGGTTCCAGCGCTAGTGATGGGGGCAACATCTTCTTCTATGGCTCAACCCACGCAACGAACGCGGGAGATACGGTTTTACGGTCTGGCAGTGATAACATTATGTTCTACGACGCCAGTAACTCGCTGTTCCGGTTTTACGACAGCCTGACAATAGATGAGGTATTAACGGTATCCGGCGTTGCCAATTTTGCGGGACAGCTAAATCTCGGTAATACTGATATTCTGCGCACCGTGGACAATAGCACCATCCGCATTGGCAGTTCCACAGGTACGGGGCTTGGCTGGAACCTGATTGGTTATGGTAGTGGCCATTCGACCCGCTCAGGCGATTTTGAGATGCGCAATGATACGACGTCGTGGCTATCGTATGATGCAAGCACCAACTCGGTTTCATTTTATACTCCTATACATGCGAATAGTCACATTTTACGCTCGGTCGATAATGATGCCTTGATTGTTTCTGGGGGTAACGCCACCGGTTCTGGGGCTAACGCCTGTTTCTACGGGGGGGAGCACGCTACTAAGGCTAACAACACAGAGTTTCGCACAGGAACTACTGCATGGTTATCGTGGGATGCCAGCGCTGCTATGTCGACTTTCGTCGGGCACGTTACTGTAGGTGGGCAATACCTTGACATCACAAACACCGAGAACCCCACATTACGTTTAAGAGATACAGCCACCGGGGTGGCTTCCTCTACGAGAACAGTGGGAATTATCCAGGCAACTGGCTTATCCACCACCGGGGTGGAACGTACCTTTGGTAGCTTCACGTTTGATAGCACCACAGCTACTAATGGTTCAGAAGATGGGCGGTTGGTTCTCCGCTTGAGCGATAATGGCTCTGTTTCTGATATGCTGTATTTCTACAATTCAGCAGCACAGTTTCAAGTGGCAGCTACCTTTACAGATGACGTTACAGCTACTGATTTTATAAGCTCCGCTAGCGGTATGTGGAAATCTGTGAACACATCTTCTCTCCGTTTCTCAGGTGGTAACGGAAACGGTGTTGGTGCCAACATCACGATGTACGGTGGTGACAGAGCTACGAACGAAAATGATATTCTTTTCCGCATAGGTTCCAACCCAATTTTCCAGTGGTCTAATGACGATGACTATTTCACGTTCCATGGAAATGATGTTGTCGAGATGGGTAATATTACCTCAAATGGAACAAAAATTAATGTTAACAATACTGCGGACTCTGCAGCAGCTCTCCAATTAAGGGCTAACCGGGGTGCGGAGGACCAAAATATTGGGATTATGGAATTCTATTGGAATACTACTCGGGTCGCTTCAATATTTGCGAGGAGTGGCGGCGATACCGCTAATAAGGATAATGCTTCTTTGGTATTCGCTACAGCCTCGGAAGGAACGGCCATTGGACGGCTGGAAATATCGGAAGAAGGCGTATTTGACTTTAAGGACAATACGCTCACAGCGGTATCGGTAATATCTAGAGGTACTACAAACTCAGACCTGATTCTATCAGGCGGGAGTGCCTACAACATGGGGGCCAATATCCGGCTACGAGGAGAAAGTCACGCGACCGAGGCGAACGATATTGTCTTTGCCGTTGGCGGTTCTACCGTAGCTAATTTTGATTATAGCGCCAGTCTTTGGAATTTCTTATCGCACAATATTTTGACACAGGGGCGCTTGAACATCGGACCCACAACCTTCCTGAATTGGTCTGGCGCCTATGACAGCATTCAAATTGGATCTGCCGGAGCGCTCATGTCTTATGGTAGCGGCGCTAACACCTACTTTATGGATAACACTTATTACGACGGCGCAAACTTTAAGCGCATCGTCGAAGGTGAAGCAGCTTCGCACCGCATGTTTGAGGGCGCGCATTATTTCAGGGTTGCTGGAGACGATACAGCTGACAGCAACATCACGTGGCTTAATGCCCTGGTGATTGATGTTTCGGGGGCGATTAGCTGCACCGACAACCTCACAGTGGCAGGCATCATCAAAGGCAAAGCCGACACCACAGGGAACAGGCCAAGCGCTGCATCCGTGGGTGCCGGTGCCACCATGTTCGATACAACACTTGGTAAACCCATCTGGTCTGACGGCAGCCAGTGGGTGGATGCGGCAGGTGCGGCGGCTTAAGGCGCGCGCATCTCGCTAAGTCATTTCATTTGCCGTTCAACCCCCAGGTGCGGCCTGGCCATATGTGCAGGCGCACCTTCACCGTCTATTATAGAGGAAAATATCATGACACAGGACCAACAGGCCCTCTCCCCCAAACACGCCCAAGCGGCACTCCAGTTTTTGCAGCGCGCCCAGCTTACAGGCGCCGAAATGCCAGCCTATGTGGAGGTGTTTAACGCTTTGAACGCTGCCGCACAGGCAGGCGCTGCTGAGGATACTTCCCATGCGGATGGCCCACAGGCTGAGGCCCCTTCAGCCTAAACAAAGCTTACATGCTGTGACAGCCAAACCCGGTTGTCACAGCTTTCCAGAAACCAGCAATAAATGGAGTGCGGCCATGATGCTTGCGTCCTCCGCAATCGCGGCGTCTGCCCTTTCGGGTGATTATCTCCGGGCCTTTGGTGGTGTCAGCTTACCCTCGCACAGTTTCCTGCAATCCGCGCCTGCCAGCATAGATGCCGAGGCGGTGACAGGTCTCGCGAAACCGCGGCAGAGGGAGTTGGAAAACCGCTCAGACGCTGTTGTCGTGATTGCTGATATCAGGCAGGAGGCCGTGACATGATCACCGGCCCGCTCACGCTTTATGACACCGCACTGCATCGCTTCGCAAAAGGCAGCCTGCGCCTGCCGTCCGTGCGGCTTGCAGCCCTTCTGCTTGGCGGTGGTTACACGCCAGATCAAAGCAACCATGCGGTGCTTTCGGATGTCGCATCGCACGAGATTGCGGGCGGAAGTTACACCCGCCTACAGGTTAGTGGTGCGAGCGTTTTGCTCTCGCCCGGTGCTGCGCAGTTCACCACCGATGCCATGAGCTGGGGTAACCCGGTCAACATGCCACCGGCGCGCTTCATGGTGCTGGTGGAAGGGCTTGCCGCCCAGTTGCAGGCGAACAGCAAGCTCTTTGGCGTGGTGGATCTCAGCCCCGGTGGCGGCGCGGTGGAAAGCCAGCGCGGTGCCTTCACGCTCACATCGCCCGCAAGTGGCTGGTTCGAGATTACTGCTCAAAACACGTAAGCCTAAATACCTGTTCCAAAACATCTGGCCCCACAAATTACCGGAAAGGAAGCCCAACATGGCTGTTCATGCCAAAGACCCATCTGCTGCGGTGGATTATAGCTTCGATTGGGCCGCCTGGCTCACGGGCAGCGAGCAGATCACAAGCACCTCCTGGGCTGTTGAGCCCGAAGGTGAAGGTGCGCCTGTACTTGGCACTGTTGTTGAGATGGGTAGCGTGCGCGGCGTGCATGTCTCGGGCGGTGTGCGGGGCAAGCGGTACCGGCTTACCTGCACCATTGAAACCGATAACGGCCGCACCGGTGAGCGCAGCCTCAGCCTTTATGTGATGGAGCGCTAACATGAGATTTGAAGTATTGACCCGGCCCGCGAGCGACCCACTGCTGCTTGATGAGGTGAAAGACCATCTGCGCGTTGACGGCGGGGATGATGATGCCAGCTTTGGTGCCCTGATAGAGGCCGCCACGGCCTGTCTTGAAGCGCACCTGGGTGCGGCCCTTGTCGCGCGGGACGTGCACATCTTTCTCGACCATATACCCATGAGCACAGCGCCAGCACGGCTGCCTGTTCGGCCTATCGCCGCACTTGATGCGGTTGAGGTGAAACTGGCGGATGGCACATGGCAAGCGGTGGCGCAGGAGGCTGTCTCGTTTCGGCCCGGGCTTTCGCCTGAAGTTGCGCTATTGGGGGCGGTTACCGTAAACGCTGGCCAGCGCGAACCACTACGGCTTTCAGCGCGGGCCGGGTTTGGTGAACACTGGAACGCAGTGCCGCTTGTGATACGGCAGGCGCTATTGCAGCTTGTCGCCTATCTTTATACGCATCGCGGCGACATAGGCGAGGGCGCAAATGCGCTTGTTGCCAGCGGCGCGAGCGCGCTTGTCTCCACCTATCGTCAGGTGCGGTTATGAGCGGTGTGCAGGGAAGCTTTGGCGCGCGGAGACACCGTGTCACCTTGATGGCGGAACAGTCCAGTGCAGGAGCGGGCGCACGGCTTATTCGCTCAACCCCGATCATTGCAGACGTCTGGGCTGAAGTTGAAACTGTGGCACTGGGCGTGGCTGAGCGCGCGGACGCGCAAGCCATCAGTGGCAAAGCTACTTTCCGCACCGCTTACAAGAGTAGCTATAAGGCGGCGCGATTGGCCGAATGGCGGGGCGTGCGCTACCGGCTGGAAAACTTCCGGCTTGAAGGCGTGGACCGCCGCACCATCGCCTTTGACGGCGTTTCCATTCAATAACCCACGAGGATAATGAGCATGACCGCACTGGTTTGCCATAAATTGCAGGAAGCGCTTTATGCGCACCTGAAGGACGACAGCGTGCTGATGGGCCTTCTGGCGGGCATCTATGATGAGGTGCCGACGGGCAGCGCGCTACCCTATCTTACATTTGGTGAAACACGGGCAGACGGTATGGCGCTGAAGGACCGTGACTGCAGCCAGATCGCCTTTGATATCATGGTGTGGTCTGAGGACCATGGCCAGATGGAAGTGAAAGAGCTGATGGCTGAGGTGGACCGGGCGATGAAGTCTTTCGAGCCTGATGTTCTTGATGTCAGTTTTGCGGGTCTCAGGTTCATCGGCTCCAATACCATTCGGCAAATTACGCCGGAGCGTATGCTCTATCGAGGGCGGTTGGCATACCGTATCAGGGCTTATGAGGGTGTATCGGCGGCCTAGCTCATCAGTGCTTTTGTGCAGGTGCGTGCGCGTGCCTGCATGCCCGCTTCCAGCACCCGCCGTTCATACTGCATCGTGCGGTGGATACGGTTGTGGAGCGTAAGAGCCTGACCGTCTTCGCTCACATAAATAAGCGCTGGTGGGCTTTTCTCAAGCCGATTGGCGATGAAGCCGATGGCCACACGGTAAGCTTTCATCTGGTTGATACACTTGGCCGTGACGGAGATTTTGTACCCCGCGTCAACGGGCGGTGCGGTCTCGGCTGCACGGTTTGAGGTGACTGCGTTCACGACTGTACTCATGGCCGTAAGTGCCAACAGGCACAGCAGGGTGCTCACCATTTTTCCCAGTTTACTCATCTCAACCCTCCCGTCGCCATACCAGCCCCAGACAGGAAATCATACCAAAAACCGCACGGACCCGCGCGCGAAAAAAAACTTAACAGCAACGCATTAGTTAAAGGAAACATGCGATGACAGCACAGCTTGGTAAAGAACTGCTCCTCAAGATTCACGACGGCAGCGGCGCTTTTGAAGACGAAAATTTTATCATGGTAGGAGGCTTCAAGTCGAACGATATGAAGATTGCCAACCAGGGTGTTGATATTACCTCCAAAGACAGCGGCGGTTTCAAGGAAATGCTCGAGGGTGGTGGTGTTCGTTCGTTCACAAGCTCCGCAAGCGGCGTGTTTATGTCTGATGCCGCCTTTGCGCTTTGTCATGGCCATATGCTTGCGGCCACACACCCGGAATGTCGCGTTATCGTGCCTGGTCACGGCACCTATAGTGGCAAGTTTGCCATCAACAGCCTCGACCTGACGGGAACAGACGAGGGCGAGGTGAGCTATAACCTGTCTTTCGAATCTGCTGGCCCGATTACCTTCGCGTAAGGCCTGGCCATGGCACGCAAGATCGCAGGCGAAACCAGCCTGAAAGTAGGCGCGCGCACCGTGCGTCTACGGCTTGATATCGGCACCATGATGGACCTCGAGGACCATTTTGGCATGGGGCTGATCCCTTTTCTAACCCACAGGTTGCAGGAGTTTCGCCTGTGTGACATGGCCGCGCTTTTCCTTGCCATGACAGGCGGCGATTTCACCGATGGAGCCGCGCGCAAGCGGGCGGGCGAAACCCTTCTAAAAGCGGGCCTTGCCGAGGCTGCGACCGCTATCTCTCGCTGCATTGAGGCGACTCTGGCGCCGCAAGAGCCGGGAAAGCCGAAACCCCGGACGAAGACCGAGAGTTAGAAGGCCGGGGGCAGAACAATACTATCGAATGGCGCAAGCTTCTGGAAGTGGGCGCCATGATGGGGCTTTGCCCTTTGAGTGTCGTGAAAATCACGCTGCCGGAGCTGCGCATCCAAATGCGGGGCTGGCAGCGCGCAAACGGCATCAACCCTGATGCGGAAAGAGCGGCAAAAGCCATGAGCCGGTCACGGTTTCTGGAACTGGCAGAAAGGTATAAGTGATGCAAATTCAGGCACCCGCATTTGATGTGGACCCAGGAGAAACCATCAAGAAAGTAACAGAGCAGTTCAAGGAACTGGCGCAGGTGGTTGCCAATGTGAAGGCGGGCTATTCAGGTCCTGGAGATCTCAAGGCCACAAGCGACATCGGCGGTTTCCTGCAGGCGCTTGTGGGTGATATTGGCGGCGAGGTTGGTGGTCTGCTTGGCAAGGTTTTCCCTGGTTCTGGCGGAGAGAAGCAAGCTGGTGAAGAGGGAGGTAGTCTCACCGCTGGTACTGAGGCCGACACCTCAAAAATCGATGAGGCGCAAGGCAAGACCACAGATGACGCCATCAAGGGTGAGGAAGACCGCGAAAAAGCCAACGCAAAAGCCTGGGCGGGCATTGTGGGCAATGCGGTCAAAAGCTCGAAGGTACTGTCGAAAATCCGCAAGGCTTTTGCGATTGGGGAGGTGGTGAAAGACACCGCCATGGCTATCTCGAAGGCTGTGGCGTCCGCGCCCTTTCCGCTCAATGTGCCAGCCATTGCATTTGCCGCGGCCACTGGCGCTGCCCAACTTGCGGCGGTGAAAGGCCAGGCGCACGACGGGCTTGATAAAGTGCCTTCCACCGGTACCTACCTTCTTGAGAAGGGCGAACGGGTGGTGGACAAACGTCTGAATGCTGATCTCTCAAACTTCCTGAACGTGCAGGGCGGCGGCGGTGGATTAACCTCTGTCACCAACCAGACCCACGCGCCGGTTATCTCCCCCAATATCAACCTCACCCTCAATGGCGATGTGCAGCCAGACGCAGTTCACGGCAACCGCGGGGCGCTTGAAAGCATGATCCGCGGCATCTTTGCCGATTACGCCATGGAAGCGCCATTTGGCCGATAAGGAAGCCCTGCATCATGAGTTTAGACGTTTTACCCGCCTTCCCTGCGCCAGCGTCGGTGAAGGTGCGGCCACATCAACGCACCAAATCAACCCAGGCCATGAGCGGCAGGATATTGACCAACGCTTACGGCGGTCATTTTTTTGAGATGACACTTGTTTATCACCCCATGCACAGGAAGGACGCAGGCGGGCTTATTGCTTTTCTGCAGTATCAGCGCGGCCGGTCCGGCATCTTTACCGTGCCGCTTGACCAGCTTACGGGCTTGAGCGGGCTTCAGGTGGGTAACTTCGCCAAGTTCAATAATGACAGCAAGGTCCACGTCATCACGCAAACAGCGCCGAGCGTGGAGGTAATGCCCGCCGCGCGGGTTGCGGGCGGCACGCTCATCACCACAGGTGTGGCAATGAAATGTTCCCTCACCCGTGACGCGCAGGAAATCACCCTCGGCACCGACGGCTTGATCCGGCTTGAGCTTGACCTGATTGAAAGGGTTTGATGATGCTTGACGTATCCCCCGCGATAGAAGCCGCGCTTGAAAGTGACAATATCACTTTTGCCTGGCTTGTTGATCTTGATAGCGGTGTTTGGCGATGGACCACCCACGGCACTGACCTTGTGGTGAGCGGTGACACCTACCATTCCCTTGGCAATATTATCAGCCTGCAACCCATCGTGCGGGAGCGGGATATCAAGCTGCAGAGCTACACCATGCGGTTTTCAGGTGCTGAACGCACGCTGGCTGACCAGCTGCGCCTTGTGGCGCTGACGGGTATTCCCTGCGTTATCTCGCTGGTGCTGATTGACGGTGATGGTGATGTCGTGGGCGGTGAGGCGCTCAGGCTTTATAAAGGGGCGGTGCACGCATGGTCGGAGGATGAAGGCGGTGATGCCGCCTCTGTCGAGATCCAGATCACCAGCCCATGGTCAAAGCCCAGCCAGACATCTGGCAGGCTCACCAGCACCGATGCGCAGGAAGACCGCTACGCAGGCGATAAATTCTTTGAATTTGCGCATGTGGAAAAATCCAACATCGGATGGGGAGGGGAAGCTTAAATGGGCCTGTTTTCATTTCTGGGCGGCCTGCTTGGCTTGCCCACCAAACCAGCGTCACAAGGCATCAAGATATCCAAAGCGTCGGCCGTTGCGGGTTTGCCCATCATCTATGGCAGGCAGCGTGTAACACCGGTGAAGGTTTATAAAACCGTCTCCCGCCACAATGCGCCGCCAGGCAGCCTCGGCCAATATGATCACACCTATCTGCCGGACTCGTCCGACGATGAGGAGGTGCGCAAGGACTATGACTGGCTGCACCGCATTGATGTGTGGGGGCAGGGCGAGATAACCGGCATTGACCGCTTCTGGATCGACGGTGACCTGCAGGGCGTGAAGCGCTTCAAGAAGAAGCCTTATTTCCGTGCGCTCAGCAAATATGGAAGCGAGAGCCAAACGGCGATGACTGCGCTTTCGGCTGCGTCTGATGTGTGGACATCCGCGCATCGTGGGCGCGGCGTGGCCTATAGTTGGCTCCGGTTTTTCAATTCGGAGAAGAAACCTCAGTTCACGGCGGAGCCTGAGGTGAAGGCGCTTGTGCGTGGCCTCAGGGTTTATGACCCCCGGCAGAGCGGGCAAAGCTTTAGTAACCCGGCTACATGGCAATATTCCAACAACCGGGCGCTTGTTATCCTCAATTATCTGATGGCGCCGTACGGCTTTAATGCCGGTGAGGATGAGATTGATATCGATAGTTTCATCACGGCGGCAAACAAATGTGATGAGATGGTCAGTATCCCTTCGGTGCTGACAAACACCAGCCCCACGCCCCGCCGGTATTGGGACCGGGTAGCGGGTGAATTTGTGTTTGTGAGCCCCGCAGGCACCTTTCCCGGCTACCGGGACGAGCAGGTGGCCACAACGCAGCAACGCTGGTTGGCGGATGCGGTGATCGACCCGAAGAAGGGTGTTATCCCGAACCTTAAAAAACTGCTGGAAGGTTTCGGCTGGTCCATGCCGTGGTCAAACGGCAAGCACAGGCTGGTGATTGAGGATGTGGTGGATGAGCCCGTCATGACCTTTGGTGCCGATGATATCACCGGCGGCTGGAAGGCGTTTCATGGCGCACGGGACGGCATGCTCACCCGTGTGACGGTTGAGTTCCCGAACGCCAATAAAGATTTTGAAGAAGACGCGGTTTCATGGCCCAAGCTGGATAGCACGGAATATGCCAGCTATCTGGCGCAGGATCAGGGCAAGGAAAACCACACCAACGTGCCGCTCGAGACCATCACCGACTATTACCGCGCCCGGCAGTATGCAGAATTCCTTGTCCGTAAAAGCCGTGTTTCGCACCGCATTGAAGGCTTGAAGCTGGCGCGCAAGGCCATGCTGCTTGAGCCCGGTGACGTGATCGCGATTGATTACCCCGAACGCGGTTTTGACGGCCGGAAATATATCGTCGAGAAGGTTTCCGTTACCGCCTTTCTGGAGGTGAGCGTTGACCTCGCCCTTTATGAAAGCACGGTTTATGAAGGCGGCACACCTGAGCAGGAACCGCTCAACAGCCTTGGCGACCTGCCGGACCTGTGGCTTGAGCCCCCCGAGCTTGAAGACCTGCAACTTGTCAGCTTTCATGAAGCGAAGGCAGACGGCAGTGTCATCAGCGGACTTGACGTTAACTGGGACGCCCCTATTGAGACCATCGGTATTGACCGGTTTGAACTGAAGTGGCGCAAGGCAGGTGAGGCCACATACACTGGGCAGCAATACCTGCCCCGCGACACGCTAAACACGCGCATCTCCGGCCTTGTGGACGGTTTGAGTTATGACGTGCGCGTAACCTATTGGACCCAGCGCGGGCAGGAGTCAGAAGAGGCCGTGCAGACGATTGAGCTGCCCGCCACGCCTTCCAAGCTGGATGATATTGAGGACGGGGCAACACGCAACGATTTTCGGGGTGCCTATGATGATTTCACCACCTATAGCCGCGGTGATGTGGTGACCTATGAGGGCAGCAGCTATGTGTTCAAAAGCATGAGCGATGCTGTGGGCGTTGAGCCAACACACACCACCTACTGGACGTTGCTGGCCGCTGCTGGCCCGGAAGGGCCGCAAGGCAACCCTGGCCCCGAAGGCCCGCAGGGACCGCAGGGCACATCGGGGGAGACATATCACATTGTCTCGGTTCAAGGGCTGCGTTGGGGTTTTGCCAATAATACGGTGCAGGGCTGGAGCGTGCCGGATGGTTCCGGCAGCATATCTGCCTCGGCTGGGTTGCTGCATTTCACCGGCAGTTCGTCAACCGACCCGAAGCTGCAGTCACCCAACAACCTGAATGCCAATGGCCGGCTGTATTCCGTTGTGCGGGTGGTGCTGGCCAATTCAGGCGCCACCACCTTCACCGCCAACCCGCAAATTTACTATTCCACAGCGGGGCATGGCTATGACGCGTCGCACTACAAAAGTTATGGCAGCAGCGTGACGTTTGACCCCGGCAAAACCAAGGTGCTGTATTTTGATATGCACGAGCTGACGGCAGGTGGTGATGATTGGCGCAACGGCACCATCAAACGCATCCGTTTTGATATCGCCAACAAAGCCAACCTGCAGATCGAGATTGAAGGCATCGTGATTGGCCAGCGGGATGTGACGGATATCACCAGCGACAGCACGCTTGCTGACCTGGACCTTACGGCCAACACAAAACTGAATGAAGCCAAGGCAGCGACAGAAAGCCTGGGCAGTCTCGCAACCCTGAGCGAGGTTACACAGGCGGAAATAGCGCTTAACAGCGCCTCCTGGTATTCAGGCGGCAACAGTGGCACAAAAACGATTACTAACGCGGAAGTCTGGAAGATATCCGGCACTGTGGATCGCCCGCATACTGGTGGGCAGCGCATGCAATTGCTGTGGAACCCCCGCGCGAAGTGTAATTCGGGTACTGTTGAGCAGGTTTCAGCTGAATTTTTCCGTCGCCGTTTGTCCGACGACGTTGAATTAACGTTGGAAACGATCAGCTTCTTTGTGAGCAACCAATTCGAACCAAGACCGATGATTTTCTATTACCAACCGGGAGGCCCTAACCCCCTGGTTGAAGCGTTGGACACGACAACAGTGGGGCTAAAAATCACCATCACGGATGGCAGTGGCTCTGTAATATTTGAACCCGCCATATTTTCACTGATTGAGAACAGCCGATGAAACAACTTGTTTTTTTCGACAGCACCACCGGGCTGATACCGCCTGATGGGGTGCGCGTCATGTCTGACGAAGCTGCGGCGATTACGCAGGCCCCTGAGGGGTGTGGCGCGGTGGAATGGGGCGGGACGGTAACGCCGGACACCCATAAGGTGGACGTGAACCAAACGCCTGCTGCGTTGGTGCCTTATACCCCACTAGTGGATATGGATGCGCTAAAGCGCGAGGCCAAGTCAGCGGTAGACTGGAAAGCCGCTAAACTGCGGTCCTGGGTGGGGAGCCACGGCTATGGGCAGGAGATGGTTTATCTGGCGAAAGAGCTGGAAGCGCGCGCCTGTGTTTCCGACGCGGCACCAGACCCCGCGCGGTATCCGCTCCTTGCGGCTGAGATTAGCATCACCGGTGCGGACCTTATGGGGGTTGCACTTGCTGTTGTTGCAAAAGCAGATGAATGGAAGGTGCTTGCGGCAAGCATTGAAGCCGTGCGCCTTTCCACCAAACAACTCATAGATGCCGCTTCAACTGCGGCGGAAACTGACGCAGCTGTGGCGACAGCAAACTGGCCAACGCTGCCCGCATAAACCTCTCAAATAACAGGACTGTATGATGAAATTTCTCCTGCCCGTGTATCACGCGGCGGTGGGCACGCTTGCGCGCGCGGCCACCCTGTCGCTCTCATCTCTCAAGGCGGCTTTGGGCCGCTTTTTTTATAGCCACCCCACGCTCAAGCGCGCGGGTCTTGTGTTCGCGCTTCAGCTCGTTGTGCTCATCCCACTTGGTATTTTTGCAGCGGTGGGCAGTGACGCGCTGTTCGCGCTTATGCTCACCTGCCTGATGATCATGTGGTGCGCGTTCCTCATTGGCTTGTTCCTCGGTCTTGGGGCGGAACGTGCTAGCATGGACTGGGACAGTATCTTTGCCTTGCCGCCTGTGCGCGCTTTTGCCTTCTGGCGCTGGCATGCCATTGAACGCAAGCGTTTCCTTGGTGTGCTTGGCGCCATCTTCCTCGGGCTTTTGTGCGCAGCGCAGTTTGGCTGGCCGTCATGACCGGGCTTGCATCAAAACGCGAGTATCAGGCTGCCAGCGTGAAGGTGCTTGATGGGTCGGAGACCGCACAGGCCGCGCTTCTCAAGGCCACGCTGGCGCTTGACCGGATCGAGCGGCACGAGGAAGAGTGTGGCCGCCGCTGGGGCCTTGTGGTGCGGCTGCTCTTGCTTGCGCTTGCCAAACTGGGCGCGCTTCTGGTGTTCCTGATCGCCGATAAACTGGGGTGGCTGGCATGACAGTTGGCATTCACCCCAGGATGGAAATCTCGCCCAGCTTTCGGCTGTGTGATTTCACGGCAAGCCGCGTGGCGGACCGCTACGGCCTTTATAATCTGCCGCGCGATGTGAGCATTGTTGCCAACCTGAAGGCGCTTTCCAAAAATGTGCTGGAGGTGATTATCTCCCGCACGGGCAAACACCTTACCCTCTTGTCCGGTTACCGCTCTGTCACGCTCAACCGGTTGCTCGGCGGCCCGTTTGATAGCCCGCATGTGTTTGGGGAAGGCGTGGATTTCCTGATCAGCGGCACAAGCGTGGAAGACGCCGCCCTGATGATTGCCGCGATGGATGACTTGCCATTTGATACGCTGGTGCATGAACGCAGGCAGCTTTCAAACGGTGATGTACAGGCGTGGCTTCACCTTAGCCACAAGCGTCTGGGCCCCAATCGCGGCGCGGTGCAAACGGCGCTTACCCAGGGTGGCACTCGCACGCTGAACGACGGGCTTCTCACCCGTAACGCGGCCTGAGGGAGGCGTGTTCGAACGAGGAATGTGATATAAGGGCCAGAGCGAAAACAATGCCAACACCACAAACAGATGCGAACCATTTCCTCAGTGGCGTGATCATGCCGGTGCTTGCTGGCCTCGGCATGGACAGCCCCTCTGCTGCAAAACTTCTGATGATGACAGCTTGCCATGAAAGCATGGGTTTTTGTTACCGTACGCAGGTGAATGGCCCGGCACTTTCCTATTTTCAGGTTGAGCCAAATACGCTTGATGATCTTTACAAAAACTATCTGGCCTATCGCCCCGGACGGCAAGCGCAGCTTGACGCTTATTTGCCTGTAGGCATGAGCCACCTTGAAGCGCTTGAGGCAGATGACGCTTATGCCTGCGCCGCAGCCCGCATGATTTACGCCCGTGTGGCGGAAGCCTTGCCCAATGTGCGGGATGATATGGCCTTGGCGGAGTATGCGAAGCGTTATTGGAACACCGCATTCGGTAAGGCTACGCCTGAGAAATATCTCGCTGATTTCCACACTTATGGCCCCAGCCCGGCACCCTCGAGCTGGGGCTGACAGGCCGCTTTACTTCCCCGAAAACATCACCGTTTTGAAAGGAGGCTGCTATGGGCCTGCCGCTGATAGGTACTATTCTGGACATCGTGCGCGCACCGCTTGAACGCCTGATTCCTGACAAGAACGAACGCCGCCGATTTGAGCATGACCTTGAACTTGAAGTGCTGCGCGCAGGCCTTGCACAGATGGAAGTCAACAAGGCCGAAGCCAATCATCCCAGCATTTTTGTCGCCGGGTGGCGGCCTTTTGTGGGCTGGGTTTGTGGCATCGCGCTGGGCTGGCATTTCATCGGCCATGATGTGTTTAACTGGGCCCGGCTTGCCTTCTTCCCGCACATTCCCGCCCCGCCGCAGCTTGCAGGCACAGAAACCCTGATGACCGTGCTTCTGTCCATGCTCGGGCTTGGCGGCCTGCGTACGGTTGAAAAACTGAAGGGTGTTAGCCGCGAAAAATGGAGGGAGACCAAGTGAGTGCTGCGGTGAGAATGGTAAATGTCCCTTGGACAAGCACGCCAATACCTGTCTCCAGTCTTTCGCAGTCTATTCGCCACAGCGCTAGGGAGATTAGTCGCCTAAAAGGCAAGACACTTCTCTTTGAGAGAGAAGAGCGTGCTTTATTAGCTATTGTGAAACTGGCCGGTCAACAGGGTATATTGATTGAATTAAAGGATTTCTCTATCGCCTCCGGGCGGCGAATAGCAGCTGTTATAGATGCGCAAGCGGTTAAGGGAGCAATTGCTTCCGAAGCGGAATTGTCCGCCGGTGTTGCCACGCTTTTTTTCAAGCTGCGCTGGAATAAATTGAGAGAAAAAGAGTTTTCCCCACCCATTATTTCATTTGGTGGTTCGAAACCACAACCTCCCAGCAACCGGTTCTTGAAAATTTTTGGGCTACAATCATTCAAACCAAATTTCTCGGCCTCTATCAAGATATTGGGCGCTTATGAGCAGGACTTGTTCGGGCGCTCACTGACGAGAGTTGGAACAGCATTAATTAGGCCCGATAGTCGTGCGGTGGCTGACCTTTTGAGGCTCATCGAGAAAAGCGAGCCCAACATATTTTCGGCGCTACAGAAACCCTCCCGTTCGGCTTTTGAACAATTTGCTATGGAATTTCTCGTTGATCTTGAGAAGGCCAATAATGCAGCCGATGCAGTGGCTGCGTCTTTTGGCGCTGTAGGTGATGCCGCATCTGAGATTGAAGACGTTTTTCTGGGGCGTGAAAAGGCCGTTAAGGCATTTGCAGCTGAACTCTCGCGCGACCTTCAGGGGCGACGCTTTACCGTTAATACAGCGATAGAGCGTCTCTACTTTGTGGGCGTACAGACGTTGGGCAGGGACCGTCGGGTGATTATGTCTGCCCGCAACGGCTTTATGACCTCAGCTAGGGACACGCTCGAACAGTTCGATGAAAATATGCGGTCTGTTATCAAAGACCTGGAGGCAAGCCTTGAAGATGAGGGGATAGCAAACCCGGCAGAAAGCCGAAAGCGGGGGCGTAGGAGGCGCGCCAGAATATGGAACGAAGCGCTTCAGAAAGAACTACCAAAGATCACTAGCGCCGCTGCCGCTGCCAGCGTTCGCACGCAGCGAGAGATTGCTGCAACACTTAAGATGTATGGCGCTGCTGCAGAAGGCTTGGGCAGAGCTACTTTAGCTGTTGAGATTGGACTGTTACTTGGTAGCGGATCTGAATGGCAGGACTATGTGCAGGTTGCGCTGAAGGAATTGTTGCAGGATATCGGTGCCAGGATTTTACGTATCGTTGGACGTTATGTAGGTGCTGTTATTGGTGGCGGGATAGGGGCGTTTTTCGGAGGGGAAGCGGGAGCAGTAATCGGAGCCTTGATCGGATATGTAGCAGGCGCGTTTCTCGGTGGTTACTTTGGTCATATGCTTGGAGGAAAGATTGCGGATGCCTTCGGTCCAATCCTCATTGAAAATATGGATGCTGCCCTCGCACAAATAGAAATGCAGGTTGAGGAAAAGGCGGTCGCGCTAGAGAAAGCTGGGGCCGATTTTAGTCAACGAGGAAGAAATGCCTCCGTGGATGGGGAGCCTGATTTTTTCACGTCGTTTGAGCGAAACCTATTAGAGAAAGCGGGGGCGAGAAAACCCAACTAGCATTGCGGATACTACCCAGGTTTTGACATAAATCGGGTTCAGGCTGAGGAAGAATAAACGGGGTCAAATGCGGCAATGGGAGCATGCTGATATTTGGGTTCATTGCCAACCCCATATAGCGAAACTTCTGAATGGCCTCGTCTTCGTGTTGAGTATCCTGTTATTGCTCCTGCCGCTTTTCTCGCTGACCTTGCTGGGGCTTATCTGGCGGAGCACCTGTTTTATGCCTGGTTGTTCTCATCTATGTGGTTGCCCCGGGCCATACATAAATCAGTGGGCGGCGGATATAGCTTCCCAGCCGTGGGTCAAAAGCCGCTTTTGAAGGGTTTGCAAGCTAGTGAAAAGCCGGGTGGGGTGGCCATCAGGACCAGGTAACGCCAATCACCGGTTTATGGTGGCCCCACCCGAAGTGGTTGGTGATTATTATGTTCTTATAGGCACAGCATAGCGGCTGCCCTGTAAAAGAATGGTTACTGAAGGTGGTTAATTTACAACTTATAGTTAAAATTGATTAACCATACCGCGCTTACCCCATGTTCTGCATCAGGATATATTTTTTACGCAGGGCGCGCTGAGTGCGTTCATAAGCGATATGAAGCTCATGAAATATCTGCGGGGCGGGGCCGGTCTCGTTATTTTTACCCATGATCTCAAGCTGGGCGGCGAGATCTGCCGCGCTTTCTGCGCCAAACACCTGAGCGGTTGATTTGAGCTTGTGCGCGAGGAACTGAATGCGTGGTGCATCATCTGCGGTGATAGCATCTCCAATATCAGACAGCATGTTCGGCCCTACGGTCAGATAGTCCTTGAGGAAGCCCATAAAGCTGTCCCCCAGCAATGACCGATATTCGTTAAAGACCTCCCAGTTAAGCGCATCAAGGTCGTCCCTGTCATGAATGGCGCTTTCACTTTCTATTGAGATGGGGATGTTTTCCTCAAGGCCCAAATGGGTGCGCAGTGCTTCCGACAGGTTCACCCGGTTGATGGGTTTTTTGATCATGCCGGTCATGCCTTCAGCCAGGTATTCTTCTTCGGCGCGCTCAGACACTCGTGCGGTGACCGCAATGATCGGAATGTTTTCATAGTGGCTTGAGAGCTTGCGGATGGCTTGCGTAGAGCGCACACCGCCAAGCGTGGGCATCAGGATATCCATCAGGATAAGGTCGTAATCAGCTTCTTTTGCAGCATCAATAGCCTCCAGCCCGTTGGCGACAACGTCAAAGCGTGCTTCAAACCGGCCAAGCAATTTTCCCATTATGCTGGCCATCACCGGGTTATCCTCCACCACAAGGATACGGGGGCCACTTGGGAGTGTATTCTTGTCCGCCGGTGTTGCGGGTTGGTCGGTGATGGTCTGAGCGGATTCTTGGTCCATGGGGAACCTCTTTACACAGGGGAACATACATATAGCGTAGCACGATTTTTTTGCGACAACTCGCCACGCGTTAAGGTGAGATTGTGCGCTTCTGTTCTCGCAGCAGGATAATAACAAAAAGTTAAGAATTGGGCATGTGGCGGTGTGTCGCGTTAATTTTTCATGTTGGCAGCAGATGTGGTGATTAGGGTAAACAAATTCTCAAAATTAGATAAAATTTTAACCGTCCCTAGACTCTGAAGTCCAGAAATATAATATGCGCGGAAATCAGCGAATCTGCCCGTGTGCTGGCAGCGCCGTACGGGGGTCCGGTAGTTGGTTTGGTATGTGTATGGAGTTTGCGTTTGAAACTGGAAATGAGCCTTGGGGGAGGCGCATCGCGGCTGGCCGCGATCTGGGAAGAATTTAATACATCGGACAGCTTGCCTGACCGCGCTGATTTCACGTTGTCGCGGCTGGGTGCGCTTACCTCGCGCTTTATGGCGCTGAGGGCCGGTGAGCATGGTGAACTTGTTGTTGTGCAGTCGGGTACGGCAATTGACCATATATGGGGCCGTAATGTGGTGGGCGCGTCAAGCGGCACCATGAGCCTCAAGTTTGGTGCGAACCTGTCGTGTGAGGAAGCTTTGGCGGCGCTTAACCAGCCCTGCGGCATCCATGTTAGCCGCACGCTTGAGAAGTCGTCTGGCAACAAGTTGAAGCATGAAACACTTTATCTGCCTGTTGTATCCAAGCGCGGGCGACAGCTTGTCTCGATCACTGATTTTGCCGCAGCCCGCCATATGTATGGCCTGCTGGGCGATACCACCACGATCGTGAACGGTGAGATGCATTTTAGCTATTTTGTTGATGTTGGATATGGCGTGCCTGACGTCCGAGACATGCGTGTTGCCTGACAGCGGCTGCGTGAAATTTTGTGAAACTTTGCATTGGTTTACCTCGCGCTCGTGCTAAATAGGGCGCGGAAGGATATGCCATGCGTTTTTCACGTTATACCAAGATGTTTTCCGTCACGGTGGTTGCTTTAATGCTTGCTGCCTGCGCGACCGGTGGCGATGGCACCAGTGATGCGGCGGATGGAGTGGGTGACGTGGCGCGCGATCCAAGCCCAATGCATTATGTGAAATTGAGCGAAGGCCCGTGCTTTGGTGCCTGCCCGGTGTATGACCTGACCATCAGGGGCGATGGGCGTATCACCTTCCACGGGAACCGATTCTCGAAACTTAGTGGTCAGCATCTGGCTCAACGCAGCGTTGGGCAGTTTCTGGAAGTTCTTGAAACCCTGAGAATGCAAAAATTCACCGAGCTTGATGGCGCCTATGATCGCATGTCGTGCAAGATGCCGGCAACAGACCACCCAACGGTGACAATCGAGGTGCGTACCGCAGAGATTAATAAATCTGTGCAGTGGTACACGGGGTGCCGCGGGTTTGAAGACCGCAGGAAGCTCGAACGCCTGGTGGACGAGCTCAGGCGCGTGATGGATGTGGACGAATTTATCGGCACCGACGCAGAACGGGACGCGATGCGCAACAAGCGCCGCTCAAAATAGGATAGGGTGCCTGCGAACCTTTTAATGCGCAGCACCGTCTAACGCTCAAGAGCCGATCACGGCCTGCGAGGACAAGTTTATAAAGCTGTGACCATGAAAGCCCCCTTATTTGGGGGCTTTTGTCGTTTTGGATTATAACAAAAACCATACATCTACGTTCATTTTTGGTTCAGGCGACCCCTGCCATAAGGGTGACACAAGGAGATGGCGGTATAACTGCCTCGCATAAAATGAAACGACACTTACCGGGGGATACCCAATGGCTTTTTATAATGTTGTAGACGGACGGATAGTTTTTAACGGCTCGGGCGAACACAGCAATTTCCGGGGCTCATGGAGTGACGATTTCCTCGTGGGCGGCAGCGGAGATGATCTGCTGAAAGGTGCGGGCGGTGATGATTTCATCATCGGCGGCGGCATGGACGACGGCTACTATTTTGATATTGACTGGTACGGCGACGACAACTTCTTTGTGGCGGTTGTGCCCGATGCGCCGCAATATGAGGGCCGTGATACGCTGATCGGCGGCTGGGGAAACGACACGCTCATTGGTGGTGGCTGGGATGATAGCCGCGTGAACGACAACGGCAAGTATGACATTGGTGAGGCTGTGTCGGGCGAAGCGATCGCCAGTAGCAATCTTACGCTGGCCCCTGAGAATGAAATCTGGGGTGGTTCTGGGGATGACGTGGCTGTCGGCGGTAATTTCCGCGATACCATCGGCGGTGGCTCAGGCGATGATGACATCTTTGGCTGGGGCGATGACGATCGGCTTTTTGGCGGCACAGGCTACGATACGATTGATGGCGGCAGCGGTGACGATTCGGCCTGGGGCGGCTCCGGCGATGACGACATATATGGTGGCTCGGGCAATGACCGCATGGGCGGTGGTTCCGGCTGGGACGATCTGTTCGGCGGCAGTGGCCACGATACGATCTATGGCGGCTCCGGTGACGATGTTGCTACTGGCAACAGTGGTGACGATCTGATCTATGGCGGTTCGGGCTGGGATACCCTTTGGGGTGATGATGGAGACGACGACCTGATCGGCGGTGCGGGCGATGACATCATCTATGGCGGTTATGGCGAGGACTATTTCATCTTCCGTGACGGTGACGGTGATGACATCGTTGAAGACTTCTATATCGGCGAAGACACGCTTGTGCTCAGCGGGGTTGGTGATATCGATGATCTCGACGACCTGGAATATTATTCATACGACGCTTATGTGGGCGGCACATGGGGCGTGGTGATTGAGACGACAGCGAGCGACAGCATATTCCTGACAGGAATATCATGGGATGAACTGCACGATCTGGACGTGATCTACTAAGGTCGCTACCCAGGCTTATCCGAGGCAGGTTGATCCCCCTTAAGAGCAACTATGACGCCGCCTTCGGGCGGCGCTTTTTTTCGTTTACTGCCCGCCCTGAAAAGGGCGTGTTTTTGTTAAAAAATCCAGGATCGGCAACGTTTTTTTAAGCGGCGACCGTATAAGGTGAAGGTGGCGGAGGTATAGAGAGTTCTCATTAGGCAGTTGACAGGCATGCCACCTGCTATTCAATGATGAACTGTGATGGTCAGCCCTTTGGGCGGCGGCTGAATACCCAAAAGGTGAGGGTCTGGTTTTGGTTGATGTTCCCAATAATACAAGCACAACAGCAACGCTGGCGTTTGGTGGCACCTATAATGGTGAGATCGAGGTAGCAGGCGACGAAGACTGGGTTGCAGTAACACTGCAGGCGGGTGTGACCTATGCCATCCAGATGACGGGCTCAACAATTGGTGACGGCACCCTTGTCGACCCTTTCATCAAGGGGCTCTATAACGCCAGCGGCACCTCCCTGAACCGGTTTGACGATGACGGTGCTGGAAGCCGCAACAGCCAGCTGGTGTTCACGCCCAACACAAGCGGTACCTATTATGTCTCAGCGGGTGGTTGGGAAACCGAGACCGGCACGTATCAAATATCGCTTGAAGAATATGAAGCGGAAGCCCCGTCGCCAACCACCAATGCGGTGGTGGATCAGGTGGATATCACGGGTGACGACAGGGTAGACAGCCTTCTCGATCTGTTCCGCTACCAGAACGTTCTGGGCGCGGCGACAACGACCGTCACCTACAGTTTTCCAAACGCGTCCAGCGCGTGGTCAACATCGTCAAATGGCGGTTATGGCCCTGAGGACGGTGACGGCGAACCCTGGAATGGCATCAGTTTCCTGACGACATCGGAAGAAAACCTTTTCAAAGATGCCCTGTCTCAGATCGAAAGTTTCGCGGCAGTTACCTTTGAGGAGGTAGATGATAACACCTCATCAGCAGGGACCATCCGAGTAACCTGGACAGACGAACCCGATGCAGATTCGGCGGCATACGCTTACACGCCCTACGGCACGGTCACCGCAGGCGATATATGGATTGTGAGCGAGAATCAGTCAACCGGAGGCCGTGGTTCATATTTTCAGCTTGTGCTGACGCATGAACTTGGCCACGCGATGGGGCTCAAGCACCCGTTTGATGACGATGGTTCCGGCGTTATCCTTTCGTCAGCGTATGACGGGCTGGAATATACGGTGATGTCATACAATGTCTCCATTGAAGATGAAGATATTGCAGGCGCGAGTTTCTACCCCACAAGCTACATGTATCTTGATATCCTCGCGCTTCAGCACCTGTATGGTGAGGCGGAAAATGAGGTGGGTAACACCACATATACCTTCAGTAATGGCACCCAGTATTATGAAACCATTTGGGACACGGGCGGCACAGATACTTATGACGCATCCTCCCAAACCACAGGCCTCGACCTTGACCTGACCCCCGGTAGCTGGAGCGATGTTGGCACCACCATCACGCTCTACCGCGACGGTGGCCCAAATTCCGCGAAGACAGACACCGTTTACACGCCACCTGAGGTTACGATCGAGAACGCTATCGGTGGGTCGGGCAGTGACCGAATTACCGGCAATAGCGCTGCAAACGTACTCACCGGCGGCGGCGGGCACGACAACATGCGCGGTCAGGCTGGTGGCGATATGCTGAGCGGTGGCTCGGGCGATGATACCTTGCGTGGTAACGAGGGTGATGACACGCTTTATGGCGGCTCAGGGGCTGACTTCCTGCGCGGTAATGACGGTGACGATATCGCCGAAGCCGGATCGGGGGATGACCGCATCTACGCAGGTGGTGACGGTAATGACACCGTGCGCGGTGATGAAGGTGATGATTATATCGGTGGCGGGGACGGGGCTGACCTTCTGATCGGTGACGGGGCTGACGCCTCCTTCTTCTCGTCAAACAGCGTTGGCCAGAACGGGGCTGATGTGATGTATGGCTCCAGCGGCAACGATACCGTGATCGGCACGTCATGGGATGACGACGGTGACGGGGTGGTTGAAGTGGATGAGATTGTTACCTCGGCAAGTGATGGCGATAACTTCCAGTGGGGTGGCTCTGAAGACGACTTTGTCTATGGCGGCGGCGGCGCTGATACTGTGCGCGGCGGGCCGGGGGATGACGCTGTATACGGCTTTGGTGGTAATGACCGGGTGTATGGCGGCAAGGGTGTGGCATCAGACGCCAGGGATACCCTTTCTGGCGGCGCCGGCAACGACAGTGTTTATGGCAGCACGGGGGATGATAGTGTCTCTGGTGATGCAGGGGATGATCTTATCTTTGGCGGCACGGAAGATGATGTGATTGACGGCGGCTCCGGCAGTGATGAGCTGTGGGGCGGCTCTGGTGATGATACCATCACCGGCGGCACGGGGGACGACGAGATCAACACCGGTGGTGGAAGTGATGAGCTTATCTTCACCTCAGGCCATGGTGACGATGTGGTCACAGATTTCAGTACCAGCAATGACCTGCTGGACCTGAGCGGCACAACAACCGATTTTACCTCAGCGGCAAGTGTGCAGGCAGCGGCCACAAACACAACGGTGAGTGGTGAAGCAGGCGTGATGATCGACACCGGCGGCGGCGACAGCATCTTCCTCATTGGCCTCACAACCGCAAACCTCGCAACAGTCGATTATACCTTCTAGCGAAATCACCGTATGTACGGTAGAAAGCGCCCCGCACAAGGTGTGGGGCGTTTTGTTTTGGCATCATGGGCTTGAAACGTTGGAATTGCCTGTTTTATATGGCAGAATCTGATTTGGGCGTTATGAGAGCGGATAGTAATGGCTGACGAGCAAGACAAGTTGCGCGAGACGGTGACCTTGAAGGTGAGGGCAGCAGACCCGGCGCTTTCAGGCCAGGAAGACCTGTCTGCAACTGAGCACGAACGCCTCGCCAGGATGCATGAAGGTGCGCGGCCTGCGTTTGTCACCGCCCGCCGTATGCTCAGGGCATCCCTTGGTGAATATATGGGCTTGCTGCCGGGCGCCGTGCCGCTCACCCAGGAAGGCGCGGGCAGGGTTCGCATTGAGGGTTTCTCAGATGATGAACCGCCTTTCTTCTCTGTCTCCCATACCGGGGCGGCAGAGGAGGGGATTTCTGCCGTTGTGGTCTCTGAGACCACGCCTATCGGCATTGATATCCAGCAGCTTGACCCGGTGGTAGATTGGCGTCGGGTGGCGGAACGCCGTTTCCCGCCAGAGGACTGGGTGCTTCTATCCAACATGTCGAATGAGATTGGCCGCATGCTGTTTTTCACGCTTTGGTCTATCCGTGAGGCATTCGTGAAGATGGAAGACGGCAAGTTGATGCCTTACCTGCGCAATATTCAGGTGGATTTGACTGCCCGGCCACCAAAACTTGCGGCACCCACGCCAAAGGGCCGTGAAAATGCCATGATTTACTTTCATTTTGTACCTGAGCACCAGTTGATGATAGCGCTTGTTGCGTCAGAAAACGTTGCTATTGATCTGGATTGCGATATCCAGCCGATGGAACGACGACCTGACCCACTTAAGAATAAGGTGGAAAGCGCGTGACGGCCAGATAGGCCGCGCACTTTCACGCTACTGGTGATGAGCGAGTGTGGTATACTCTGAATTGGGTATGGGCCTATAGGGCTGAAAGAAGGCAGAATGTCTTACTCGGTAAACACTAATGCGGGCGCGTTTGTTGCGCTTCAGAACCTGCACAAAACCAACAAAATGCTTGGCGAGGTGCAGACACGCATCAACACAGGCCTCAAGGTCTCCTCCGCGAAAGATGACGCGGCTACCTTTGCTATTGCCCAAAATCTGCGCGCAGATGTAAGCGGCCTCAGCGCCGTGAAGGGTTCCCTCGCGCGGGCAAGCTCCAGCCTTGATGTGGCGATCGCGGCGGCCGAAGCGGTGTCTGACCTCCTTATTCAGATGAAAGAAAAGGCCGTGGCCGCAAAAGATAGCGGGCTTGATACAGCCAGCCGTGCCGCGCTCAGCCAGGATTTTGCCCAGCTCAGGGACCAGATATCTTCCATCATCGAGAATGCTGAATTTAACGGCGTGAACGCGGTTAAATCGGGTGGGCGCTCCATCAGTGCGATCACGGACCCAAGCGGGGATAAAAACCTCGCTATTTCCGCGCAGGATCTTTCGCTTGGCGGTTCAAACGTATCCCTCAGCGCCACACAAGTGATTGATAGCCAGGGGGCGGCGTCTGTGGCGGTTGACCAAATCGCCGCCGCCATTGATAGCGTAAACTCTGTGCTGTCTCAGTTTGGTGCGGGGGCGAAGCGCATTGCGATCCAGAAGTCATTTGTCGCCAAACTCTCGGATACCATTGAAGTTGGCATCGGCAATCTGGTGGACGCAGACCTCGCCAAAGAGGCGGCAAACCTGCAAGCCTTGCAGGTGAAACAGCAGCTTGGCCTGCAGGCGCTTTCCATCGCGAACCAAAGCCCGTCTTCGATCCTTTCCCTCTTCAGGTAATGCCGCCCGGCAACAGCCCCTGTTTTAGTTCGGGGTTATATAGGTTGTGGGGGTAAAACCACCTTGCGCTTTGGACCTGCGCGGGGTAGCCATGGCTATCACTATTTCAAAGGTTTCCTATAAGACTTCTGGGGGAAAGCATGGTTCGTTCTGTCTCTATCGGCGCAAACATTCGGGTTGCAAATGAGGCTCCCTTTGTTCTGTTTGGCGGTATGAATGTGCTGGAGAGCGATGAGCTTGCGTTTGAAGTGGCAGCGCATTTTGTTGAGGTCACCTCAAGGCTTGGCATTCCCTATGTTTTCAAGGCGTCGTTTGATAAAGCGAACCGCTCCAGTGTGCATAGCTTCCGGGGGCCAGGGCTGGATAAAGGCCTGCGTTTGCTTTCCGACATCAAATCCAAATTCGGTGTACCGGTTATCACAGACGTGCATGAGCCTGACCAAGCCGCGCCTGCGGCTGAGGTCGCCGATGTGATCCAGTTGCCCGCCTTCCTTGCGCGGCAAACAGACCTTGTGCGTGCCATGGCGGCTACAGACGCGGTAATCAATGTGAAAAAACCGCAGTTTCTGGCGCCGGAAGAGATGCGGCACATCATCAAAAAGTTTGCCGAAAGCGGCAATGCGGATGTGATGCTGTGCGAGCGGGGCAGTTGTTTTGGCTATAACAACCTGATTGTGGACATGCTGGGCATGGACCTGATGAAAACCATGGCGCCGGTAGTGTTTGACGCCACACATGCGTTGCAGCGCCCCGGCGGGCAAACCGATAGCGCCGGCGGCAGGCGCGAGCAGGCAGCCGCACTGGCGCGTGCTGGTATGGCGCTTGGTATCGCTGGGCTATTTATTGAAGCACACCCCAACCCGGACGAGGCGCTGTGCGATGGCCCGTGCGCCCTTCCCCTTGATAAGCTTGAAGGCTATCTTGTGCAGATGAAGGCGGTTGATGATCTTTCCAAAAGCTTCCCGCCACTGGTGACGGAGTAACGCAATGACGATCCGCCTTTTTGTGCTGGATGTAGACGGTGTGCTGACCGATGGGCGGCTTTATTACGCAGCCCATGGGGAAGAGAGCAAAGCCTTCCATGCGCACGACGGGCTTGGCCTCAAGCTGTTGCACAAACTGGGTGTGGAACTGGCTGTCATTTCCGGCCGTACCAGTAGCCCGCTTGAGCGAAGGCTGGACGACCTTGGCATAACGCACCGCAGGCTCAGATGCGCGGACAAGGTTCGGGCATTGGCTGAGCTGTGTGCGGAGCTTGATCTCCCGCTTGATCAGGTTGCCTTCATGGGAGATGACCTGATCGACATGGCCGCCATGGCAGCCTGTGGGTACGCGATAGCGCCCGCGAACGCTGTGGATGATGTGAAAGCCTTGGCGCACTTTATTACCGCGCGTTCAGGCGGTATGGGAGCCGTGCGCGAAGCGTGTGAGCATCTGGCGGGCAAACTTGGCGCCAGCCTGAGGGATGCAGCTGAAGGCGAAACCAGGGTGCTGGTGCAATGAAAATTGTCATCCCCGCACGGTATGCTTCAACACGGCTGCCGGGCAAGCCGCTGGCCGACATTGCAGGCAAACCGATGATTGCCCATGTGTGGGACAGGGCCTGCGAGGCCGCGCCAATGGCAGATGTATATATTGCAGCGGATGATGACCGTATCCTGAAAGCAGTAAAAGCCTTTGGCGGGCAGGGTGTGATGACACGCGCGGACCACGCTTCGGGCACGGACCGCATCGCGGAAGTGGCGGATACCTTTGGCTGGGCGGATGACGAGATTGTGGTGAATGTGCAGGGTGATGAGCCCCTTATCCCATCCGCGCTGATTGCGCTTGTGGGCGAAGGGCTGGCGGCTGACGGGCGCGCCGATATGGCGACCGCAAGCACCCGTATCACCAGCACTGATGATGTACTGAACCCCAATATTGTGAAAGTGGTATCTGACGTGTTTGGTTATGCGCGCTATTTTTCGCGCAGTGTTATCCCGTATATGCGGGGCGCGGATGTACCGGACGTGAATAAATACGCCTACCAGCGCCATATCGGCATTTATGCCTATAAAGTGGATACGCTCAAGCGGCTGACAGCTCTCAACCCCGCTGAGGTGGAAGAAATAGAAGCACTTGAGCAACTGCGGGCGCTGCATCATGGGCTGACCATCCGGGTTGCGGAAACATCTGAAGCGCCGCCTCACGGTGTTGATACCGAGGCGGACCTTGTGGCCGTGCGTTCTTTGCTTGGAGCGGGCGCATGAACGAAGATGTTAGCCAGGAAAAGAGCACTGATACGGGTGGCCGCGCGCTGACCTCATCCCCCGGTATCGCCGCAGACCCGATGATGCCAAACCTACTTGGGGTGCCGGTTAAAAAAGGCCTGTCTGGTGCACGCGAGGGCGACGTTGTTGTCGGTTGGGGCCAGAAGGAAAATACTGAAAAGGCAAGGGCATACGCGAAGAAAAACGGGCTTGAATACTGGCGGCTTGAAGATGGTTTCCTTGGATATCTGAGCCATCCGTCAGTAGACAAAAGGCGGCTGTCGCTCGTTGTTGATAAAAGCGGCATCTATTATGACGCGCACACGCCCAGCGATCTGGAAGCGCTGCTGAACCGGGACGACTGGATCACAGATGAGTTGCTCAAGCGCGCGCGGGACGCCATGGCGCGCATGAAGCGCTGGCGCGTTTCCAAATATAACCAGGCACCATTTGATATATCAGCTGAGCTTGAAGAAAAGCTGGCTGCCTTCAAGGGGCCGAAGGTGCTGGTGGTTGACCAGACCTATGGCGACAAGTCCATCATGCATGGCATGGCGTCGGATGACATGTTCATTGACATGATGAACACCGCCCTTGAGGAAAACCCCACAGCGCTTGTGATTGTGAAGATCCACCCCGACGTGCTGGCGGGCACCAAGAAGGGCCATTTTGATATTGAGCGCACCTACGACCGTGTGATTTTTGTGGCGGAAGATGTGGCGCCAGTGGGGCTGATTGAGCGGGTCGATCATGTATATGTGGTGACCTCCCAGATGGGGCTTGAAGGGCTGATCGCAGGCAAAAAGGTGAGCTGTTTTGGTTTGCCGTTTTATGCTGGCTGGGGCCTCACGCACGACCGGCAGCTTTGTGAGGCACGCATCGCCAACCGCACACTTGAAGAACTGTTTGCGGCGGCCTTCATCGTCTACAGTCGCTACCTTGACCCGTTCACCGGTGAGCGGGTGGAGATGGAACGCATCCTTGACCTCCTGGTGGCTGAGCGCCAACTTGCCCGCCCGCGCGGCAAACGCGCCGTTGCGGTTGGCTTTTCCTTCTGGAAGCGCAAGTTTGTGCACCGCTTTTTTGGTGAGGCTGCTGGCGAGGTCACCTTCATTAAACCCGCGGCGGTTAAGACATTTGAGTTTCAGGCTGGCGATAGCGTCATGGTATGGGGCCGCAAGTTTGATGACATACTGGAAGCTGTGCCTGAAGACATACCGGTCTGGCGCATGGAAGATGGTTTCCTGCGCTCTGTCGGGCTGGGGTCAGACCTCAGGCGGCCAAGCTCCCTCGTGCTCGATCAGCGCGGCATCTATTATGATGGCTCAGCGCCTAGTGATCTTGAGCATTTCCTGAAAACGCATGAGTTTGACCGTTCCGATCTGGCGCGCGGCGCTGGGCTGAGGGAAAGCATTCTCGCGTCGCGTGTCAGCAAATATAATGTGGGTGAGCGGGGCGCTGTTGACTTCAGGGCTCGGGCCGAAGGCCGCAAGGTCATCCTGGTGCCCGGTCAGGTTGAAGCTGATGCCTCCATCAACTTTGGCTCCCCGATTATACGTACGAACGCGGCGCTTCTTGAAGCTGTGCGGGCCAGTGAGCCAGAGGCTTATATCGTCTATAAACCGCACCCGGATGTGGTGAGCGGTAACCGGGAAGGCGCTGTGCCCAAGGATGTCTGGGATCGTTGTTTTAACGAAACGATCAGGGACGCTGATATCATCGACTGCCTTGAGGCGGTTGACAGTGTGCACACCATGACCAGCCTCACGGGGTTTGAAGCGCTTTTGCGAGGCGTGGATGTCACCACCTACGGCATGCCGTTTTATGCGGGCTGGGGGCTGACAACAGACATGATTGCGGATGAGCCCCGGCGCGGGCGTGACGTGCCGCTTGATGGGCTGGTGTATGCGCTTTTATGTGTTTACGGCCGGTATGTTGCCTGGCCCAGTGGGCAAAGCACAAGCGCTGAAGGTATCGTTGCTGCCATCGCAAAAGAGGCCGCTGAAAGTGGCGGCAAAAAAGCCTCAGGCGCGCTTGGCTTTATTCGTAAAACCCGTTATTTGGCCGAGGCATTGTTTCGCTGAACATAAACATGTGAGCGCAAACAGGCAGTGAGTTCCCAGGTGAGGAAAGAGACCTTATGTTGATTGTTGGATATCATGTTGCAAAAACCGGTGGCACCACGGTCATGCACCATATCTTCAATCATTTGGGGGAAGATGTTTATTTTGGTTATGGCAACCACCCGGCGCAGAAACTGTTCTTTGAAGGCCAGCCACTGTGGGAAGAACTTAGCCCAGAGGCGCGCAGCCAATACCGCTTTGTATTTGGCCACCATGTTAACCACAGGGTTCTTGCCTGCCTACCGGACAATAACGCCGGGCTTTTCACTGTGCTGCGCGACCCGTTCACGCACTTTGTATCCCAGTATAAATATCACTTGAGTGTTATTCGCGGTGAAGGCCGCACGATTTCCGCGCGTGATTATTTTGAAACCTGGCGACCCAACAGCGTGTCACGGGAATTGTTCAAGTTTTTCCGTCGTTTGCACCCCGAAACGGGGGCGGACTTCTCGGAAGACAAGTTGGCTTATATCCTGCGTCAATTCCGCTTCTTGTGCGCAACTGAGAAGCTGACGGAACACTCTGCCCCGATCACCAAACTGATGGGCATACCGCCTGTGGAAGGGCGTTACCGCGTTTCCAAAAACAGCGCAGACCTTGAAGGCCTGACGGCGGAAGAAGTGTATGACCGCAGCCCGATAGACAAGCGGCTTCACCAGATGGTGCTGGACGGCAAGGGGCCAGACAGCGGCGAGGGTGAGCTGACCTATGATGATACGCTTTTCAAGGAAAGCATGGCACGCCTTCGTGGTGACTACGACCAAGCCCGGCATACGGAAGCGGCCTATAAGAAGCTTGCTGGCTTTTTCCAGCACAATGACCTGATCGAGGCCGCGCAGCTTTATCTCGCCTTTGAGAAGAAGACCGACGCCAAATATGCGCCAATCATGCGGGCAACGCCGATGCCGGACCGGGTGAAGCAGCGCCTTTGCGTCGCACGGTCCGAGCGTGAAAAAGCGGCGGTATATGCCTCTCATAACCATCCGAGGCTGGCGCGGGCCTGCCTTGAGAAGGCCATTCAGCTCAACCCCAACTATGTTGATGCGTATGTGGGGCTTGCCCACACACTCAAGCGGCTGGACCTGATGCCGCAAGCCCGGGAAGCAGCACAGCAGGCCTTGTCACTTGATGGTGAGAACGACGGCGCCAAAGCATTCCTCAAAGCCTACGCAGCTTAAGTCAGCATCTGCAACGCTACTGTCATACAGATCTAATAGCCTGAGCCTGTACCGAAGCCTGAGAGACAGGCGCCGGACGTGACGCTTGGCATCAACGCTGGCCGGATGTGGGTGTCGGTTCAGCTCGGCCAGTTGTAGATAATGTGATGACACAGCGTGTGCTATTTCACCCTGGTAATTTTGGCGTTGCCCCCAACGGCGCGGCCTTGAAATATAAGGCGTCCCTGCCGCTCAGGGCCTTTACCTCAATTGAGCGGCTGCACAATGATGTGAAGGCAACCACCCTGAACGTTGGCAATATTGTGCACAACGAAGCGGTGGCGAAAAGCTTTGAGGTGAAGCGTGGCAAAAGCTGTATGTCGGGCATTGAACACGTTTTTTATAAGGAATGCAAAGGCAGCGCAGAGAAGTATCAGCAGTTGTTGCGGGATAACTTTGATGCTGTTGTTTTCTCCTTCGCCAATATGATTGCCCCGCCACCACCGGGGCGGGAAGAAGCGCAGCAGGAGCATATGGAGCGGCTGTGTGAGATTGTCGATCAGATGCCTATACCGCTTTATGTTTTTGGCATGGGTATGCAGGAACCCATTGAGGACGAGAGCAGGCTTGTCCCGGCGATGGTTGAGTTTCTCAAACTTCTCAATAAAAAAGCGCGTCTTGTTGGGGTGCGCGGCGCTGAAACGGAAGCTTTTCTGCACCGTATCGGCTGCGAAAACGCGGTCGCACTTGGGTGCCCGAGCCTTTATGTCTATCCCCAGAATATTCTTAACATTAAGGCGGCGAACCTGGGGGTTGACGCTCGTGTGCTATCTGCCGGTTATATGGGCCTTCGTCACCTGTTCGGGTTTCAGGATGCGCGCGTTCAGTTTCTACGTAACCTCGCGGCACAGTACCGCACCAGCTATGTGTTCCAGAACGATATCTACAGCTATCATGAACTGAAGGATATTGACGGTCTGTATGACGACGCAACAGGGCAGTGCGACCAGATAACCCTGAACGACTATCTGGCTGCCCACGGAGCAGTGGCCCCTGCGTTTGAAGGCAGCTGGCATTTCCGCGATGCACGGGCGTGGCGCCAGTTTGCAGCGGAGCATGATTTCTATTTTGGAGATCGTTTTCATGGTGGTGTTGTGGCGCTGCAGGCCTCAAGGCCCTCGCTTTTTGTCTACGATGATTTGCGTGTGCGAGAGTTGACCGAGCATTACGGTATCCCCAATTGCGCGCTCAATGAGGTGACGGGCGACAACCTTGAAGAGCTGGTGCATACCCGGCTTTCAGCTGCTCGCCTTGAAGAGTTCAAGGACACCTATGCCGCGCGACTTAAAGAATATTATCAACTGTGTTCGGACGTTGGTCTCACGCCCGTGAGCAATATAGGGAAGGTAGCGCTAGGGCAGGAAGCAAGCGCACCTGATTGGGTGCAGGATATTGTGGCGTTTGCCAAACCACATGCTGTTCCTGCTGTCGAGGGCACCACGAAGCATCAACGACCTAAGCTGTTGGCTTTTTTGCATAAGCCGGTAGAGCCAGCTGTTGAAACCCATGTGGACCCGCAAGCGCGGGTGCGGGCAGCAATGAATGTTTTTGAAAAAGCAGGCGGGGCGGCCGCGCCTTTTGAGCTGGTGATCAGGGCTTTGTTGGCAGCCGACGCGCTTGATGCTGCCTCCGCATGCCTCGCGCGTTTTCTTGAAGCGCCTGAAGAGGTGTGGATGGCACCGGACCCGGATTTTTACTTCCGCCTCGCCAACCTGTTTTATGGCAAAAAGCGATATGAAGAAGCACGTTCGGCTGCTGTGATCTACTTCCGGGAAATGGGCAACAGGAAGCCCCGCAATGTAAAGCTCTTTGCCAGTATTCTACAGGTGCTTGGCAAGCTGGAAAAAGCGCAGAGAATTTTGACCAAGCTGCGGGAAAACCACGGAAGCAGCCCGGCGATCGAGCTTCAGCTTGCACAGATTGCACTGGAACGGGGGCAGGCTGATGAAGCCCTCAGACGCGCAGATGAAGGCCTTGCACTTACGCCGGAACCGGGCGTGCGCTCAAAGCTTGAAAATGCACGGAAGAAGGCAGGAGAGCAAGCGAGGGCAGCCTGAAGGCTTAACCCGCTTTTGCGACCTTTTTGCCGACGTCAGAAATGCTGCTGATCAGATATGTTGTGGAAATGCCTTCGGTGCGCGGCAAGTAGACTACGTCGCACAAGGTGTTGAACATATCAAACTTGCCAGCCCAGTCGTCCCCCATCACAAGGATATCAGCTTCGTGTTCCTTGATATAGTCGCCCTTGGCTTCAAGTGAATGCTCAACAAATACCTCATCAACACAATCAAGCGCGCTGATGATCTCCAGTCGCTCCGCTGTCGTATAAACGGGTCCACGGCCCTTTTTGTTTATGTTCAGTTCGTCACTGGAAATGCCCACCGTCAAGTGATCACCGAGCGCAGCTGCGCGCTTGAGAAGGCGGATATGACCAACGTGCAGAAGATCGTAAGTGCCGAATGTGATGACGCGTTTCATGATTAAACAAATTATCCAATAATTATTGTGTGGCGTACGTTAAAAAGGTATTTCTATCAGGACTTGTAAAGAAAATGCAATTTTGTGTAAATAAAAATGTAACAAAAGACGTTTGATAAAACCAAGAACACCCAAGCGACAAGTGCCTGACATCTCCCTCATCCATTCATCGCGGAAAACCATTTCGGTTTGCCGGTAAGGCTGAGGCAGGCCAAACTGTCAAGCGGGGCGGAGTATATTTTGAGTATGAATAAGCCGGGTAAACACTATTCTGACACCCTCAGCCATACACGCGAGGTGTGCACTCGTTTCTCTATGCGCCGTGAGCGCCCGAAGCTGAAAGAGGTATTTCCGGGCGAAATTGTCTCGCTTGGTTCGGCACTTACGCCGATTTCCCTGCCAGTGGAAGGTGACTTCCAGGCATTCACGTTTCAGTTGTGTCGCGAGAACCCCGAGATCCTGAATTTCGCCGCTGCCCGCTTTATTGGGAAGGTGGAGGGAGAACCCCGTTTGCAGGATGTTTCCCAGCATGCGGTTTGTACACAAAGCACTTGCCATGAAAAGCGCGCGGACCCCTACGCTGCTGTTAATAGCGGGGTGTTTGGCCCCAATATTCACAGTAAGCGGGAGGCCCAACCCTGGTGGCGGGCAGAGTTCCCAAGCAGGGTGAAGGTTAGCCATCTCTATTTCTACCATCGCATGGACCGAAACATCACACGTACAAACTCGCTACGTATTTTTGCTGAAGATGCGAACGGTGAGCAACATGACCTCTATCACCCTCATTCACATCTGCGGGCGTTCATTGACGGTAGGTTGCAGCGGGCGCTGGATGATGTTGAGGCGCTTCACGTGCTTTGTGCTCCTGAGCGACAAGGCGAGTATGAAGAACTGGTGTCCTCTGCGCTCGGGCGGCTGAGCTGTCTGCTTCAGGATGTGGGCAAGGTGAAGCATTTCCGCCGCGCAAATCCGCCGAAAGGCAAGTGGCGCGCGTTCAAGTGGAGGCTTGCCAAGCGCCTGATGCCAGGCCGGGACAAGCGTTTGATTGAGCGGATTAAAGACGAACGGATAGAGATCGCCCGCAAGCTCCTTGATGCGTTTGATATCGCGATCTCCAGCGTACGAGATTTTGGCGGCACACCAGAGACTTCGCAGGATGTGCGTATCGCACCCGCCCACGCTCGCTATATTCGTGTGCGTACTGTCGGGGTGAATTGCAAAGGCCTTGGTGGCCTCAGGGTTTACACCGGCGATGACGGCGAAACGCTGGCGCAAGCATTTGGCGGCAAGGTCATGAAGTTTCATCATGATCGCGCGGCATTTGTTGATACCGAGTCATATGGCCTCAATTTGCAGGGGCCAGTTTCCACCAAGACGATCGAACTTGAAGAAGAGACCACAGTTTCCCGTGTGCAATTCTGGAATCGCAGCAAGCTTTTGGGCGGCGGCACCATGTTTTTGCAGGTGGCGCTCAGCACTGATAAGCAAAACTGGACCACGGTTTATGACCACGGCGCGACGTTCCGCCATGTGATGGGCGCGCGGCAGATGATTGATATGCTTGTTGGGGGCCACTTGACGAGAGGCTACGGTCGTATGATTGGCAAGCTGTACACGGTTTACCGGTGTAAGTTTGCGGCACGGTCGACCGCCAAGATGGTTGGTAAATACAGCCGCCCTGCGCTTTCAGCCCTTCTTAAAGGGTCAGAAGACGTGGCGGAACAGATCAACCATTCCCGCCGCATGCTGTTTACCAAACACGGTATGAACGTGCCGCTGCGCGAGCGGAACGAAGCCAAGATCATGAAGCTGCTTGTGGATTACCGGGACGCGATGGAAAGGGCTGGATTTGAGCCGTTTCTGCTATATGGCACGCTTCTGGGTGCGATCCGGGAAAAAGACTTTATCCCGCATGATGATGACCTCGATACGGCCATCGTTATTGACTGCGAAGACCCGGAGGACCTGGTGGATGAGCGCGACCGTATCGTGGTGTTTCTGAATGAGAATGGGGTGCCATGCTCCGCGCCAACGCGTCGCTCACCGCTTATTCACTGCAAGCGGGGGGACATTACCATTGATATCTTCGTGCTTGGGCTTAAGGATGACACCATTTACTGGCCGCATACCCGCCTTGTAGTGGTACCAGAGCGGGCGGATATTTTCCTGCCGCTAAGCGAGATTGAGTTCAAAGGTGAGCGGTTTAAAGCACCATTTGACCCGGAGGCTGTCTCAGAAGCGCGGTATGGTGCCGGGTGGCGCACGCCAGAGCCAAGCTTTGAAATTTAGGCTCTGATTATCCTTTGGGGGGTGATCAGGGCTGAAATTTCCAAAATATAGCGCCTTAGTGTGGAAAATATTTCTAACTAAGGCGCGCTTTTCCCCTTAAATAGAAAAAATAATTTCCCTTTCTTCTTCCGCTTGCGCTAAACCCACCCCATCTTTAAAACCCTGTGGACTACAGCGGTGAAAATTATAAGTTTGGTGCGGATTTCATGACAAAAACGCTTACTCATCTGAAACGTCTGGAAGCGGAGAGCATTCAGATCATGCGCGAGGTTGCGGCAGAGGCTGATAACCCCGTCATGCTCTATTCCATCGGCAAGGATAGTGCGGTAATGCTGCACTTGGCGATGAAAGCGTTTTACCCAAGCTTGCCGCCCTTTCCCGTGATGCATGTGGACACCACGTGGAAATTCCGGGAGATGATCGAATTTCGTGACCGGCTCACCAAAGACCTAGGCCTGGAGCTGATTGTGCACATCAATGAAGACGGTGTGCGCGAGGGTGTTGGCCCGTTCACTCACGGCTCTGCCTACCATACGGACGTAATGAAAACACAGGGCCTCAAGCAGGCGCTGGACCGGTACGGTTTTGACGCAGCCTTTGGTGGCGCGCGGCGGGATGAGGAAAAATCCCGCGCGAAAGAACGTATTTTCTCCTTCCGGTCTGCCCAGCACAGGTGGGACCCGAAGAACCAGCGCCCCGAGCTCTGGAGCCTTTACAACACCCGCAAAGCCAAGGGCGAAAGCATCCGCGTGTTCCCGCTCTCCAACTGGACGGAGCTGGACATCTGGCAATATATCCACCTTGAAAGCATCCCCATTGTGCCGCTTTACCTGGCCAAAGAACGCCCGGTGGTGAAGCGTGACGGCCAACTGATCATGGTGGATGACGAGCGCCTGCCGCTCAACCCAGGCGAAGAGCCTGAGATGAAGATGGTGCGTTTCCGTACCCTTGGTTGTTACCCGCTGACGGGTGCGGTGGAATCAAGCGCCGATACGCTTGAGGATGTCATTCAGGAAATGCTGCTTACCAAATCAAGCGAGCGTCAGGGCCGGGTGATCGACCATGACAGCGCCGCTTCCATGGAAAAGAAAAAGCAAGAGGGGTACTTCTAATGTCGCACCAGTCAGACCTCATTGCTGAAGACATCACCGCGTATCTCAAGGCGCAGGAAGAAAAATCCATGCTGCGGTTCATTACCTGCGGCAGCGTTGATGACGGTAAATCCACGCTCATCGGGCGGCTTCTGTATGATAGCAAGCTGATCTTTGAAGACCAGTTATCCGCGCTTGAGAGCGATAGTAAAAAGATGGGCACACAGGGGCAGGAGATTGACTTCGCGCTTCTGGTGGACGGTTTAGCTGCCGAGCGCGAGCAAGGCATCACCATCGATGTGGCTTACCGCTTTTTCTCTACCGACAAACGCAAGTTCATCGTGGCCGATACACCGGGCCACGAGCAATATACCCGCAACATGGCGACGGGGGCCTCAACGGCTGATCTCGCGATATTGCTGATTGACGCGCGCAAGGGTGTGCTCACCCAAACCCGCCGCCACAGCTTCATCGCGTCGCTTCTTGGTATCAAGCATATCGTGCTGGCCGTAAACAAGATGGACCTAGTGGACTATAGCGAACAGGTTCTCAATGATATCGAGGCCGAGTACCGCGAGTTCGCGAAAGACTTCGGCTTTACTGATATCACCCCCATCCCGCTTTCGGCGCTTCGGGGGGACAATATCCTCACCAAATCCGAGAAGACGGCTTGGTACAAAGGCCCGACGCTGATGCACCACCTTGAGACCGTGAAGGTGGATGACGTCCGCGCCGATGCGCCGTTCCGGCTGCCGGTGCAGTGGGTGAACCGCCCGAACCTGGATTTTCGCGGCTTCTCCGGCACCATCGCCGGCGGCACCATCAAACCAGGTGATGAGGTCAAGGTATTGCCAAGCGCTGAGGTCAGCCGTGTGAAATCCATCGTCACCTATGACGGCGAGTTGGATGAAGGTGTTGCAGGCGAAGCTGTGACCATCACGCTTGAGGATGAGATCGATATCTCCCGCGGTGATGTGATCGCGGGCAAGGACTTCCCACCCGAAGTAGCTGACCAGTTTGAAGCTAAAATCATTTGGATGGCGGCGGAGCAGATGCTGCCAGGCAGGCCGTACCTGTTCAAAACCGCAGGCAAGCTGGTGCCAGGACAGGTGACAGACCTCAAATACAAGGTCAATGTGAACACGCTTGAGCATACAGCCGCGAAGCAGCTTGACCTCAACGAGATCGGCATATGCAATATCTCGCTCGATCGCCGTATCGCGTTTGACCCTTATGCCGACAACCGAGAAACTGGTGCGTTCATCATCATTGACCGGTTAACCAACACGACCGTTGGTGTGGGCATGATTGACTTTGCGCTTCGCCGTGCGTCCAACATCCATTGGCAGGCGCTTGATGTAAATAAGGTCGCGCGGGCCGAGATGAAACACCAGCGCCCTGCAATTTTGTGGTTCACAGGGCTTTCAGGTTCGGGCAAATCGACCATCGCAAACATCATTGAGAAGCGCCTGTTCGCACGCGGCCGCCACACCTATGTGCTGGACGGCGACAACGTACGCCACGGCCTCAACCACGACCTTGGCTTTACAGACGCCGACCGGGTTGAAAACATCCGCCGTGTGGGTGAAGTCTCGAAACTGATGATCGATGCGGGCCTGATGGTAATGACCAGCTTCATCTCTCCCTTCCGGGCAGAACGCGACATGGTGCGCGGCCTCGTGGACGAAGGTGAGTTTGTTGAAGTGTTTGTCGACACGCCGATTGAGGTGTGCGCATCCCGCGATCCGAAAGGGCTTTATAAGAAAGCCAAGGCGGGCGAGATCAAAAACTTCACCGGCTATGACAGCCCTTATGAAGCACCGTGTGAGCCTGATATTCACGTGAAAACAGACGAGATGAGTGCGGAAGACTGCGCCGACAAGATCATCGAGTATCTGGAGAAGAACGGCTACCTGAGCGCGCCGGGCTTTACCACCGGCGGCGGGATATAGGATTGCGCCGGGATATGCAAAAATTGAAAAGGCTGGGGTTCTTCCCGGCCTTTTTTGTGTCGGACATTAAAGCGAGGAGAGAAAATGAGCCTGAAAGAGACTGTGGTGATGATGACGCGCTACCGGGCATGGGCCAACGCGCGCACGTATGAAGTAGTGCTGGGTGCCCCTGAGGATGAGGTCACCAAGGCGCGCAAAACCCACTTCCGCTCCATCGCCTATACCCTCAACCACGTGTATGTGATTGATGATATCTTTCGTGCTCATCTCACCGGCACACAACATGGCTATACGGGCCGCAATACGGGGCATTGCCCGCCTGTGGCGGAGTTGTGGCAAAAACAGAAGGCGTTGGACGCATGGTATGTGACTTATGCCGAGGGGCTGAGCGAGGCTGCGCTTGGCGAGATGATCACGTTTGATTTTGTTGATGGCGGGCAGGGCATCATGACGCGGGCCGAGATGCTCCTGCACCTCGCCACCCACACCCAGTATCACCGGGGTTTTGTAGGCGACATGCTGAACCAGATTCCCATCAAGCCCATAGCCACCGACCTGCCGGTTTACCTGCGCGAGATGCGGGAAAACTGATGTGTTTTCCCTAAAATTTTAAAATTCAGGCACGCTGACAATCTGGTTATAACGGTTTGTGGCTATTTCATTTTTCCCAATTTGCACGTATTGCGTTAACTTGCTGTTAGAATTGCGTATCTAATATTCAAAGCAACAGGGTTGAAATTCGTAAGTACTTATCGGGGGATATATGGCGAGCTTTAAGAGTAAATACTGGGTTTTCATGTTGAAACTCATGGGCAAGAAACGCAACCGCGCCACGGTTGAAGGGTTCTATAAAGACCTGAAAAAGCGCCGTGCCTCAGACAAATACCAGCCACCCAAAAAGCTTTATGAGCATTTCACCATTACTGAGCGTGAGGTTGATGGTTTCCCCGTTTTCACATTGAAGGAAAAAAGCACCTCCATGCGTCAGCACCTGTTTTATTTGCATGGTGGCGCCTATGTGGGGGAAATTTTGCCGCAGCAGTGGGAGTTTGCGGCACATCTGGCCGCTCGTACCCATTCGCAGGTTACCGTGCCGATTTACCCGCTGGCGCCCGAATATACGGTGGAAACCACACTGCCGTTTGTGCAGAAGGTGTATGCGGAGATTGAGGAAAACCTCGGTGATTTCCACATGCACGTGATTGGTGACAGCGCTGGCGCAGGCCTTGCCGTTGCCATGGCGGCGGAGCAAGTGAAGGAGAAGGGCAGCACCAGCATTCGCCAGCTTATTCTCATATCCCCCTGGCTTGATGTCACGATGGAGAACAAGTCGATCGCGGAACTGGATAAGGTTGACCCATGGCTCACGCCCGTTGGCCTCAAGGAAGCCGGGAAATGTTATGCGGGTGAGGTGGATGTGCGCGACCCACGCGTCAGCCCTACCTTTGGCACGCTGGAAGGCCTACCGGCCTGCCATGTCATGATTGGCACGCGCGACATTTTGCTGCCGGATGCGCGCAAGTTTGTCAGCAAGCTGGCTGAGGCAGATGTGAAACACAGCTTCCGCCAGATTGGGGAGATGTTCCACTGCTGGGTGATGCTCGATATGCCCGAAACCCGCAGCGCGCGGGAGGAAATTATCGGGCTGCTGCAAAGCTGAGGATGGGGTTAAGCCAGACCTTTAAAACCTGCTTCCTTGAGCGCCGCTTCGCCAAGGTCATGCACCGCCATCGGGCCGGGTTGCGTCATAGCGCCCCGGCTGGACCACAGGATATAATCCACATCGCGGTCCTCAAACCCGTGGCGGGCAAACAGCTCATGGCATGCAGGTTGATGATCGCCATATAGCGCCAGCACGCGCGGGCGATCGTTCGTCTCAAGCTTGGCTTGTGGGCCAAGGCGCGCGAAAAGCTCCAGCACATTGTCCATATGTCTGCGGAAAAGCGCGAAGGGCCGGTCGCGGCTTGGGTCCGCCACTTCAAGCGCTTCTTCATCAAGCCAGCCCTCTAGTCGCCCGGCATCCCACGGACCATGGCTTTCAATGGTGATGGCGAACAGAAACAGTGGCTTGTCACTATTGGCTTTATGGCGAGTGATGATGGCTTCCATCTCGTCGCCCAGTGCCTTGTCGCTCACATAAGGCCCAAAACGTGCGGCATTTTCAAATGCTTCAATACCGACAAATTCGCTGAATCCCAGTTTGGGGATCACAGTGCTGCGGCGAAAAAATTCTTTTTTGGCAGGGTGCACACAAACGGTGTGATAACCCGCAGCCCTAAGCCGTGTTGCCAGCGTTTCAACGCCTGTGTAGGCGGCGCGCTGATAGGGGTTGATGCGATCAATGCCGAGGGCGGCGTTGTCTGTGCCGCTCAGGAACGCAAACTCGCTTTGCATTGTGGACGCACCCCACGCGGGCACTCTGAGTGGCCCTGTGGCGGCCCCTGCGGTGCGTAGGCTGTTCAATTGTTGCCACCCGTGGTTTTCATATCCGGGGATCAGGTGATAGAGCCTGTCCACGTCAAAATAGCTTTCCGCTTGCATGGCGATAATGTCTGGGGCTGTGCCAACGCCGGTGCCTGGGTGAGTGAGGGGCTTGTGCTTCACGCTCAGTACGGCACTACGCTCCTTGTTCATCAGCATCACCGCATAAAACAGCATGAGCGGGAAGTGACCGAAGCGCGCAACGTCGGTATTGATATCGAAGGTGAATCCCATGCGCCGCGCCCGTTCTGGGCTCAGGAAGCTGCCCAGAAGTTTGCCCGCCACGGCCATTGCAAGGGTCCATGATATGAGCCCAAGCGCCCATGCGGTCCAAGACGGCAATACGCTTTGCATGCCAGCAAAAGACGGCTCGAAAATATAGCTGACGACGATAGCGGTGATGAAGGTGCCAACCACCGTGAGCAGCCGCGTGCTGCCCACATAGTCCACATAAAATTCGGGGTAGATGAACAGGTGGCGGGCAGTTTCAAGGTCGTGGGCGACAAGCGGTTCGCCCAGCACACCATTCTTGAGATTCGAGACGATGGTGAACCCACCGTAAACCAGCAACCAGCCCGCAAACGCGATGATGGGGTGCCCGAGAAGTACTGCGAAGCTGATGTAAACCAGAAGCGATGTAATAGGTGTGCCGAGATAATAAAGCGCGCGGCGCTTGGCCGGCGGCTCCTTAAAGCCAATCACCACATACCGCTCAAGCAGGAAAGGGATAACCGCGAGGGCCAAAAGGCCCGTGAGTGTGGGAAGTGTTAAAAACATTGCCGCAAGCGCCGGTTATCCATGCTGGAGTTATAGGTTGTGCTCAATGTGGCTGCGCACAGGGTCATTTTTGAGGCAAGCGAGGTTTTTCGCCAGTGATCACTTTTACGGCCTCTTGTGCCGCGAGCGTGATACCGGTTTTTGAAAACAGGTCCCCTCTGACTTGCGTATAGTTCTCTACAACGGTGAGGAATTCATCTGCAAGCCTTTGTTGTGGCTGATGCGGGTTTTGCCAGAAGCTATCAAGCGGCTGTGGGTCGGTAAGGCCCTCAACGTCATAAACCGCGCGGCCAAGCACTTTCATAGGTCGGCCAAGCGAAAGTGCCTTGAAACCAACGGTGCTATTAACAAGCACAACGCCGCGCGCTTTCTGCAGCAGGAGCGCGAGGTCGCCACCCGCTGCAAAGCCGATGCGGTCTTCAATGCCGTGCTGTGCGGCGCTGCGCGCGATAATGCCTCGATAATCTATCATGCCGTTATCAAGCGGATGGTTCTTGAAGAACAGGTGGCAGTCCTTTGGCGCATGTTTCGCAAAAGAAGCCATGACCTCTTCAATAAATTCCACCATGCCTGAAAAGCGCGAATGTTCACGGATCTGATAGTCGCTGTTGAGCTGAAGGGGGGCGAGGAAAAAGGGTGTGTCTCCCGCCTCGAACCGCGTGATAGCGCGCTTATTAGCGCTGCCAAAGCGCACAGCTGCAATACCGCGTTTTATCCAGCCCAAAGCCTCTTCGCCCAGTGTGGCCGGACGGTGTGTGCGGTAATGCGGGAAGCGGTATTTCTGCATGATATTGGCGCCGTGGGCTGCGATATCCATAAGGGCCCGGCGGCGCATATCGGTGGCTACGGGAGGCAAAGGGCAGCGTGTTTTTGCCGGTGCGGCGTTCAGGAGTTTGACCACACCTGCAACAGTATGGGGCATGCGGGAAAAACCGTTGGTGCCAAAGGATTCCATGGTTACCCAGCCGGGCCGGATATAGCCTTCCTCAAACACATAAAGGGTCGCGCCGTATGCTTCTGCTAGCGGGCGCATCACCGCGTGAACCGGGCGGCAATCACCAAACAATAGCACCGTGTCGACACCATGTTCCATCATCAACGTGCGATAGAAATCTGTCAAACCTTCAGGCTTGCCACGATAGGCATGGTGATGAAGGTTTTTGTGCGACGTACCCCTGAAAAGCTGGTCCCCACCGCAATAATGCACCCGATGTACTTTGTGTCCCTGCTTAACGAGCAGGTCAGACAGGGTCGCGAAAAACGGCGTCGCCAGACCCTGCAGGAACAGGATGGTGCGCGGGGAAGCAGAGGGCCTGCGGGTCTGCGCGGAAGAAGGCTCGTCGACCATGGTATTCTGCATTCCCTGTTCATGCGAGCCTACCGTACGGCTCGGCCTTATACCGTCATGGGGTAGCAAAGCCGCATTATGGGTTCAATTTCTTTTTAAACTATACGGGGCAATTGGGTGTATAGAGGGGAAAGCGCCCAACGCTGTTCCCGTTGTTCATGTTTCGTTAAGGTGCTTTTATGTAGCTCGGTGGTCATCGGGATACCACTTATGCCGAACGTTCTGTTTCAAGTAGCTTGTTATCAAACACTAAAGAATCCAAAGGCCTAGAGGCACTAAAATAAATTATAGGTATGTATTATAGCCCAAATGGGCCTATCATACTTTGGCTTATTAAAGTGACTTTACTGAAGTTTAGGCTGGACAGGGGGTAACGTGACTATCAGTCGTTCCATATCGATAATTTATCTTGGACCATAGAGGTTTATTGTGAATGTGAATCGGTTGTGATAGCTTTCCGCGAATTTTCACAGGTGATTCTTGTATACCCGCAAAAAAAAGCCATATTTCTGTTTTTAATCAGATGTTTGGAGTGCGGCAATCAATAATAAGCGACGTAGCTTTGGGGAATTTTAATGAAAAGCACGGCGGACGAGCGTAAAGCTCAAGAGAATATTTTCGACCTTCCAAACAGTGTGAAGGCCGACTTAAGTGATACTTTGGACAACATAGCTTCTGGCTTCTTGAAGCAAGGTCAGGCGCTTGAGCGTCTGTCTCAGAGCTATGATGAAGGCTCATACAAGGAAGCTATCAGGGTTGCGCTGCAGACGCGGGGCCACCTGATCGTAATTGGTATGGGCAAGTCTGGTCACGTTGCACGCAAAATTTCTGCGACACTCGCATCGACCGGCACACCGTCTTTCTTTCTGCACCCCGCCGAGGCCTCCCATGGTGACCTGGGCATGGTGACAGCAGATGACACCTTGCTTCTGATTTCCTACTCCGGCGAAACGCAGGAAATTGTCCAGCTCCTTCCTTCCCTTAAGACCTTCGGTAACAAGATCATCAGCATCACCGGCGCCAAGTCTTCGACCCTTGGTCGTGCGTCCGATGTTGTGCTTGAAATCCCGATCGCTGAGGAAGTGTGCCCCAACAATCTGGTGCCAACCACATCTATCGTGGTGACGGTGGCAATTGGGGATGCGCTGGCCATCTCACTGATGTCGCTTCGTGATTTCCATGCAAAAGATTTTGCGCGCTATCATCCGGGCGGGTCGCTTGGCCGCCGCCTGCTGATGAAAGTGGAAGACGTGATGCTGACCTCAAGTGTACCTACTGTGCCGCCAAGTATGGTTCTGCTGGAACTGGCGGCCGAGATGGCCGGCGGGCCCGCGGGCGTTGCTGTTGTGGTGGACGATGACCGCAAGCCTATCGGTGTTGTGACCAAGGGTCAGCTTGGTGTCGCCCTTCGCGTAACACGCCGGGTGCGCGAAGTTGCCGCACACCAGTGTATGAGCAAAGAGTTTTCCATTATCCAGAAGTCGGTCATTGTCGACGAGGCGGAAAGCACCATGCGGGCGGATGAGGTTAAATTCCTCGTCGCCGTTGATAAGGACGGCCGTTACGCAGGTATCTACAAACACGGAGACTAAGATTGATTACGCGAGAGCGACGCCGGTTTGGGTCTGAGGCCCGGTCTGCTCTCGCGGTGCAGTCCGGCGTTGTTTACGCGTTGTCTGTCCGTGAAATGTACCGCAAATATGGTGCCTATAAGCTAGGGGTCGTTTGGGCACTTCTGGAGCCCATCATGATGATCATGGTTTTTATCATCATCTTTGGCGCACGTGGCCGTGGTGAGTTTGGTTTTATTGACCCGCCGCTTTTTATCCTTGCCTCTTTCCTGCCTTTCAAGGTTCTGTTTTCCCAAACGCTTCAAGGCTGTTCAAAAGCCGCGAATGCAATGAACCCCTTCACGCTTTTCAGACAGGTTAGCCTGTTTGATATGATGCTGGCGCGTATTCTGCTCACTACGGTGACAGCACTTCTGGCGCTCGTCGTGATCGCATGCGGGCTGGCATGGTTTGGTTTTGACCCGGTGCCGGACAGGATTTTAGAGACCCTATGCGGTTTGTTCCTCATTCAGGCTTTTGGCTTTGGCATGGGGATCATCTTTTGTGTGGTCGGGTCTTATGCGAAGGAAATGGACAAGATCACCGGGCTTATCAACCTGCCGCTCCTGTTCCTGTCAGCGGTGTTCTTTCCAATGACTATCATTCCGGAACCGTATCAGACCTGGATGGCGTATAACCCGCTGGTGCATCCGATGGAAATGATCCGGGAAATGTGGTTCGCGCATTACACCAGTCCTGTTCTGGATCTTGAGTATTATGCAAAGTGGCTGATCGGGCTTTGGGCTATTGCCATGTCTAGCTATCGCCTGCGTTGGCGCCGGATTTCCGCGCCATGATAACGGTTGAAAACATCACCAAGATATATTCCACCAAGGTATCCCGGCGTATCCTCATCCGCGATCTTTCCTTTCATTTTCCTGGCGGCGGCGATCTGGCCATTCTGGGTGCGGGGGGGTCCGGGCTTTCGAGCCTACTGAAAATGATCGGTGGGCTCTCGCATCCGAACAAGGGCACAATTCGCAGGCAGGGCACCACGTCGTGGCCGTTTGGGCAGATGCATTATGAGAAGATGATGTCGACGCATCAGAATATCCGCTTCTTGTGCCGGGTTCTTGGGGAGCGTGATTTTGAGGCGGTTGAGAACCGCGTGCGAGAGCTGACTGGTTTCGACCAGCAGCTTAACCGCCCGTCGGGCACACTCAGGCAGGACGAAAAGCGGGCAATCGGCTACGCGCTGAGCTTGTGCTTCTCATTCGATATAATGTTGTTGGACGGTATGCCCACCTTCTTCACTTTTGAAACGCGTAAGAAGATGAAAGACGCGTTTTTGGAACAGAGGGAACAATCGACGGCGGTGCTTGCTACCAAAAACCCCGCTGAGATCAAGAAGTCTTTCTCTCATGTGCTGGTGCTTCATAACGGCACGGGTAGATTGTACGATGACCGCCAAGATGCTATCGAGGCGTTCAAGGAAATTAATGCAAACGCACCTGAAACGGCTGAAAAAGCTGAATAGGGACAGGCGCAGGGAACGCTCGTGAATTTAAAGGCACCATCCGTAGGCGGCATTGCTGGCTTTCTGAGATCGCAAAGGCCCTATTTCTGGGTTATTGTGATTTGGGGTATCTGTTTTCTTTATTACATGCTCATCGCGGCAGATCGCTATGCTCCTGAAGCCAAGGTTTATGTAAAATCGGTGAAGGAACAAGGCGGTGACGGTATGAGTGCCTTGTCCATGCTTACCGGCACGTCGTCTGGCACGAGTGACATGGCCCTGTTGCAAAACTACCTGCGCTCCCATGATCTGCTGACGATCCTTGACGAACGGCTTGACCTCAGGGGGCACTATACTTCGGATTTGACGGATTTCTATTCCGGCCTTGGGTCTGGTGCTTCGGAAGAGGATTTTCTCGACTATTACCGCAAGCATGTCATGCTTGAGCTTGACCCGTTGTCTGGCATTCTGAGTGTGCGGGCGCAAGGGTTCTCGCGTGAATTTTCACTGGCGCTGACCAAAGAGATGCTGGTTGAAGGCGAAGCCTTTATCAACAAGGTTGGCCAGGAGATCGCAACGCAGGAGATCAAGTTCGTTGAGCATGAGCTGGATCGAGCCAAAGCCGATGTGCAGCTCGCCCAGCGTGAGTTGCTGGCGTTTCAGTCCAAATACCAGACCCTTAGCCCGCAGGCAGAGGGGCAGGCCTTCCAGCAGGTGATGACCTCCCTCCGGTCGCGTCTCGTGCAATTGCGTGCAGAAGAGAAGGTGCTCAAGAGCTACCTGAATGAAAACGCCTCCGAAGTGGTCGCGGTGCGTGCCCGTATTGATGCGATTGAAGAGCAGCTCGCGTCTGAGCAGGGTAAGTTGACCGTGAATTCGACGGACGAAAAAACGATTGGTGAAGTGAACCTTGACTATCAGGAGCTTGAGCTGAAGCTGAAGTTTGCGACCGAGATTTACAAAATTGCCTTTGCAACACTTGAGAAAACCAAGGTAGACGCCTACCGCAAGCTCAAACACCTTGTTGTAGTGCAGCGCCCGACAATGCCCGAGGAAGCTTCCTTCCCGCGGCGGGGATATATCTTATTGACTATTTTTGTGGTGCTGACACTGACCTATGGTATTGCAGCACTTGTTGTTGCGACCGTGAGGGAGCACCGCGATGTCTAACTTGCTGAACGGAACGGAAATGGTACGAACGATGTTGCCTCTGATGAAAAGGGCGATTGTGGCGGTAGGCCTGATGATGTTTTGCGCGTTGGCGGCGCAGGCTCAGATGGCAACGGTAAGCCAGGAGGCAACTCCGGCGCGTTTGGAAAAGACGGTAACGACAGAGCAGCACCGGGTTTTTGGTCAGTGGGTTTTTGATGGCGAGTTTTCGCAGCAGCAGTTCACCGGCTTTAACCCGAACTACAAGATATCGACAGGCGACCAGATCACCATCCAGCTTTGGGGTGGTTTTGAGTTTCAGGGCGCTGTTATCGTCGACAATCAGGGCAATATCTTCCTGCCCAAGGTGGGCCCGGTGCCGCTCCGTGGTGTCAGGAACGCTGATGTAAACGAGCGAGTAACCAAGGCCGTTCAGACCGTCTTTAAAACCAATGTCGGCGTATACGCATCCCTTGCGGATGCTGAGCCCGTTAAGGTTTTTGTTACCGGTTTTGTGAACCAGCCCGGGCTATATGCAGGGCATTCGTCAGACAGCGTTTTGCGGTTTCTGGACCTTGCTGGCGGGATTGACCCGCGGCGTGGCAGTTACATCGCGCTTGAGCTGTTGCGCCAGGGCGACGTTGTTCAGACAATCAACCTATATGATTTCATCCTCGAGGGGCGCTTGCCGTCCATGCAGCTCTTTGACGGAGACACGCTTCTGGTCAAAAACGTTCAGTCCCAAATCGGTGTACTGGGGCTTGTGCAAAACCCCTTTGTGTTTGAATTTGACCGTGACCGGGTGAACCTTACAGATGTGCTTGAGCTGGCGCACCCTACGTCTAAAGCGACCCATATCCGGATACACAGGAACAATCGCCGTAAGGAAGAGGTCGACTATTATTCCCTCGAGGCAGTTGATGGCCTGTTTGTTGAAGCTGGTGATGTGGTTGAGGCGACATCCGACAAACTTCCTGGCACCATTGCTGTGCGTGTGGAAGGTGAACACCTCAGCCGGCAGGAATATATTCTGCCTTATGGTGCTCGACTTTCTGAACTATTGGAGCAGATTAAGTTTTCACCTGATGCTGAGCGTGATGCGATCCAGCTGTTCAGGAAAAGTGTCAAGTTACGGCAGAAGGAAATGCTGCTCGCACAGTTGCAGGCCCTTGAAAGCAGTGTTTTGACAGCGCGCTCTCACACGCAGGAAGAGGCGTCTCTGCGCCAGCGTGAAGCAGAGCTTGTGATGCAATGGGTTGAGCGCGCGAAAGATATTGAACCACGCGGGCAGGTGGCGCTTGGTGGCACTGCCAAGGTTCAGCAGGATCTTCTGTTAGAATCAGGTGACATTATCCGCATCCCACGTACAAGCAGCCTTGTGATGGTGCATGGTGATGTTTTGTTCCCAAGCGCCATGGCGTTTGAAGACAAGCGCACCCCACAGGATTATATCGATCTGGCAGGTGGTTTTGTTCAGGCGCGCGGCAGTGCCAACGTGCTCGTGCTGCACAGGGATGGTACGTTTGACAAGCTGGACAAGCGTGATCTCGACAGCCGGCGTACAAAGCTCAAGGCCGGAGATGAAATATTTGTGTTGCCAAGAGTGCAAACAAAGCATTTCCAGCTTGCAAAAGATGTTATGGGGCTTTTGTATCAGATCGCGGTTTCCGCTGGCGTAATCCTGCGGCTGTAACTTGAGGTAGGTACTGAGGTTTTTAACGAATAAGGCGAAAGATCGGCCAAATCTGTATCCTTTGTAACACGCCTGTCAAAATAAGATGGTGGAAATGGCGTGATTTGTGTTTGAAGATGTATATATGGACCAAATGATTTGATTATATTGCAGCCAGAAGCGTCAAATTGCATGATTTGATGCGTATCTGGTTGACAACATGCAACTAATATAGTTTAGCGAGTGTCTGTGGGGAGGTGTAGGCCGCACCTCATTGGAACGACCTCGACGGCTTTTAGGAGGAACACTATGGCTACGAATACCCAGTTCGGTACACTCGGTGATGATGTAATCAACGGTACACTGGACGACGACATTTACTACGGCGACGCCGGTGACGATCAGCTTTCTGGTGGTGACGGCGCGGATTCTCTTTTTGGTGAAGAAGGCGCAGACACGCTTTCTGGCGGTGCTGGCGGCGACATGCTTTCCGGCGGCGACGATAACGACAGCGTTGTTGGCGGCGACGGCGACGACACGATTACTGGCGGTGACGGCGCGGATGTTCTTGATGGCGGCAACAATGCAGACAGCATTGATGGCGGTATCGGCGCAGACACGATCACTGGCGGTGCAGGCAACGATACGATCTCTGACGGCAACGGCGACGACGAGATCGACGCTGGCGCAGGTAACGACCGTATCATCGACGGCAACGGTGCTGACAATGTTGACGGCGGTGCAGGTACAGACACCTTTGTGATTGATGGCGACATTGATGAGGTTGACGATCTTGGTACTAGCTCGCTCGGTGGCGCGAACTATGATGTTGATGGGGGTGATGACAGTGTCAACACGCTTGACAACGTTGAGATCATCGAAGCTGACAACGTCACGATCGACCTGACTGACGACGAAGATGTTATCTTCACCGTTGGCGAAGACATGGATACGGTTGCTGGTGCGTCTTTCGGTAACACGGACGTTACAGACAACGGTAGCATTCTTGTTTGGGATGCAGACGGTCAGGCGCTCTCCAACGTAGACGACACCGACTATGTATACGGCATTACCGCGATTGACGGTACGGCAGTAGACAGCAACGGCGACACCGTCGACGTTGGCAACGGTGTTGTGACTGTTTGGGATGCTGACAGTGACGGCAACCTTGATACAGTTGATTTCACGGCTGCGGCTTCGCTTGCGAACGAAAACGCAAACGTTGACGGTGACTTTGACATCACGTTGACCCAAATGAACGAAGATCAAGATGACGGTACGTTGACACTGACAGTTGACACATCTGTTGTCGAAGACATGACGTTCAACGCAGATTCTCTCGGCGGCACCATCAAAGGTGATGACGATGCAGAGACATTTGCTGGTGGTGCAGGCGCGGACCGTTTCCTCGGCCGTGGCGGCAACGACACCATGTCTGGCGCAGCAGGTAACGACATCCTGAAGGGTGAAGACGGCGACGACAGCCTTATGGGTGGCGCAGGCGATGACAGCCTTTGGGGCGGCGACGGTAACGACGACCTTTCCGGCGATGCAGGCGACGACACCATTGGTGGCGGCGACGGCAACGACACGATCGACGGCGGTGCTGGTGCTAACACGATCTTCGGTGGCGACGGTAACGACGACATCACAGTCTCCAACACTGACAGCACAGCTGGTGACGGCTCTGCTTGGGGTGGCTCTGGCGCAGACACGATTGAAGGCGGTAACGGCGATGACCGTATTGGTTCCGGTGACGGCGCTGATACAGTTGACGGCGGCGCAGGCGACGACGTGATCTACGGCGGTAAAGACTCTGGTGCTGATACGCTCGGCGGTGGTGCTGGCGATGATGAAATCTACGGTGGTTCCGGTGCAGATAGCCTGACCGGTGGCGCTGGTGATGACAGCATCTACGGCGGCAACAACGAAGACAACATTGAAGGCGGCGCTGGTGAAGACAGCATCGTTGGTGGCTACGGCAACGACTATGTTGACGGTGGCGCTGATGATGACGTGATCACAGGTGGTGCTGGCGCTGATACGCTTGAAGGCGGCTCGAACGGTGATGATGACCTCTCCGGTGAGTACGGCAACGACGTTCTTGATGGCGGCGCTGGTGATGACACCCTTAGCGGTGGCGAAGGCAACGATGACATCGACGGTGGTGACGGTGATGACAGCATCACAGGTGGTGCTGGTGTCGACACGATCAACGGTGGCTCAGGTGACGAAGGTAATGACTCACTCTGGGGTGGCGACGGCGCAGACACATTTGTCTTCGACGGCGACGACCATGGCTTCGATGTGATCTACGACTTCAACGTTGACGAAGACTCGCTCGATCTCGATGGCGCTGATGCAAGTGAGTTTGCGGACCTTGATGCTCAGGTATCAACGCTTGATGGCGAAACCGGCGTGTTGATCCAAACCGGTGATGGCGGCAGCGTCTTCATCGTGGGTATCACGGTTGCCGAGCTGAACTCAGCTGACATCGACTTCGGCTAAGCTGAACTATTAAAGCACTAAGACACTGGAGGGAGCCCAAAAGGCTCCCTCCTTTTTATTTGCACATCACCCATCCCAGGCTAATCAGCGCCAAATCCCTATCCCCACGACCTATCCCAAGCCACCATCCCGCTTTTTGCTTTGTATCAAAGCCCATAGCTTGCTAGCACTGTCTCTCAACAGCGGAGTGTTTGATGAACGGTGATCACGTGACGGTGGAGAAGACAAACGAAGCCTTCCGGTTTAACCCGGAGGAAGATTGCCAGCATGCGTTCCTGAAGGGTGACGTCGGCGGCCCTGCAGGTGCGCTTCTCAATATCTATCATGATAACTGGTTCGGCATCAGAAGCGCGGCTGCCGCCATGCCTGGCGATAAGCTTGTCATCAATCCGGAAACCATTTCACCAGACCACTTTGAGAGCATCGCGAAGACCATAGCCAGCAGCGGCGCTTCGTTCGTTTGCTTTCAGGGTTTCTCAGAGCCGCTCGCGCAACTGGCGACCTATTTGAAAGCACACCTTGGCAGTGCGCTGAAACTGTTTGCCGTCAGCCATGTAACCTCCACGCAGTTCCAGGCGCCATTTGAAATTCGCATGCAGGCAGCCCTTGTTCGTTTGCTGAACGAGGGAGTATTTGAGCGCATCGGGAGCGTGAAGCCCCACTTTCATGAGGTGGTGCCGCAAACCTGGCCAAAAACCTTGATTAATTTTTGCCCCACGATGCAGGGAATCTCGGCTTTGCCTGATGTTAGCCGTGTGTTTATCCCGGTCGAGAATCACTGGCGAAAGGGCCTTTATACCAACCTGATCGCGGCGCTCAGGGCGTCAGAGGTATCAATTGTCCGCACAGTGAATGAACCTAAACATCTCGAGCTTATCGAGAGCTTAGAGAAAGTCTCCGTTACCGGTTTCCTCTCACCTGAGCGAATGGTGGAGGAGATCAGCGCGGCGGCTGCGGTGATGAATGTGTCGCTGGCGGAATGCCAGCCCATGACCCAGCTTGAGGCCTTTGCGCTCGGCCGGCCTTGCCTCACAGGGCCGCTTGGGCTTGAGGAGTTTGCTGATGATGAACTGATCAGGCTTTGCACCGTCGAGGGGCTCGATACCCCGCATGGGATCATCATGAAACTGGAGGCTTTGCTAAGCCTCTGGCGGCGGGATACCATAGGCATGACCCAAATGATCGCAAACCATGTTTCGCACAGGCAAGCCCTGGCGCTTACCCGTCTCAATGAATTCCTGGGGGGGTAAGGCAAGCTATGGCACGCATCTGTTTTGTCACCAACGAGATTTACCCGCTGCACAAAGGTGGCATTGGGCGCATGTTATATAATATTGCGGTTAAAAATGCCGAGAGTGCGCAGCCTGCGGATATTCACTTCCTCATGGTATGGCAGCCTGATGACGTGCAGGCAAATATCCGCATGGCACTCGCGGGGCTAGCCTCCATAGCTTTCTGCCCGCTCACAGCGGGCTCCTTTGGTGGCTGGGCAACCGAGTTTGAACAGAGCAATGCGCTCAATTGGCACTATGGCCACGCGTATCGGCAATCGCTCATGCTCTATTGGGCGCTTGATGAATATGAGAAAGGCCTTGATGCGCCCTTTGATATTATCGAGTTTCCAGACTATGGCGGCTGGGCGCTCGCAACGCTTGAGGCGAAAGCAACGGGCATACGCTTCACGGGTGCGACAATCGCGGTGCGACTGCACTCTACAGCCGGGGTTATCGCCGCGCACCAGCCGTTCTATGAGAAGATTGGCCACTGGGCTGGCTGCATTGAAGATATGGAATATCAGTGCCTAGCCAAAGCCGACGTCATCGTTGGTCATCTTGGAGGCATTATCGATTATAACCAGCAACATTACGGGTTTGATGATGCCTGGCGCGCTCGTTGTTACACCGAGTTCCCGCCCATTGAGCTGACGGTGGACGAAGCATCGCAACATGCTGGGCGGCGCTCAGGTGCGGACCCGGATTTCATCTTTTCGTCCCGGCTGCAACCGTTCAAACAGCCAGACCTGTTCATCAAGGCAGCCCTGAAGTTCCTGAGCGCAACACCGGCCTATAGCGGGCGCTTCCGTCTGATCTCCTACGGTTGGGATGATGCTTATATCGCGTGGCTTGAGAGCCTCATTCCGGCCCACAGGGCAGCGCAGGTGACGATTGAACGTGACCTCAGCGCGGGTGAGCGCATCAAGGCCATCCGCTCCGGCATTACCGTTATCCCGTCCAACTATGAAAGCCTGTGCCTTTTTGCGTATGAAGCTTCAAATCTTGGCAGCACAGTCATCCTGAACGATGCTTGCCTCGGGTTCGGGGAAAAGAGCAGGTGGGTGCACGGTGAGAATTGCCTGAAGTTTGATGGCAGCCTGGAAGGCCTTGTCACTGTATTGCGGGATGCCATAGACGCCCAATTGCCTGAGGTGGTCTCAGTGCAGACAACCACACCTTATTGGGACGCGGGTCTCGAGGCCTCTGCGCCCCCGACAGGGAAAGGGCAGGAGCTTACTCTGCTGCTGCACGGCTTCAAACGCCGCGAAGAGGTTTCCGGCAGCCTCAAGCGGCACAAAGAAGCGCAGGCGTCAAAGGGACCTGACCATCTTCTGCTGCTTTTGCCTGATGCCTGGCGTGGCGAGGCGATGTTTGATGAGCGGGATGCGGATGTTCACTGGCTTGCAAGCGACGCGCCGTGGCCAGAAGATATCGCGGGCGCGGTGTCTCAGTTAAATGGGCTGATTGCCATCGCGGAGGCTGATACGCTGTTTGAACCACCCTATTGGGCGCGGGCGAGACAGGCGCTTGAGCATATTGATGTAGCGGCGTTTGCGAGCCACGCGCGGCTGAGACTGCCCGATGGCCGTACAGATGCAATTCGTACTTACGCGGGTGGTGCGCCTTCAGCGGCGGTTCTCTCGGCCGATGCATTGCCGCCGGGCGCGGTATACCGGGCGGATGTGTTGCGTGAGCTGATGGCAGACGGCCTCGCTTTCACACCACATGAGAAATCGCGCTGGTACTCGCTGCTCGGGCGCACCATGGCGCTTGGCAAAATGGCTATAACGGTCGCGCCTTCGCCTGATATCAGCATCCCGGCAAACCGGTTGCGAGACAAAGGCGATGCTATCATCGATAATGCCCTGCTGGAGCGCCACTTGGGGAAAGCGCTGGGGGCAAAGCCAGCCTTCCTGCCGGGCCTTGCATTGAAGCTGCTTGCGCCGCTTGCGGCGGGTGCACCGGAGATAGAGTTGAGCCAGGCGCTGCGGGGCGCCAAACAGCTTTGGCCTTTGGCTGGCACGCTAGACTGGAGGCCTGTTGAATACCGCATGAAAGAGCGCGCGCTGCAGGTGCACCCGCGTGAGGGCGGGCATGTGATTGCCGCGTTACCTATTGGGCAAAAGGACCTGATCAGCGCGTTATCTGTAAGGCTTCGGCATTATGGCGATGGCAACCCTGGCGTTGATTTCCAGTTGCTGGCCTTTGAGGTGGAGCCAGACGCTGCACTTATGGAAAAGCTGGAATGTAGCGCAGAAATAGAGGGTGTGATGGCAAGTGACTGGCAGAAAATCACACCGGGCGAGACCGTTACCCTGACCCTTGAAGGGTTAGCAGAGGGGAATTTTAACGTGTTCGCGATCACCGCCCGACCAAGCGACGGTGTGACCATCCATAAAGCGTGGACCTTTGTTGATAAGCTCTGGAGTCACTAAGTCTTTGATATAGCAAGGATATGGTCGATATTCTGAGCCGCGCCGTCTTCTGAATAGTGCTGCTCTGCCGCCATTTTCGCCGCACTGCCAAGGGCTTCGCGAAGGCTGGGGTTTTCAACTAGCTCCGTGAGTGCTGCGCGCCACTCTTCCCAGTTTTTACACAACATACCGGTCTTGCTGTGTGTGACTGCATCAAGGAAACCTGCGGTGCCGCTCGCGATCGTTGGTACACCGAACATGGCGGCTTCCAGCCATTTAATCGCGCTTTTGCAATCATTAAAATGGTTTATTTCAAGGGGTGCGAGGTTGATATCAGCAGATGCGAGGGCTTGCCAATAGTCGCCAAGCGCCCCCAACGGGCGGTGCCTAATCTGGCCAGAAAATGGCGTGAGAACAGCAGGCAGGTCCAGATACCCCATCAGCGTTAACCGGACACCCGGCTGGGCTTTCAGTAGCGGTGCGAGGCAATTTTCAGCAAAATCATCAAAGTCAGATTGCAGGGCGCGGGTGCCTGTACCGTAAAAAAGCTCAACGATATCAGTGTCTTTTAAAGTATTTCCGCGTGCCAATTCTTGCGCAGTTCGGTGTTGGCGCCCAAGAGCATTGGCATGAATATGCACCGGCGTGCCGGGCAGCGCCTTGGATATCGCAGACTTGAGCGCCGATGTTGAGGTGATCACACCGTCGCATAATGCCATAGCAGCGAGATATAACGGCGGCAGAACCTGAAGTTCGGCATACTCATCCTCGCTAAAATCAGCACCATAAGAGGCCTTCGGGCCGGGGAATACCACACTGTCAAACAGCAGGTCGTCTGTCTCGTAAAGCATTGGAATACCAGCGGCTTTTGTCGCTGCTATCGCGCTAAAAACAGCGGGAACAAGCGGCAAACGGTAGCAGATCACATGGCTGAATGACGGCAGCGCCGCTTCAAAAGCCGTCAGTTCCTGCCGCGAAAACACGGAGCTCTTAACACCAAGGCTCTGTAATTGCTCAGCTTTCTGCTCCACGCGGTAATGCCTGCATTGGGGAAGCGAGAGGTCCCCGATGATCGCCACATGTGGCGGGTCTGTAGGCAACTGTGTGGTCGGGTGTGGCGCTATTTGTGGCGCAGCCTTTGGGGCGGATATATGCGCGTAAAGGGCAGGCACCGTCGCCATGCGGTCAAGCGCCGCCGCCCGGTCGCCCGCTATCGCGTCCACCATTGCCTGTTTCTTCTCAAGCGAGAAAGCCTGCCGCACAGCCCGGACAAGAAGGTTGGTTTTGTCCTCACTGTCAGGCAAGGGCAATAGCAGGTCGAGCGCATGCTTCGGCTCCCCTTGTAGAAGCGCGCATTGCGCCTGGTCCAGCATCACGTCATCACGTGCGGGCAACAGCTCCAGGAGCCGCGCCGCGTCAAACACCGTGCCGGGCTCAAATAGAACGCCGTCCGGGAAGAATATTTCATAAGGTTTGTCTAAATCGGGCCGAGGAAACCGCGTTTGAAAGGCCGCATCAATATAAAGGCTGGCTGAAAGAGGGCCGAAAAACAACAGAGCCTCGCCCCCCGTGCCGGGGGATGCGTGAAAGCTCAACACGCCGTCTTTCATCTCAAGTTCAGTTTGCCAAGCAGATACTGCGGCAAAGTTTCCTGACAGACAGGCGGTTTTCTTTGGAAAAACGCGGAAGAACGACATAAAAGAGCCCAAAATCTAGGTGGTTGTGTTACCGACCTTAAATGTTAATTTGATGCAAATCCATTTTCATGACAAAGCGAACATGAATGCTAAGGCAGTACCGTGTTCGCGCCGCCAGTTGCGGGCTTTGTTCCGTACCACGGCGAAGGGTTTAGGATATTCATATGAGTAGCAGCGTGTCCGGGAAAGGCACCAACATCATCGAGCGAATTGAACAGTCCGGGCTTTTTCTTGCTGACTGGTATAGCGAGCGTTATGGCCTTGACGGCACAAAGCCTGCCAAAGCGCTGAAGCATTATGTAGAAAAGGGCGCTGCCCTTGGCTATCGCCCCAACCCGTATTTTGATGCGCCCTATTATGCTACTCAGTCTGGCGTTAAGGACCCGTGCGAAGCGCTCGTGCATTTTGCGGATGGGGGCTGGCGTGAGGGGTTGGACCCTTCCAAGGAATTTCTGGTCACACCTTATCTGGAAGCGAACCCGGATATTGCCAGCGCAGGGCTGAGCCCGTTGGCACATTTTCTCAGCCATGGCCGGCATGAAGGCCGCAAGGCTGTCTCAAAGTCGTTTGTTGATCCATGGGCGCCACCGCCGGGGGCACTGGCGCTTAAGGACGCGACGGTCACCAAGCGGCATAAAAGCTTAGCCAAATCTGTCACTGAGACCGGTTTGTTTGATGCTGCGTTTTACTGCGCCACATATCATACCCACATGGATGCAGAAGGCATGGCTGACCCCGCGCTGCATTACACGCTGTTTGGTGAAAAGCACGGGTTTAAGCCCAATCTCTATTTTGACCCAACCTACTACAAGCGCATGGCTGGGCTTGGAAAATCAGGCTCGCCTGCGCTTCTGGATTATGCGAACAAGGGGTGGAAAAAGGGCCTTAACCCCTCCGCCCGGTTCAGCGGTGTTTTGTACCGGGAAGCTTATGCAGACCGTTTTGGCAGGCAAAATGAACCCCTCGCGCATTATTTGAAAGACGGTGAGGCCATGGGCTTCGCGCGGTTTGATGTGCAACTGGCAACCGCAACCGGGAACGCAAGTGAGGACAAAGCCACCGTCGCCCAAATGGTTGAGGTTGCCAAAACCGGCCTGTTTGATGCCGCCTGGTACACCCAAAAATCAGAGGACCTGAAGGGCGAGGATATCACGCCGATAGAGCATTATCTTTCTACCGGTATGAAGGAAGGGCGTTGGCCGAACGAGTATTTTGACGACCGCTGGTACGGCACTTGTTACGGCGCGGAAATAGGAAAAGAACTACCACTGCTTCATTATGCCCGAGCGGGCTGCCTTATGGGCAAGTGGCCTTCGAAAACCTTTTCGCCAGAGCTGTACTTCCTTATGAACAAGGACATCAGTGAAGAGCAGGATAACCCGCTTTTGCATTTCCTTGAGTGCAAGCGCGGTGGTGTGCCACGCTCCTGGCCGAACCCTGCCTATCTTGGCAAAGAGGGCCATGCCTATCTGGTGATGAACGAGCAGGAGCGCGCACTTGCCCGCGAGGCAATCGTGGGCACCGGGTTGTTTGACCCCCACTGGTATGCGCAGGCCTACGCGCAAGACCTGATAGGCGGCGCGGATTATGTTGAGCATTTCCTGATTTTTGGTACTGGCCTGAAGTGCCGCCCGAACAGATATTTCGATACGCAGTGGTATGCGGATGAATACGCCGGCGATATTGGTGATTGCCATCCGCTTGTGTTTTACGCGGAGCACGGTTGGAAACTTGGGCACAAACCAAGCCGTGAGTTTGATGAAGCATCTTACCTTGAAGCTTATCCTGAGCTTGAGGATTTTGGCGGCAGCATGCTGGCGCACTATGTGCAGTTGGGCCGGGCGGAAGGCCGCACAGTGCCTGCACCTGTTGAGACCAGAGGGCAATCTGGCGCAGTGTTTCGTGCCCACGGCGGCAAGCGCATCCTTGGGCGCGGCATGCAAGGCATTACTGCGTTTGACCGCGTGCGCTTAACCCCGGCGGGGAAAGAATATGATCCAGCGCAGTTGAACATCCACTGGGTGATCCCGGACTTCGCGGCGGGCGGGGGCGGGCATATGACCATTTTCCGCATGATCAGTTTTTTGGAGCGGCAGGGCCACAAGGTCACCATCTGGGTCAATGACCCAGACCAGCATAAAAGACCCGAAGACGCGCGAGAGACCATCAATAAACATTTCCAGTTTATTGCGGCAGACGTCCGGTTTGTGGGCAGCAATTTTGCAGAACAGGCAGCGGGGGATGCAATCGTAGCGACAGACTGTTGGTCGGTCTGGCCCGTGATGGCAGCGGCAAACTTCCGTGAGCGGTTTTATTTTGTGCAGGATTTCGAGCCGTCCTTCTTTGCCATGGGCGGCAACTATCTGGCCGCAGAGCTGACCTACAAGCAGGAGCTGTTTTGCTTGTGCGCAAGCCCGTGGCTTGCTCAAAAACTCAGCCGGGATTATGGCCGCCGCACCGCGCATTTCTATCTGGCCGCAGACCAGCGGCTTTATTTCCCTGCCAAGCCTGAGGGCGAGAAACAGGCGAAGGAAAATACGGTTCCCCGCATTGCCTTTTACTCGCGGATCGCGACTGACCGCCGCGCGGTAGAGCTGGGCCTGTTGGCACTTGAGCTGCTGGCACGCGAAGGTGTGTCTTTCCATGTGGACTTCTTTGGTAACGATGTGCCTTTTGGGGATGCGCCGTTTGCCTTCACGGACCACGGGGTTGCGTCAACGGCTGATCTGGCCGCGCTTTTCAACAAAGCTGACATCGGTGTGGTTTTTTCTGCCACCAACTATTCGCTGGTGCCGCAGGAGATGATGGCGTGCGGTTTGCCTATTGTGGAGCTGGACGGTGAGAATACCCGCGCGATTTATGACGAGGATATCGTTGCGTGGGCCAAGCCCGACCCTTATGCGATCGCGACAGAAATCAAGGCATTGCTGAGGGACGAGAAACGCAAGAAAGCGCAGGCTGATGCCGCGCTCAAATGGGTTTCGGGTTTCTCCTGGAAACAGGCGGCGGAGACAGTTGAAGCTGCAATCAAGGATGCTGTGACGGAAGCGGCAAAAACGACCGGTGCCAAACCTGGGCCAAGGCAAAAGGAAGCCACGCCCCCAAAAGCGTCTGTGGTGATCCCGACCTATAATGCGGGTGCACAATTTGAAGCGGTGCTTGATGGTGTGTTGGCACAGCATACGCCGTGGCCGTTTGAGGTTCTGGTGATTGATAGCGGCTCAACAGATGGCACCTTGGATTTGATCGCCAAGCGGCCGGAGGTAAGGCTGCATCAGATCGATAAAAGCGAGTTTAGCCACGGAGGCACACGCAACCTGGGCGTTGAGCTGACATCGGGCGAGTATATCGCTTTCCTCACCCACGATGCGCTACCCGCCAACGATGCGTGGCTTTTTAATATTGTGGAAGCGCTTGAGGTAACACCGGAAGCAGCCGGCGCGTTTGGCAAACATTTCGCCTATCCGGAAGCGTCGGCCTTCACGAAACGTGACCTTGATGCGCATTTTGCTGGCATGCTCAACTATCCGCTGTGTGTGTCCCGCGATACGGACGTGGCCCGTTACCGGTCTGGTGACGCGGGCTGGCGGCAGTTCTTGCATTTCTATAGCGACAACAACAGCTGTTTCCGCCGTTCTGTGTGGGAGAAGTTGCCATACAGGGTGGTTGAGTTTGGCGAAGACCAGCTTTGGGCATCTGATATCATTGAAGCAGGTTATGCCAAGCTATATGCGGCGCAGGCCACCGTGTACCACAGCCACGACTATGACGAAGAGGAAACGCGGGAGCGGTCTTCCATTGAGGCCAGCTTCTTCAAGCATTTCTTTGGCTATGAGCTGATCAGCGCTGAAGACCAGTTTGAGCGCGAGTTAGCCGCGCTGAATGCGGGTGATGAAGCGTGGGCGCGGGCGCACAATGTGCCGGAGGCCGAGATAGACCTGCGGCGACGGTTGAATGCAGCTCGGCTCAGGGGATACCTGGAAGGCGGCAGCGCGGACACCAGCAAGATTTTCAAGCAGGTTGTGGCCTAAGGTGGCACGCGCCGCTCTCACTAGCTTGCAATATATATTTGCACCTTGTGGTGCACCGGCGCTATATGAAGTGCGCGTTATCGTTGCCTTGGGGGAGTATGCAGTGCTGGGCCATGATGATGCGCGGATAAGTCGAGACCGGAGCATTTCGTGGCGATAACATTATATCTCCATATCGGGTACCCAAAGTGCGGCAGCACCACCATTCAGGAAGCGCTTTATGAGAACCGCAAGGTTTTGCGGGCGATGGGGTATGGTGTGTGCGGACGAACGCTCGACCTTTTGGGCCCACGGTCAAAGCTCTGGTTTCCCGTTGGGTATTTCAAATCGCACCTTGATGCAGCGCGTGACGGCAACGCGCCTGATATGGAGCCTGAGTTCAAGGCCCTTCATGCGCGTGCAGCAGCAGCCGGTTTGCATTCAGTTGTTATCTCGGCAGAGAACCTGAGCGCCGTGCAGGCGCCGGGCTTGCTGGCGAGTGCAAAAAAATACTTCGATTGCCGCGTTATTTTTTACTTCCGACGGCAGGATGACTGGCTGACCTCAAGCTGGGCACAATGGCAGTTCAAGGGCGGAGAGGGTTTGACCGCATTTGTGCGTCGTCGGCTTTCCATGCCGGACAAACTTCTGTTCCGCCCTGTGCTGGAGAGTTATCTTGAGCATTTTGCGAGAGATGTTTTTCGCGTTCGGCTGCTATCGGGCAAATATCTTACCGGTGGTGATTTGTGCTCAGACTTCTGGCATGCCGTGGGCATTGACGGTGGTTTGATGCAGCGTGTGGTTTCCAGGAATGTTTCCTTCAGCACGCAGCTGGCGGGTGTGCTCAAAGAAAGCCCTTACCTGTTTGAGGACGCGCATGACAATGAGCTGACCGGCTTCATTGACGAGCAGCACAAAGGCAGGCGCGGTGCAAAGAAGGACGCATTATCTCATGATATGCGCGCTGAAATTCTAGACTTTTTCAAGAATGAGAACGACTGGCTTGAGACGACGTTTTTCCAGGGTGGCGGGCTTGGCGATTGGCTCAAGTTGCCGGATACGGGGCCATCAGCGCTAAAGCCAGATCTGGCAGCGCTTGACGACGCCAGTTTGCGCGGGGTCAGTGAACTATTGAACCTGAACATGGTTGTTTTAAAAGAGCTGCGGCAGGACGTGGACAAGATCAAGCGGGCGCTTGGTATTAAATAGCCCATTTTGGTCTTTAGGGGCGCGCGGCGCCGGATGATAGGTAGACACATGAAAATATTGGTTTCGCATAATAATTTCCCTGGCCAGTACCGGCGTCTCATGGCCTATGTTGAGCCTATGAAGGACGTGGAAGTTGCGACTGTTACGCTTACGGGCAACAAAAATAAATATAGCCTGCCACGGGTTAACTTCGCCCCACACCGGCCTGCGCACAAAGAAATTCACCCCGCTGTTCGCAGCGTTGAAGACAACGTGATAATGGGGCAGGCAGCCTATAAATCGCTGATGGGTTACAAGAAGAAAAAGGGTTCGCCCGATATTATCCTTGCGCATTCGGGCTGGGGGGCTTCGCTCTTTTTCAAGGACATATTTCCTGACGCCAAGTTCCTCAGCTATTATGAGTGGTATTATCATTGCCATGGTGGCGACGGCGAATTTATTGAGCGCAAGCGTTATGACGCCAACGCAGAGATGCGCATCCGCATGAAAAACACGCCCATCTTGCACGACCTTGCGGCGCAGGACTGGGGGCAGTGTCCCACGCAGTTCCAGAAATCACGTTTCCCGGAGATATTCCGCGACCGTATCAGCGTTCTGCATGACGGTGTGGACACAGAATATTTTTCACCAAAAGAAGGCGTAAAGGTCAAGGTTGGTGACAAAACGCTGACGGCCAGCGATGAGGTGATCACCTATGTCGCGCGCGGTATGGAAGCCTACCGGGGTTTCCCCCAGTTTATGGAAGCCGTTTCCAAACTACAGAAAATTCGGCCAAACCTGCACGTGGTTGTGCTTGGCGATGACCGCATCGCTTATGGTTCCAAACAGCCGGATGGCAAGGGCATGAAAGAGCCTATGCTCAAGAAGTTTGAGTTTGATATGAACCGGCTTCATTTCATGGGGCTGCAGCCGCTTGCTGTCATGCGGGCGTTGTTGCAAATTTCTTCTGCGCATATCTATCTTACAGCGCCGTTTGTGCTTTCCTGGTCCATGCTTGAAGCCATGAGCACAGGCGCGTTGATTATTGCGTCTGACACCGACCCGGTGAAAGAACTGATTAGGGACGGCGAAAACGGCATTCTGGTTGATTTCTGGCATGTTGATGCGCTTGTGGATAAAACCAACAAGGTTCTGGATAACCCGAAGGAGTTTGAACACCTCCGTGGCCAGGCTCGAAATCGTATTGTTAATCATTATTCTACCGTCGATCTTCTGCCCAAATACTGGCAGATGATTAACGATGTAGCGGAAGGACGGACACCGAAACTGACACCTTAACCAGGGGTCAGCGCGAAAGGTGGCAATGCGCCGCACGTATTGTTGATGTTCGACACGCAAGAAAGCGTGTGCTATCGACGGTTTCTGGTAAATTGGGACTAGTTTTTTTTGGCTGAGATGGCAAAGAGCGCCCAGATTGAATTGGAAGTGATGGATGTCGGTTTACGACGAGTTTAAGGCGGAAGAGCGCCAGTTTATTAAGTCAATGCGCGTAGTCTGGATGTTGTCTTTGTTTGGCAACGTCGCCATGCTGGCAATGCCTGCCTTTATGTTTCAGGTCTACACCCGTGTCTTGCAGTCTCAAAGTATGGAAACTTTGATCGCACTGTTCCTGATCTGTACTGTGGTGCTGGTCGCTTACGGCTTTCTTGACGGGGCAAAACAGAAGCTGGTGGCGCTGGCGGCTGTGCGCTTTGAAAGCCAGATGGCGGGCCCCCTTCTCGCGGCTGAGCTGGCGCAGCAAAAAGACGCCAATGGCGAAAGTATTCGTGATCTCGCGCTTCTGCGCCAAGTCCTCTCCTCTCCGTCTTTCCTGGCGATATTCGACATTCCGTTGGTGCCGATTTTCCTCATCATTCTTTACATCATTCACCCGCTTATCGGCATTGTCGTGACCATCGGCGCGGGGATTCTGTTCATGATGACAATTGTGGGCAACCGGAAATCAGCGCCTTTCAATGAGGCGACGAGCGAGGCGATGATCCTCGCGCACCGGCGCCTTGAGATGCATATGCGTTCTCAAGAGATTATTCGTGCTCAAGGGAACTATATTGAGAGCGTAAACGACTGGGGTAAGCACCAGGGGCGGCACCTCAGCAATTATCTTGATTCGACAAGTGCAACAGCAGGTTTTAGCTCAGCATCGAAGGCTGGCCGTCAGATTTTGCAAATTCTGATTGTGGCCGTGGGTGCCGCGCTAGTGCTGGATGGCGACGCAGATTTTGGCGTTATTTTTGGTGCCGCTATCATCGGTGGCCGGACCCTGATGCCGATGGAGCAGATCCTTGGCGGATGGCGGCAACTTACCAGCGGATACGATGCCCGCAGGCGTCTGATCGAGCGGGTCAAGGATCTGCAGCTGCCTGAAAAGCGTATGCTGCTGCCACGTCCAAAAGGTGAAATTACGGTCAACCGCTTGGCCTATGTGCCAATGCCTGGTGCTGAGCCGATCCTGCGCAACGTGAACTGTGTTATTCGACCCGGCGACTGCGTGGCCATCATCGGTGGCTCTGGCTCGGGTAAGTCAACGCTGGCGCGCCTTCTCGTCGGGTATCTGGAGCCCACAGCAGGCTCTGTGAAGCTTGACGGCACTTCGCTTGCCGCGTGGGATCCTGTGGCCAAGGGGCTTTATGTGGGTTACCTGCCACAACAACAGCAGCTCTTTGAAGTCTCCGTTGCGGAAAATATCGCGCGGATGCGTGCAGATGACCCGCCTGAAATGGTGATCGAGGCTGCGCGGCGTGCGGGTGTGCATGAAATACTGCAATCCCTGCCTAAGGGGTATGACAGCAAGCTGGTCCGCGGTGGGTATTGGCCATCTGGTGGGCAGGCGCAAATGATATCGCTGGCGCGCTCAATGTATGGCGACCCGCAGGTTCTGGTGTTTGATGAACCGGAAACCGGGCTGGATAGCCAATCAGAGGCGCTATTCCACCGGTTGGTGGCCAGTCTTCGCGAAGAGGGAAAAACCGTCGTCATCATTACGCACCGCCCAAGCGCCCTCAGGCATGTCAATAAGGTGATGTTGATGGCCAACGGCCAGATCAAGGATTTCGGACCGCGCGATGCCGTATTGAAAAATAACGGAATTACCACGGTGGGAGCGCAGAAAGCTGCAAAAAAAGCGGCGGCGCCTCAGCAACAGGTAGAAACCACAGAGGCTGACCAGCCTAAAATAGAAAATGCACAATGATGGAACAGGACCAAAACAACACAACAGGTTCGGCCGTCGCTAAAACTGCGAAAACCGGACAGAGCCTTGCAGACCCGATCACAGTTGACACCAGCCGTGTGTTCAAACGTGAAGAACTGGAGCGCTGGCACGACACAGTTGATTATTCGAGCGACCGTGGCCTCAAGCTAGCTAAAATTGTGATCCTGCTGGTATTTGGTTTTGGCGGTATCTGGGCATGTACGGCCCCGCTTGGGGGCGCTGTGATTGCGACCGGTCGGGTCGTGGCGGAAAACCACAACAGGGTTATCCAGCACCTTGAAGGCGGTATCCTTTCCGAGGTTGTTGTGAACGAAGGCCAACGGGTTGAGGACGGTCAGGTATTGGCACGACTGGACGGTAGCCGCGTAACACCTCAGCTTAAGAATGCTGAATTGCAGCGCGCTGTACTTCAGGTGCAATTGGCGCGGCGCCGGGCTGAAATTCAGGGGGCAACACAAATTCAGCTCCCTGACTTATCGCCCGAACTCCTCGCGAATACGCGACTGCAGGAAACTATTGATAGCCAAACCAGTGAATTCCATGCCTTGAACGACCTGATGCGGTCACAGATCCAGATTCTGGATAACAAGATCGAGGCGCTCAAGGACGATATCGAAGGCCAGCAGGCTGTGATCAAAGCGCGTGAAAAGCAAGACGAGTTGCTTGCGATGGAACTGCGCGATTTCAAAGACCTGCTGGAAAAAGGCCTTGTACAGCGCACGCGTGTGTTTGCAACAGAGCGTGAGCTGGCGGTCGTGCGTGCAAATACTGAGATATCGAAGCTGAATATCGAGAAGTCTCGCAACGATATTGTTTCGACAGAATCGGAAAAAATGCAGGTACGCCTTGAGAGGCTCAAACAAGCTGAAGGTGTTTCCGTTGAACTGCAAAAGAACATCAATACACTTGATGCCCAGATTGCGCAGTATCAAGACGTGCTGGAGCGGACGATCATTCGGTCACCGGCAGCAGGTTTTATATTCCGGATATCCAAGAAGACACCCGGCGCGGTATTGCGCCCCGGCGACGCAATTATGGAGATCGTGCCCGAACTGGATGACTTCCGCGTTGAAGCCAATGTGCAAATTCGCGACGTAGAGAAAGTGTTTATTGGCCAGGATGTGGAGATGCGTCTGCTGTCTGTTACCAACCGTGCGACACCGCCGGTTAAGGGCAAGATAACATATCTGTCTTCAGATTCGATTGTCCCTGATGACGGTAGCCAAGGGTTCTATATTGCCTATGTATCTGTGAATGAGGGCGAAGATACAGGCTCGGTCGTGCCGGGTAATGTGGCCACGGTGTTTATCAAAACGGAACCAAGCACCTTCATTGAGATTCTACTCAATCCGCTGACGCGCTTCTCCGCACGTGCGTTTAAAGGTTGATCCGGGAGGATATTGGGGCGGCATGGCACAGCTGAAGCTCACAAAAGCAGCGTTCGCGGTCCTTTATGGTCGCGAACGGGTGCTTATCACCGATGAAACTCTGCTGCCGCATGTGAAGGGCCTGGCAGATGACGCGTTTGCGGTCCTGCTGGTCGATAGTGACGGAAGGACCACCACGGGCGGTGAAAGCCCCGCAGCGGCCACTCTTGACGTCCTTGGTATGCCCCTTGGTCTTAAAGCGGTTCTGGTGCATGAGCAGAACAAGGCCGTGGTGGCTGAATGGGGCGGTGAACGCCTGCTTGCCAAAAGCAAGGATGGCTTCGAGATTTTCATTGCGAAGCCCAATGACCCAGATGTCGAAACTAAGCTTACTGACTTTTTTATAGCGTTGCAGAACACCATGCTTGTTGCGCTGTCTGCGCGAGCGACCAGGCTTGAAACCCAGACAGCCTACCTGCGCCAGTCGTCAGAGCGGATGATGACGGCGCTTGCCATGTCTGAGCGTGTGATGCAGGCGGTGGGGTATAGCGAGCTTTCGGTTGTCGCCTCCTTGCCTAAAAGCTCTGAACGTGTTGGTCCGCAAGGTGATATCAATACCAACTCGTTCGAGCAGATTTTCCCAACTGACGGATTGGGCCTGGGCGCCATAGAGCTTCATGCGGTGTTACCGCGTAAAGGCGTTGGTGATGGTTATCTTGAGGTTGCCATTCTTCGGGACTTTGACGGCAAAATACTGACGTTCCAGAACCTTCGGTTTGAAGATATTAACGAAGGCTGGAATACGGTTCGCTTCAATCAGGTTGTCACCGATGTGTTTGGCGACGTAAGGCTCGCGCTTCGTTGGCATACAGAAGCCGAAGGCAAGGCGCCGCTGGTTTCCCTCTCGGATATAAGCGGCAACCGCTTTGGCGCGCCAGGCAACGATAGAAGCGTTGCTCTGAATGTCTTCAAGCGCGCCTGCGGCACGGACATAAGTGATGAGGCTCTGACTGCGGTTGGCAATACATCCCTCGCGGGCGTTATCGTACTCCCCAGTAGCTATGCCGACGGAGTGGCTTTCTATGGGGGCGAGGCTCGCTATCAGGCTGCGAAAGCAGAACAGAGCTTTGACCCGTTTGTTGTGAATGAAACCACCGGGAGCGCCAAGGTTCATTTGGCATCCGACGGGTTAACGGGGCTGACATTCCGGACCATACTGCCGCGCGGTGCCCGTAGCATCGACCTTGATGTGGTGCTGCCTGAGGCCAGAGGCCCTGAGATGGCCATTTACGCGGCGCTGGTAAACAGCCTCGGCGGCATCGAAACCCACATGACTAACGCTATGAAGGGCGAAGCGCATGATCTCGTCTCTTATGCAACGGCCCATTTGGGTAAAGGACAGAGAACCAGAATCCAGCTTGAATGTGAGGACTGCACGGGGCGTGAAATTTATGTCGTTCTTGTTGCCAAAACTCAGGACGGCACCATAGCAAACGGCTGGTGCCAGCTTGATCGGTTGGTCCTTAACGCACCATATGCATCTACGGTTCAGCTGGACAAACCCCACCTGTCACCAAAGAAAATTGTACGTGCCGTCCGGCTGCCGGAACTTGGTAATCTGGTGCAATTTCTTTATGGCCCTGATGAGTTGCACCGCCTGAGTGTCTCTGGCGGATTCCTGCCTATGCTGCTTGATGAAAACGGTGGTTATCTGCAAACGCATCCGCTTAAGGGTGCTGTGTCTGCGGCCATCCTGCCCTCGCTCGTTATGCCGGGCACTATAAAGGTAACCACAACCGCGACAACTGGCCACCCGCACGCGCCGGAATTTATCTATCTGGCCATGCTTGTTCGGCGCGATGTAGCGGACACCACGGACGCTGTTGAAGCAGTGGCAAAAGCGGTACAAAACGGGGGGCCTTTTGAAGAAACCATGGCTGAGGACGACGGTGCCGTTTTCTGGCATGCGCGCTGCCTGAAGGCGGACGAAGAAGCCCGGTTGGAGCTGACGTTCCAGACGCCTCTCACAGCCGTGTATAACATTGTGTTGGCTGCCTTGCCGATTGATGGCCTTACATCCTTCGGATGGTGCCGCTGGACCTCGCTTGGCATCATCAGCCAAGAAGCTGATGGCAAGGCATAGCCCCATGCCAGCCGTCGCCCCCAACTCAGATACCCAACACTTGCCTGACGCTGAGATTGAACCCATTGGCATCGTGATACCGGCCTATGGTCACCCGCGTTTTCTTGGCGAGGCGATCATCAGTGCCTGTACGCAGGAAACCGAACGGCAAATTCTTGTTGTTGTGGTGGACGATGGCTGCCGATTTGAAGAAACTGTTGAGCTGGTTACCAGCCTGATGGGGCAGTTTCCCGGTGTACTGCATTACGTGCGGCACAAAAACACACGGTTGCCGGGCGCGCGCAACAAGGGCGTACGTTTCCTGATGGCGATGTGTCCTGAAATCGATTCGGTTTTTTTTCTTGATGCAGATAACAGGCTTTCACCCTATTCGATTGAGGCTTACCGCAAAGCGCTTGGTGACGATGAGCGTATTGGCTGGGCTTACCCTGATATAGCGTTCTTTGGCCTCTCTTGGGGGCGGGGCGGTTTTGATATCCGGGAAACCGCACCGGACTATTCTGTGCTGAAGCACCTGTGCGGCAACATCTCCGAAGCCGGGTCGCTTGTTCGGGCATCTGTGTTCAGAAATGACGTGTTTTACGACGACACCATGCGCTCAGGCTTTGAAGACTGGGATTTCTGGCTCACGGCTCTTGGAGCAGGGTATCTCGGTGTAAGGGTGAAAGACGCTGGATTCTTGTATCGCCGCCGTGCTGAAAGCATGCTGGCAGATAGCCGCCGCGAAGAGGAGCTTTTGCTCGCGCGGATGAAGCTCAAGCACAAGGCGCTATTTGATCCCAAATTTATTATGCAAACCGTGCAGCGCGAGGCACCTTTCTTCGCCATTTTGGAAGAAGACAGCGATAAGGTTTTGCTGACCGCCGATCCGTGCGTGAAGGGCGAGGAAATCACGCTTGAAGAATTCGCGAACCGCGTGGCAGCTTGCCGCAAAAGTCCGCGTGAGCACTTCTTCCCACGCAAGATAGTGTTGTTCGCGCCGGGTATGTGGCAAGCGCTTAAAAAGGGCGCCCCGGCCTATATGCGCTGGGTGTTCTGGATGCTGCTGCGCGACAAGACAGGCACGAAGGCGATAAGCGTGGTCTCATCCGCGCGTCCTGCCATGCGCCGCGCCACGCCGGGTGACCATGCGCATATGATAGTGTTTGATAGCACCGCGTTTGAGAATCAGGTCTGGACAGGGGATTTAGCTCCACTGGCTGAACTTGAACACGCTGAGTTGTCGCTGCCGATAAAGGCTGTGCCGGAGGGTATGACGGCAGGTTTACTCTGCTGGAATCTGGGCACACTGTTACCAAAAGACAAAACCTACTCGCGCCATACAGACAGGCGGTATGCCGGGCCTCACGCTCGCGGCCTGTATGAAAAAGTGATCGATCCGGCTTGTTCGGCCGATGATGAATTTTTCCCGCCAGCCCCTTGGGTTCGCGCGGACGGTGAGAAGTGGTTCGCTTTTGTCGCAACTGGTGATGAGGTTGCGATTGCGGACCTTGCTGGCCGCATGCAGGCGGCACGCATAAAAGGATACCGCATCCTTCTGGTGTTGGAGCGCGAGGACGGCGTGCAGTATGAAGACAAGCCTTCGCTTGCGCTAGATATCGCAGATATGATCGTGCCGCTTATCCTTGAGCCAAGCGCAGGTATGAGCCGCTATTATCTTGGGCGGCGAGTGAAATCTGTTATGACCGGAATGCGCCAGCTTGAGCTTGAGACACTTGCCATTCATTTTGACCATATCGAGGCCAGCCATACAGCCATGAGCCTGGAGGCTTTTGGCGCCAGCAAACATAGGGGCGCAAAAACGCACCTGATGATGCCAAGCGCCTATGCGCATGATGCTGGCGCGGAAGACTTTGGTCGGGTGCTGGCGTATGAGCACGCCATTGACCAAGTGGTGACAGATGATCCTTCAGTTCTTGCACCGGTGCTGAGTGCACAGGGCATCCCGCGTGAGAAGGTGGTGGCGGAAGCCGATTTTTTCAGCGCTTTGGCGCCGGCATCCAACAAAGTGAATGCGCCCGCGGTAATGGCTAAGCCACTGAGTTGGGCCCCCACAGGCGGATACCTGTTTGTGGTGACCTATGGCCGCAGCGGGTCCACATTGTTGCAGACTGTATTGCAATCCATTGATGGCTATTTCATTCGCGGTGAAAATGAAAACGCGCTCTATTCACTTTTTGAAGCATGGAAACGCGCCCGCAGTGTGCGCCAGCGCTTTGATACAACGCGCCCTGTGCCCAGGCATGGCCCGTGGTATGGCGCGGAAGAGGTGGACGCAGAGGCCTTCGCCGCCCGGCTTGTGGACGCCTTCGTGGCAGAAGTGATCCGCCCACCAGAGGATGCGCGTGTTGTCGGCTTTAAGGAAATTCGGTACGGCGATCTCAGCGAGGGGGAGCTTGAAGAGTATCTGGAATTTATCCGGCGTTTCTTCCCGCAAAGTCGGTTTGTTTTCAATATGCGGAACGCGGCGGACGTAGGCCGTTCTGGCTGGTGGAAAGACACAGATCCGGGCTTTGTTGAAAAGCTCGTGTCGCGAAGCGATGCGGTGTTCAAGCGTTTTGCCGCGCGCTACAGCGCCATCTCCCATCTCATGCAGTATGAAGAGTATGCGCAAGCAGAGGCGGGCTTTGTATCCCTGTTTGATTTCCTGGGTGAAGAGATGGATGAGGCCGTACTTAAAGCCATGATGGCGCGTCAACTCGATCATTAGGCAGTCACGGTCGGCTGCAGCCGCCTATAGCGTGAAATTAAGCCCCAACTTCTTGCGGGCATCTTCCCTGAACCGGCTTTCAAATTCATCTTTGGCCGAGTGCGCCTGCTTCTGGAACATGGATTTGCGTTTGCCCAATTTGTCGAATGGCTCGTCGATGAACACCGCGATACGGCGGATGGTAACGAAAGGCTTTTTGATCAGGTCTTCATACCACACGGTGTGATAGGACTTGTTCAGAACGGTCAGGCTCAGTTCCGCATCACTATTGTGTTTGATGCAGGACATGACGATACGCTCTATAGCGTCAAAGTCATACTCGGGCATTTCGCCTTTAGCTTCATGAAATGAAGCCCACTGCTGATTATGGTGCGCGATATAGTGAGAGATAGCCTGTGCGATGATGTTCCTGCGTTTGATCCAGATGATAGAGCTGCCACCCTCAAATGCGTCCAGCAGGCCGAAGCGGTGCAGCATATCAAGCTGGATACAGCCTATTTTGGCGCCCCAGTGTACGGTTTTGCAGTCCCGACGCATGAAGCGCACATAATCTTCAAAACCGTGCAGGCTGTGCTGATCACTCATCTTCTGTACGTTAACGGCGTTGAAAATCTCATGCCGCATGGAAACGCTCGGGATGCGCTTCATCAGGTCAACCAGATAGTTGGAGCCAGAGCGGTTGCCGAACAGCACAAAAACGCCCTTGCCCGGTAGTGTGCCGGTGATGCGCGTGCGGGATCTGTCTCCGCCATAATAGGCGAGGATATCACTCTCGTGCTGGTGCTGTTTTGGTTCCATCAAACTCACGATCTAACTGAGGGTTGAGCCTTTTAAGCCGAGGTTATGGCCAAGTTCAAGATGCATGTGGGGTTAGGGGCACTTTTATTGCGCTGTCTGGTGATAGAAATCTGGTGACAAAAGCTTTAAAGGCCCTTGGTTTTCAAGCGTGCGGACCAGTTCTTTATGCTCTGCCTTTGAGAGCGGTTTCAGCGGGTTGGTGAGCAGAAATTCGTTCACCCGCGCGGGTTCTTTCATCCATGCTACAGGCAGCACATGGCCAAAGCCTGCATCACGCACGCGGTCGGCCATCGCGCCTAAGTCAAACACCACAGGCGGTATGTTGAGCCGGAACGCGAGCGTGAGCGCGTAGTTATAGGTCTCGGGCCAGATGGAGAAGAAAGCCAGCATGTCCGGGCTATAGCCACGCAGCATTTCAGCGCATTCTGCATCACCCCGGTATTTACCCATGATCGTGAGTTTCTCGATACTGCCAGAGCCAGTGTCTGAATATCCGAACAGGCGAAAGGCGATCTTGAGGCCCCGTGCCCAAGCATCACGCGCGCAATTTTCCATAATGGCGCGGCCTTTGTGTGGCCCAAGCGCCCCCACAAACGCCAGCCTCAGATCGCGGCTTTTCCCCGGCTTGCCTGCCTTTGGCTTGACGGGTGAGCCGAGGTCTGTGTGTTCATGGTGTGGCACCGCTTTGCATATATCAGCGCGGAGGAATGCGTTGGCGCGGTTTGCGGCGTTCTGGGACGGGGCAAAACACCCCGCACTTGCGCGGATAAATTCCCGGTATTCATTCTGATAGGTTTCGATGTCGACCCAGCCGTTTACTGGCGGGTGAGCGCCAAGGCAATTGCGGCAGCCATCCACATCCGGTTCACCGCAATAGTCACCGGCGGGTGTTACAAACTGCCCATGTGGGCATATGGGCGCATAGTCGTGGAAAGTGAAATAGTAGGGCAGGCCGGATTGTTTAATGAGCTTGAGCACCTGTGCACGTGCCTGCGGCAGGAAGGCCACAAGGCTGTGCACGTGTACGAGTTTAGGGCTGAGGATAGAGATCAACTCCTGAATGAGCCCGGCATCTGCTGTAACGTGAAGTTCTTCAAGGTTGGGCAGGAAGAAGCCGTCGCCACCATCAAAGCTTACATGTTCGGATTTATGCTCAAGCGAGCGCATGGTAACGACGCCAACGCCTTCGGCACTAAGCACAGTCCGCAGGTCTTCGATGTTTTTGGAGATGCCGCCACCCCAGTCATGCGAGATGAAAAGGGCTGTCTCGCCCATCGCCCGCTTGAGGCGCATGGCGTCCAGCCGGGCGCGGGCATGTCGGCCCGCGTCGTGGGCAATATAGCGGTGCACATCACCCACATAGCCGGGATGCTTTTTCAAAACTGCCTGCAGGCCCTTCTGTTGTGAGAGAGGGGCGTCAGCCGCAAAAGAAACCTCGCCCCGGTGTTTCACAAACACATCAAAGGCCAGCACGTTGCGCCAGCCTGCACCGGCCACGCGCACACAGAAATCGTTTTCCTCGCCATAGCCTTTTGCAAAGGCAGCTTCGTCGAACAGGCCGACCTCATCCAGTGCTTTACGGCGAATGTAGAAGCAAAATCCAACGCCTGTGGGCACGTCCGTGAGCTGGCCTTTGTTAGCGGCATAGGCTGCTTCGTTTAGGCTGGTGCCGGAGCACTCAATCTCGAAATTATTGTTCTTGAGCGTTTCCGGATAGCTGCAGATTGTCGCGTTATTGGAAAGGGGTGTGATTGTGGCGATGTCTGCGTGGGTATCTGCATGCGCAAGCAGGCGGTCAAGCCAGTCGCCGTAAACCTCGGTATCCGCATTCAAAAGCACAACATCGCGCTCGGCATTTAAGGCCATACCGCGATTGACGGTGCCAACAAACCCGAGGTTTTCATCGTTACGAAGCAGGGTGAAAAGCCCCTTTGCTGCTAGTCGCTCCAGTTTTGCAGACAGCTCAGGCTCGGGGCTGTAATCGTCAATCACAATCAACTCAGCGGCGTGTTCGGTACCCGCACTTAGTACTGAATAGAGGCAGCGTAGCGTGTCACCATAACCCCGGTATACCGGCACAATGATATCAACTGTTGCGGCACCACCGTCCGGGTCAAGCGGCTTAACGTCTAGCCATTCTTTATCTGTGGGGGCAGTCGCCTCTTGTGCTTTCCTCAGGCCAAGCCGGTTCAGGCGTATGGTGCCTTCCAGGCCACTGTCCAGCAGGTCAAGGATGGGATTTACAGCTTCATTGCGGCGATTGCCTATCTGGCGGTCAAACTCTTTAATATCAAACAGGAGCGATGGCCTGCGGCCATCTCGCCACCCGCGTTCCATAAAATGTTGCAACGGGTCTGTGCCCGGCGGCAGGGGCGGCTTCAGCGCTGCATAATAGGTGGCGTCAAAATAGCTTGAAGCCTCAATCCGCTCTCGTTCCCCTTGCGCATTCGCGGGGGGCGGAGCAACTGTATCAGACGTGCCAGGCAGCGGCCGTTGCTCTTTTTTTCCTTGGGTCAGATAATGCACAAAAGGGTTGAGGTCGGCCTTTTTGATGTCCGGGTAGGCGTTCAGGTAGGCCTTCACCGAAAACCAGGGCGCGGGGTCAAGGCCTTCGCGCCAGCCGGTTTTCATAAAATGTTTGAAGGCAGACTCGCCGCTTTTTGCCACATCCGGGCACTGCACGAGATAGAAAGCTTCATCGAAGTTTTGCCGTGCAACCGCAACCTCATCCCGCCGTCTTCGCCATAAAGATAATTTCTTGCGCATCATCTATGCTTTCAAGGCTGGTGTCCGGCCGCGGTAACGGCTTATGATCACTATTGATTTTTTGGTTATGCGCGAGGCTTTTATCATGGCATTTCTTATCCGCCAACTGGTCCGGCAAAGTCAAGCGGGCGTCTGTTGGTCATATGCGCCGCACGTGGGCCAAAAGGTGTGTGCACTGTGCTGAAACGCTTGAATGTTTATATTGATCAGTCAGACCCCGCCGCAGCAGTGCGGCTTTCTCATGCGCTGCGATATGAGAAGTCCGTTAATCTGGTCCCGGCCTCCGGCGGGGGGATGCCTGAGGGTGAGCTTTATGAATTTTTATATGACCATGCCGTAGATGTTGTTTTTGCGCCATCAGGCGCGGGGGAGATTCCGCACTACCTGAAAGAGCAGGGATATAACCCAAAAATACTGGCGCCCAGCCGGGATGCGCTTACGGCGGTAAGAAGCTTGGTATCAGGCTCCAATACGGGGCAGGGCGATCACGACTACCTGGTGGATTGTTACACGGATTTTTCAGGTGACCTGCGATACCGGCTTGTTCAACTTGTCCAACAGGCCGAGGCTGCCCTGCGGGTAACGCCTGTGTTGAAGGCGCCGTATGAAGTTGAGATGCTCGCGGATGTCCTTAATGTCCGCTACAAGCCTAGGGGGGGCTGGTATTTCCGGGCAACTAAAGTGGATGGCGGTGAGCTTCGGCTTGCCAGCTTAAACCTGAGTGGGCTCGATGGCGCCTCACTCAGTCGTTTGCGAGGAGCGAACTTCCCGGCACTTATGCTGTTTGAGGTCATGGGCCATGATATTGGTTTTTTGCTGCAAAAAGACCTGCCATGCTCAGCGTTATTTGATGAGGCTGGTGTGCATGTGAGCGCATCCCCGGAGCACGACAGGGTGTTTTTTGACCTTGATGACACCCTTATTATTCATGGGCAGGTGAACCCGGAAGCAATCAGCTTCCTTCAGCGGTGCAGAGAGAACAAAAAACCGGTCACGCTTATCACACGGCATTACCGGGAACCCGGGATCACGTTGGCGGAGTTTGGTATTGATCCCGCCCTGTTTTCGCAGATGGTCTGGATCACAGACGGTAGCAGCAAGGCGTCTCATATCCCGCCAGATGCGCGGGCAATTTTTGTTGATGATGCGTATAAAGAAAGGCTGGATGTTGCTGCCAATTCGGCTTGCGCGGTTTTTGCTCCTGATGCGATCCCTGCGCTGCAGGGTGGGATAATGCAGGAATTGTTCCTGCGCTAGCCTTCGCTACAGATATTGATCGTCAGGGATGCGATTACGTATTTTTTTGGCAGGTACGCCGTAATAAAGCCCGCCATCTTCCAGATCACTGCACACGAAAGACTGCCCGCCTACGACCACGCTGTTCCCTATGGTTATGTCCTGCCGTACGGTAGCGCCGATACCGAGGTGGCTGGCTCTGCCCAAGCGAACGTTGCCGCCGGTGGTGGCTCTGGAGCCTGTACTCGCGAAACTCTCTATAACATTGTCATGCTCAATGATCGAGCCTGTGTTGATGAGTGCATGACGGCCGATGCGGGTGCCTGTGTTCACGATTGTGCCGGGCATAAGCACCGCGCCGGGTTCTATTACGGCACTGCTGGATACGATCGCACTTTCGTGGGTAACGCTTACCCATTTAAAGCTGGGTAACATCTGCTCAATAGTGTTGGCGATGTCGATGCGGTAGCTGTTGTTGCCCACGCCGATTACGCCACACAGGTCACCGAACTGGTCCATGAGATCCGGGAGTATGCTCAAGGGGCCAAGCACGCTCAGGTTGCCACATGCGCTTCCCTTGGGGTTATGGTCACAAACATGGCCAAGAAGGGTGAAGCTACCTTTGGGCGCGCAATCCTGCACCACTGCGGCATGTCGGCCCGACCCTATGATCACCAGATGTTTCACATATTTTCCCCAACTGGCGGTTTGATATGATGGCGGCTATTTCCTTGCGCCCTCGGGCACCATCTCTTCAAATTGCCAGACCTTCTTATCGCTCGCCTGTATATCTTCATGGTGACGATAAATGTAATTTGCGATTTCACCAAATTCCCAGGAATCTTCGTCATCTTCCACGAAGAAAGCCTTCTCGGGGTCATTGGAAAGGATATTCCTGCTGATCTGCACCCTGAGGCCTGGGTCATCCACAAGCCGCACCACGGCTCTCACATATTCGTCCACATTATGGGTGGTAAGCCATTCTGGCTGAGCCAAATGCGCAACCAATGACGCGTCATTGGCTGTGTGGGCTTCATCCCCTGTCATGTTAACGATTGGCAGGCCTTGGAGCGCCGCGTCAACGATGCCGTTTGTTGCGCCAAAGGGGAAGGAGCTGAGGAAAATATCACACTGATTCAGGTCCTCAATATATTGGTTGTAGCTTTTGCGCGGTAGAACCTTGTCGTGCGGCATAATGCTGCCAAACCGGCGTACAAGTGCATGATGTAATGCGCCGGAAGCATTAGGGAAAAACCAAAATTCAACCGGCTTTGTCGCGAGGTCACGAATGCGGCGACAGGCATTCAGGAATGTTGGTGTAATCTTACGAGACCACGCAGGGATGGCGATACGCACCACGTCAGGGTCAAGGCGAATGTCCGGCGCAACATCGGCCGCGTCGTGCCTGTGTGTGAAATATGGTTTGGTTGGCCGCAGCATGATCTTTTCGGAGAAAGTATTCTCGTTCTGCATTAATTCATCCGGCAGAATGACATAATCCATTTTATCGGAACGTGTTGTTGCCGGGTGGCCGATGGTCATGATCTGGATTGGTGCAAGCCGTAGGTTTGACAAGAGGATGCTGGAGAACCGCATGCCAACACTTGGCAGGTATATGACATCAGGTTGGTGTGCGATGATTTTATTGATAATCTTTAATGCTTCTGGGTGCTTGAATGAAAAAGTTTCTACCTCATGCGCCAGCGATGCCAGTTCCTCATTGGCTTTGGTGTCCGCCATCATCAAGACAGTGTCAAAATGCTTTTTGAGCGAGCGAATAGACGGACCATAACACCTGTGCATGGCATGCGCCGAGTTATACAGTTCCGCGAAGATAAGCAGCTTGGGTCGTTTTTTGACAGGCCTGGTAGCGGGAAGTTTCCGGTCCGCGATTTTTTGATTAGTCGCCCACCTGCGGACGTGAGCGTTCATGCAATATTTAAAGTCGTGTTTATGGGGCGCCTCCGCATAGGAGCAGCCCATGTAAGGCGGCCCCATAGCAAAAACAGTGAGCGAGTTTGCTTTTACGTTTTTCCAATGATCCGACATTGAGAGAAGTTTCCCTCGAATTATCTCAGCCCTTTGGGAGTAAATCATCTGCTCGGATAGAAAGCCGATCACCACAGGCAAGCTGGCGGCCGGGTCTAACTTCAGGAGAGCGTTAAACAAGGTTTCGGTCATTGAATTGATCGAGATACCCGCGAAAAGTTTGTAGAGCTCCGAAATTTTGTAGGTCTTCTGGCCGTTGCGCTCGGTACCAAAAACGGTCGTGAGGTGATCAGTGCCCCGGTATCCGCTGACTTCGAAAGCCTGCGCCAATGCCCTCTTATATTTGTTCAGGGTTAACATCATGCTTGATGTGAGCTGATAGTCAGGGTCCATCAATAGAGTTGTCACAGCGCTGGCTATGCGCGTCGCCGTTCTCTCTCCCACAACATCAAACATGCCTTGATCGCCACCAAAGTTGTGTTTGCCAGCTTCAATGATGCCCAGAAGTTTCGATAGCGGGTCAACCACTTCGGCATATGTGCGTTTGCGCACGGCCGTTTCAATTTCCTGTAACAGTTTATTGGGCACGGTATAATTCTTCCAAGATATCGGATAGTTGTCGCCAGGGTTTCTGATGGTTAAGTGGTTCTAGCGCGCTGTTTGCAGAAAATCTAGCTTTCAAGAACCTTGCTGACCACGGAAGCGATCTCTTGCAGGTCGCTCTCGGTGAGAAAAGCGTGGAAGGGCAAGCCAATGAGTCTGTTCTTCAGGTCATCAATGTGTGGCAGGAGCGTACCGTCATCGCCCCGGATGATCTCAGCAGACTGAAAAGCGATATGTTCGTTCAAAGGAGGGAAATACCACTTTCTGGTCTGGATACGGGCGTCGCTCAGCGCGCGTTCCAGTGCGGCCGCCTTGCCTGGCGCATCAATTAGCAGAGTGCCGGGGACATAGTCTTTTGTGAGCGGATGGAAATGCTCCTCACCCAGAAGAGCAATGTACTGGTCGAGTACCTGTTTGCGCCGCGCTTGCACTTCAGGGAATCGTGTAATCTGGGCCAGACCGTAGGCCGCCAGAACCTCGGCCAGTTTTGCATTTGTGCCAACTTCACGGCTCGTGCCATCGCAAAATGCGAAGTTGGATAGGTTGCGTGCCCGCTCTACCAACTGATCTGAAGCAACAAGCAGGCCTCCCTCACCAATGCCGAAGGGCTTGGTGGCATGTAGGCTAAAGCAGATTGGAATATCAGGGTGTATCAACTGGTTACCAAGGGCGGCTGCAGCATCGATAAAAACGCGAATGCCGGTATCGCGTTGAAACTCCGCCCAGGTGTCCAGTTCAATCGGGTAGCCATAGATGGCAACCGGCAGCACGGCGTCAATCTGGTACTTTTCCGAAATCCGTTTTGCGATTTCGGGTGTCAGACACCAGTTGTCTGAGTCGACATCACAGAAAACCGGGGTGTGCCCGGTTATTTCGATTGAAGCAGCAGTTGCCGAGAAAGTGAGCGCCGGTGTTAGTATGCGCGCGGGCTTTTTCAAGCCGGACGCGCGCAACATCAGCTCAAGTGCTGTGGTGGCAGACGAAAAAGTCGCGACATTGGTTCTCTCGGCGCGCGTGGCTGCCAGGGCAGGCGATGCTTCTTTGAACATGCTGGCCATGGTGTGTTCAAATTCACGCACCAGCGGACCAAAATTGGAATACCAACGGTTCTGATCTACTCGTTTCAGATAGGGCAGTACATCCTCCGCAGAAGGCAAGTCTGGCACAAGGCACTTAATTTTCCAGTTGTCCTGCACGCAGAACTCCATCTGTTGAGTATTGTCTGAATTTCATCATTGATCTGTTCGGCGTATATCTTGCTCTCAAAGCGCACGCAACATCAATTGAGCAGCATATATGGTCTTTCCGACGCTTATAACTGCCCGTTAAACCTAAAAGAAGTGCATTTTTTAAACTGACCACGCTTTGGCCTAACGCAAGGTGTGGGTCCTTCCAAAGCAACAGGAACGTGGGATTCGGCTGCCAGTTTGTGTGTGATTATGTCCCTTGAAGCGAAAAAGTGTGTAATTTCTTGTTTTTTTTGGATTGTGTTCCGAAATTTCTGCCATTAGTATGGCCGCAGTTGAAAAGGCAACGTGCAGAGAAGTGCGTAGTTGACAACATGTAATTATTTTAGTTAACGAGGGACGAAGGGCATGCTCAGGTGCCTGACAAACAAATTCTCTTGGTGCTTTTAGGAGGAACACTATGGCTACGAATACCCAGTTCGGTACACTCGGTGATGATGTAATCAACGGTACACTGGACGACGACATTTACTACGGCGACGCCGGTGACGATCAGCTTTCTGGTGGTGACGGCGCGGATTCTCTTTTTGGTGAAGAAGGCGCAGACACGCTTTCTGGCGGTGCTGGCGGCGACATGCTTTCCGGCGGCGACGATAACGACAGCGTTGTTGGCGGCGACGGCGACGACACGATTACTGGCGGTGACGGCGCGGATGTTCTTGATGGCGGCAACAATGCAGACAGCATTGATGGCGGTATCGGCGCAGACACGATCACTGGCGGTGCAGGCAACGATACGATCTCTGACGGCAACGGCGACGACGAGATCGACGCTGGCGCAGGTAACGACCGTATCATCGACGGCAACGGTGCTGACAATGTTGACGGCGGTGCAGGTACAGACACCTTTGTGATTGATGGCGACATTGATGAGGTTGACGATCTTGGTACTAGCTCGCTCGGTGGCGCGAACTATGATGTTGATGGGGGTGATGACAGTGTCAACACGCTTGACAACGTTGAGATCATCGAAGCTGACAACGTCACGATCGACCTGACTGACGACGAAGATGTTATCTTCACCGTTGGCGAAGACATGGATACGGTTGCTGGTGCGTCTTTCGGTAACACGGACGTTACAGACAACGGTAGCATTCTTGTTTGGGATGCAGACGGTCAGGCGCTCTCCAACGTAGACGACACCGACTATGTATACGGCATTACCGCGATTGACGGTACGGCAGTAGACAGCAACGGCGACACCGTCGACGTTGGCAACGGTGTTGTGACTGTTTGGGATGCTGACAGTGACGGCAACCTTGATACAGTTGATTTCACGGCTGCGGCTTCGCTTGCGAACGAAAACGCAAACGTTGACGGTGACTTTGACATCACGTTGACCCAAATGAACGAAGATCAAGATGACGGTACGTTGACACTGACAGTTGACACATCTGTTGTCGAAGACATGACGTTCAACGCAGATTCTCTCGGCGGCACCATCAAAGGTGATGACGATGCAGAGACATTTGCTGGTGGTGCAGGCGCGGACCGTTTCCTCGGCCGTGGCGGCAACGACACCATGTCTGGCGCAGCAGGTAACGACATCCTGAAGGGTGAAGACGGCGACGACAGCCTTATGGGTGGCGCAGGCGATGACAGCCTTTGGGGCGGCGACGGTAACGACGACCTTTCCGGCGATGCAGGCGACGACACCATTGGTGGCGGCGACGGCAACGACACGATCGACGGCGGTGCTGGTGCTAACACGATCTTCGGTGGCGACGGTAACGACGACATCACAGTCTCCAACACTGACAGCACAGCTGGTGACGGCTCTGCTTGGGGTGGCTCTGGCGCAGACACGATTGAAGGCGGTAACGGCGATGACCGTATTGGTTCCGGTGACGGCGCTGATACAGTTGACGGCGGCGCAGGCGACGACGTGATCTACGGCGGTAAAGACTCTGGTGCTGATACGCTCGGCGGTGGTGCTGGCGATGATGAAATCTACGGTGGTTCCGGTGCAGATAGCCTGACCGGTGGCGCTGGTGATGACAGCATCTACGGCGGCAACAACGAAGACAACATTGAAGGCGGCGCTGGTGAAGACAGCATCGTTGGTGGCTACGGCAACGACTATGTTGACGGTGGCGCTGATGATGACGTGATCACAGGTGGTGCTGGCGCTGATACGCTTGAAGGCGGCTCGAACGGTGATGATGACCTCTCCGGTGAGTACGGCAACGACGTTCTTGATGGCGGCGCTGGTGATGACACCCTTAGCGGTGGCGAAGGCAACGATGACATCGACGGTGGTGACGGTGATGACAGCATCACAGGTGGTGCTGGTGTCGACACGATCAACGGTGGCTCAGGTGACGAAGGTAATGACTCACTCTGGGGTGGCGACGGCGCAGACACATTTGTCTTCGACGGCGACGACCATGGCTTCGATGTGATCTACGACTTCAACGTTGACGAAGACTCGCTCGATCTCGATGGCGCTGATGCAAGTGAGTTTGCGGACCTTGATGCTCAGGTATCAACGCTTGATGGCGAAACCGGCGTGTTGATCCAAACCGGTGATGGCGGCAGCGTCTTCATCGTGGGTATCACGGTTGCCGAGCTGAACTCAGCTGACATCGACTTCGGCTAAGCTGAACTATTAAAGCACTAAGACACTGGAGGGAGCCCAAAAGGCTCCCTCCTTTTTATTTGCACATCACCCATCCCAGGCTAATCAGCGCCAAATCCCTATCCCCACGACCTATCCCAAGCCACCATCCCGCTTTTTGCTTTGTATCAAAAGACGCAGGCTACGATGAGACAGGGGTCTGTAGGCAGGGTTCAAATCGTACGGCTCGCTGCTACCGAATACTTGATGGCTAGCACTAGCTTAGCGAAAGAGCCGTCCGCAGGGGTTCTAGACAAAAAAGACCCCAGCTAAATCTTAGCCGGGGTCTTTTGCACTATATTTCTCTGATGTTTAGGCAGAGAATTCCGGTCCACTCTATCAGGGGTATTCTTTCAAAAGCTTGGCGAGATACTTCCCGTAGCTGTTCTTGTAGGACCGAGCCAGCGCACCGAGCGCGTCCGCGCTGATAAAGCCTTTGCGCCACGCCACTTCCTCAGGGCATGCGATCTTGAGGCCTTGACGCTCTTCAATCGTCTGTACGAAGTTGCTGGCGGCCAGCATGGCATCCACCGTACCGGTATCAAGCCAGGCGGTGCCGCGCTGCAGCTTGATCACATTAAGGGTGCCTTGTTTGAGGTAGGCGTCGTTAACGCTGGTGATTTCAAGCTCGCCACGAGCGCTCGGCTCCACATTCTTCGCGATGTCAACAACTTGCTTGTCATAGAAATAGAGGCCGGTCACTGCCAGATTACTTTTGGGCTGCTTGGGCTTCTCTTCAATGGAGAGGGCTTTGCCCTCCGGGCTCATCTCAACCACACCAAAAGAACTTGGATCGCCAACTGGGTAAGCGAACACATAAGCCCCTTCCTTTACCCGCCCTGCGCGCTGCAAATGCTCTGTAAAGCCCGCCGCGTAGAAAACATTATCACCGAGCGCCAGTGCACAGGGTGAGTTGCCGATGAAGCCAGGGTCCAGGAGGAATGCTTGCGCGAGTCCCTTAGGTTCAGGCTGCGCAACATATTTTAGCTCAATGCCCCACTGGCTGCCATCCCCTAAAAGGTCCTGGTATAGTGGCAGGTGATGCGGGGTGGAGATGATCAGGATTTCCCTGATATCAGCGAGCATCAACGTGGTCAGCGGATAATACACAAGAGGTTTGTCATAGATCGGCAACAGCTGCTTGCTGAGCGACTTGGTGATGGGATAGAGGCGTGTGCCAAGCCCACCTGCCAGAATAATGCCTTTCATGAACGTTCCCTTATCTGTTGTTTCTATTTATCTGCCAGCAATGTGGTCACGCAGCGTTCAAGGCTGTGGTGCCAGTGCGGCAGTGTTATGCCAAAGATATCTCTTAGTTTACTGCAATCAAGCCTGCTGTTGGCGGGCCGTTTTGCCGCCGTTGGGTACTCAGCTGTTGTCAGTTCACCCACGCGCGGTACCGGATGGCCATAATGAGCACCCAGCTCAAAGGCTTTTTCCGCGAAGCCGTGCCAGCTTGTGGTGCCAGTGCCAGCCAAATGGTAGAGACCGGCGAGCGGCCCCGGGTTTGGTGTTTCCGTCAAGCCGTGGCATATGGCCAGAAGTGCAGCGGCGATATCCGGCGCGTAGGTCGGGTTGCCGACCTGGTCGGCCACAACACCCAGCTCATCGCGCTTTTCAGCTAAGCCCAGCATGGTTTTGACGAAGTTTTTGCCAAACGGGCTGTAAACCCACGCTGTGCGGAAGATGAGAGAACGTGGGTTCGCGATCATTACCCGTACTTCACCCTCAAGTTTGCTGCGCCCATAGGCGCCTTGCGGGTTTGGTGCATCCTGTTCCGTATAAGGCCCGTCTTTCTCACCATCAAAGACATAGTCGGTTGAGACATGCAAGAAAGGCACATTAAGGGTCGCAGCAGTTTTCGCGAGATTCTCAGCCCCAACGGCATTGATGAGAAAGGCGTTCTCTTCGTCGTCCTCAGCGGCATCAACGGCCGTATAGGCCGCCGCGTTGATGATGGCGTCGGGCTTGAAGGCAGCTATGGTGCTGTGGGCATTTTCAAGCGAGGCCAGATCAAAATCCGGTCGCCCGAAGCAGGAAATCTCCAACGTGCTGGAGCCTGCAGCTTGCCCGTTCAGCTGAACAAGCGCCCTTGCGAGTTGACCCGATTTTCCTGCAACAAATACCCGCATGATCCTGCGTTGCTCCGCCTACTTCTTCAACAAGCCGCGGCGTTCACCAGCCACGTCCCGCAGCGGCCCCCACCACCACTCATTCTCCAGATACCACTCAACGGTTTTGCGGATGCCGCTCTCAAAATTTTCTTTGGCGCGCCAACCGAGCTCATTTTCGAGCTTGGTGGCATCAATGGCATAGCGCGCATCGTGGCCTGGCCGGTCGGTGACAAAAGTGATCAGCTCCCGGCGTGGCCGGTTGGATGGCCGCAGCTCGTCCAGAATATCGCAAATGGTTTCCACTACATGCAGGTTGGTGCGCTCATTGCGGCCACCAACATTGTATTTTTCGCCCAAGCGCCCCTTTACCATTATGGTGAAAAGTGCTTTTGCGTGGTCTTCAACATAAAGCCAGTCCCGCACGTTGGAACCGTCGCCATAAACAGGCAAGTCCTTACCGTCGAGCGCATTAAGCGCCACAAGCGGGATAAGTTTTTCCGGGAAGTGATATGGGCCATAGTTGTTGGAGCAGTTAGAGATAACAACCGGCAGACCGTAGGTCTCGAACCACGCGTTGGCCAGATGATCCGCCGATGCTTTGGACGCCGAATAGGGCGAGCTTGGGTCATACGGTGTTGTTTCTTCAAACAGGCCTTCCGCGCCAAGGGAGCCGTAAACTTCATCGGTGGAAACATGCAAAAAGCGGAAAGCTGCTTTCGCGTCGTCTGGCAGGGCCTTCCAATAGTCGCGCGCTGCTTCCAGAAGCACAAAGGTGCCGACAATATTGGTCTGGATAAAGTCTGCCGCACCGGTGATGGAGCGGTCCACATGGCTTTCCGCCGCCAAGTGCATCACACCGTCCGGCTGGTATTTCTTGAAAATGCGGTCAAGGGCGGCGCGGTCACAAACATCCGCTTCTTCAAAGTGATAGAGCGGGCTGTCTTCAACTTCCTTCAGGCTGGCGAGATTGCCAGCGTAAGTGAGCTTATCGAGGTTGATGACTGTATGTTTCAGGTTCTGCACCAGGTGGCGGCATACCGCAGACCCGATAAAACCGGCACCGCCGGTTACAATGATTTTCATGCCCCAAATGTCCTTAACAATTTTCGCCGTATATGAACGGGCTATCGATATCTTTCAGCCGTGGCAAAACTTTGTCCTTGCCGGAAAGGGTTACCGTTTCCCGCGTAACAGGCCAATTAATGGCCAGATCAGGGTCATCAAACGCGATGCCTGCATCATGCTCGGGTGAATAGAAATTGCTTACCTTGTAAAAGAAGATCGTATCGGGCTCAAGCGTACAGAAGGCGTGCGCAAAACCCGAGGGCACCCAAAGCTGCTGCCAGTTTTCCTCGCTCAGCTCCGCCACCACATGCTGGCCAAATGTTGGGGACCCTTTGCGGATATCAACCGCAACGTCAAGCGCAGAACCCTTGATCACCCGCACCAGTTTGCCTTGTGCAAAAGGCGGGTGCTGGAAATGCAAACCGCGCAATACACCAACCTCACGTGAGAGGGAGTGGTTGTCCTGCACAAAGGTCTGGCCGGGCACAGCGTCGTCAAAAAGGCGCTGGTTGAAGGTTTCAGAGAAGAAACCGCGATCGTCTCCGAAACGTTTGGGCGTGATAAGTTTGACATCCGGAATTTTGGTGTCTTCGATCTTCATGAATAAGCCGCTTTTCCTTAAATGAATTGCCCCGCTTGTATAACCAAGAATAACCGGTTTACAAAGGCTGATCAGAGGGTTTTTGCCAGAAATACCATCCCTTTCGCCTGTGGATGGTGGTCCGGCGTATAATCAAGGTATGGCATCGATGTGGTGCCACCTGAGCCTGAGAGCCATGTGAGGAAGAAATAGTGTTTACCTACGCGCCTATCCCCACCACTGATCTCTATTTTCTGAACGCCTGCGCGCACATGGTTTCCAAGCCGTGGCGAAGCGGGCCTATTGAACGTCTCGGGGCCAATACCTTCCGGTCTGGCGATAAATACCTCGTGGTTCGGCGCGACCGGGAGGCCGTGATCAAACGTGTGCTCTCGCACCAACAAAAGGGCGGGGAGGTTATCTATCTCATCGATGATGACTTGACCGCCATCGGTGATGAGACCCTGCCGAGCGGATACCGGGAGCGACTAGAGACACTGAAAAATGGCACATATGCCGCGATGATGGCGTGCGCCACGCATATAGTGACCAGCTCACCAGTTATCGCCGAAAAGCTGGAAACCGAGGCCAAGGTTCATGTGCTTTCCCCTGTCTGGAGCGGTGCACCGCGCACGGAGGCTCAGCCTGCAAACCTTGGTGGTGTGACCGACCTTGTGCATTTGGGCACAGGAAGTCACGGCGCGGGATTTGAATTTTTACGACCAGTTATAGGTGCTACTCTCAAGCGGTTCCCCAACGTGCACTTCCACTATTTTGGCAATGAACCGCTTATGGGGCATCTGGACGAGCACCCACACGTGCACCGCCGCAAGCTGAAAACATGGGCGGGGTACAAACGCGCGATGCCGTCGTTCCGCTTCCATCTCGGGCTTTATCCGCTGATCAATACGCCCTTTAACGCGGCGCGTTCGGTGAACAAGATTTTAGAGTATACTCTTGCCGGTTGCCCGGCTATGTACAGCGCTGAATGGGGCAAAGCCCATGGCCTTGTGCATGGCGATAACGCTTTTCTGGCGGAGGACGCCGCTGCCGACTGGCAAGCGCGCCTCGTGAAAATACTAAGCGCGCCTGGGCAAATGGCCAAAGTATATGGCGGGGCAAAACGCTATTTTGAAGAGAAGAACGACGTGGCTGTGCAACAGGCATTCTGGCAGGAAATTTTCATAAGGAAACAAGGGTGAGGCTGCTTTATCTTTGGCTCAGGGCGGCGATCCTTCATCCTGTACGAAGTCTTGTTGCGCTCTTTTGGTTGTTGCTGGGCAAGCGCCTGCGTGCGCACAATCGTTTCTCAATCCTGATCGAAGATGAGCGCTACCGCTATGAAAAATGGCTGCAGAAAAACGCTGAGCTGAGCGAAGAACGGCGCGAAGAAATCAAAAATTCTGTATCTCAACTATCTGATAAGACACTTGTTTTCAGAGTTTTCTGTGAGGTGCGCACCGCAGAAGACCGGCCCTTTGTCGCGCGGACAGTTGCTTCGCTCAAGGCGCAGTTATACCCACACTGGGAACTGGTTCTCATTGGGGCGGAAGCAAATGAGCAGTTCAGCGACGCGCGTATCTGCTCCCATGAGGTGATGCCAGAAGAATTGACGAAGCAGGGCTATCTGGGTTGGCTAAGCCCCGGCGACCTGTTGGCCGAACACGCGCTGTTTGAGTGTGCGGTCGTGGCTGAAACCGGTGCAGCACTTATCTATACCGACGAAGACCAGATCAACCATAAAGGCATGCGCAGGCATTCGCATTTCAAGCCGCACTGGAACCATGAGCTATTGCTGTCATGTGATTATATTGGCGGCATGTGTTTTGTGAAGGCTGAACGCTTGCCGGAAGGCACGCGCTTCCAGGCGGATGCACAAGGACGGTATGAGCTTCTCCTGCGATTGGGTAGCATCCTTGAACGTGATGATGTCAGTCACGTGCCGCATGTGCTCTATCACCGCTATGTTCGGCGTTTTGTGGGGCCTGATGTGGTGCGGCCGTCAGTGCGGGGTGTTGACCACGGAAAAGCGCTTGAAAGCTGCATGCCTGCCTCGGACGCCGCCGTCATTGCGGGCAGCTTTGGGCACATACGCCTTAGCCGCCCTCTGGGACCAGGCGAGCCGCTGGTGTCGCTTATTATCCCAACTCGGGATATGCGCCGCCTGACCCGAAACTGTGTGCGCAGCATTCTGGCGAAAACGCGCTACAAGAACTATGAAATCCTGATCGTGAACAACGATAGCCAGAAGCCTGCAACGCACCGTTTTCTTGAAAATATTGGCCGGAACGCCAAGGTCAGGGTGCTGGATTACCCCGGCGTTTTCAACTATTCCGCCATCAATAATTTTGCCGCCCGCGAAGCCAGGGGCAGCTATATTGGCCTCATCAATAACGACACCGAAGTGATCACGCCTGAGTGGCTTGAGGAGCTGATGGGGCAGGCTATCCGCGAAGATGCAGGCGCTGTGGGTGCCAAGCTTCTTTATAGCGACGGACGTATCCAGCATGCGGGTGTATACACGGGCATGGGCGGGCTTGCGGGCCATGGCCACCGTTTCCTCAAAGCCAATGACCCGGGGTATTTTTACCGGGCGCACCTGAGCCAATATGTGAGCGCAGTAACGGCTGCATGCCTAATCGTGCACAAAGACAAGTTTTTTGAGGTTGGCGGGCTGGATGAAACCGTCTTCCGGGTAGCGTTCAATGATGTGGATCTATGCCTGAAACTGCAGGCAGCGGGCTATCACAACATCTATCACCCCCATGCGGTGCTCTATCACTATGAGAGCAAATCACGCGGGAAAGACCTGAAGGGCGCGAAGCGGGAACGCTATCTCGGGGAAGCTGCAGCGCTCAAGGCCAAATGGGGGACGGACACGGAAATTGACCGTTATTTCAACCGTAACCTGGCGCTTCACCGCGAGGATTTTGTGCTGTAGCTGTGGCGAAAGTGTGCGCTAATGTGCGGCGCGACTGTGGCATAGTTTGGGGTGCGGCTCTGGCTCAAATCCGCTTGAAGTCATCCTCATAACGCACGATGTCATCCTCCCCAAAATAGTCCCCCGTTTGCACTTCAACGAGACGCAGCAGCGTATCACCCTTGTTCTCCAGCCTATGGCGGGTGCCAATGGGCAGGAAGACAGATTCGTTTGCGTTAAGGGTCAGGATATCATCGTTGCGGGTAACCGTTGCTTCGCCTTCAATAACCACCCAATGTTCGGCGCGCCGGTTGTGGGACTGTAGCGACAAGCGCTTGCCCGGATACACGCAAAGCTCCTTCGCCTGAAAACGCGTGTTGATGGCGAGGGATGTGTAAAACCCCCAAGGGCGATAAACCGTGGTATGCAGTTTTGCTTCATCACGCCCGCCGCCCTTCAACGCATCAACGATGTGTTTGACGTTCTGGTCCTTGTCTTTGGGGGCAATCATCACCGCGTCATCGGTCGCAACAATCACCAAATTGGAAATGTCGGTTGCGGCAATAAGCTTTTTGTCGGCGTAAACGTAACAGTCGGAGGAATTGAGGAGCGTCACATCACCGTGGGTGACGTTATCGCGCGCGTCTTTCTCCCCCGCTTCAAAGAGGGCAGAGAAGCTGCCGAGGTCAGACCAACCAATGCTGCACGGCACCACGGCAGCGTGTTTGGTTTTCTCCATCACGGCATAATCGATCGAATTTGCAGGTACAGCGGCAAACTCGGCCTCTGGCAAGCGGTGAAACTGAAGGTCTTCGCTCACGCCCGCGTAGGCCTTTTTGCAGGCATTCAGCATGTCTGGCACATAAAGCTCGGCCTCAGCCAGAAAACGCTCGGCGCGAAACAGGAACATGCCGCTGTTCCACAGATACTGGCGGGAGGCGAGATAGGCCTGCGCAGTTGCGGCATCCGGTTTTTCCTTAAAGCTTGAAATATGATGCACACCGCCAGCGCCAGAAAGCATTTCGCCGGGCTTGATGTAACCATATCCTGTCTCGGCCGCCGTTGGCATGATGCCGAAGCAGGTAAGGGCGCCAGCGTCTGCAGCACGAGATGCGCGCTCAACCGCTTCATGGAAGGCGGGCACGTCTGCGATAAGATGGTCCGCAGCCAGCACCAGTATTTTGGCTTCAGGGTCAAGCGCCTGTGCTTCCAGGGCGGCGATGATAACCGCGGGTGCCGTGTTACGCCCCACGGGCTCCAGCAGGATCTTAGCGAGCGTAAGCCCTGCATCTTCAGCTTGTTTGGACAACAGGAAGCGATGCTCGTTATTGGCAATCATGATAGGTTCATGAAAGCCGTAGCGGGGCGATACCCGCTCAAGCGCTTGTACGAGCAGGCTTTTGTCACCTGCGATAGGCAGGAACTGCTTGGGCATGCCGGAGCGGGACAGCGGCCACAGCCGGCTGCCTGAGCCACCACAAAGAACAACGGGGTAAATGCCTGAAAACATGCCTTAATTCCTGACCCTGAAATATTGGGGTTGTCGATTGGCAGCTAGTTTCGCGAGCTTTCCAGCAGCAGTCAAGCGCGCATCTGTGGGCGCTCGAAAGCTTTGATGTAACCGTGACGTTAATCTTTCACGCAAAACTGCTGTACATTAAAAATGTGTTTGCTACACCTCAGGCTCTGTGGAGCTAAAACGGGGGGTCACCTTGGTACCTGAACTTTATAATCTGGGCGCGAGCATGGTCGTTGTGGCGGATAAAGCCGCGAGGGGCAAGCTCAGTGCGGAGATTGAAGGTGCGCCGGGCATCACCCTTCGCCAAAGCAATCCCCTGCATGTTTTGGCGGGTCTCAACCTGCTGCAGGACGGTGATTTTGCATCTGGCAAGATGCTTTGGCTGGCGGATGAGGCAACCTCATCAGGGGTGAACCTTTCCGATAACCACAAGTTTGAAAATGCCAATGTTGCCTATGCGCGTGTGGCCGCAGGTGCGCCCAGTGCTTCCCTCACCTATGAAGACCCTGTCTATGGTAAACTGCTGCCCGTTCTCGCCGGCCATGATTATGTATTCTCCGGCCATATGGGCGCGGAGACCTGTGACGCGACCTTGCGGGTGGAGTTCCTGAGCGCGGCCAAGACGATCATTGAGACCATATCGGGCGGGCGGGCGCAGCTACCGCAGGGCGGCACGCATAAGAACGGGTATGAGCTCAACGCAGTGGTCGCCAAGGCTCCAAAGGGTGCCAAATTTGCGCGGCTGACGTTGGCAGCAGACCTGATTGAACCTGGCATAGAGGGATGTCTGTTTTTCTCGTTTTTGCGGTTCTACATGGTTGCCGGGTCGCCAACACGGGGTTGGACAGCGCCACCATGCGACATGCTTTCGCTTCTGAAGGCTCTTCAGCGGCCGAATGCCGTGCTTTTTGTGCCCGGAGAATGGGGGCGGCATGCGCCGGGCGAAAAACAATTGGCATTGACGGCAAACGGCAAAGCCACAGGGCAAGTGGCGCGCGTTACATCACGCCCTCTTGTTGCTGAGAAGCTTGAGACCAATGCACGTCGGTTGGTTCTGACCATCAGGCATAGGGATAACAAGAACATTGCCGCCTATATAGGCGACGTGAAACGGCCGAGCGCTATTGGCCTGCATGTGGCTGTGGACGGTGAGCTAAAGACCACGGTTTTTGCCCAGAAGGTGGACGATAACAAGGTGCGCCGGGCTTTCATCAAGCTGGATGAGACCTGTTTTGATGGCGAGCTGCATCACATCCGTATCTCAACCTTTGACGGGCAGGTGCTGGTTGACGAAATGATGACGCTGGCGGGCCACGGTGTTGACTATGAACGCTTGCGCAAGCTATCAAATCCGCCGTTTAAAACACAGTTAAGCCCGATTGCAGGCCTGCGGTACCGGTCGCTTGAGGCACAGATGAAGCAGGCCAGCACGCTTGGTACTGCAGGTGTCGCCCAAGTTGGCTGGTGCCATGAGGTGATCTCCCGTGGGTTCGAGAAGAACACTGAGTTCCGGCCGCTCAGCTTCAAGATTTCCGCTAAGCCGCAAGTCTCGGTCATTGTGCCAGCCCATAATAAATTTGCGGTCACCTATAACTGCCTTGCGGCCCTTCTGTTCGCCTACAACGAAGCCACATTTGAGGTGGTGGTTGTTGATGACGGCTCGAGCGACGAGACGGCTACGATCGAGAATATGGTCGAGGGCATCAGGGTTGTACGCCACAGCGCAGCAAAAGGCTTTGTGCATGCCTGCAACGCGGGTGCAGCGGCAGCCAGCGGCGACCATCTTGTTTTCCTCAATAATGATACGGAAGTAACCTACCGTTGGCTTGATGAGCTGTTGTTTGCTTTCAATCATTTCTCAAGCGTTGGTCTTGTGGGTGCAAAGCTCATTTACCCCGGTGGGGAGCTACAGGAAGCGGGCGGTATCATCTGGTCAGACGCAAGTGGCTGGAACTATGGCCGCATGGGGAACGCGCAGCAGCCGCGCTACAACTACACCCGCCCGGTTCACTATTGCTCCGGTGCTGCGATCATGGTGGCACGCACTGCGTGGGATGATGTGGGTGGTTTCTCGGACGTGTTTGCCCCGGCCTATTATGAAGACACCGACATCGCTTTTGCGCTTCGGGCCGAGGGGTATAAAACGCTTTACGCACCGCATTCTACCGTCGTGCATTTTGAAGGTATTTCAAATGGCACCGAGGTTAAGTCAAGTGGCCTCAAACGGTTCCAGGCCATTAACCAGCCTAAGTTTCTAAAGCGACATGAAGCGGCGCTCGTGCGCGGCCCAAAACCGGGTTACGACCCTGATCAGGCAAAAGATGAAGGCGTGACAAGGCGCGCGCTATTTATCGACTATCAATTCCCTTGCACGGATGTTGATGCTGGTAGCTATGCGGCCATTCAGGAAATACGCCTGATGCAATCCCTTGGCTATAAGGTGACCTTCATACCCAGCAATATGGAATGGCTCGGGCGCTATACCGACCAATTGCAGCGCATTGGCGTAGAGGCGATTTATGCGCCTTATTACACTTCGGTGGATGAATTTGTGGAGGAGCGCGGCGCCGAGTTTGATGTGGTTTACATCACCCGTTATGACATTGCCGATCTGTGCCTGCCGGGGGTGCGAGCTTATGCGCCGCAAGCACGCGTGCTTTTCAATAACGCAGACCTTCATTTTCTGAGGGAAGAACGCGCGGCGCTTATCTCCGGCGATAAAGAAGCGCTAGCAAAGGCGCATCAAACCCGCGATGCGGAGCTTGCTATATGCCAGGCCGTTGACCTCTGCCTCAGCTATAACGATGTGGAACAGCGCCTGCTGGTGGAACACGGCATTGCGGCAGCCAAAATTGCACAAGCACCGTGGGTTGTGGATACCGCTGCCCAGACCCCGCCTTATGAAGGTCGTGAGGGCATTGCCTTCCTTGGCGGATACCGGCATCCGCCAAATGTGGAAGCGGTGGAGTATTTTGTGAATGAGGTGATGCCCGCGTTGCGTGAGCGTATGCCGGGCGTGGTGCTTTATATCTACGGCAGCAACGTAAGCGAGCCTGTGCAAGCCTTGGCGGCGGATGATGTGAAAGTGGTTGGTTTTGTCGAGGATGTCGCAGACGTGTATGACCGCCACCGGGTGTTCATTGCGCCGCTTCTAAGCGGCGCAGGCATCAAGGGTAAGGTGTTGGCTGCCATGGCGCATGGCATTCCCTCTATCCTGTCGCCCATCGCGGTTGAGGGCACCGGAGCTGAGCATGGCCGTGATTGTCTGGTCGCAAGCGATGTTGAAGCCTGGGTTGACGACATAGCTGTGCTTTATAGCGATGACGTAAGGTGGAACAGCCTGAGCCAGCAGGGCAAACAGCTGATTGAGAAAAACTATTCGTTTGAAAGTGCGCGCACGCATATGGTAGCTGCACTTAAACGCGTTGACGCGCCTTTTGAGGATGAGCCATCAGGGCTTTTCATCGGCACATCAACAATGGATCTTGAGCCTTAGGCAGGCAAACAGGGAACTGGTAATGGCAATTTTGGTAACGGGCGGCGCAGGATACATCGGCAGCCACATGGTCTTGGAACTGGTGGATAAGGGGCATGAGGTTGTGGTGCTTGATAATCTGGTTACCGGGTTTCGCTCTGCCGTGGCGCCTGAAGCTACCTTCATTGAAGGTGATGTGGGGGACGCGGCCACACTTGATGCTGTGTTCACAGGCCACGCGATTGACGCCGTGATCCATTTTGCCGGGTCTATCGTGGTGCCGGAATCGGTTGAGAACCCGCTCAAATATTATGGCAATAACACCGCCGTCAGCCGCACGCTGATTGAAGCCTGTGTGCGCCATGGGGTTAAAAAATTCATCTTCTCATCTACGGCTGCCGTCTATGGCGACCCGGAAGTTGTGCCCATTGGCGAGGATGCGCATCTTGAGCCGCTGTCGCCCTACGGCACTTCAAAACTGATGACAGAGCTGATGCTGCGGGACGTGGCGGCAGCGCATGACTTTAGCTATGTAGCGCTCCGCTACTTCAACGTGGCGGGGGCTGACCCCAAAGGCCGCACGGGCCAGTCAACCGCGAACGCCACGCACCTCATCAAGGTGGCGTGTCAGGCCGCCCTTGGCAGGCGCCCGCACCTGAGTGTGTTTGGTGATGACTATGAAACGCCCGACGGCACCTGCCTGCGTGACTATATTCATGTGTCTGACCTTGCGGTGGCGCATCGTCTGGCGCTTGATTGGCTCAATAAGGGGGGCGAAAGCGGCCCGATGAACTGTGGGTATGGCCACGGCTTCTCGGTTCTTGAGGTGATCGAGACGGTCAAGAAAGTCACGGGTGTGGATTTTGATGTGCGGATGGAGCCGCGCCGCGCGGGCGACAGCTCCAAGGTGGTGGCCAAGGCCGACAAAGCGCGCACATCCCTCGGTTGGCAGGCGGCCTATGACGATCTTGATACCATCGTGAAGCACGCTTACGAGTGGGAAAAGGGCCTCAAAGCCTAGCGCTTTACCCAGCCCCCTGTGCGGAGGTTGAAAGGCGAGGTTTCTGTATGCGCTAGCGTGAAGGGCAGGGCGCTCATGCGGCTGACAATAAGCTCGGGCCGGATGCGCAGGAACCGTTCCGCCCCCTCATAGGCATAAGGGCTTTCGTCAAGTTTGAGAATGCCAGCGCTGCCGGTAAGCTGCAGCAGGTGGCCCACTTCAAAATCAACGAACAGCAAACCTGCTTTGCCTGTCTCAAGGATATTACCGAGCGTATTGAAATGCCGGTTGCCAGAGAAATCCGGCACCAACAGGTTGCCGTCGGGGCATACCTTGACAAAGCCGGGCATGCCGCCGCGGTGCGAGACATCAACCCCGCGGGCGGCCCCTTCGCCCACATTGTTTGCGGCGGAAGCGATGAAAAAAGTGTCAGCCGAGGTGATCAGCTTCACGTCATTATCAGTGAGGCTGGTGCGGCGCTCAACACGGCCTGCCTTGAGCGCGTCCGGCAGGTCCTCAGATGTTTCGCGCTTCTGAATATATTTGGGGCAGTTGCCGAAGCTTTGCGTTACCTCAAGTGAAAAACCCCCGGCGCGAACGTTTGAGATACGCCCGTTCACCCTGTTTCGCCGCCTGCTGTGAAACTGTAAGCCCAACAGCCCAACCTCGGCCCCTTCATGGATGTTGAGGGACAGCGGGTCATCAGGGTCCGCCGCCGCGCCTATCTCCAGCCGCGTTCTGGTCGGGGAGGACATGAAGCCCGCCACCCCGTGTAATATGGACGCCCACGGGTTCCCGCCTGCATCAAGGCTACCGACAAATATATGCGGCAACATTTCATAAAACGCGCGGTGCTGGTCCGGCATGAAGGGGCGAATGCCGCGTGAGGCATATTTGTGCACCTTGTCAGCGATGCCGAGCATGCCCTGGATTGCCAGCTCACCTTCGTGGAATGGGCTTTTGTGCTCGGTCATCAAAGGTGTCCTCGCTTCAGGCTGCGACAGCGGGTGTTTTTGGCATGGCGATGAAGCGGTCCAGCTTCTCAATGCGGCTGATCCACGCCTGCACATTGGGGTAGGGCTCAAGCGGCAGACCGCCTTCAGGCGCGTGGGCCACATAGCTATAAATAGCAACATCCGCGAAGGTCGCGCGCTCACCCACCAGATAGTGTTTGCCATCCAATGACCTGTCGAGCTTCTTAAGGAAAGTACGGCCAAGTTCCTGCGCGGTCTCAAGGTCAAAAGGCGCACCAAACACTTTGATAACACGCGCGCGTGCTGCACCGGGCGCCAGCTCGTTCGCGGACCAGATGAACCATTTTTGCACTTCTGCCAGCAAGGCAGGGTCGCGCGGCATCCAGGTTCCGTCATCATATTTGGCGGCCAGATAGGTCAGAATTGCAGTGGATTCGTAAATTGTGACATCCCCGTCGGTCAGCACCGGCACCTTGCCTTCAGGGTTGATGGCGCGAAAAGCATCGCTGCGTTGTTCGCCACCGAGCACGTCAACCTCGATCATCTCTGCCTCCAGCCCCAATAGGGACAGGGCAAGGACGACACGGTGCGCGTGGCCGGAAAGTGTCATATTGTAAAGCTTCATCATGGTGTGATCCTGTTGAGTTGAGAATTACAAGTACTGATCGGTACAGATACATGTACTAATCGGTACTGGTTAGTCAAGCGCACAAAAGACACAGATATGTGAGCGGTGGCTATGTCACTGAGAATAAATTGGAAATTGCATTGTGGTGCATGGCCAAGCGTTTGTGCTATATGTACTGATCAGTACATGTTGATGAGGAGACTCGCGTATGAGCGCGTCAAAACGTGATGAATTGGTCGCAAAAGCGAAGGATATTTTTTACCGCGAGGGCTTTCACGCTACCGGTATGGACCGTTTGGTTGCGGTGACAGGTATATCCAAAACCTCGATGTATAATCACTTTCGCACCAAGGACGAGCTTATCCTCGCGGCGCTTGAGTGGCGCCATAGGGAGCTATATACCCGGTTGACCAAGCGCACCGAAGAATTGGCGACGGAAGCAAAGGACCGCCTTCTGGCATCCTTCGATAGCTTGCGTGAGTGGGTAGAGAGCGATGAATTCAACAGCTGTATGTTTATCAAGGCTTCATCCGAGTATCCGGACCCTGAGCACCCCGTACGTAAGGTTGCGGCAGAACATAAACGCCTTGTTCGCAGTTATTTGACCGATCTGGCAAAGGATGCCGGTGCCCGCGACCCTGAGGAACTGGCAACCCAGCTCTTCCTGTTGAAGGAGGGGGCCGTCATTTCAGCCTATATGGAAGGCAACGCCGATATCGTGGCAGCCGCACGGTCGGCGGCGGTAACGCTGATAGAGACAGCGCTTGCGGATAGCTGATACCATGACAGTAGCCTGAAACCTTGCTGCCACGGCGCTGACGTGGCAGACTTCCCTTCATGGGGGATGGTGAGGTTCATATGCACCGCAGATTGCGGCAATTCCGTTATACACTCTTGAGTGCCATGCTTTGCTTGGTTGTTGCGCCCTTGAGTGCCGCGCAGGACGCTGTCTGTACGCAGGTGCGCGTGGCTGGCCCTGAAAGTTATCCGCCCTTTGTCTGGTATAATGAACCCGGCCCGGAGGTTGACGGCGTTGGCGTTTCTTTTGTGCGGCGCGCCCTTGAAGGTATGGACATCAAGGTGACCTCTGTCAAAACCAGTTCATGGAACCGGTCTCTGGCGCGGGGTGCGGCGGGCGAAATTGATGTGCTCACGGCGCTATACAAAACCGATGAACGCAGCGAAACCATGCATTTTATTGGTCCTTATGGCGCTGAACGCACAGCGGTGGTCTCCCGCGCTGCATTGGGACTTGAGATAAGCCACTTGAGGCAGCTTGAGGGGCTCTATGGTGGTGCCGCCCAGGGAGATAGCCGGGGTGATTTTGTTGAAGGTGAGCTGAAAAACCTGAATGTTATCCGCGCGCCACACGTGCGGTTATTGTTCGCCATGCTAAAGGCTGAGCGGCTGGATTATATTCTGGTGGGGGAATTCTCAGGCCTTGTGCGGCGGGATTTCAATATCCTTGAAGACCCGGCCCTCAAGGTTGATGTGCTGGAGGAACCCACAGAAGGGGTTTATCTCGCTATTTCAAGGCGTTCGCCGTGCTTTGAAACTATTCGCGGGCATCTTGAAAAAAGGGTCATCCTTGCGAAGACAAGCGGTCGCCTAGAGGAAATGAAGCGCGAGGCGCTTGCGCGCTTTCGTGCAGGGCAGGAACCCGCGCCCCCGGCATCAAAACCCTGAACAGCCCCGCTGACTAACCAGCTCTATTGAAATGTGATCAGCTCTTTGAGCTTGCTGGCAAGGTGAGGGTCTTCTGACGCCATGGAAAGGTTGGCCATCAGCCAGCCGATTTTGGAGCCACAGTCAAAACGCCGGCCTTCAAATTCAAGTGCATGGAAGGGCTGTTTGCCGATCAGTTGCGCCATCGCGTCTGTCAGCTGGATCTCACCACCCTGGCCAACGCGCTTTTCTTCCAGAAAATCCATCACTTCAGGTTGCAGGATATAACGCCCAACAACGGCTTGCGTGGACGGAGCATCTTCAGGGTGCGGTTTTTCCACCAGTCCCTGAACCTCGATAACATTGCCCTTACGCGTGCCAGGTGTGATCACCCCGTATTTGGAGGTGTCTTCCTTGGCAACATTCATGGTGGCAATGATATTACCGCCAAGCTCACTATAGGCTTGCACCATTTGTTTCAGAGCGCCGGGTTTGCCCTTGATCAAATCGTCGGGCAAGGCAACCGCGAAGGGGTGGCCGTTCACAAGCTTGCGTGCACACCAGATAGCGTGGCCAAGGCCCAGGGGCCGCATCTGCCGCACATAGGAAATGCGCCCTTCGTCGAGCAGCATGGAGCGCGAGATTTCCAGCGCTTCCTCTTTGCCTTTCTCTTGCAGGATTTTCTCAAGCTCATAAGCGTGATCGAAATGGTCTTCCATCACCTGCTTGTTGCGGCCCGTGACCAGAATGATGTCCTCAATACCAGCCTCAAGCGCTTCCTCAACCGCGTACTGGATCAGCGGACGGTCAAGAACCGGCAGCATCTCCTTGGGGATAGCTTTTGTTGCAGGCAGGAAGCGAGTGCCAAGACCCGCAACCGGCAGGACGATCTTTTTGATCGGAGCGTTCATTAAAAAATCCTGTTAAATTTCCAACTCATTCAAATATTGGCGTGTGAGTATCTTGCCTTCTTCAACCGCTGGCTGGTCAAAGGCGTTAATACCCATCAGGTGCGCCGTTACCACAGTTTCAAGCATGAAGGAGACAAAAAGGCCACCCAAATTTTCTTCTGATAGCGCATCAATCACAATCTCACGCACAGTGCGGTCTTTCGCGCGCAGGGTTTCCTGCGTTGCGCGGCTTTGGCACGTTACCGTGTCACCGATGGTACGGCCCGCCATATAGTCGAGGCCGTAAGCTTTCGCCTCATCAGGGTCGATGCGTGGGCCTTTGCCAAAGCTCGGGATGGTGATGAAGGTGCAGAATTTGTCGTTGGGGCCATCAAGGAACAGCTGAAGCTGGCTGTGCTGGTCCACAGGGCCGACGGCACGTACAGGTGTGGTGCCAAGGCCGTCTTTGCCCAAGCTTTCCGCCCACAGCTGGCCATGCCAACGGGTGAAGGCGCGCAAGCTTTCCGCGTACGGCATGATCAACACCTGGGTGATGCCTTTGTGTTCACTCAACGTTTGTGTGAGCGCGGCACCCACAACGGCTGTGGCCGTCTCTGGGTTGGTCATGAAATCTTCGCACACTTCCTCAGCGCCCTTGCGGAAGGCCTCAACAGAAAGACCGCTGACCGCCACAGGCAGCATGCCCACATTGGTGAGCACACTGAAGCGCCCGCCAACGTCTGTCGGGTGGTCAAGGATCGGGGAGCCGAGCTTTTCACCATAGGTGCGCAAGGGGCGCTCTCCCGGTTCGGTCACGAAAGTGAAATGATCGCCAAGGTTTTCCGCATGCTCACCGCTTTCAATCCAGGAACGGCAGGCAAGAAGCTGCGCCAGCGTTTCAGCGGTGGTGCCGGATTTGGAGACGGCAAGCACATGGGTGCGGCGGGGGTTGAGCTCGCGGAACAAGAGGTCCATCTCAAACGGGCACAGGCTGTCAGGTGTGTGGATGCGCACTTTACCCTTGTTAAACCGGGCGAGGGCAATAGCGGCCTGCGCGCCGAGACTGGAACCACCGGTGCCAAGCACGATCAGGTCATCACAGCTTGCGGTGATACGGGCCGATGCGGCGGCAATGGGCCCCATGTCCGGGCCGTTTGAGGCTTGGCGCGCAAAAGGCAGCAGGCCATCAGCCGCCAATGCCCTGGCGTGCGCCACAGCTTTTGCAAGGTTGGCCTCATAGGCGGCAGTTAGCCCCAGCACTTCAACCTGAGCTTCAAGGCTTTCTTTCCCGAACGAATAAGTGAACATGTTTTTTTCCAAACTCTTTAATTTCCGCAAATGACAACGTTGCCATATAGCCGATATCTTATCTGCGGATCAAGCATTTCTGTATTTAACGCGACTGACTGTTACAAAAAATTGACAGCGCTGACAATGAAATGAAAACTATCTTCCTCTAAAACGTAATATTGTTATCCCGCCGCCTCAGCCTCTAAGCCAGCAATGCTTGAACTTTCAAACGTTTTAATCGTGAAATATGACAGGACGGTGAGGGCTCAGTATTCGCGTTTGCCTTCGCGGAACCAAAGATTGAACGCCCATTTTTCGCCTTCTTCCACCGGCCGCCCGGCGTGCAGTGAAAGCGGGTGTCTGTCTGTCGTGCCTGGCAGGCAATTATGGAATACGAGCAGCTTGCCCATTTCCGCCGGTACGCTGATATTCAGTTTTGGAAATTCAGTCGCGCCGCCTTTAGGCACCACGTTCAGGTAACCAAGCACGGTGATCAGGCGCTGCCCGCCGCCTTTCATGTTTCTCTCCCCCGCCGACGTGGTGGGGTCAAAAGAATCAAAGTGCGGTTTATATTGCGCGCCAACACCGTAGCGGATGATCTGGAATTTTTCTGCGTGGCTCAGCGGCATGCCCACAAGGCCAGAGACTTTATGTGCGATGCGTTTGCAGGCCGGGTCGCCGGTATGGTCAAGCCAGCACACATCATTGGTGCGGCCATCCGAGATAACACCGTCTGTTTCGCCAGACACGGTTGCGCGTTTCATCTCTTCTGTTTTGGCGCGGGCAATCAGGTGTCGACATTCAGGCCCATCGAGAAAATTGGCGATGGTATAAACCCTAGGGTCGAGATGAAGATCGATAATCGCGCGTTTCATGGTACCCCCGGTGCACAAGATGAGGAGTATGGTCATCCCCGATATTGGTATATTCTCCCCTATCACAGCTTAATGAAGGCTTCAGCCCATTTTTAAAGTTGTGCCGAGAATGGTGTGTTACTACAACTGGAAATGAAAAGCGGTGCATCTGCCCCTCCGTGCGTGTAGGAAGAGAAGGCAGATCGCTTGAGAAGAAGGGGAGGATATCATGATCCGAAGGAAATTTCAGGCTTTGATGCTTGTATTGGTGATGGGCCTTAGCGGCGTGTCAGCAGAGTTCTCGTCTGCGCAGGCCGCGCAAAAGTCTTCAAAGAAAACTACGGAAAACCAGATTCTGAAAAACGGGAAATCAATTGGCGACGTGGCAATGCCAGCTGGCGCTGAGGTTGATACGGAAGATTCGCTTATCCTGGGTAACGGCTCCAATGCTTATGGCAAGATCCTCGCGAAAGTGAAGGCCGACCAGATGAAGGTGGCCGACTATTTCAAGGACCATATGCCGCAAGAGGGCTGGGGCCTTATCAGCGAAATGCAGGATGACGATATCCTGCTCACATTCCAGAAGCCAACCCGTGTTGCAACGATCCGGATCGAGCGCGGCTCAAAGGTCAAGCTCACCATCATGGTTTCACCGCGCAACTGATTGCGCGTTTCCGTCGTATAAGATAGGAAGCCCGCGCGGGCGACGCCGTGCGGGCCATAATAATGCCAGCTTTTGCCACTGGAAAAACCCCGCACGTTACCAATATATAGCCTAGGCGCCAGTTTGGCCGCCGCCGCCAAAAACCGCTTTCGCGGGTCCTGTTTTAAAGGGTTGTTGTGTGTTGTTACCAACGTTAGCCGTGATTACTGGCCTTGTTGCGCTTGTCTGGAGTGCAGGCCTTTTCATTGATGGCGCCAAGTCTGTTGCGCAGCGCTTCGGTATGCCGCCCCTTCTTATTGGCATGTTGGTTATAGGCTTTGGTACTTCGGCGCCTGAGATGGTGGTGTCTGGCCTTTCTGCCGGGCAGGGCAACCCGGGCCTCGCGCTTGGTAACGCTTTTGGCTCCAACATCACCAACATTGCGCTTATCCTTGGCATCACCGCGGTCATCCGACCGCTAGGGGTGCATTCTGGCGTGCTTAAAAAAGAACTGCCAATCCTTGCGATCGCAACCGGTCTTGTTGTGCTCTTGATGCTGGACCGGGTGATTGGTTTTTATGATGCGCTGGCTCTTCTGGCTGTTTTCATAGGTCTGACCATCTGGTCTGTGCGCGAAGGCGGCAAACAAAAGCGGGACAGCTTTGGCCTGAGCGTGGACCATACGCTGTGCAAACCCGAAGGCACCATTACACAACCCCTTATCCGGTTGCTTATTGGCCTGCTGTTCCTCGTGCTCAGTTCACAGGCGCTGGTGTGGGGTGCGGTTGAGATCGCAGGTGCGCTGGGCGTTAGCGACGTGGTGATAGGGCTTACGGTTGTCGCCATTGGTACATCACTGCCAGAGCTTGCGTCGTCCGTTATTGCGGCGCGTAAAGGGGACCATGAAATCGCCTTCGGTAATGTGATCGGGTCCAACCTTTTCAATACACTGGCTGTAACCGGCATCGCCGGGTCAATCCACGCGATTGAAGTGGACAGTGTTGTGCTGTTGCGTGACCTGCCAGTAATGGGCTTCCTGACACTTGTCCTCTTTGTGCTGGGATACGGCTTTGGTAGTGGTGGCGGGCGCATCAACCGTTTTGAAGGTGCTTTCCTTCTAACCTGCTTTGTCGGTTATACAGGATGGCTCGTTAGCACCGCGATGGCGGGCCAGGTCTGACGACAAGGGAGTGCGGCAACCCGGTTTTGGATTGCCACATTTTTCGTCCTAATTTTCGCTCAAGACATTCAAGCTTTCGAGTGCCCTGAAATACTCGGTCAGCGCTTCAAGGCTTATGGGGCCGAACTGGGCCACCAGCATGTCATGTATTTCACTGAGCGCTCGTTTGCCGTTCACGAGATTAAGCGCTTCATATGATTTTGCGCGCCCTGACGGCTCCTTGAGCAGGCTGAGCTTGGATAGTTCTTCCTCACCAAGCTTGTCGCTGATGTAACTATACCCAAAGCCGTTCATGGTGCCCTTCACTTCAGTGCCGTGATGATAAACGGTGCCACCAACGGCGGTTTCGGTAACATTCAGCATGGCCATCAGCGCTTTACGTTTTGCACGCAGGTCGTTTGTGTCGGCACCGGGAGCGTAGCCGTGAAGGCTATCAATCAATTGTGCTTCGGCGGCGAAATGGCCGCGCGCCTTCGATGCCCGCACAATATCTGTGCTACTGTTTTGGCTGCTTAGCAGCTCACCCGCACGGCGGATCATACCTGCTTCCACCATGGTGGAAAGCGCGGCAGCATCTTCATCGCCAAGGGAGGCCAGTATCAGCGCTTGCGTAAGCCCGATAAAACCGGCGCGTTTCAGCTTGGTGGGATCGATGTTGGCGGCCATGTCCTTCGTTGTGTGGATATAGCGGTCTGGCCAGTCGTGCAGATAGCTGATGGGAATGCCCCAACTGCCGGAGGCAAAAACATCATGGTCGCTGCCCATGGACAGCCATTCTTTTTGCGCGAGAAGCGGTTCGCGCCTCCCTTCCGCTGATGCGAGCGGGAAGGCGGTGGGGATACCGCTGGCGTAATCAAGCGTGTTGGCGTTTACAAAATCTGTGATGGCTTCCAGCACGTCACCAGATGCATCAATCGCACTTTTGGGCCCGCGCGAGGTGCGGAACACTGCTTTGGTCACGGGGCTGCCGCCCACCATATCCATATGGATAACGTGGCGAATGTTTTTGGCGATATCCGCTTCCGCGTTCAGCCAAATGAGCGTTGCTTCAATCTCTGACGGCCAGATGAAGCGGATGGTGCGTTTTGGTGCAGGCACACTGCCGTCTGCAACCAGCCGCTTTAAGCTCCGCGCCGCCTCAAGGATGGAGACACAACCGCTGGCGTTATCGTTAGCGCCAGGGCGGGGGTGGTCCAGATGGCAGGAAAAGACGATCTCTTCGTTTTTGAGTGCAGGGTCGCTGCCGGGCAGGGTGGCGCTGACGATACGGTATTCACCGGGTTCACGGCGGGCCTCAACCTTGGCATGGAAACGGATACGCTCGCCTGCTTTCAAGCGGGCTTTAAGTTCGCGTGCCTCACCCAGTGTGGTCATGAAAGCGAAGGTATCAAAATCGCGGAAAGTGCTGAGATGGCCCCAGCGCACAAGGCTGTCATCAAGCTGCCACCAGGCTGATTTCTGGTTCGCCGCATAGGAGAGGATGCCCACGGCACCACGTTCTTTCACCGCAAGGGTTTCAACCGCCCCCGGTTGGCTGGAGGTGAGCACAATCTTGCCCTTAACGTCCTTGCCTTCATAATCAGCCACACTTGTGCCCGCGCCAATGTCTATCAGGTCTGCGGTTACATTGGCGCTGTCGCTGTCTAGTGCGAGGGTAAGCGGGCGGGCAGACCAGTCGGCCAGGCGGCGGGTCTTGGCCCATTCGCCATTACGGTTTTCGCTCAACTCCCACAGTTCGGCAAAATCAACCTGCCAGGCAAGGCGGGATTTTTGCGTGCCATACATGGTTTGGCCGTCTGCCGCATAGGTGAAGGTGTGCACCGTGTCATAGCCGTATGAGCCAAGCTCATCCGCGACGAAGCTTGCGGCCTTGTTGAAGCCGTCGCTCGCGCGCATGCGGTGGTAAAGCGTGATGGTATCAAGGTTGCGCTTGGCTTTAACGCCCGAGATTTCTTCAGAGACAGCTTTGAGCTCAGGCTCGGAGATCAGTGTGGTGATTGGCTCACTTGCCGCGAGTGCGCCTGAAAGCGCGAAAAGGCTACCGGTGATGATTGTCTTGAACATGGATTGCTCCCCTCTCATGCGAGGGAGAGCTTATAACAGCCTGCGGTTTTGACAAGCTTCTTGGGGTAGGGAGGGAAGGTTAGATTTTGAGATCGCTGCTCAATGTTTCCATGACCTGGGCGCGGGCGGATGCGAGGATAGCTTCGCCCTTTTCGCGAACGTCAGTTGCGATATTATCTTGCTCGCTCAGCAGCTTGATGAAATGCGGGGACGATTCTTTTTCCCGGAGGATGGATTTGAGCTCACTATCCTCGAAACGCTCGTCATAAATGCTGGCCAGCATGTCGCTCCAGCGTGTGCCGTAGCTGGCTTGCGCCTTTTTGATGGCACGAACGACCGTGTCTTGCACATGGGCAAAGCCGTACCGCTTGATGGCGACGCGCACATAAGTGTCGTTTTTTACATCATGCAAAAGGAGGAGGGACAGGTTTTTGCTGGCGCCTGAGAAGCGCACAAAATCATGCGCTGCATCCGCTGGTGCCGTGAGACGGCTGGAAGATGGGCGGGCGGAAAGGGATGCAAGAAGGTCGCTCTCACCGGTGTTGCACTCGGCTTTCGCCATATTGCCAGGTACAATGCTAGCCCCCGCATGCGCTGGGGCCGTGAGAAGGCAAAACGCGGCAAGAGTGGCAGTGGCAACAGGAGCTAAAAACCGGTGAAACGAACGTGTCATCTATGATCCCGAAAACTGGTCAAAAACATCTCGCAGCAAGCTCTTGAGCCATGTCTTGATGATCGTCACAAAAGCCGCTTACACGCTCTCTGTAGGTGGAAAAGGGTGACAAATCCGCCTTTTTCTGACACTGTCATAAAAAATTCATACGCTAGTCTGCGAATCAGGTAATTTTTGGTAAAACATTGAATCTAAACAGTAATATTTTCCCTCCTAACACCAAAAAAAATTAATCCAATGGCTTCAAAACGTTAAATCCTGTTTGGGTACATCTACTGCGTGGTGGTACATTAATTTGTAACAAACGTGTCCATAATAGGAAGATTTGCCAAGAGGAGGCCAGTATGCGTTTTGGATCTTTCGGTGCAATTATCAGTGTTACAGTTTTGACCGCATGTGCGACCGCTGAGGCGCCACGATTCGCGGATGAGATGCAGCCATCAGCAATTGACGGCTACGCCAAATCAGAACTGCAAGAAGGCGACTGGAGCAAAGCAGAAGCAGCGCTTCTCGGTGCGGATGTCGCAGATGAAGACCAGGTTTTCGCGAAACTTAATCTCGCGTTCGTTTATTCAACAACCGGCCGCAAGGATCAGGCTGTTGCCATGTACCGTGAAATTCTTTCCGGTAACGACAATCCCTATGCGCTTCTGATGAACGGCGAACCACGCCGCGTGAAGACGATCGCAAAAACGGCACTTGACCGCCTAGGTGTTGAATAAATCCGGGTGTTGAATAAGGTCTGATGGGTTGGGGGTGCTATGCCCCCAACAATTACCAGCCATGTACGATTGGTCCGGGGAGCACCGGCTAGCAGAGCCGCAGGGTCATGTGATGGCCCTGCCGTATCCCGCGCGGCTGTGATCTGTGATCTACTCAATTGAAACCCGGGTCTGGGCCTAAGAGGACTTTGGTTTCATTCCCACCTCTCCCGCCGCGTCTCACACACAGCGCGGGGGAGGTGGCTCCATGAGCCATCCCAGATATCACAACATCGGTGATCAGAGCTCCGGTGACCACAACCCCGGCCATCGTTTCTATTGACCCCATGCGTTATTGCTCCCTAGGGTCGTGCCTGACTGGGTTCGAGTTTTGGGAAGGGGTAGGCCGTGCGTAAAGTGGAGACGGCTCATATCATTGTGGCGGTGGTGTTCTTGGTGCCGCTGGTGGCGCTCATGTTTTCACGCGCGCCTGTGATGGTATCCTTCGTGTTATATGCCAACCTCTATGCGCTCGCGCTTTATGACTGGCACAGCTTCCGCCTGCCCAATCTTTTGAACGCATCCCTCCTGATAACTGGCTTTATGGGCACTTATGCTTTGGGCGGCGATATGGTCGCGCACCTCATTGGCGCTGTGGTCGGGTTCGCCTTTATCGTGTTGCTTGACCTCGCCTACAGGCGCTTGCGCGGCCGGGCCGGGATCGGCATGGGGGATGCCAAATTTCTCGCTGGCGCCGGCGCGTGGGTCGGGTGGGTCGGATTACCCCCAATTCTGTTTATTGCAAGCATGGCCGGACTCGGCGCAATCCTTATAAAATCGATTGCAGGAAAGCGTCATGAAAGGGCTGAACAGATGCCTTTTGGGCCTTACCTCTGTTTGGGGCTTTGGCTAACATGGTTGTATTTTAATCGCATAAATATATAAAACGCTGCAAATATGCCACAAATGGCGTTTTGAGGGCCCTGCTTATGGGTCAAATCGTTATGTGACACCAATGGTCAAATAACTGCAAACAAACTGAAACACATCCAGATTACCGATCATTTCCCGTGAGCTGACAGCAATACGTTGGCCATTTCGCTTGCACCAATTTTTCAAGCGACATCTTAGGCGTCGTACGGGGAATACAATGACAAACCTTCAGATTTTAAAGAATACGCTTCTCGCAGCCGTGGCCTCACTGGCACTGGTTGCTTGTGGTGACGATAGTACAGAGCTTGCCTCTCCGGGCAATTCAGGCCCGAACCCGGGCACTGGCAACCCACCTGATCCGACTGATCCGACTGATCCGACAGATCCAGGTGACGGTGAGTGCCCGGAAGGCACAGAAACCGTAACGGTTGGCAGTCAGGATCATTGCCGGCTTTCAGGTACAATCACCGAAAACCTGACCCTTACTTCCGACAACATCTACCAGCTTTCGGGTAAAGTGGTTGTTGGTGTTGACACTGGCGCAGACGGCTCAGCCGCCGCCGGTGACGCAGCTACCCTGACAATTGAAGCCGGTACGCGCGTCTATGGCGCGACGCAAACCGACCTTCTCGTGATCTCACGTGGTTCAAAAATTGAAGCTGTTGGCTCGCAAAGCGAACCCATTATCTTTACATCGGGCCTTGACCTCGGTTACGCATCCGCGCTTGGGCTTACACCACGCGGCGGTCACTCAGGCTCCGCCCTGACCGAGCCTTTCACTTCCGAGTGGGGCGGTCTGATCCTCAACGGTAAAGCAACCATCAACACCTGTAACGGTGACGGTGTGTGTGAAGCCGAAGGCGAGGGCGACAGCGGCCTTTATGGCGGCAGCGACGATACCGACGATAGCGGCACAATGAAATATGTGCAGATCAAATACGCAGGCAACCCCATCACTGGTGACGATGAGCTGAACTCGCTCGCGCTTCAGGGTGTTGGTTCCGGTACAGAGCTTGATTACATCAACATCCACAACGGTGCGGATGATGGTATCGAGTTTTTCGGTGGTACAGCACAAATCAAGCACCTTGTTGTTACAGGGTCTGACGATGACGGTTTTGACTGGACACAAGGCTGGCGCGGTAAAGCCCAGCATGTGATCATCATGCAGAACCCTAATCAGCCCGCTTCTGACCAGGGTATCGAGGCTGATAACTTTGGCGATGGTAACGACTTCCTGCCACGCGCAAAACCACGCCTTGCCAACTTCACCATCGTTGGTTCGCAAAGCCAGAGCGGCGAGAGCGATATCGGCATGCTGCTTCGTGAAGGCACCGGCGCAAATATCTATAACACTGTGGTATCCGATTTTGGTGATGCGTGCCTTGACATCGACCAGGACGCAACCTTCACCAACGCGGGCTCAAGCGCCACCAACCTCACGGGCAATCTGACGATCCAGAGCACATTGCTCGACAGTGGTTGTGCGTCTGTGTTCAAGGATGATGGCAACAATTTCGACCTGGAAACATATTTCACAAACCAGTCGAACAACGTTGTTGGTACAACCACGCTGTCTAACGGCTTTATCAACGGCTCTGCTGAAAACGCAGTTGTTGGCACAGACGTCAGCGCAATCGACAGCTTCTTCGATGCGACTGATTATGCAGGTGCAGTGAAAAGCTCCGACGGTTCAGATAACTGGACCCTGGGCTGGACATATGGTCTGAACCCTGATCCGGAATGTCCGACAGGCACTTCTGAAAACACAGACGGCCAGTGTGTGCTTTCAGGTACCTATACAAGCGACCTTCGCCTTGTGTCAGGCCTTGATTATGTGCTTGATGGCAAAGTGACCTTCGGTGTCGATATGGGCCCTGACCCAGACGCACCACTGTCCACAGGTGACGCAGCAACGCTGACCATCGAGCCTGGCGTAACAGTTATGGGCGCAGACCTTGAGAGCTACCTCATCATCTCTCGCGGTTCAAAAATCAACTCGAACGGTACAAAAGACGCGCCGGTTACCTTTACGGCGATCGACCCTGACACCCGTAACCTCGACACCGACACTTCCCTCTGGGGCGGTATCGTGATCAACGGTCGCGCTTCCATCAACACCTGTAACGGTTCCGGTACATGTGAAGCTGAAGGCGAGGGCGATAGCGGTCTTTACGGCGGTGTTGATGATGCCGACGACAGTGGCCAGATCTTCTACACCCGCGTTGTTTACGCTGGTAACCCGATCACGGGTGATGACGAGCTGAACTCCATCGCATTCCAGGGCGTAGGCTCCGGCACTGAAGTTGATTATGTAAACGTCCACAACGGTGCAGATGACGGTATCGAATTCTTCGGTGGTACGGTTAACGCAAAACACCTCGTGATTACCGGCTCTGATGATGACAGCCTCGACTGGACACAAGGTTGGCGCGGTAAGGTTCAATACCTCGTTATCGTACAGAACCCGAACCAGCCTGCAACTGACCAAGGCATCGAAGCTGATAACTTCGGCGACGGCAACGACTTCCTGCCTCGCGCTCATCCGCAAATCTCCAACGCCACAATCATTGGCGCGGGCGAAGCTGGCGGCGAGAGCGACATCGGGATCCTGCTTCGGGAAGGTACAGCGGGCAACATCTACAACACTGTTGTTGCGGACTTTGGCGATGCCTGCCTCGATATCGACCAGGACGCTACGTTCGCGGTATCCGGCACAAGCGCAACTGACCTGACTGGTGACCTGACCATGCAATCAACGCTGCTGGCGGAAAGCTGCGCAAGCACCTTCGCTGACGACGGTAACGTGTTTGATCTGGAAACTTGGTTCCTGAACCAGAGCAACAACTTTGTTGCAGCCCACACCCTGACAACGCAAAGCGGTGCGGCTTCTTACAAGAACTACATCAACGGTTCTACTGAAGCTGGCGCAACCGCAACGGATGTCACAGCGGTAGACAGCTTCTTCGATGCCACCACCTTCATCGGTGCGGTATCGGGCTCCTCTGCTGACTGGGTGGCAGGCTGGACCGTCTGGCTGAACCAGTAATCAAAACCATGAGCCGTGGTGGGGGAACATCTCTCGCTGCGGCTCCCGTTTATGAAAATCCCATAAGCTGGATGTGAAAAATGAAATTGTCCCACAATAGTCTTAAAGGCTCTCTGATGGCCTCGACTTTCCTGGTTGCAGCACCTGCGCTTTTCGCAACGGGTGCTTTTGCGCAGGAGAGTGATAATCAAGACAGTGGTGTTGAGGAAATCACCGTTCAGGGCCGTTATATTCCTGACGAAAAGCGGGCTACTTCCGAGATCGCAAACGTTATCGACTCTGATGCTTTCTCCCTCGCGGGTGACAGTGATGTCGCCGTTGCGTTGCAGCGTGTACCGGGTTTGTCGCTGGTTGGTGGCAAATACGTATATGTTCGTGGCCTTGGTGAGCGCTATTCCTCTACGCTTCTTAACAACTCGGGTATCCCGAGCCCGGAACCGCTCAGGAAAGTTGTTCCGCTCGATATCTTCCCAACAGCGCTGATCGAATCCGTGCTGGTACAGAAAACCTATTCGCCTGTTTACCCAGGTGAATTTGGTGGTGGCGTGATCGACCTGCGCACCAAAGCTGTACCGGATGACTTCGTTCTCGAGATTGGCATCGAAGGCAAATATAATTCCGAAGCAACCTTCAAAGACGGCCTGAGCTATGACGGCACAAGCTCTGAAATCTTCGGTTTTGGCGGTTCGCGCCGGAATATCCCGGCCGAGCTTCTCAAGGACGTAACGCTCGAAAGCCTTACCCCCGATGAGCTTGAAGCAGCGGGCGAAGCCCTGCCGAATATCTGGTCCATCGACAGCGAGACGAACCTGCCTGGTGCGGGTATCGATTTTGTATGGGGTAACCGGTATGACGTGGGTGATGAAAGCGCCTTCGGTTTCTTCACGGCTGTTACCTATGATGTGAACACCCGCCACCGTAACGGTGTTCGTCGCACGGTGACCACATCGAACGCTGGCCCGGTTATCCGGTCCAACTTCGCGCCAGAAGTTTGTAACTTTGAAGACTTCGAAGGCCGTGGTGGCGATGACTGTGGTGTGCGCCAAACCAATATGGACGTATCGCTGAACGGTATCCTGTCGCTCGGTTACGAGTTCAACAACAATCACTCGCTGAACCTGACATCAACGGTTCTGCGCCAAAGCACCAAGCGTTCCGTTATCGAGAAAGGCTTGTTTGCACAAGAAGACTCGCTTCGCACAAAATCAACCATCGACTGGATTGAAAGCCAGGTATGGGCCAACCAGTTGAGCGGGGAGCACGTGTTTGCGCTCTTTGGTGACAGTGATACCTTTCAGGACACCAGCTTCAATTGGCGCGCAAACTACTCGCGCTCCGACCGTGATGTGCCACTGCGCCGGAACACCGTTTATGAATATAACGATGGCTTGGGTGAGCACCTGATCCTCGCACGGACGGACGGTAACACCACCTCCTATAACGTGCTTGATGAAGAGACCAAGGAGTTTGGTTTTGATATCGAACAGCCCATGTATGTGGCCGATATCCCGATCGATATCCTCGGTGGTTTCACCTATGCGGATAAAGAGCGTAGCTTCGGCCTCGTTCGTTATAACTTCGCCTTCCCGTCGGGTGTCAGCACAGACCTCCGTCAGCTGGTGCCCGAGATCATCTTCGGCCCGGTTAACATTGACCCGGACGGCATTCGCCTGACCGAGATTTTCGATGCGTCTGACTTCTACACTGCAAGCTTTGAAAACATTCAGGGCTATCTTGGTGCAGACGTTGAACTGTCGGCGAAGATGCGGTTGGCCTTTGGTGTTCGGTATGAGGACAGCACGCAGATCGTTGATACCGTAGACCGGACAACGGACGAGGCGATCCAGGTAACGCAGAAGGGTGAATACTGGCTTCCAGCTGCAACCTTCACCTATGAGATCGTTGATAACATGCAGGTGCGTTTGGCTTATAGCCAGACGATTGCGCGCCCGGACATGCGTGAGCTTTCCACGGCACCATTTGTTGATGACGAACGTGGCCTGACGGTTCGCGGTAACCCGAACCTGCGTATCGCCGAGATTGACAACTATGACGCCCGTTTTGAGTGGTATTTTGCTGCGGGTGAAAGCCTGACGGTCGGTGCTTTCTATAAAGAGTTCACCAACCCGATCGAGCAAAGTGCGCAAGCGCTTGGTGAGGGCCGCCTGATCACTTACGTGAACGGTGAATCTGCCAAGCTGAAGGGCGTTGAAGTTGAAGTTGAAAAAATCCTGTTTCTTCAGGATTGGTTCGGCTGGGACTGGCTCGGCAGTCGTGAGATGTTCATCAAGGCCAACGGCTCTTACATCGACGGTGAAACCACGACCGCAGAGGCGGATCTGGGCATTGTCACCAACGCTGTGCGCAGCTTCCAGGGTCAGTCTGAATGGCTCGGCAACGTGCAGCTTGGCTGGCGTGATTATGACCGCGGTGAAAACCTCGCGCTTGTGCTCAACTACACCGGCCAGCGCTTGTCGCTTCTCGGTGTGTTTGGTGCGCCGGACGAGTTTGAGAACCCACCTCTGATGCTCAACTTTGCTTACAGCAAGGAGTTTGATCTGGGCGGTAATGTGCTCGAGATGAAACTTGAGGCGGAAAACCTGCTGGGTGACGAAATTCTCTATACCCAGTTCGGTATCGCGACAGAGCAGTACGACCTCGGGCGCACGGTTTCGCTCGGCTTCAAATATAAATTCTAATCAGGCACCCAGATGCCAGCGACCCAACGCTTCGGCGTTGGGTCATAGAGTAAAAAGACAAGAATGAAAAACAAAGTTGCTTCGATGTCCGCGATGCTCAGGCGCGGCGACAAAAATGGCAAAGTCCGGCGGAAGTCCGTTCAGACTAAAGGCCCCCATTTTGTTCAAATGAGTGTGCTTATTGGCGAAATTTGCGCAGTGGTATTGCTCGCTTATATCGCCGTGCAGTTCTCCTATGCCCTGATGGCCCCAACGCCGGGCGGGGCAGCCACCACAAGCTCCTCAAAGGCCGCTAAGCCAACACCGATGAGCGATTTCACTGTTCTCACCAGCTTTGACCCTTTCTACCGCGCAGTGGCGGATGCAGCCCCCGCATTAGATGAGGCTGCACCTGAAAGCTCGCTCAAGATCGCGCTTTATGGTGTGCGGGCAGATGGCGAAGGCGGCGGCAGCGCCATCACGTCATCCGGTGATGCCCAGAAGCTTGTGCGGGTGGGTGAAGAGCTCGCGCCCGGCGTAACGCTTCAGGGTGTATATGCGGACCGGGTGGAAATCAGCCGCCGGGGCATCCGCGAAGCGGTGTATTTGCGGCCCAAGGGTAAGCGCCAATCGGTGAGGCAACCAACGCGGCAGAGTGTGGCGCAAAACGCCGCCACACCCAAGATGCCCCAAAACGACATGCTGGCCGAGCTTTCAGCGCTCAAACTTGAGCCTGTGCGCCGGTCTGGGCGTCTTGCAGGCTTCCGGGTTAATGAGAAAACCGACGCCACACTCGCAGCGCAGTTCCGCCTCATTCCTGACGACATATTGATGGCTGTGAACGGCAGCCCCCTCACCTCATTCGAGCGCCTCGCAGAGCTGGCGGAAGAATTTAAACACGCGAAAAACCTGACCTTTGAGATCGAACGCAACGGTGCGCTCGTGACCGAAGAGGTCACGCTTAGGTAAATGAATTGGTCATGATGCAGAAATTTTTCAGAAAAATCCTTTTGGTATCGGTGCTTATGGCCTCCGGCCTCCCGGCTTACGCGCAGGATCATGTGCTGAATTATCGTGACGCTGACATTCGCGTGTTTATCGACGATATCGCGGCGCTTACCGGGCGTACCTTCATCATTGACCCGCGCGTGCGGGGGCAGGTGAATGTGGTTTCAACCGATCCCGTCTCTGGTGACGGTGTGTTTCAGACCTTCCTTTCCGCGCTCAGGGTCAATGGTTTCGCTGTCGTAACGACTTCAAGCGGCGCGCTTAAGATCATCCCTGATGATCAGGTGGCGCAGGAAGCAGGCCCGGTGGATGAAGACCGTGTGGGTGATTTGATGATCACCAAGGTGTTCACCCTCAAGTTTGCAGACCCGCTGGCGGTGCAGGCGGCGGCCAAGCCATTTGTGTTTAAAAACGGCCGTACTTTTGCGCGCCGGGGCATGCCGCACCTTATCGTTACCGACTATGCAGATAACCTTGAGCGTATCGAAAAACTCATTCAAAGCATGGACTTGGACAAGTCCGTCATCCGCACACTGTCGCTTGAAAATACCTCTGCGACCGAGATGGCGGAGATCACGCTCTCGCTTTCGGCCCAACCGGGTTTTGAAGACAACACCTACCAAAACCTGTCTGTGATCCCGCTTGAAAGCAGCAATACGCTGATCCTCAAGGGGCAGGCGGAAGTGATTGAGATGTTCCTGCCCGTGATACGGGACTTGGATAAAAACAACGCCTCACGCGGTGACCTGCGGGTGATTTACCTGAAGCACGCCAACGCAGACAAGCTTCTGCCGATGCTGGAAACCATCACCAACTCTATCAAAAAAACCGACGGCAAGGCACAGCCTGTGGGCGAGGTTACGGTGTCTGCTTACGCGGGCGCCAACGCGATTATCATAAACGCGGCTCCTGAGATGCAGCAAAAACTCACCAGTGTAATTCGCATGCTGGATGTTGCACGGGCGCAGGTGCTGGTGGAAGCCATTGTGGTGGAAGTGTCTGAAGGTGCTGCGAAAAACCTCGGCGTGCAATATGTTCTCGCAGGCGGCGACAAGGACGGTATCCCCTTCACTGTCGCGAACTATTCAAACTCTGCGCCCAATGTGCTGGCGGTTACTGGCGCACTGGTGGTGGACGGCAAAGGCGGTTCCTCAGGCGATGACGATGATGACGATAGCTCATCGTCTTCGTCGACATCTGACCTCCTGAAAGCCGCAGCGGTAGACAGCCTTCTGGGCTTCAACGGCTTCGGCCTGGGGGTTGGTGGGCGCACCAAGGGCGGCGGTGTGTTTGGTGTGATCCTCAATGCGCTGGCCACCGATACGGGCAGCAATATCCTTTCCACCCCCTCTATCGTGACGATGGATAACGAACCGGCGAGCTTCCTGTCAGGTCAGGAAATCCCGATCACAACGGGCGAGGCGCTTGGCAGTGCCAACTCCAACCCGTTCCGTACGGTTGAGCGCAAGAATGTGGGCATCCAGCTTGAGGTCACACCGCAGGTGAACGAGGGCGACGAAATCCGCCTCGCTATCCGGCAGGAAATCTCTAGCGTTGCGGGGCCGATCAACAGCGAATCGACTGATCTCATTACCAACAAGCGCGAAATCCAGACCACCGTGCGGGTCAAGGACGGGGAGATCGTGGTGCTTGGTGGCCTTATCCAGCAAAACGAGACCACCTCGGTCGATAAAGTGCCGTTTCTTGGTGATATCCCGCTGCTGGGCCGTGCCTTCCGGTCCGACAAGAAAAACGCGTCAAAGACAAACCTGATGATTTTCCTCCGCCCCACCATCCTGCGCGGTAGCGAGGATATGAGTGCGGTGACGGCCCGGAAGTATGACTATATCCGCACCAAACAAGCGGGTGTGAAATCGCAGATGCCGATTGATCAACTGGTGAATGAAGTGATGGGCGGCAATGCGCCCGCACCGCTAAATGCACCGCTTCCGATCATTGATGAAGGCAGGCCGGAATAAATACGATGACGGAACGAGTTGACCCAGTCCTTAAATACAGCTTCGCCCGCGAACACGGTTTTGCGCTGGTGAGCAGCGACGATGGCAGCGCAACTGTTGCCGTGCGCGACGGTGCGGATAGCCTGATGCTGGCAGAAGTACGCCGGGTGCTTGATCGCCCGCTTCAGCTTGAGCACCGGTCTGCGCAGGATTTTGATGGCTTGCTTTCCAATCTTTATTCCGCCGACGGCATTGGCGCGCACACGGAAGATGACCTGCCGGTTGAAAGCCTGGATAGCGCGCTTGAAGGCATGCCCAAAGCGGCGGACCTGCTGGCGAACGACGATGACGCGCCGGTTATCCGCCTTATCAACGGCATGATGGCCGAGGCGGTGAAAACCAAAGCATCAGACGTGCATCTGGAGCCGTTTGAAAACAAACTTTCCGTGCGTTTGCGTATTGATGGTGTGCTGGCCGAAGTGGCCAGCCTTTCTGCGCGGCTCGCGCCCTATATCGTTTCGCGCATCAAGGTAATGGCGCGGCTTGATATCGCGGAAAAACGCATCCCGCAGGACGGCAGGCTTTCGCTTACGCTCGGTGATCGTACGTTTGACGTGCGGGTCTCTACGCTGCCTTCCCGGCACGGGGAACGTGTGGTGCTCCGGCTTTTGGACACGTCCCAAGCGCACCTGAGCCTTGAAGATCTCGGTATGCAGCAAGCGGTGCACGCTGGCCTTGTTGATGCGCTATCCGAGCCGAACGGCATTATTCTTGTCACCGGGCCGACGGGCTCCGGTAAAACCACCACGCTTTATGCGGGCCTCACGCTTCTGAATGACCAGTCCCGCAATATCATGACGGTCGAAGACCCGGTTGAATATGCGCTTGAGGGCGTAAGCCAAACGCAGGTGAACGCCAAGGTGGGTATGACGTTTGCGAACGGTCTGCGTGCGATTCTCAGGCAAGACCCAGACGTGGTGATGGTGGGTGAAATCCGCGATATGGAAACGGCTGAGATGGCAATCCAAGCGTCGCTCACTGGCCATCTGGTGCTTTCCACCGTGCACACCAACAGCGCGGTTGCTGCCATCACCCGGCTCCGCGACATGGGGGTTGAACCTTTCCTTCTGTCCTCCACCGTCAAGGCGATTTTGGCGCAGCGGCTGGTGCGGCGGCTGTGCCCATCGTGCAAAAATCCTGCGGCAAACGACGCGCTTATCCGCAAGCAGCTTGGTGTTGCGAGCAAGGTTGAAGCCGCATTTTTTGAGCCTGTTGGTTGCGCGGATTGTGGTGGCAAGGGCTTCAAGGGCCGTATCGGTATTTATGAACTGGTGCGCATTGATGAAACCTTGCGCCGCATGGTGCAGGAAGGCGCGCCTGAGCAAGACATAGAAGCCCATGCTTTCAGGCGGGCCAAAACGCTCTCGGAAAGCGGTCAGGACTTGGTGATCAGAGGCCTGACAACGGCACAGGAAGTGCTGCGGGTATCTCGCGCGCAGGGAGCGGCAGATGCTGGCGTTTGAATATGAAGCGCTGGATGGTCGCGGCAAGGCAAAAAGCGGCGTTATCTCTGCGGCAAGCGAGCGTGAGGCGCGGGAACGGCTGAAAGCCAACGCGCTGTTTGCAACGGCAATTGCACCGGCGTCGCAAAAGAAAGCTGCGCGCAAGAAAGCCTTGTTCACCCGCGACGAGGTTATTGGTGGCCGGGACTTGGCGCTGATCACCCGCCAGCTGGCCACGATGCTGAGCGCAGGCTCAACGGTTGAGGAAGCGCTTGGGGCTATTGCCTCGCAGGCGGAGAAAGCAGCGCCGCGGCGTGTGCTCACACGGGTACGCGCCAGCGTGATGGAAGGCCGCCGTCTGAGCCAAGCCATGGCGGATGAAGCTTTGAGCTTCGATAACCTTTACCGCGCGATGGTGGCTGCGGGTGAAGCATCGGGTGACCTCGCTCGTGTGCTTGAAAATGTGGCAGACCACCGGGAAAAGTCGCAAGCAACGCGCTCCAAGGTGCAGTCTGCGCTTATCTACCCCATCGTGCTCGCGGTTGTGGCCGTCTGTGTGGTGACGGCGCTGATGATATTTGTGGTACCCAAGGTGGTAAGCCAGTTTGAAAGTTTTGGCTCTGACCTGCCGGTGTTAACTCAGATTGTGGTTGGTGTATCAGATTTTCTGGTCAGCTACGGCGTGTGGCTGTTTGGCGCTATTGGTCTTGCCGTCTTCGCCTTCATCAGTGCGCTTCGTCTGCCCGCATTCCGGTTTTTTGTGCATTCCGCGCTCCTTAAAACCCCGGTGATTGGCCGTCTGGTGCGGGCAGTGAACGCGGCGCGGTTTGCGCGGGCGCTTGGCACGCTGGTGTCGGGTGGGAGCCCGGTGCTCGAGAGCCTGATGGCGGCCCGTGAGACAGTGCGCAATGACCGCATGCGCCGCGCGCTTGATGGCGCGATCACGCAAATTCGCGAAGGTATGGGCACGTCTGCGGCGCTTAAGCAGGCTGGGGAGTTTCCGGCCATGCTCGCTTACATGGTGGCGGCGGGGGAGAAAAGTGGCCAGCTCTCGCACATGCTGCACCGGGTGGCGGATTATCTGGATGCTGAGTTTGATGGTTTCACCAAAACCGCCCTCAGCCTTCTTGAACCTCTAATCGTAATTTTCATGGGCGGCATCGTGGGGGCCATCGTGCTCTCGATCATGCTGCCCATCCTCAAGCTTAACAGCTTGGTACTTTCTTGACGGAGACGGGCGATGAAAACGCGCTTTAAAAACTGGATCAAATCACTGGCTACGGAAAGCCGCCGCGATGAAGGCTTCTCGCTCATTGAGCTGATGGTTGTGATCGTGATTATTGGCCTGCTGACCACCGTGGTGGTGGTGAATGTGTTGCCAAGTCAGGACCGGGCCATGGTGGAAAAAGCCCGGGTCGATATTCAACTGCTTGAACAAGCAGTTGAGATGTACCGCATGGATACGTTCAAATACCCCAGCCTTGAGGATGGCATTGAAGCGCTGATGAAAGCGCCCAAAGGGGCGAGCATGCGCAGCGAGGGCTACATCAAGACCCTACCGAAAGACCCGTGGGGCAACCCTTACCAATACCTTGTGCCCGGTGAGCATGGCTCGTTTGACATCTATTCTTTCGGCGCTGATGGCCGTTTGGGTGGTGAGGGCCTGAACGCCGACATTGGCAACTGGAAATCCTGAAAGCAATAACTCGCCATGAAACCTGCGCTTCAGAAAGATGATGGTTTTTCGCTCGTTGAGCTGATGGTGGTGATGGCCATCATGGGCTTGATGGCGGGTGCTGTTGTTTTGATGATGCCGACAAGCGACACACGGCTTGAGCGGGATATGGCGCGCACCAAAACCTATCTGACCGCGCTTTCGCGCAGCGCTATTTCAAGCGGTCGGGCCCTTGGTGTGCGCTTTGAAGACGGTGGCTTCACGTCGTTTGTGCTGGAGCAAGGCATATGGCAGTCCCGCCCCGCCATGATCGGGCAGGGCGGCACGTGGGACAGTGCCTCCCTCAGCAGTGTTGAGGTTGATGGCCAGAAGGTGGCGCTTGAGCGCAAACAAGGTGATGTGCGTCCGCATGTGTGGTTTTTGCCAACAGGTGAAGTTGCAGCCTTTGATGTAACGCTGATGGTTGATGGCAGGCAGGGGCATTTGAAAAGCGCAGGCAATGGCAGCTTTGAGGTCAGTGTGAATGACTAGGGGCCTCAGGCATATCTCCCGCTCGGATGCCGGTTTCTCGCTTCTGGAACTGCTGGTGGCTGTTGCCGTGCTTTCGCTCGCGGCTGTCACCATGATTGAAAATCAGGCCGGTAGCGCGCGCATGACCACCCGTGTGCAGACCCAGGCGCTTGCCGCCATCGTGGCGGAAAACCGCCTGACGCTTCTGAAAACGCAAGCTGAGGCCCCACGTGCAGGCTCAAAAACCGGAACAGATGAACAGCTCGGGGTCGAGTTTCACTGGCAGGAAGAGGTCAGGGTGATCTCGGGCAGTGATATGCTTGCGCTTAATGTCCTTGTCAGTGCGGTTGGTACGGATGCGCCTGCCGCTACCCTCACGGGTTTCAGGGGAGGCGACTAGATGGCGCGCGGTACGCAAAAACGAATGCCCCTAGACGCCGGGTTTTCCATTGTTGAAACAATGGTTGCCATGCTCATTTTTGCGAGCGTGAGTGCGGCGGGTGTTGCCATACTGATCAGCTTCAACAGCGGGCAGCAGGCGCTCGCGACAGCGGATGATTTTATCGCAGAAGTACAGCTTACCAGAGGCCTTATCCGTGGTGACCTTGAGCATGCACTCCCTCGGCCCGTGCGTGATGCCTTTGGCGGGATGCAGCCCATGTTCACCGGGGGTGTACCAACAACCCGGCTTCTGGCGAAAGCGGGTGATGTTGCACCGTTTTTGGCATTTGTGCGTGGTGGCCACATGGCGGCGCGGGTGTCAGACACTGCGCCTGCGCTGCAGCGGGTGGAATATGCGCTGAAAGATGACGCCCTCGTTCGCCGGGCTTATGCGCGGCCAGATGTCACGCCCGCCACACCGGTGACGGAGCAGGTGCTGATGCACGGTGTTAAATCAGTTTCCGTGCGGTTCCGCAGCAGCGATACCTGGGTGGTTGATTGGCACGGCAAAGCGGGCAGCGCAGGCAGTTTGCCTAAGGTGGTGGAACTGAGCCTTGAGCTTGATGGCCGGGGCACGCTCACAAGCCTTTATACAGTGGGGGCATCGTCATGAAGGCGGCGCTTTACGTGCTCAGGCATGACAGGGGCGCAGCTCTTGTGACAGTGCTGCTGCTGGTGGCGGTGATGAGTGTTGGCGCGGTTGCGTCATTTGAGAACCTTGGTTTCACCATCAAACGTACCACGGCTGTGAAAATGCATGAACAGGCGAGGCAATATGCATTGGGTGGTGAAGTTATCGCTCGCTTGGCGGCGGAAGAAATGCGCCGCGCGGATGCCAAATTCATTGCACTCACTGGTGGTGGGCAAGGCCGTGCGATCAGCTACCCCATTGATGGTGGTATGATCGAGGGAGTTGTTGAGGATACAAGCAACTGCTTCAATGTGAACAGCCTTGTAAGTGGCGCTGAGGGCAGGCTGGCGGCAGACGCACAAGGTGGCGCGCGGTATATCCGGCTTCTTGTGGCGCTCGGGCTTCCGGCATTTGAGGCGGAGCGTTTGACCGCGACACTCACAGACTGGATTGATAGCGACGGCAGGCCAGGGCCCATGGGAGCGGAAGATTATGATTATGCTGCGCTCTCACCAGCCTATCGTGCAGCCAACACAAAAATGGTGGACCTGAGCGAACTGCGGCTTGTGAAAGGATACGGGCCTGAGATACGCACAGTTGTTGAAAAACACCTTTGCGTGCGGCCGGACACAGCGTCGGTGGTGTTGAACGCCAACACGTTAAAGCCGTCAGATGCGCCGCTTCTGGTGGCGCTGGTGGGCACAGCGCTTGACCTTGAGGCCGCCCGCCGGGTGATTGCTGAGCGGCCCGCAGGTGGTTATAGCGACAACGCAGGTTTCTGGGCGGAGCGTGCCTTTGCTGGCATGACGCTTGACCAGACCGTGCGGTCACGCATCAGCGTGAAACCGCAGGCTTTTGACGCAAGAATTTCAGTTAAATATTATGATGCAAGGGTTGAACTTGTCTCCCACCTCTTCCTTGGGGAAGGTGGTAAGGCGACGGTTATGGCCCGTGAGTTTGGGGTAATCTATTGAGCGATACTCTTGTCATAGAATTAAGCAGCGACGCACGATTTGTGCGATACGCGGGTCTTGTCAGCGGTGATGGCCGATGGCTTCGGGACATCGACGCCGACACCCTCGCAAGCGTGAAGGCTGAACGGGTTGTTGCGGTACTTTGCGGCACAGCGGTTTCCAGCTGGAGCCTGACTTTACCCAAGCTGCCGATCGCGAAGCTTCTGAAAATTGCACCGGGCCTCGCGGAAGAGAAGCTTGCCCGAAGTGCAGCGGATACCCATTTCGCCGTTTGGCCGAATGAGGGTGATACAGGCGTTGTTGCCGCTGTGACTGACGACTATATGAAAACCGCGCTTGCGACCCTTGCGGCCCTTGGCGTGGACGCGGCTGTTGTGGCGCCGGACTATATGTTGCTGACGCGCGAGGATCAGCCAGTTGCTGTCGCACCAACTGATGGCTGCGCGCGGGTGCGGATGCCAATGGGCGAGGGGTTTTCAGTTGAAACTGAACTGGCGGTGCGGATGCTTGGCACTGCGGGCATTACGCCCATCAGCCTGAAAGCATGGAAGGAAATACTAGGCGGTGCAGCTACAACGAGTTTCAACCTACGCCAAGGCAAATTTGCCGGGCGTACTGACGTTGGGGCCATGCTCTTCTTCTTCCGCCGGGCGGTTGTTATCAGCCTCATGGCGCTGAGTGCTTATGTGGGCTTGCAGTTCTATGAAGCATCCCGCGACAGTGGTGCGGCTGATGCTCTGTACCAAGAGACAGAAGCCCTGTTTAAAGCCAGCTTTCCGGATGTGAAGCGTATCGCCAATATGCGGGCGCAGGCCCGGCAGGAAGTGATGAAGCTGCGGCAGCAAAGTGGCGGCGAGTTCCTGAAACTATCTGATCTGCTGTTTGCCGAGGCCAACAGCGCACAAGGCTCCCTTCTTGAGGGGCTACGTTTTGACAATGCTCGTGGTGAAATGGCAGTGACCATCTCATTTGCGTCTTTTGCAGACGGGGAGGCGTTCAAAAAGCGCTTGTCCGCGCGCGGCATACAGGTAAGTGAGGGCGGAAGCCGACAAGAAGGTGCACGTGTGGTGACCGACCTGACGCTGAGGAGCGTGTCATGAGAGACTATTGGGCTGGGTTGAGTGACAGGGAGCGCGGGCTGCTGCTGGGCTGCGGCATTCTAGCACTTCTGGTTTTCAGTTGGCTGTTGGTGATCAGGCCTATCGGTAACTACCGCACAACAGCCGCGCATGAGTTGGAGGCTGCAGAGGAGCTTTACGGCCTAGTGGCAGATGCTGGCGGGGAAGTGAAAGCGCTTCGTGCTGCCGGGCAGCCTGCCCAGACGGATAGCGACGGGGAGCCCCTGCGGGTTGCAGTGGCGCTTGCAGCCCGGTCGGCGGGTGTTTCCATCAGCCGCATTCAGCCAAGCGAGGATGGCCTTCTCACAATCTGGGCCGATGATGTGGCTTCGCCCGCCTTTTATCGCTGGGTAACGACGCTCGCCAACGAGCAGCAAATCACGCCGGTGAAGGTATCGCTCCAGAAATCAGGCAACAGCGGGCGGCTTCGTGCCCAGCTCCAGTTTGAAGAGGCGCGCTGATGCTGAGCCTCAAACAGTTGCTGGTCATTTTTGTTGTGGCGTTTTTTGTGTTGCTGGTAGCGCTGATGCCCGCGCGCGCTGTTGTCGGCTGGTTGGGCCTTGACGGCTATGTGACGTTTGAACGGGTGAGCGGTGGGCTTTTTCACGCACGCCTTGAGGGTGTGCAGGCACGTGGTGTGGCGCTCGGTACGGTTGAGATTACCCCGGATATAGGCGCACTCCTGACCGGTGGTTTCGAAGGGTTGGTAACGCTGAACGGCATGGGGCGTAATGGCCGTGCGCAGGTGTCCAGTGTGTCCGCGTCCCGCGCGATGTTTACAGATATATCGCTTATAACACCGCTCGCGCTCGCTCATTCGGCCTGGCCGCTTTCAGGTGATGTTGCGCTTACGGCGCGGTCCCTGACACTTGATGCGGGCCAGGGGTGCGTGGATGGTAGCTTTGATGTGCGCACAGATATGTTTACACCCGCATTCCGCGCGTTTTCTGGGCAAGATCTTATCCTTGAGGGCGCAGGGGGCTGCGAGGCAGGGCATATATCTGCCAATCTGGAAGGGCAAAACGAGGGTGTGGCTTTGAAGGTTGACCTCACGCTGTCACCACAGGGCACATTGGTCGCTGACCTCGTTCTTGAGCTCAAGGCATCTTTAGCAGACCAGCAAACCTTGCAAACCTTGATGAACTTTGCTGGACTGCAGCGTCAAAATGACGGCAAATGGCATGGGCGCTTTGAAGCGCCGGTCACGTTCTAGAGCGAAGGTTTGATGATGGTGCGTTTGGTTCTTATCGGGATGATGCTGGTGTTGGCAGCGTGTGCGAGTGGTGGCTCAGGGCCGAACGCGCGGGTGGAAACACCGGAGACTGCATCCATGTCGAGGCTTGGGTCAGACGAGGTGCTTTCGCATATCAGTGCCCTGCCAGCGCAAGTGTTGAGCGCGGGCGAATGTGGGCTCTTCCTCTGGCTCAAGCGCGACGACGCACCGCTGATATTCTTCCAGCGCTCAAAATCTGAAACGGCGCAGATGATCATTGATGGTGCGCCGCGTTCACTTGCGCGAACAGAGGTGGCTGGTCCTATCGGCATGTCGTTCTTTGAACGGCAAGGCTTTACAGCAGAAGATATGACCGTGAACCTGCGGATGCAGGTGATGATGGACCAATCGCTGCAGGGTGGCCTGAAAGTGCCGTCAGGCATTATTTCAATCGACCGGACAGACGGTTGGTCAGCGGCCCTCCCGGTTGCAGGTGCGATCGGCTGCAAGTAAGCAAAATCTCCGCGCATGCCCGCTTGGGCTTGTCACCCTGTTCCACAGTCGTTAAAGGGGGATTAGCGCAGCCCTCTTAACGGAGCCGGTGGGATGAGTGACCTTGTTACCGACTTGGTAAGCGACCTTGTAACGGACCATGATGGCGATCTTGGTCGGGGGCCAACCATTGCATTTATCGGGGGCGGCAACATGGCGTCCGCTATCATTGGGGGTTTGGTGGCGCAGGACTTCCCTGCCGATGATATTATCGTGGCTAACCCCGGTTTGGGGCGGCGGCTGCAGCTTTCCGAGAAATTCGGTGTTCATACCACCGACAGTGTGGCGGAAGCCGTTTCAGAAGCGCTGGTGGTTGTGCTCGCGGTTAAACCAGATGTGCTTTCCTTGGTGCTTCAGGAAATAGCCGCTGCGGATGCGATTAAAGACAGGCTTTTTATCTCCGTCGTGGCGGGCAAACCGCTGAAGGTCTTTGAGAAGATATTGGGGGCTGATGCGTCTATCGTGCGCACGATGCCAAATACGCCTGCGCTTGTGGGCTCTGGCGCCACGGGGCTTTTTGCCAACAAGAACGTAAGCGAAGCGCACCTCAGTACAGCGGTTGCGCTTATGTCTGCTGTGGGGATTTGTGTGCCGCTAGATAGCGAAGCCGACCTTGATACGGTAACCGCGCTTTCCGGCACCGGCCCGGCGTATTTTTTCCTGCTGATGGAAGAGATGATCAAGGCGGGGGAAGAGCTCGGACTGGCGCGGGACGTGGCGCGCGCGCTAACGCTACAAACAGCGCTTGGGGCTGCTGAGCTGGCTGTCTCATCTGATGAAGACCCTGCTGCGCTTAGGCGGCGGGTTACCTCCCCGAATGGTACCACAGAGCAGGCGATAGGCAGTTTGATGTCAAGCGGCTTTGGCCCACTGATCGAACAGGCGATCCGCAAGGCACGCCGCCGCGCTGCGGAGCTTGCGGGCTCTTAAGGCGTACCGCCTTTTGTGTTCATTATGTCCGGTATGAAATCATTCCCCGATGCCAAGTGGGTGTTGATGGCTTTGGCTATTTGGGGCACGAGGTCTGCGTGTTTTTTGTGGACATATACATAGGTTGCAAAGCTGCCGAGCGGGAATGTTTTAAAGCCAGCGAGCTGATCTTTCATAGCTTCAAGCGCGAGACTATCGATGGGAACAGCCTTGACCCTGCCTGCGTTCAGAAGCTTGTAAAGCGCGTCAAAACTATCGACAGCGATGCCCGTGAGCCCGAGGTTATTGAGCGCATCTTCGTGAGATTTGAAGCCGCGGATATAGGCGATCTCGCCAGACTTGAGATCAGCTGCTGCGTTAATGGTTGGGTCTTTGGTCGCAAGGAAAAGGTCAACTCTCATCAGCTCTGCCGGCACACGAATGGCTGATGCGCTAACTAACGCGAGATAGTTTTCGCTCCGGCCGACTTCCCCGTCTATGTCGCCTGCAAGCAGGGCTGCTTTGGCGCGTTCATTGGGCAGACGAATGACATTGATGCAAAGTCCTTCGCCTATAAAAATATCCTCAAAGCGTTTTTTGTCAGCGTCCGACGTAAAACCCGCGCCCAGAAATGACAGGGTCAGGCAATCATCAGCGCTCAGTGGTTTTGTCCAAATGAGCGCGAGGATACTGCATAGAAGAAAAAGTGAACGCACGCGGATGGCCACCCATATTGTTGAATATACATATTATGTTACCCCAAGACGTGCCGTTACGGAATACTTGGCTTCAGCTTAGTGAAAATCCCGGCTTTTGGGCACAAGCCCTTTCACGTTTCTCGGGTGGCCGGGATAGCGATAGCCTGGCAGGCGCTGGTCTCCCGCTGTGGGTTGCAGGGCTTCATCCGCCCCCATCACAGGCAGTTTCATCTTGTCCTCCGAAAGCCGTAAAAGCTCAACAGACCTGTCCTCCAACTCATTTGCGACAAGGTGAATGACACCGCTCTGGTTTTGTACCTTGCCGCGCACCAGCAACAGGCGGCTACCCATCACGGCAGAGCGGGCTTTTTCAAACACCTTGGCCCATACAACAATGTTGGCGACCCCGCTTTCATCCTCAATGGTCATGAACAACACACCCTTTGCGCTGCCGGGGCGCTGGCGCACCAGCACAAGGCCTGCGGCGGTGACATTTGCACCATCTTTCAGTTTAGTGAGATCAGCACAATGTATGGCCCCCTCACCATCAAACAGGGGACGCAGGAATGAAAGCGGGTGTGCTTTCAGCGACAGCCGAAGGGTTTGATAGTCATTCACCACATGCTCAGACAGCGGCATAACGGGCAGATTGGCCTTCTCCTCCGTGCCTCGGTCGCTGGTATCTGCGTGGTTAAAGAGCGGCAGGTTTGGTGTGTCGTTCAGCGCGCGTACTTGCCAGAGCGCCGCGCGCCGGTCGAGGGTGCAGGAGCGGAAGGCATCGGCCTCCGCCAGCTTTTCAATCTGCGCAACCGGCAAGCGGGTGCGGCTGTGCAGGTCTTCCACATCGGTGAAGGGGCGGAGGCGGTTTTCTTCAACGATGAGGGCGGATTCTTTATGCACGCCTTTGATCTGGCGCATGCCAAGCCGGAGGGCGAATTGCCATTTGTTGTCTGGTGCGGGCTCAAGCGTGCAATCCCAATTGCTTAAGTTGATATCAGCAGGTAGCACCTCAACCCCGTGTTCGCGCGCGTCTCGCACAATTTGCGCCGGGGCATAAAACCCCATGGGTTGGGAGTTGAGAAGCGTACAGGCAAACACAGCCGGATAGTGGCACTTGAGCCATGCGGAAGCATATGCCAGCAAGGCAAAAGCGGCAGCGTGACTTTCAGGGAAGCCATAATCGGCGAAGCCCTTGATCTGGTTAAAACAGCGTTCGGTAAACTCTTGTGTGTAGCCCCGACTGAGCATGCCGGTGATGAATTTTTTCTCGAACTTATCGATCGTGCCAACGTTGCGAAACGAGGCCATGGCCCGTCGGAACTGGTCAGCCTCCAGTGGGGTGAATTTGGCACCGATGATGGCAATTTTCATCGCCTGTTCCTGAAAAAGCGGGATGCCAAAGGTTTTGGCCAGCACGTCTCTCAGTTCATTCGGATCGCCGTGTTCTGGCGCGGGGCTTGGGTAGTCCACGGGGTCTAGCCCCTGCCTGCGCCTGAGGTACGGATGCACCATATTGCCCTGAATGGGGCCAGGCCGCACGATCGCTACCTGCACAACAAGGTCGTAAAATTTATCAGGCTTGAGCCGTGGCAGCATGCTCATTTGCGCTCGGCTTTCGATCTGGAACACGCCGATGGTATCGGCCTTGTGGGTCATCTCATACGTGGCCCTGTCATCCTGTGGTATATCGTGCAGGGTAAGGGCTACACCGTAATGAATCTTCAGCATGTCGAATGATTTACGGATGCAAGTGAGCATGCCAAGGGACAGCACATCCACCTTCAGGATGTTGAGCGCGTCAAGGTCGTCCTTGTTCCATTCAATCACCGTGCGGTCTTCCATCGCGGCGTTCTGGATGGGGACAAGCTCATGGAGCGGGCTTTCCGTCAGCACAAAACCACCCACATGCTGGGACAGGTGACGCGGGAAACCTATAAGTTCATGCGCGATCTCCAGCGTTTGCCTGAGACGGGTGTCATCAGGGTCAAAGCCTGCTTCAACCACGCGCTCATCCGGTATTTCCTTGCCATATGATCCCCAGACGGTACCGGCGAGCGCTGTGATTGTGTCTTCCGATACCCCCATCACCTTGCCCACATCCCGCACGGCGCTGCGCATTCGGTATGTGATGGTTGTGGCGGCGAGGCCCGCACGGTGGCGGCCGTATTTTTCATAGATATGCTGGATGACTTTTCCCCGGCGTTCGTGCTCGAAATCTACATCAATATCCGGGGGTTCTGATCGGGCGTCTGAGACAAACCGTTCAAACAACAGGTCCATGGCAATGGGGTCCACGTCGGTGATGCGCAGCGCATAACAGATGATGGAGTTGGCGGCAGACCCGCGCCCTTGGCAGAGGATGTCTTGTGAGCGGGCGTAGGTGACAATGTCATGCACGGTCAGGAAATAGGGGGCATAGTTTTTTGACCCGACAATGGAAAGCTCTCGTTCCAGCGTTTCATGTGCGCGTTTGCTTACATCTGCTGATGCTGTGGCATATCGCTTTTCAAGTCCCGTCCTGGACAGGTTTTCCAGATGCTGCTGTGGGCTTATCCTTTCCGGCGTTTGCTCGTGCGGGTAGTTATATCTCAGCTCATCAAGCGAGAAGGTGCAGGCTTCTGCAATCTCAAGCGTGTGCCTCAGCGCATGCTCATATCCTTCAAAAAGCCGGGCCATCTCGCGCGGGGGTTTGAGGAAACGCTCCGCATTCGCGCCGGTCAGGTAGCCAGCGTCGTCAATACGTTTGTGTTCACGCACACATGCCAGCACATCGGCCATGATGCGGCGTTTTGGGGTGTCATAATGCACATCATTTGTGGCCAGAAGTTTCACACCGGTGTGATGGGCGATATGGTCAAGCCAAGCGATGCGTTCCCTGTCCTGCCCCTGGTATCTGTGGCTGGCGGCCAGATACAGCGGGGCGGATAACCGCTCCCTGAGGTGCGGGATAAAACTGGCGAGAGTATCGTCTGGCCCGCCCGTTGTTACAGTCTCCGGCAGCAGTGCGAAAATCATACCTTTCGAGAAAGTGCTGACATCATCAAGCCACATATGGCAGCAGCCTTTGTCAGCCCGCCTGTTGCCTGTTGTCAGCAACTCAGTCAGCCGGGCATAGGCTGCGCGGTCGGTAGGATACGCCAGAAGGGAAATGCCGTCGGGTACTGCGTCCGCATCCGGTTCCCTTGTCGTCTCGCTCATCAAATCCAGCCGCGCGGCGGGAATGAATTTGAGGCCATGGTCTTTGCCGGCCTGATGTGCGCGCACAATACCGGCAAGGGTGTTGCGGTCCGTCACCGCCGCGGCCTTGAGGCCAAGACTGCTCGCCCGAACCATCAGTTCATCAGGGTGGGATGCCCCGCGCAGAAAGCTGAAATTGCTGGTGATCTGAAGTTCCGCATACATGGTTTATGTCACGCAAAAAAGCCGTGCAGATACCAGTGTGGCTGCTGGCTTTCACCAGGCCGTACACCGGGCACACCATAAAGCCCGTGCCGAAACAGCCAGAAACGCGCGCCGGACGATACCTCAACCCGGTAATAATCGCGGGTATTGTCATGGGGGTTCAGCCACCATTCACAGGCGATGCGTTCAGGCCCTTCGGCTTTGACAACTTTATGGTCCACCCGCCGCCAGCGGAAGGATTTAGGTGCGCCTTCAGGCACGGCGGAAAGCACGTCAACCGCCTCAGGGTGCGGCAGCAGGCGCATGGGCCTTCGGGCCTTGTCTGCCGCACAATCCGCCCAGCCAAGGTCTTTCTCATCAGCGGTTGTGATTTGCTGCGCGCGTTCTGGTATATGGCTGGCACAGTGTTTAAGCTTGGCGACAGAACCGGGGCCAAGGCGCGCGGCCAGCTTGTCCATCAATTTTGCTGCGGCTTGCGCTTCTTCCTGCCTGAGGTCGCCCACCTGTGCAGGGGCAAGGCGTTCACTTTCAAGCGCGGAAAGCATGATGAGGTCAAAGCCGAAACCAGCGTCCAGATCTTTGATTTTTTCGCTCAGGAGCCGCATGAAATGCGCGGCGTCCCGGCTGGGCCTGCTGATGCCCACAACCAGGTCCTGCACCGTGCCGTCTACCCTGTATGCGCTGAACATCAGACGTTTGGCGCCGCGCCCGGCTTCCATCAGCACATTGGCGAGGTCTTGAGCCAGCCCCGTCGCGGCGTGTTCTACCGTTTCCAGATGTTGTGCGGGTTCAATGAAAGCCTGCCGCACTTGCCATTCAGGTAAAGGGATCAGCGGGTTGATGGGTTCATCCCTGCGCCCAAGGGTTTGATCCAGCTTTTCAAGAAGGGCGGTGACAGCTTTCGCCGGATTGCCCCGAAAGCGCCGGGCGAGGGAAGCGCGCGGCAGAGACGTGAGGCTGCCGATGGTCTTGAGCCCCAAACGCCCGAGCGTGGTGATACTGGCTTCATCGAGCCTGAGCGCACGCACAGGCAGCCCTTCAAGGGCTTTGAGGCTTGTGGTGCCATCGGTGATGCTGCCGCGCCTGTAGCGGGCTAGCGCCCACGCGGCGCCCACGGTTTCAGCCATGGCCACGCAGGCTGTGATGCCTGCTTTGCCAAGAAGGCTTGTCATGCCCGCAAGCATAGCGCTTTCACCACCAAATAAGTGCGCGCACCCTGTGGCGTCAATCAACAAGCCGTCACGACCGTCGGTGCTGACAAGCGGGCTGTAGCGCACCATGTACCGCGCGAGCTTTTGCAGGCTTGCCGCATCTGCCACTCTGTTGGCCTGGCTGGTTGCAAGGGTGGGGTTGATAGCGCGTGCTTCGGCAAGCGTCATATTTGCTCGGAGCCCAAGCGCGCTAGCTTGAGGGCAAACGGCATATAGCTTCTGGGTCTGGTCTACAGTCTCGGTCAGGGCAAGCGGGTCCTTACCCTGCTGCCCGCTGTTTTGAGGTTGCGAAACCGGGCGTAAGCTTTGGCTTCTCATATGGCGTTCTATTGGCCAATGGGGCAACCACAGGGAAACGATCCGGCGCATCTGACCACTCCATTCTATTGATGTTGGGGCGCTGGCCACCACGGTGTTTCACAAGCGCTGCTTCCACATGCGGCTGCCCGGGGGCATAAGGTGCAAAACTGGGCGCGCCGCTTTGCACGGGCGATATCTGGTGGCGGCTGAAGCTGGCGCTTGAAGGGGCACGTTCGTTGCGCAGTATCATCACGCAGCGGGTCATATACTCGCGTGTCACAAGGGAAAGGCGGCGGCTTTCCGTGAGGTCAATGTCTTCCAGTTCCCCGATAACAGCGGCAAGCGTGCCCACTTTCAGTCCTTCCTCAATGGCCCATAAAGCCTCCATGCGGGTGCGGGTGCGGACAAGGATAATGCGGGCAGGATCAATGCCTAACCCAATAAGCCCGGGCCCGTATGGCAACCCATGCTCAAGGCATAACCTGCGGGTAGTGACCCATAAAATGGGTGTATCGTCGTTCGCCACACTACCAAGGAGCGCAAAGGCTGTAGCTGATGTCATGGTATCAGGTGTGTTTGCCCATACTTCATGGGGGCAGCCAGTGGGGAAAACGGAAGCCAGAGGCATTGCCTCCTGCTTTTCTTCCAGATTATGAGCGTCAGGCCGTGCTTCCAGTTTGCTAACCGTTTGGCGAAGCTCATGCAGAATGTCCGCCTTTGTGCCACCCACAGGTTTGTGGGGGCTTTCACTTGCTGGGCGGTTGTCATTTTCAGCGGCATGCTGCACGGGGTTTACCTCAATGTGTCGAGACTCGGGTGTTCTTTTTGTTCACTATTTGTTCTCATGTTTTGGTTCTTGAGTCAACGAAGGATGAGAACAGGAAGGAGGATTTAATCACCAGGAGGTGAGAATATGGTGCTTGACCCCGGAGTATGCTCCAGCCTTATACTGCGCACCATGAACCGCTTGAAACATACCCTATGCCTCGCGCTGCTGCTTTTTGCCTTTATGGGGCAGGGTGTTGCGTCTGCGGCTGATCGCATGGCGTGCTGTGAACGCGGCTTAATGGTGACAGACACCAGCATGAGCATGGAGATGCCGTGCCATGAGGATACAGCGGATAGCGATATAACGGTTGACACCTGCTGCAAGGATATGGCGACAGGGCCCGCGATCAGCGATCTTGCTGCAGGTGTGAGCTTGCCGATCATAGCAGCAGATAGGGTTGAAGTGGCAGACGGCGCGGTTGTTCCTGGTCACACGCCAGATTACATCCTCCCCCCTCCCAACGCCTGAGAATTGTAGAACAGGGGCCGCAACGCTGTGGCCCTGACGGACAATTCTATCAGGTGATATCAAATGAAATTTATGCAGGGCCTTGTGGCCGGAATAGTGGCAACCCTTATCGGTGGTGCCGCCCTTTATATGAGCGGGATATTTGCAGCCACAGCACCGGCGCCAGAGAGTGCGGCGGTTCCCGCTGAGCGCAGGATTGACTATTGGGTCGCACCCATGGACCCAAGCTACAGGCGTGATGGGCCGGGCAAATCCCCCATGGGGATGGACCTGATCCCGGTTTATGAGGGGGAAGGCAACACTGGATACGAGGGTGTGGAAATAGACCCTCGCCTCGTGGCTTCCATTGGCGTGAAAACGATGCCTGTGCTTAGGGAAGTGTTGACGCCGACTGTGCGCACCATTGGCCAGTTCACCTATGATGAACGCCTGATGGAGCATGTGCATGTGCGCGCCTCCGGCTGGGTTGAAAAACTGTATGTGCGTGCGGCCGGTGAGCCGGTTACAGTGGGGCAAGCCCTTTTTGATGTTTATGCGCCAGACCTTCTCTCCGCAGGCGCTGATTATATTCAGGCGCTGGGAACGGGGGAGAGGGTTTATATAGAGGGCGCGATGGAGCGCCTGCGCGGCCTTGGCATGACCGCCGCCGATATTGAAAAGCTTCATAAAGCCAAGAAGCTGGACCGGCTGTTGACCATCCGCGCGCCACGCTCCGGCGTCATCCATAAAATGAACATTGGTGACGGGGACCGTGTGCAGGTGGGTTCGCCTGCCATGTCGGTGGTCGACCTTTCCAAAATGTGGCTGATCGCCAATGTGTTTGAAGCAGACCTGCCCCATGTGCGCGAAGGGGCAAAGGTCAGGGTTACGCCGCACGCGGCAGAAGGCAGGCTCACGGGTGAGGTGGATTATATCTACCCGGACCTTGACGAGACAACCCGCACGGCCCGCGTGCGTATTGTGCTTGATAACCCCGAGGGAGCCCTCAAGATCAGCATGTATGCTGATGTATCCATTAACCGTCCTGCCCTTGAAGGGGTGCTGACAGTGCCTTCAAGTGCGCTTATCAGGCTGGGGCGCGGTACGCATGTGATGGTGGCGGAAGGTGATGGGCGCTACCGCCCAACCCAGGTGACAGCTGGCGCGGAAATTGACGGCGTTACGGTCATTACGGATGGCCTGTCTGAGGGGCAGGAGGTTGTTGTGCGGGGGCAGTTCATGATCGATTCTGAGGCCAGCTTTCAGGGTGCCCAGATGCGCATGCTGATGGACGGTAATGATGACATGGCTGAAGAAGATAGCGCTGGCATGGGCAGCATGGATATGGGCCCTTTGGATGAAGATACAGTTGAAGGCACCATCAATGAAGTGATGCTGGAGGAAGGCAAGCTCAACATCAGCCACGGCCCGATGGAAAACTTTGGTATGCCGGGCATGACCATGGATTTCCCTGTGGCGGAGGGTGTTGGCATTGGCGAAGGGCTTGAAGGGGCGCGTGTGCGCTTAACGGTCAAGCGCGAAGGCATGAGCTTCACCATCATCCGCCTTGATGTGCTCGAGGCAGCGCAGTGATTACCGCGCTTATCCGGGCGTCGCTTGCAAACCGTTTTCTGGTGCTGGCGTTTGCGCTCATTTTGTTCGGGATCGGCCTGATTTCGGCAAAAAACACACCGCTTGATGCGATCCCTGACCTGTCAGATGTGCAGGTGATCGTGAAAACATCATACCCGGGCCAGGCTCCAAGGGTGGTGGAAGATCAGGTCACCTATCCGCTCACAACCGCTTTGATGGCTGTGCCCAAGGCCACCACCGTGCGTGGGTACAGCTTCTTTGGTGACAGTTACGTCTATGTGCTATTTGAAGAAGGCACGGACCTTTACTGGGCGCGCTCCCGTGTGCTGGAATATCTCAATCAGGTGTCCGCAAGCTTGCCGCCCGGGGTGCAGCCAGCGCTTGGGCCAGACGCCACCGGCATCGGCTGGGTATACCAGTATGCGCTTGTTGACCGTTCTGGCAGCCACGACATGGCTGAGCTGACAAGCTTGCAGAACTGGTTCCTCAAGTTCGAGCTGCAGTCGGTGCCCGGTGTGGCAGAGATAGCTACAATCGGTGGCATGGTGCGGCAGTACCAAGTGGTGTTGAACCCGGATAAATTACGTGTTTATGGCCTCACGCTTGCGTCCGTTAAGGCAGCCATTATGGCGGGCAACGCAGAGGTTGGCGGCTCGGTGATAGAGATGGCGGAGGCGGAATACATGATCCGCGCGCGGGGTTATGTCAAAAGCCTTGAAGATTTGGAACTGATCCCGGTGGGGCGTATGTCGAACGGCAGTTCGCTGCTGCTGAAAGACATTGGCACCATCAGCTTCGGGCCTGAAATGCGACGTGGTGTGGGGGAGCTGAACGGCGAAGGTGAGGTTGTTGGCGGCGTGGTCATCATGCGTATGGGCGAGAATGCTTTGGGCACGATCAGCCGCGTGAAAGCCAAGCTTGAAAGCCTCAAGTCCGGCCTGCCCGAAGGGGTGGAGATTGTCACCACCTACGACCGTTCAGGCCTTATCACTCGCGCGGTTGATAACCTGTTTGAAAAGCTGACCGAAGAATTCATCGTGGTGGCCATTGCGTGTGTGTTGTTCCTTCTGCATTTGCGGTCATCCTTTATCATTCTGCTCACGCTGCCGCTTGGGGTGCTGTTCGCGTTCACGCTGATGCGCACACAGGGCATCAACGCAGACATCATGTCGCTTGGTGGCATTGCTATCGCGATTGGCGCGATGGTGGACGCGGCCATTGTGATGGTGGAAGCGCTGCACCGCAGGCTTGAGACCGAGAAACTGACGGATGAAAACCGTTGGCAGATTGTGGGTGAAGTATGCGTGGAGGTAGGACCTGCGCTTTTCTTCTCGCTTCTCATCATCACCGTTAGCTTCGTGCCGGTGTTTGCGCTGGAAGCACAGGAAGGCCGCATGTTTGCGCCACTTGCTTTCACCAAAACCTATGCCATGGCGGGGGCGGCTATCCTGTCAGTCACGCTGGTGCCTGTGCTGATGGGCTATCTCATTCGGGGGCGTATGCTGCCAGAACATAAAAACCCGCTGAACCGTGTGCTTGTGTGGCTGTACCGTGGGGTACTTCGAACTGCGCTCCGTTTCCCGAAAACAGTGCTGGTGCTCGCGCTTGGGGTCACCATTTCAGGGGCAGAGCCGCTTTCCAAACTGGGAAGCGAGTTTATGCCGGACCTCAATGAGGGTGATCTTTTGTTCATGCCGTCGGCCTTTCCGGGTGTTTCTGCGGGCAAAGCTGCTGAGATATTGCAGCAGACCAACAAGATGATCATGACGGTGCCGGAGGTGAAGTCTGCCCATGGCAAGGTGGGGCGCGCCGGTTCCGCCACCGACCCCGCACCGCTTACCATGATCGAAACCGTGGTGCAGCTGAAACCAATGAACGAATGGCGGCCCGGTGTTACGCTTGCAGACATCAAGGCAGAACTGAATGCAACCGTGAAAATGCCGGGGCTCACTAATCTTTGGGTTATGCCAATCAAAAACCGCATCGACATGTTGGCCACAGGCATAAAAACCCCGATTGGTATCAAAATCGCAGGCGCTGACCTTGAAGTGATTGGTGGCATCGGTGCCCGCATTGAGGAATTGCTAACGGACGTGCCCGGCACCGTATCCGTATATGCGGAGCGCGTGGTGGGTGGCCGTTATATCGATATCGACGTAAAGCGGGAGGCAGCCGCACGCTACGGTATGTCAGTCACTGACATTCAGGATATCGTACGCTTTGGTGTGGGCGGTGCCAACATCGGCAGCAGCACGGAAGGGCTGGAGCGCTACCCCATCAACCTTCGTTTTCCGCGTGATAGCCGGGACAGTATTGAGGCGCTCAACCGTCTGCCGGTGGTTACCAAGTCTGGCGCGCACGTGCCGCTCTCAGTACTGGCGGATATCCGCATTGAGGATGGCCCCGGCATGATCAGGAGCGAAAACGCGCGCCCCGGCGGTTGGGTTTATGTGGATATCGATGATCCTGACATTACCGGCTATGTGGCGCGGGCGAAAGCGGTGCTTGAAGGCAGACTTGATTTGCCCACCGGCTATACGCTTGCATGGTCTGGCCAGTATGAGTTTATTGAGCGCGCGACAGAACGCCTGACGGTGATTGTGCCTATCACGCTCGTGGTCATCATGCTTTTGCTCTTCATGGTGTTTCGCCATCTGGGGGATGTGGCGATTGTCATGCTCTCCCTGCCGCTCGCGCTTACAGGCAGCTTCTGGTTTTTGTACCTGATGGGGTTCAACCTTTCCGTGGCCGTGGTGGTGGGGTTGATTGCGCTTGCGGGTGTGGCGGTGGAAACCGCCGTTGTGATGCTTGTGTTCCTGCACGGCAGTGAGCGGGAATACCGGAAAAAATATGGTGATAGTTTTGACGTGAAAGCCATGGTGATGGACGGTGCGCTCCTTCGCCTTCGGCCCATTATGATGACGGTGATCACAGTGATTGCAGGCCTTGTGCCTATCATGATGGGTGAAGGCACAGGCTCTGAGGTCATGCGGCGTATCGCGGCTCCCATGGTGGGCGGTATGGTCACGGCGACCGTTTTGTCGCTTATCGCGGTGCCAGTGGTGTTTTACCTGTGGCGTCGGGCACGGATGCCAAAATAAGCTATTGACCTTGTAGTAAGCTACAAGGTGTATGGTAAGTGCGAATCAAGGTAAGGGGCTAGCCCGAGCCGATAGTGAGGAGCATTATCATGCGTGCAATGACAATAGGAAAACTGGCCAAAGCCACCGGTGTGGGCAGTGAAACAATCCGCTATTATGAGCGTAGTGGTTTTCTGCCAGCGCCGGAGCGGCTGCCGTCTGGCTACCGGGTGTATAGCGCAGAGTCCGCGCAGCGTATCCGGTTTATCAAGGAAGCACAGGCGCTTGGTTTCACACTGCAGGAAGTGAGCGAGCTGTTCGCGCTGACCGACGACCCGGACGCGGATTGCGCCGACGTGAATGCACGCGCCCAAGCCAAACTGGTTGAGATCAACGAGAAGATCGAACGCCTAACCCTGATGCGGGAAAGCCTTGAGCGCATCTCAAAATACTGCCCCGCTGATGAGCATCCAATTACGGAATGCAGCATTATAAACCACCTTTACGGCAAAGCGGGGATGGCATCATGAGCGAACACAAACACAGCAGTTGCTGTGCACCCGCGCCTGCCACAAGCCAACATGAGCATGGGGACAGCTGTCACCCGAAGGACAGGATAGACTGGCTTTTATGGGGTAGTGCAGTTTTGGTAGCCCTTGGTTTTGCACTCTATTTCCTGCCGCTTCCTGATATTGCTTACCTGCAAGCTTACGCCGACGGTGTTTATGAACTGGTGACGCGCATGTGGTGGGGTCTGCTGATCGGTATCGCGATGGTGGGTTTTCTCTCAAAGGTGCCGCGCGAGTTTGTGCTGGCAGCCCTTGGGCGAGGCGGCAGTTTACGTGGTATTGTACGAGCTGTGCTTGCGGGTGTTCTGCTGGACCTTTGTAACCACGGTATCCTGATGGTGGGGGCCAAGCTCTATGAGCGTGGTGCGTCTTACGGCCAGGTGGTGGCTTTTCTGGTGGCGAGTCCCTGGAACAGCTTTTCACTTACGCTCGTACTTGTGGCCCTCATCGGTCTCAAATGGACACTGGCGTTTATTTTCCTTTCTGTCCTCATCGCGCTTATCTCGGGCGTTGTGTTCGATATGCTTGAGCGCAAAGGCGTGATTGCCCCCAACCCAAACAAGGCTGAAATGCGTGATGATTTCCATTTTTGGCGCGACGCGAAAACCGGACTTGCGGAAGTGAAATGGGACCGTGCGTTTTTCCGTGATGTTGCCAAGCAAGGCCTGCATGAAAGCCGCATGGTCTTGCGCTGGATATTGTTTGGTATCGTGCTTGCCGTTGTGGTGCGTATGCTGATGGACGGCGATATGTTCGAGACCTATTTCGGCCCGACGCTTCTGGGGCTTTTGGCCACCATCGGTGCGGCTACGATCATTGAGGTGTGTTCTGAAGGATCAACCCCCTTGGCGGCAGACCTGATTACCCGTGCGGACGCACCGGGCAACAGCTTTGCGTTCCTGATGACCGGGGTGGCCACGGATTATACGGAAATTATGGTGTTGAAATCCGTCACGGGCAGATGGCTGAACGCGCTGCTGCTGCCCGCAATCACGGTGCCGCAGGTGATCGTTATCGCCTACTTCCTTAACTGAAGCTGGCGCTCCCTTTCGGGCAACTGCCGCATGGCGGTTGCCCGCAACCCAATATATTCTTCGTAATAGGGTTTGGCGATGGTCAGGCAATATTGCTGGACAGTTGTACCAAGTTCTTTCCTGTTCGCGCTCAGGTCTGCAAGTGCGGCGGCAAACTCAAACGCATACACATCAAAGGCAACATCGCGGATATACTCGCGCGTTGTGTCATCTTCCTTGCCCACAAATTTTGCCCACTCGGGCTCTTCCCACTGTGCGGTTATAATCTCGGTCAGGTTCATGTGAATGAGGCTGTTGATGGGAACCAGATCCACGTTCAGGTCATGGCGTTTGCAATAGTTCACATACGCCCGAAACTTTGAGGCCGCGAGAACATAGTGATAAAGTGGATGATTGGTGAGACGAATGCGGGTCCATTGTTCCATCGTGAAAACACGAAGGTCTGCAAGGCCTTTATCCTCGGGCTGGAACAGGCCCTCAGGCACCTCATAGTCAGGTACATCCAGCACCGACGCTTTTTCTTTTGGAGCATACTGCTGGGCTTGCACAGCCGTTGTTGCCAGACAAAGCGGCAGAAAAAGGCTGAAAATTTTGCTAGAAAGTCGCATGGTCCCCACCGGTGGTTTAAATTTGAGCCTAGTTTTGGTGGTTTTCAAACAGCTTTCAAGCGCTAAATTGACGCAGAGCCAAATAGTGAGGCCCAAATAGCGAGACCCAAATAGCGGGACGAAGACGAGTGAACTTATGATAGCAGAACTTCTGGCATTGTTTTTCCTTCAAACCGCAGAGCTGCCGTGCGAGCCGATTGAAAAGGATATCGTAGGCAAGTCTCTGGAAGGCCAGCTTATGCCGGGGCAAACAGTGCATGTGCTGCCCATCAGTTGCATGGAACCTCGCCGTCTGGACTTTGTAATTTTTACCGATGATGAGAGCCAGAACCTTGTGATCAAACAGGTGTGGGGCATGCCGGGCGACACTTTCAGTGTGGCGAAGAATGGCGGGCTTTTTGTGAACGGGGAGCAGGCGCTTACCTCGTTTGACAGGCCCTATATCGTGAACCGCTTTTACAAGAAGAAGCTGAAGAAATTTGAAGGCGTGCTTGAGGGATATCTGGTGCTCGGTCACCCCGGCAGCCTCGATAGCGGCCGCATTGGCCCGATTTCCAAAGATGTGATGCTTGGCGTCGTAAAACGCAGCGAAGGGCGGTTGCGCACCGATCGTTAGGTGGCACGCAAGGCTTCATCCAGTTTTTTTCGGAAACGGCGGCTTACCGGCAGCAAGGCGCCGTTTTTGAGCGTGAGTTCTGCGTCGCCGTCGCTTGTGGGGGCGACACTCGAGACCATTTCCGCAGCTGTTATATAGGACCGGTGCGTGCGCACAGCCGAGATGCCAGTCTCCGTCAAAAGCTCTTCAAGTCCCGCCAGGCTTTGCCTGATCAGATGCATGCCCCTCGCTGTATGCACTTCAACATAGTTACCTGCCGCCTTGGCGAACAGAAATTCACTCGCCTCAATATAAACCGACTGCGCACCGCTTTTCAGCGTTAGTCTCTTTGGTTTACCGGAGGGCGCATTTTTCATGCGAGCCAACACCAGATGTGCGACCACTGTGAACATTGCAAAGGTGACAACGTCTTTCCGGTATTCATAGGCCGTTTCACGTATGAAATCGCCAAAGAAGATGTAAGGGCCCGGTTGATATAACCAGAAGGCTATTTTGCGAATTGCCACCATGCCCACAACATGAAGAGCGGAAAACACAATGCTGAAGCCCAGATAGAGCGGTAGGTGCGTTTTCCAGTTGCTGGCCAGCACAGGAAAGCGGCGGCAAACCGCCAGTACGGAAGGGTAAAGCGCTAGAAGTGCGACAGCACTCGAATACTCAAACAACCAAGGCAGGCTGGTATCTGTGGTGACACCACTGCGCTCCGCATCCACATTGGCAGTGATGGCGTTTACGCTGGCGATGGCAATCGTGATGGCAGATATCAGCAGGAAAAGCAGCTTCTCCTCCCGGCTGGGGAGAAGACGATCCAGAAGGCTCTGGTTGTTTTGCGGTTGTGCGCTCATCGCGTCACTATAGTCAGCAGCGCGCGCAGGTAAAATCCAAAAATGTTGTTCGCCGTCGTTTGTATCAATTTTGCCGCCGTTCGTCCCATGATAGTGGATTTGCCGCCGCCACTTGTCCCACCTAACCGCCGTTTGCGTCACCATGCTCGTTACACTAACGCAACTCGTTTAGCACTTGTCTCACCCGAGTTTCCAAGTGAGGATATAAAAATGAATACGCAAACATATACAAGGCGTTATGATCTTGACTGGCTTCGTGTCATCGCCTTTGGTCTGCTGATTTTTTATCATGTCGGCATGTATTATGTGACATGGGGCTGGCACGTCAAAAGCCCGTATGAAGGCTCATTTCTTGAGCCCGCGATGATGCTCCTGAATCCATGGCGGTTACCGCTTCTGTTTGTCATATCCGGTATCGCGGTACGTTTTGCGGCCGACAAAATGCCATCAGGGCCATTTGCTTGGGCCCGGTTCAAGCGCCTGATGGTGCCGCTTCTGTTCGGCTCTTTCTTCATCGTGCCGCCGCAAACATATTATGAGCTGCTGTCTGATGAGGCCATTAACCCGGGATACTGGGATTTCTATAAACTGTATGTCGACTTTGGCCGACACTGGGAGATGGCAACGCCCACCTACAACCACCTTTGGTATGTGATGTATGTGCTGATTTACACCATGATGGCGGTTCCCCTTTTGCTGGTGCTGCGGCGGGTTAAATGGCCTGAGCTGGTCGGTCGTCTGTTTGCGAGCCCGCTGGTGTTGTTGTTACCTGTTCTGCCCTTCATCCTGTACCGGTTCACCCTTGATACACAGTACCCGGAAACACATGATTTCATGAAAGACTGGGGCGCGCATGCGCGGTACGGCAGTTGGTTCCTGTTGGGCCTGCTGGCGGCAAAAAGCGATGGGTTCTGGCGCGGCATTAAAGCCTATTGGCGGCATGCATTGGGGCTTGCGGTTATCAGTGGTGCAATCCTTACACCTGTTTGGCTTGGTTGGGACAGCCTGACACAGGAAGGCGCGCTCATGCAGGCCGCGCGGGCGCTTCGTGTTGCTTACATGTGGTGGGTTATCGCAGCGCTCTTCGGTGCGGCACAGGCGACCTTGAATAGGCCCAGCAAGACCCTGACTTATCTGACCGAAGCGGTATTCCCATATTATATCCTGCACCAGACCGTGATCATCATGATCGGGGTGGCGCTTAAGCCGTATCTTGTCGGCGCGGTGCCAGAATTTTTAATGGTAGCGATCGGTACCGCACTTGTGTGCGCTGTTCTGCATGAATATGTCATCCGCCGGATAGGCTTCTTGAGGCCACTTTTTGGCCTGAAAGCGGACAATTCTCAAAGGGCGAAAGTTTCTGGCGCTCAGGCTTAAGGGCACGGCAATGTGCTGGAATGCAGACGCTTTGTGGGTTGGGTTACTACTCAAGAGCGTAAACTGAATGAAACTGTTACCTATTGTTCAGCAAGCGTTCAGCTTTCCTGCCTTACGTCAGGACCATTGCACGACTTAGGGGGTGCTATGGCTAGCACTATCGGAGGACTGGGGGTCGAGAGATGCCCGGTTCTCCGATAGGCATAACTGGCACGGTGGTTTTTTGCCGCTTTGTCGGAGGAGGTTTCTAGTTCCCTCGTATCAGCGTGAGTTACGTGTCGCGTGGGAGCAGAACATGTCTTTTTTAAACCGAATTCGCCTTTCCTCTTTTTCATCAACGGCTTTATGTACCGGTGCTGTGCTTGCGCCTCTTGCGTTTGCGCCACTGGTGGCGGCGGAAGACCGTGAGATTGATGACGACCGCACAACCGCGGTCTCTACGACAGATTTCCTTGGCCAATCTGGCAAGTTGACGATTACCGAAGACGGTTCCATCACAGTCTCAAGCGGCGCCCCGCTGACCATTGATGGCAACCACACGCTTTCAATGAGCGGTACACTCAGTTCCACCAGCACCCTTTCCGGCATCGGGCTCAAGGTGGATACAGGCGACGATCTGCGTCTTACATCAGGCATCGACCTGGATGGCAGCATTACAGTAACAGGCCCGACGGCCGTGAATACGGCAACCACGAACGTGGGGCTTGGCCTTTTTGGCGGCGGGGTTTTTGACGGCGATATTAAAACTAAGACAGCCAGCGCAATAACTGTGGGCGGAGCCAACGCCAAGGGCATCTACATTGGTTCTGATATGGAAGGCACTCTCGTCAGCAACGGCGGTATCAGCCTCAATGGTGCAGGCAGCATCGGCATTCATATCGAGGGAGACGTAAAAGGCAACGTGCGCGTTGATGGTTCGATTTCGGCGCCGGTGAAAGATGCGACCGGCATTCTGGTTTCGGGTACCATCGACGGGGCTTTTGTTCACGAAGGTTCCATCATTATTGGTAAAAACGCCACCACAGATAGTGACGGCGACCCGGTTGACGCCATCCCTGCCACAGCAGGTGTGCATATCACCAACGATATAACCGGCGGTGTGTATTTCGGCGGCACAGGCATTAATGATCAAGCGGAAGAAGATGAACCCATTCCGCTGTCATCCATTGCCTCGACCGGAGGGGCACCAGCATTTCTGGTGGAAAATCTTAAGGGTGATGGTTCAGATTTGGTGCTTGGCGCTATCTCCGGCGAGGATTATGCGGTTATCCACAAAGGCACCATGACGGTGAAGGGCGTAAGCTCTGGGCTTGAAAGTTGGGGTATGCGCTTTGAAGGCGCTGGCGAGAATGAATGGACCCGGCTTGAAGGCGGCATGTATCTTGACCGTGGTCAGGTCCGTGTTTCTACACTGGATGCCAGATCAATCGGTATCGAAGTTGGCGACTATGCAGACATTCCCAAGCTGTTGAACCGCGGCGTGATTGAGGCCGTGTCCACGGTTACCTCCTCAACCGATACTGACGGCACAGTGACATACAGCGAAGGCGGTGATGCAGTTGCCCTCGCGGTGGAGAAAGAAGGCTCGCTGCCTGTGCTCAGGAACCGTGGCAGCATTGTTGCTGCCGCGTCCGGTGAGGGTAAGGATGCCTTCGCAGTTCAGGACAAGTCAGGCACGCTTTCAAGCATCTCAAACTATGAAATTATTGGCGCCAGCTTCGGCACAAATAATACCACCGGCGACGTGGTTGCGATTGACGTAAGCGCGAACACAAGCGGGGTAACCCTCTATAATACCGGGAAAATAGCCGGTGATATCTGGATGGGTAGTGGTAATGACCGGGTTGAGCTCACGGATGGTACGCTCACGGGCGATATCAAATTTGGTGCGGGCAATGATGAGCTTCTGATTGAGGGGGACGCCATTTTTACCGGTGGTGTTAGCCATGACGGTACATTGAACCTGACACTTTCGGGCGCTGATCTCTCTCTCGGCATCAATGACAGGTTTGAGGTTACCACAGCTAGCCTGACGGGTGATGCCACGCTTTATGTCACCATCGACCCAATTACCGGCAAGTCTGGCCTGTTTGATGCCAGCGGGGAAGTCATCATCGGTGAAGATGTGGCTATCACGCCGATCTTCCAGACTTTTGTAACGGAAGCGCAGGAATATGACCTGCTGCAGGCGGGCAGCATCACCCTTGGCGGTGCGCTTGAGCAACCCACGCTCGACAACCAGTCGTTCCTGCTTGAAAGCTCGCTCACCTTGAGCGGTGAAGGCGACAAGATCATCTTGCAGGTGCGGCCAAAAACAGCGGAAGAGCTTTCTCTGAGCGGCAACAAGGCCAGAATTTATGAAGGCATTCTGGATAACCTTGACCCGGCGGATGATTTGGGTGGCGCGCTTGCGCAGCTTGAGGATGCCGAAGGTGTTGATAACGCGATGGAAGCTATTCTGCCGGATACCACCAACGCCATGTTCCAGATGGCATATTCTGGTGTGCGCCAGCTTGAGGCAACGCTTGGTGACCGCATGATCACGGCAACGGCCAACCGGCGTGTTGACGGCGGTTTCTGGGCGAGGGAGCTGGTTGGTTTTGGTAAGGCTGATATCGCAGATTCGGAAACAGATAGTGACTATCTGGGTGCCGGGGTACTGATCGGTTTTGATAAAAACCTGAACAAGAATGTTTTGTGGGGCATCAGTACAGGCTTCCTGCTTCAGGGTAACAGCCGCAAAGGCGATATCGGGGATGATGTGTCGCTCTTTACCCCGTTTGTGTCCTCTTACCTTATGGCAAGTGACGGCGCGCTGTTCCTCACGGGCTCCGCATCCTTCTGGTACAATAGTGTCACCAGAAGCCGCGGCCTGAACGTTGAGACAGTCAACAAATCCATTGAAAGCAACTCAAACGGTTGGACAGGGTCTGTAGATGTGCACGCAGGGTATGACCTCAAGCTCGGCGGCCTGCATATCAGGCCAAAGGTTGGTGTGAACTATATTCGTGCGAAGGAAAGCGGTTATACGGAAACAGGCGGCGACGGCGCTAACCTCGTAATTGAGGGGCGCAGCTTCAACCGGCTTGACGGTGTGGGTAGCGTGGCGATCGGTCATGATTTCCGCTGGAAAGGCCAAGGCGAGAATGCGGTTTATGTCCGGCCAGAGGTGTTTGGCTCGTACCGCAAACGGCTTTCCGGCACCAGCCAGTATATCACCAGCGCGCGGTTTGAAAGTGGCACAGAGTTTTTTGAGCTCACCAACGATACGATTGCAAACACCAGCACGGAGATGGGCGCAAACCTGAATATCTTCAGTGCATTTGGGGCTGCGACGCTGCGCTACACTTATGAAAAGCGCGAAGACTGGCGCTCGCACTATGGTGGCTTCAACTTCCAGATGCAGTTCTAGGGATCAAGAAAAAGCGAGGAGGCCCGGCAGTTTTCAACGGGCATAAAAAAGCGGTGTGGTCAGGCTTGGCCACACCGCTCAATAGTTGAAGGGGTCATGGTTTACGCCGCTAGGTTGGAAAAGCGTAGAACGAGTGTCTCAATTCTGGCGCTTTTGACTGTGACAATCTGACGAATTTTGTTGAGGAGAACACCAGCGTTTTGGTCATCAAGGTCCGCGCAGTCCACTTCGATCCACTGGTTACCTTCTTCTGTACGGCGGGCAGCGAGGTTATCGCAAGTGAGACCGCGAATAGTGAAAAGCTCTAGAACGCGGGACAGTGTATTTGGTTCAAATTCCGCCATGACGGAAAAACGGGTTCGAGTATTGCCTCTGAGGACCATTTTTAGGGTCTCCTGATCGTTCTGCTTTCAGCCTTGTGAAGCAGATGGGTTGATGATGCTGAGAAAATAGGCCGACCCGAATGGGAAAGGGTTCCTAATGTGGCGCTATTTTGATAAAGAGTGAGATAATTTCCCGAATTGAGTAAGGTATTAGGAAAAATGACCGATAAAATAGATGATCTGGATGCGCGCATCCTGAATTTCCTGCAAAACGACGCGCGTATTCCACTCGTTGATCTGGCGGACAAGGTCGCCTCCAGCCGGTCTGCTGTTTGGCGCAGGATACAGAAGCTTGAAGAAGCGGGTGTTATCAAGAAGCACACCGTGCTGCTGGACGCAAAAAAGGCGGGCCTTGGCGTTCTTGTGTTCGCGCAAGTGAAAATGCAGGCCCACAGCCGCGACAGCCTGCCTAATTTTATTGAGAAAGTGCGTAATTTCCCCGAGGTGATCGAATGCCACACCCTTATGGGCGATATTGATTTTATCCTCAAGGTCAGGGTTGAAAGCGTTGAGGCTTACGAGGAATTTTTCTGGAACCAGCTTTCCCAGATTGAAGGCGTGCGAGAGATCAATTCATCCATCGCGCTTACGGCGGTAAAAGATACCACCATATTGAACGTGCACGCGGCGGGTTAAACCCTAGAAGTGCACCTTTAAAATCGCGCTCGCGGCAATCTGGTTTGTATTGAACGCGGGCGTATCCTTGATACCAAACTGGTTCACCCAGATATCTATTTCGGTTCCGAAATAAACCTTTCCGGGCTCGCCCCATCTGGCCCCCACGTCCCATTTGATCTGCGGCACCAGATGCATCCATTCCTCTTGGGACGCCCAGCCCATCGCATAGTCTAGAAAGCCGTCGATGGTGAAACGCTCCTCACCAATCTCAAACGGGCGAGACCACGAAAGCGTCACCTGCATATCGTCAAAACCGTCACCGAGGCTGGTATTCTTGCGGGCATAAACATTGGTTTTGAAAAACTTGAAGCCGGGCACATTCAGGTCTGCCGCCATGCCCAGAAGCAGGGCCTCAGTGCCGCCGCGCCCCTTCTCCCATGTGGTGGAAACCAGCACGTCGCGCACAAAGCTGCCTTTGGGCAGGTCTATAAGGCTAATGCCGGTGAGGCTCAGGCGGGGCGAAAACTCACCATACCAGCTATGGCTTTGTGTTGGGTTTGAGTGATAATCCAGATAGTCGAAAAAGCCAAAAACGTCGCCCCATTTCCATTTGCTGACATGTTCAAACGTGACGGTTGAGATGTTTTCACCCGGCACCTGAAAGCCAGTGCCCGTGAGCAGTGACACGCTGTTATCCATGAATATCAGTGATTTTCTGCTGTCTTCCGCGCGTGCGTTACCTGCGGCGATGAACGTAGCCAATAAAAGGCATGTGGCTAGGAAGGACTTGTAAGCAAAACTAAAACCCCGAGTAACGGGGCTCACACGCGCAACACACTTATTCATTAAGCCCTCCAAGGCATCAGAGCAAAGGACCCCCGACCGGAGTGTCGCAGACGGGGCTTAACGGAGTGTTAGCGCCGCCATATTCTCTTCTGGTCAAACCTAGCTTTGAACTTCACCTTGCCGGGCTCGGGGCCATGCAGTATAGGCTGAAGACGGATGGTGCTTTCACGAACCTCGTGAGAGCTAAGAGGGAACACGGTACTGCCTCATGAGGCATAATCCGTGGCTGTGCCCGCAACTGTAGATGGGGACACCTGTCGGCAAATCCACTGAACCGCGACCATTTGCGGTTTGGGAAGGTGCCGCAAAGGTGGTTGATCCATAAGCCAGGAAACCTGCCATCCCGTCGCCTGTCTGCCGGTCGGGACAACCGGGTGGAAGCGGCCTTGCCGTCTTGGCGACAATCCCGGTGGATACTGGTGATTGTCACGCGTTTTGTGAGGCTTTCCCTTTCCGCCGGTTTGATTGGAAGCAATGAAACGGCGAAGGACTGCCCAGTGGCACTGGCCCATAAAAAACACCACCCGGAAAAAGCATGGCTTACAGCTGCCCTTATGGCGGCGATGTCGCTTGGTGTCTCTGGCGCTGCGCAGGCGGAAGGCGGTGTGATGTCGCTCGATTTCTGTGCGGACCAATATGTGCTCGCCTTCGCGGACAGGGGTGATATCGCCTCTGTTTCCTTTGAGGCAGAGGGTGAAAATTCGCTCTTTTCTCACCGGGCAAACGGCCTTCATCACAACATGGGTTCGATTGAAGAAGTGTTGACGATGAGGCCTGACCTTGTGGTCCGCACCTGGCGCGGTAGCCGGGCAAGCGATGCGCTGGCATTGAGGCTCGGCATTGAGACTTTCCTGCCGCCCTATGCCTTGAGCCAGGAAGATAACCTTAAGAACCTGCGTGTGGCTGCCGAGGCTGTGGGCGGCGCCGATAAAGCCGGGGTGATGATCAAAGACCTTCGCGCACGGTGGGATGCGCTGAAAGCCGCACCCAAAATTCCGCTGAAGGCTGTGTATATGACCCCCAGCGGCTTTACCGCAGGCATGGGCACCTTTGTTGACGATATTATCCGCCTTGCCGGGTTTGAAACTGTGGCAAAAGAAGCGGGGATAAAGGGCTGGGTGCCGCTGCCGCTTGAGAAAATGATCATCAGCCCGCCTGATGTAGTGATTGGCAGTTTCTTTCTTGAAGGCAAGGTGCATGTTTCTCACTGGAGTAGCGGGCGTCACGGTGCTTTCCGTGACTTGATGGATGAGAAACCAACCATCATGGTGCCCAGCAGCTATCTTTCCTGCGGCGGGTCTTTCTTCGTAGACGCGGCGGAGTTTATCCGCCGTGAAGCCACCCGGTTGGGGTTAGTGCCGATGACTGAAAAGCCAGAAACTGAGAACCCCACAACTGAACACTCCGAGAAGGAAAATGGCTCGTGATTGCACGCCTTAAAACCAGCCCCTGGGCGCTCAATATCTTGCTTCTCGTCATTGTCGCGGTGGCGGTGTTGCTCTCGGCCCGCTTCGGGCAGGTGGGCCTCAGCACACAGCAAGTGTTGCACGGCATGTTCGCAAGCGGCGATGACGCTTATACCATCATTGTGCGGGAGCTTCGGCTGCCGCGCATTATCTTGGCTATTATGGCAGGTGCATCGCTTGGGTATACAGGTGCAGCCTTGCAAGGTTTGCTCAGGAACCCACTGGCGGACCCCGGTGTGATCGGTGTTTCCGCAACCGCAAGCCTTGGTGCGGTGATCGCCATTTATATGGGGCTTACGTCCATATCAGCGCTTGCGCTGCCCATCACCGCCATGCTCGGGGCTCTTGTTGCCACCATTATCCTGATGGTGCTGGCCGCAAAAGATGCCAGCGTGCTCACGCTTATCCTTGCAGGCATTGGCATTTCAAGCCTGGCAACAGCCGCCATGTCGCTCGTGATGAACTTCACCCCGGACGCCGTCACGGTGCAGGAGATGGTACTTTGGATGATGGGCTCGCTTGAGAACCGCACTTTTGATGACCTGTTCCTTGCGGGGCCTTTCATTGTGCTTGGTTGGCTGATGATGATTGGTGTGGGGCAGGGGCTGAACGCTTTGAGCCTCGGAGAAGAAGTTGCCAGTACGCTTGGTGTTGATGTGGGCAAGCTGCGTTGGCGGGTGGTGCTGGGCACGGCTTTTTCGGTGGGGGCAACCGTTTCCGTTTGTGGGGCAGTTGGTTTTGTTGGCCTTGTGGTGCCGCATATTGTCCGCGCTTTTGTGGGGTATGAGCCACGGAGCATTCTGTTGCCCAGTGCGCTGTGTGGTGCCGCCGTTATGGTGTTGGCTGATATTCTCACGCGCCTGCCGATAGGCCACGGGCAACTGCGACTTGGTGTGGTGATGGCGGTGATCGGCGCACCGGTGTTCCTCTATATCATCTTCAAAACGCGGGAGAGCATGCGATGAACGCGGCACCTGATATGGGTCTGAAGGTCCAAGGCCTCGGGGTCACACTTGGCGGGCGGGAAATTCTCTCCAAAGTGTCTTTCGGGGTGAAGCCAGGGCAAGTTGTTGGGCTGATTGGTGCAAATGGTGCGGGGAAAAGCACCGCGCTCAAAGCCGTGCTGGATATCCTTCATGCAGACTATGGCACTATAAAAATTGATGGTGCTAATCTGAACGCGCTGAGCGCAAAGGAGCGTGCAACCAAACTCGCCTATGTGCCGCAAGGCGCGCCGGTGCACTGGCCGCTGACGGCGGAACGCATTGTAGGGCTTGGGCGCACACCGCACCTGAATCCCTGGCAGGAATTAAGCGGCAAGGACCAGAAAATTATTGAAGACGTGATGACGGCGACCGACTGTTGGCACTTGCGTGAGCGCACTGTCACCACGCTTTCGGGCGGTGAACGGTCCCGCGTGCTGCTTGCCCGCGCCATGGCAGTTGGTGCGCCTTATCTGCTGGCTGATGAACCAACCGCGTCGCTTGACCCACTGCATCAGTTGCAGGTGATGGATATCATGCGGGATGTGGCAGCGCGCGGCGTGGGGGTGCTTATTGTGATGCATGACCTCAGCTTTGCGTTGCGGTTTTGTGACCACTTGGTGCTGCTGCATGAAGGCAGCGTGCTGGCGGACGGCACACCGGATGATGTGCTGACAGACGCCAACTTAGAGAAAGCGTTTGGAGTGCGGGTAACGCGATGGACAGGGGGGGGCGAGCAGTTTTTGGCTCCTCACAGGGCACGGAGCGGCTTGTGAGCGCACGTGCCTTAATGTTGCAGGGCACCGGCTCTGATGTAGGAAAATCTGTGCTTACAGCAGGGCTTTGCCGCGCGTTCGCGAACCGGGGGCTCAAGGTCCTGCCGTTCAAAGCGCAGAATATGTCCAACAACGCGGCGGTGGCGGAAGGCGGCGGTGAGATAGGCCGCGCTCAGCACTTACAAGCGCTTGCCGCCCGCGCGGTACCAAGCGTGCACATGAACCCCGTGCTCCTCAAACCTGAAAGCGATACGGGCGCCCAGATTATTGTGCAGGGCAAGCCGTGGGGCCGGGCGGAGGCTGACACCTACCAGAAACACAAGGCCGAGCTGTTTGCTTATGTAATGGAAAGCTTTGGTCGCCTCAAAGCGGAAGCAGACCTTGTGCTGGTGGAAGGGGCAGGCAGCCCGGCAGAGGTGAACCTGCGCGCGACAGACATTGCCAACATGGGCTTTGCACTGCCAGCGGATGTGCCCGTCGTGCTGGTGGGGGATATCAACCGGGGCGGTGTGATCGCGGCCATCACAGGTACCCATCAGCTATTGCCTGAGGCTGAGCGCGCGCTGGTTTGCGGGGTGATCATCAATCAGTTCCGGGGTGATGTGCGGCTTTTTGACGGTGGTTTGAAGATCATTGAAGAGATGACCCACTGGCCGTGTTTTGGCGTTGTGCCTTTCCTGCGGTCGATAAAAGACCTGCCAGCGGAAGACGCCGTTGTGCTTGAAAAACATACTCAGAAGCAAAAAGGCACCCTGCGTATCGCCGTGCCTTTGCTGCCGCGTATCGCCAATTTTGATGATCTTGACCCGCTGCGGGCGGAAGAGGGGGTTGAGGTGGTGATCGTGCCGCCGGGCCAACCGCTACCAAGGGACGCGCACCTCATTATCATTCCTGGCAGCAAGGCAACGATTGCAGACCTGCGCTTTCTGAAAGCCGAGGGTTGGCATCATGACATTCACGCCCATGTGCGGGCAGGCGGCTTTGTGCTGGGACTTTGTGGCGGCTACCAGATGCTTGGTCAGCATGTTGCAGACCCGCTCGGGGTTGAAGGTACGCGGGCAGATGAGGAAGGCTTAGGCCTTCTCGAGGTTTCCACGTTCCTGCAGGCGCAAAAATCGGTTCAGACAGTCACGGCGGAGGCATTTGGTGCGCGGGTGGAAGGGTATGAAATTCACACCGGCATTACCAAAGGCGAGGCTATTTCTCTCACCGCAGCCGGTGAGCATGTGCTTGGGCACCGGTCTAAAAACGGACGGGTGATGGGCACTTACATTCACGGCTTGTTCGCGAAGGGCGCGTTTCGCAAGGCCTTTTTGGGGCATATTGGGCATGACAGCTGCGGCTCAGATTTTGATGAAAAGGTTGATGATGCGCTTGATGCACTGGCGGATGCACTTGAAAAGCATCTTGATCTTGATGCGCTTTATGCGGCAAGCAGGTAAACCAAGCTTTTAATCGGGGCCTCGCCATGGAAAACCTGCTTACCTTTTTTGATGTTGTTGGCATTTTTGTTTTTGCCATTTCTGGCGCGCTTGCCGCCGTCAGAAGCGGAATGGACCTCTTTGGCATTATGGTCATGTCGCTGATGCCCGCAGTGGGTGGCGGCACGCTGAGGGACCTGATCCTCGACCAGCCGGTTTTCTGGGTTGAGGGCACACAGACGATCTATATCGCTTTCGCAGCGGCTGGCTTAACCTTCTTTTTTTCCAAATACCTGGCGGGGCGCAGGCTCACGTGGCTCACCTGGGCGGATGCGGTTGGCCTTGCGCTTTTCTGTGTGGTGGGGGCTGAAAAAGCGCTGGACGTCACCGGCAGCATGTTGATCGCCACCATGATGGGCGTGGTGACGGGGGCCGCAGGCGGCATCATCCGCGATATCATCTGTAACGAAATCCCGCTGGTGATGAAAAAGGGCGAGATATACGCGACCGCAGCTTTCCTCGGTGCGGGCTCGTTTTGCCTTCTAACCTACGTTGGCGTTTCCGGGCCAATCGCGCTTTGGCTTGCCATGGGCGCGGCCTTCCTCGCGCGTGCCGGTGGCATTCTTAAGGGCTGGACCCTGCCTGAAGCGTTGCACTAGAAGGCACTCAGGCACAGCCGCGAAAAGCGACCTCAAACCTGCAATTTCTTTTCGATTTCGTGAACACGCGACAGTAGGGTTTCTTGGTCAACCGGGTCTGAAAGTTTGTTGTTGGCGACGCGTTTTACAAATTCGGTGTGATGCGCAATGGCTTTGCGCTCTCCTTTTCGGCCTGCGCACGAGGCCAGTATAGCGAGTGACTTACTCAGGTGCATCAGCACCGGAAACTGGCTTTCGCCGTTCTGGCGAATGGCATGAAAAGCTTCGTTCATCATGTCACCGAAGCGTTTGGGCGTGATCAGCAGACGGGTGGTGTCTGTCTCGTCCTTATAGCCAATCACCGGTGGTTTTGAGCGCAGGACTAGCACGAGCGCATCGGTCAGGTGGTCCATGCAGGTGAGCGCGGTGAAATAATCATTGATGCCGGGTGAAAGCGCGCGTGCCGCAATCTCGGTTAAGCCATTGATCGCATAGTCGATATCCTGATTTGGTGTGCGAACCGGGCCAAGGTTTATGGCGCCGTTTATCCTGTCATCAATACTGTCATCCCCCGCAGGCGGCCGATAAACACGGGCCACCTCGGTATCGCAGATGACATAATCCCCGACCTCCACCAGAATGGCGATCTGCATGTCGTTGTTTGCCGCCATATGATAGAGCGTGACGAGGTCCAGCGTTCGTACATAACCACTTGCGTTTGAGCAGACAGAGCGCCCCTGTTTTGTGTGGTCTGCCTTCTTCTCACCGTCCCGAATGATTGATGCGCCGCTGATTTCGCACGCTGCTTCGCGCTCCCGGATTGCCTTGTTAAGCGACCGGCTTACCCGCGCCACCGTGTTGTCAGCCTGAATGTTCTGCGCGATGTGGTGGATAAAATATATCAGCCACGCGAAGCTGATCAGTGTGAGCAGGAACACCAGTGTAATGGAAATTTCAGGCACACCAGCGCTATCGCTGACGGCGCGCAGGGTCAGCAGTGAAAAGAGGAAGGTGGCGATAAAAAGCCCCATGGTGGTTTGCACCACAATGTCGCTCATGAAAATGTTCAGGAGCCTTGGGCCAAGCTGTGAAGACGCGAGGGTCAGCGCAATAAGCGTGAGGGAAAACACCAAGCTGGTGACGGTGATCATTGATCCCGCAATGGTGGACAGGAAGAGCCGCGCCCCGTCAACACCAATGTCGTAGCTCCACTTGATGTTGCGGATCATTTCACCCCACTCGCTCTGGTCAAGCGCAAGAGATGACACTGAAAGCACAAAAGCAGCGATCGCCATAACGGCTGGTACGAACCAGAAACTTGTCCGTAGTCGGTTCCAGATATACCTGAAATTGGTCAACATATTCGGATGGCCTTTGCGACAATGGAGCTAAGGGCAGTGCCCGAGTTTGGCACAGCCTTGAGCGTCTGCATAGGGCTGCCTATACCAAGGTGCAGATTGATAGCAGGCGCGATTTTCAAGGCTTGTTAGAAGCTGAGTATATGCCCGTCGCGTGGTTTCGCGCGGCCTTCAAGGGTTTCCATGTATATGTTTTCAATGGCTTTCTGGCCCTTGTGGTGCTTCACATCCACCCAAGCGGCTGCTTTGTCAATGAAGCCTGCCCATGCCTCTCCGGTGCGTTTCTGGAAGCCTTCAGGCCCCCACTCCTGCATGCGTTTCTGGCCCTGTGAGGGCGCGAAAAAGAGCTGGGGTTTGGCGCCCGGCAGGTCGCCCCCGCCGCCCATTTCTTCCCAGTGCGATGCCCCAACGGAGCAGCTGTAGACCAGATTATCGCCAAAATTTGTGTGCACCCGGGCACGGATATCGGTGCTGCCTGCCATGTCTACATAAACCGTTGGCACGCTGCCATCCAGCGTTTCGATGTCGTCATAGGTGACGATTTTGTCATAAAAACCAAGGCCTTGCGTGAAGGCCGCATTGCCCTTCGAGGTGAGGCCGATCACCTTTAAATCCGGTCGTTTGGCGGCCAGGTAGGCTGCACAATAAGCAGTTTTGCTGGAGGCGCTGGAGAAGATCACCTGCGCCGCGCCGAAGGTCTCATTCTCCGCCAGAAAATCATCGATCAGGAAGGATGTCATGAAAAGCGGACGATAGAGCGCCTGCAGGTCCTCACCATCCTGAGTGTAGCTCGGGTCCGTCGTCACATTCACATAAAGATTATATATTACAGGGAGTTGTGCGCGGTGCGCCGCGCCGTCCATAAACCCTGATGGGCTGACTTTGGCAGGTGATACCACCACATGGCTCGACATCGGGTAATAGCCATAATAGCGCGACCCAACGGAAATACCATCGTGTTTTGAGGCCACAACATCAGCAAAGCCCCACACAGGGATTTTGCCAAAGCCTTGATCGGACGGGAAAAATTCCCAATACCGCATGCGGTCGCCCATCGCGGCATAGGTAATATTGTTTGCGGTAAAGGCGAAACGGTCGACCGCCAAACGCACCTCGCCATCCTTCAACTCAGGCAAGGCAGTCTCTAAAAATTCATGATCTTTAAGAGACTGTTTTTTAACAATAAAATCATGATTGATGATGGTGTCAGATGTCATGCTGATGCCTTCCCCCGCAAGAGTGTCTTACCCCTAAGCTGGGGCGATTTGGCCTGAGTTCAATCTGGAAAATCGCACTCTGATGTGTGGCGCAGGTGCGGCGAAAGTGTGCGTGAATCTGTGGCGCGAGTGTGCGCGAAAGTGCGGCGTGGGTGTGGCGTGCCTTCGCTACACTGCGTTTCCTGAAATAGGGGCTTTAATCAAACCTCCGCAGTGGGCATAATAACCGTTAACTAGGGCAACAGGATTTCTGAATATGGATTTATTCTCTGAAGAAACGCCGTCACTTGACGTGATCATGGCGTATGGCATCGATATGGGGCTCACCCTCCTTGGCGCCTTTTTAGTACTTCTGCTGGGTTTGTGGTTTGCCGGTTTTGTCGAGCGTCGGCTTGAGAAGCTTTTCGAGAAAAGCGACAAGGTCGACAGCACCGTTGGTGCTTTCCTTGCGAGCCTCGGCAAATACGCGGTTATCGTTTTCACCGGCATTGCCCTTCTGGGCCAGTTCGGGGTTGAAACCACGAGCCTTGTTGCTGTTGTTGGTGCCGCGGGCCTTGCCATTGGTCTTGCGCTGCAGGGCACGCTCTCGAACCTTGCCGCTGGTGTGATGCTCTTGATCTTCCGGCCGTTCAAAATCGGGCAATTTGTGGAAGTGGCAGGCCAAAGCGGCACGGTAAAAGCCATTTCGCTTTTCATGACCAAGATGGATACGGCGGATAATGTGCGTATCACCATCCCGAACAACTCGGTTTGGGGCAGCGCGATCCGCAACTTCAACTATCATGATATCCGCAGGCTTCAGATCGTTTACGGCATCTCCTACGACGATAATATCGATAAGGCGATGGACATCATCCGCGCGGTTATCGCGGAAGACGAGCGTTGCCTGAAGGAACCTGAAGTGGTGATCGCGGTTACATCTCTCGGGGAAAGCTCGGTCGATGTGATGGTGCGCGTCTGGTGCGCGTCAGGTGACTTCTGGGCGCTGAACTGGCACCTGTTGAAAACGGTGAAAGAACGGTTTGATGAAAACGATATTTCCATCCCGTTCCCGTGCAGGACGATATACAAAGGCGACTGATTGTTGCTTATATGAAACACCGAAAAACGGGGGCCTTTGGTCCCCGTTTTCTTTTTGGGGTTTTTGCATCAATCCGTATTGACCGCAGCCCTTCGGCCTTGTCTTATACCCACCGTGCGCGGCTTTTGGGCAATAGGGCTGCACACCCAAAAAAACAGAATAAAACCTGGAGGGGGATATGATCAGATCAGTTCTTAAATCAAGCGTTGCGGTAACAGCGCTTCTGCTGGCCGCATGCGGTAGTTCAGACGACAATGCTTCGAATGACAATGCCTCAGGCGACGCTGCTGGTAAAGCTGCCACAGAGATGCAGGCGTCCGCCAACACGTCACCTGCTATTGGTGACTGGGGTGTAGACCTCACTGCGCGTGATGAAGCTGTCACACCCGGTAACGACTTTTTCAATTACGCCAACGGCACCTGGATGGCGAAGCATGATATCCCGTCAGACCGCAGCAGCTACGGTGTGGGCCTTATTGTGCATGAACGCGCGCAGGAGCGGGTGAAGGCAATCATTGAAGAGCTTGGCGCCAAGGGCGGCGAAAAAGGTACGCCTGAGCAGAAAGTGGGCGACTATTACGCCAGCTGGATGGATACCGCCACGCTTAATGAACTTGGCGCAGCACCCTTGCAAGCAGACCTTGACCGTATCGCTGCAATCTCTGATCTCACCGGCCTGACGGAAGAATTTGGCCGGGCCAATTATGTGGGTGGCAACCGGGTGATCACGGCCGGGCTGGGTATCGACCCGCGCGACCCCAATAAATATAACCTGAACATCGGTCTTGGCGGCATGGGCCTGCCGGACCGGGATTATTACCTTGAGGATAACGAGCGCTTCAACACCATTCGCAAAGCTTACAAAGACCATATTGCCGAGATGCTGACGCTTGCGGGCATTGAGGATGGCACTGCCAAGGCAGAAGCGATTATGGCGCTTGAAACCAAGGTGGCGGAATTGCAGTGGATCAGGGCGGACCGGCGTGACCGGGATAAAACCTTCAACCCCACCACCGTGGCGAAACTGAGTGAAGATTACCCCGGTTTTGATTGGGGCCTTTATCTCAATACCGGCGGCATTGAAGGCCTTGAGGAAATCAATGTCAGCCATCCGGATACCATTAATCCGCTGATTGCGCTTCTCTCAAGCGAAGAGCTGGATACATGGAAGGCTTACCTGAGCTATCACCTGATCTCCAACAACGCGGCTGTGCTGTCTGAAGAGATTGACGATGCCAACTTCCGTTTCTGGGGTGGGATTATCCGCGGGCAGGAGCAACAGCTTGACCGCTGGAAGCGCGGTGTCTCCCGTGTGGGTGCCAAAACTGGCCTTGGTGAAGCCTTGGGCCAGATTTATGTGAAGCGCCACTTCCCGGAAAGCTCAAAAGCCAAAATGGAAGTGCTGGTTGAAAACCTGCGCAAAGCGTACGGAGAGCGCATCGATACCTTGCCGTGGATGGGCGATGATACCAAGGTGGAAGCCCGCGCCAAGCTTGCCGCCTTCCGCGCCAAAATCGGCTATCCGGATAACTGGATGGATCTGGGCGGGATCGAGATCGACCGCGCCGACCTGTTTGGTAACGCACGCCGCATCACCAAATTCTTTGAAGACTTTGACGTGGCACGCCTCAAGCGCGCGACCGACAAGGAAGAATGGTTCATGATGCCGCAAACCGTGAACGCTTATTATCTCTCAAACTTCAACGAGATTGTGTTCCCGGCGGCTATTCTTGAAGCACCGTTTTTTGACCCGAACGCAGATCCGGCCGTGAACTATGGTGCCATTGGGGCCATCATCGGGCACGAAATGGGCCATGGTTTTGACGATCAGGGCTCCAAGTCTGACGCGCAGGGCATCAAACGCAACTGGTGGACAGATGCGGACCGCGAAGCGTTCGAGAGCCGCACCAAAGTGCTGGGTGACCAGTTCTCAAGCTATGAAGCGGTGCCGGGTGCCTTTGTAGACGGCAGCTTCACCATGGGTGAAAATATCGGTGACCTCGGCGGCGTTGAGGTGGCTTACCTCGCCTACAAACTTTCGCTGAACGGAGAAGAAGCACCTGTGGTTGACGGCCTGACAGGCGACCAGCGCTTCTTCCTTGGATATGCGCAAGCATGGCGCACCAAGGTGCGGGATGAAGCCACCCTTGAGCGGCTGAAGTCTGACCCGCATTCCCCGGCCAAATACCGCGTGAACGGCATCGTTCGCAACGTAGACGCCTGGTATGACGCCTTTGATGTGAAAGAGGGTGACGAGCTTTACATTGCACCGGAAGACAGGGTGAACATCTGGTAAATGAGCTGACAATTCATGCGAAGGGTCGGGGTTTCCCCGGCCCTTTTGTTTGGGCAGGTATTCAACTAAACGAGTGTCATACACCGTTCGTCGCGTAGGGCTGTCAGCCGGGCTTCATGCAGGTGATGGTGTGTGCATAAAATTAGATGGGGAATTTCATGAACAGTATCCTACGTGCCGTTGCGTTGAGCGTTGGGCTCCTGACAAACTCAGGGCTGGCCTCTGCGCAGCAAATTGAAACCATTGAGCTCACAGACGATTTTTATATTTTGATCAGCAACGGCCTTGGGGCCAATGTCGGGGTGCAGGTAGGGCCAGACGGCCTGTTGCTGGTGGATACCATGATGGCCCGCGGGGATGAACAATTTGATGCGGCGCTGGCGGATATCTCGGATGCGCCGGTGCGTTATGTGCTTAACACCCATGAGCATATGGACCATAACTCTGGCAATGCGCGCTTTTCAGCTACTGGCGCCACCGTCGTTTATCATGCAGCTTCGCCTGATATGGTGTTGCCGCGTGAGGTGCGCTTTTCCGGCACGCTTTCCGACGAGATGGTGGGCACAGGCGTTGATATCTATACCGTGGTTTCACACACCATGAATGACGCCATCATTCACCTGCCGGATGCAAATGTGATTTTCATGGGCGACACCTATGCCACTAACTGGCACCCGACATTTTATGGTGGGGGCCGGGAAGGGCAGCTTGGAGCCATAGATCTGGTGTTAAGCTTGTCTGACGAGAATACCACCATCGTACCTGGGCATGGCCCGGTGACAGGGACGGCAGGGCTTATCCTTTACCGGGATACCTTTACAGCGTGGCTGGGCCGCGTGCAGGAGTTGACAGAGGCTGGGCTGACGGAAGACCAGATGGCCGCCGACCCGGAGCTTCTGGATATCTTCAGCCATTTCCAGCAGGAAGAGGGTGGCAGGCCGATCCCTGACAGCTCATACAGGCGGTTTATCCAGCGCACGATTGAGACGGAATTCACACCTGCTGGTTAGCGTACGGTGTGATGAATTTACTACCGTATAACGTGCGCCTCTGCTAGCTTTGGCAAAGCGATTTGGAGGTGCTACATGCTCAGATATTCCCTGCCGGCGCTTATGCTTGGTGCGAGCCTGATATCGGGCTGTACCGGCCTTGGCGGCGCGTTCTGTGACAGTGACCACCCGGACCCACGGGTTGCCGCCATGATGCGTGACAGCTGTGAGGGTAACCGGTTGGCATCCATGCAGCTTGGCCTGTGGCATGAAGGTAATGGGGATTACACAGAAGCTGCAAAGTATCTGGAAATCGCCTCAACCCCCTCAAGCGGGCGAAACTATGTTTATGTGCCACCGGCTGGCGACGTGCCGGGTTTCACCATGCCGGTTGATGGTGGTGGGCGGCACGATGGGTTGCCCGAAGCACAATATAGGCTGGGCATGCTATATAAAACCGGGCAAGGCGTGCCGCAAAACACCAAAAAGGCGCGGAAATATTTCAAGCTGGCTGCAGAGCAGGGCCATAGCGCCGCGAAGCTTGAGTTGGCTAAGGCTGAATAGGCGCGGGGGCAGGTGGTTTGGGTTTTGTGCAAGTGAACAACAGTTCGCAGCGCAAAGCTGCCTTGAAGTAGGATTGCTTGATCTGGTCAATCTCGCCCGACAGACGCATTTCCGTTAGCACCGCAGCCAGCTTTTCTGTCACCGCAAGAGGCACATCGAGCGACGCCACCAGATATTGCTGCGGTGTGGGCCATGACTTGAGCACGAGAAGTTCATCCGCATTACCGCCGGATTGTTCATAAGCCCAGACACCGGGCAGGCCGCGCTGCATCCAGAGCGTGACACGGTTGGCCATCATCAGCCGGGCGCCGACTATCTCGTCTTCCACCAGCGTGATGTCGCGAAAGCCAAACGCCTGCGCTGAAAACTGCGCGGGCGATTCCATCCGCGCTGCGATGGGCAGGGAGGTCAGCGCTTCCATCGGTAACTTCGTGAGCGAGTGGTCTTTGGTGACAAGTTGCAGGAAAGAGATATTGACCGGCGCGACCCAGCGGTAAAGGGGTTCGCGCTCTTCAAGCCGGGTGAGCGGTGCCATAAAGCTGCTGCCATTTTGCTGCACGGCGGCTTGCTCACGCTTCCACGGTGCATAAACAAATTCATGAGCTATGCCCGCGCGCCGGAAGGCCGTGCCGACGATATCAACAATAAAGCCGGTGTCGGTGTCTTCCTCGCCCCATGGTGGATTATCTGGCTGAAAAACCTTGTAGATACGCTTGTCCTCACCGGTGTCTTCAGCACCGGCGGGTAGTGCGCACAGCAGTAGCACCGCCAACGCACAGCAGTATCTTATCTTGCTTGAAATAAGACTTCCCCATCTTTCCGGTTGTCCGCCCGACTACCTTGATCGGCCACTTCCCTTGCCGCGCAATTGGCGTCAGAACAACACCATATAATTGTTGTTATATATCATATGGGTAGTGTGGACGGAAAGTGTAATTCCACCTTAGTTTTTTGGCGATTAGTCTTTCGCGCGCAAAAGCCAGTCACGAAACACCTGCACTTTTTTCATCGCCACCCGGTCTTGATCATATACCAGATAATAGGCGTTCCGGCTTTTTACCGGGCCGCCAAACGGTGCGATCAACTGACCGGACGCCAGATCATTCGCCACATACATCAGCGGTAGCACCGCCACGCCGAGGCCCGAGCGCACGGCTTCAATCATCATGGTGAAATTCTCAAACTGTGTGTTGCCAGGCCGGGCGGGTGGCGCCTCGCCCATCCATTCCGCCCAGGCGGTTGGCCGCGTTGTCATCTGCAGGCGGTCAAACGCCGTGATATCCAGCTCGGTTTTGCCCTTGAGGAGGGCGGGGGAGACCACGGCGATAATCTCTTCATCCACCAGCTTGTGCGACACAGTATCAGGCCAGTCCCCGGCACCATATTGCACGGCAACATCCGTGCGGGCCGCGCGGAAATCCTCGGGTGTTAACCCGGTGACGATATTCAGCTGCACGTCCTGATGGTCTTGCGTGAAACCGCCCAGCTTGGGGATGAGCCAGCGCGACCCGAATGTGGGTAAAAGCCCGAGGGTGAGCACACGGTCATCCGCGCCCCATGTCATCATCTTTAGCGTTTCATTCTCAAGCTGCGCGAGAAGGGGGCTGACGGCTGCGGCATATTGTTTGCCTGCTTCGGTGGGGATCAGCCGTTTACGCTCCCGACGGAACAGGGGCTGGCGCACATAAGCTTCCAGATTGCCGACCTGCCTGCTCACCGCACTTTGGGTCAGGTTCAGCGCTTCGGCCGCGCGGGTGACGTGGCCCTCTTTCATGACCTGCTCAAAGCATTCCAGCGCTATAAGGCTTGGTAACTTGCGCTTCATCTTAGGTAATCATTCCATTTTGTAATGAAGTTAGACCAAAATGTTACTTTATAAGCGCGCTTATTGCTATATAGATTACCCAAAATCATACACATATGTGTCGACATACTGGTGAACCAAAGGGAAGTTTCATGAGCAAGCCGCAATTCAACTGGGAAGACCCGCTGTTTCTGGACGATCAACTGACAGAAGAAGAACGCATGGTGCGCGACAGCGCGCGGGATTACTGTCAGGCAAAACTGATGCCGCGTATCCTAGAGGCCAACCGTCATGAAAACTTCGACCGTGAGATCATGACGGAACTGGGTGAGATGGGCCTTTTGGGCGCAACATTGCCGGAAGAGTTTGGCGGCGCGAACGTTAGCCATGTGGCGTATGGCCTGATTGCCCGCGAGGTTGAGCGGGTGGATAGCGGTTACCGCTCTGCTATGTCGGTGCAGTCGTCGTTGGTGATGTATCCGATCTATGCTTACGGCACGGATGAGCAGCGTAAAAAATACCTGCCCAAGCTTGCCTCCGGCGAGATGGTTGGCTGTTTTGGCCTGACTGAGCCTGATTTTGGTTCTGACCCCGGCGGCATGCGTACCCGCGCGGAAAAAGTTGATGGCGGCTATAAGCTGACAGGCAACAAGATGTGGATCACCAACAGCCCGATCGCTGATGTAGCCGTTGTGTGGGCCAAGCTGGACGGCAAGATCCGTGGTTTTATTGTTGAGCGCGGTACGGAAGGTTTCTCAACCCCCAAGATCGAAGGCAAAATGAGCCTGCGTGCATCTATCACGGGTGAGATTGTGCTTGATGGTGCCGTGGTGCCGGAAGAAAACCTGCTGCCGAACGCCTCTGGCCTTGGCGGGCCGTTTGGTTGCCTGAATAAAGCACGTTTCGGCATTGCATGGGGTGCGCTTGGCGCGGCTGAGTTTTGTTGGCACGCCGCGCGGCAATATACCATGGACCGCAAGCAGTTCGGTCGTCCGCTCGCGCAAACACAGCTTGTGCAGAAAAAACTGGCGGACATGCTAACGGAAATCACCCTTGGCCTGCAGGCGTGCCTGCGTGTTGGTCGCTTGCTGGATGAAGGTCGCTCCGCGCCTGAGAATATATCGCTCATCAAACGCAACAGCTGCGGCAAGGCGCTTGATATCGCCCGCATGGCGCGTGATATGCACGGCGGCAACGGCATTGCGGATGAGTTCCATGTTATCCGCCATATGGTGAATCTGGAGACAGTGAACACCTACGAAGGCACCTATGACATCCACACGCTGATCCTTGGGCGCGCGCAAACCGGCCTTCAGGCCTTCATGTAAGGCCTGGGTGATTTATGGCAGGCCCTTTAAGTGGTATTCGTGTTCTCGACCTGAGCCGGATTTTGGCTGGCCCCTGGGCTGGCCAATGCCTGGCTGACCTCGGTGCTGATGTGATCAAGGTTGAGAACCCCAACGGTGGTGACGATACCCGCACCTGGGGCCCGCCGTTTTTTAACGAGGGTGAGACGAACCTCTCCGCCTATTATATGTGCGCGAACCGGGGCAAGCGTTCTGTTGCCATCGATATCACCACGCCGGAAGGCCAAGTGCTTGTGAGAGAGCTTGCCGCAAAAAGCGATATTGTGATCGAGAACTTCAAGGTTGGTGGCCTCAAGAAATATGGCCTTGATTATGAGGGCCTGAGCGCGGTCAACAGTGGTTTGATCTACTGCTCTATCACAGGCTTTGGCCAAACCGGGCCGTATGCCAACCGCCCCGGTTATGATCTGCTCATTCAGGCCCTTGGTGGGTTGATGAGCATCACGGGTGAGGCAGATGGTGTGCCGGGTGGCGGCCCACAGCGCGCCGGTGTGGCGGTCACGGACCTGTTCACCGGGCTTTATAGCACCATTGCGATTTTGGGTGCCTTGCACCACCGGGAGAAAACCGGCGAGGGCCAACATATTGATATGTCGCTGCTTGATACGCAGGTGGCCGTGCTTGCCAACCAGGGGTCAAACTATCTGGTCTCAGGCAAGGCACCAAAGCGGCAGGGCAATTCACACCCCACCATTGTGCCGTACCAGAGCTTCAAAACCAAAGACGGTTACATGATTTTGGCTGTGGGCAATGATGGCCAGTTCGCGCGTTTTTGTGCGGCAGCGGGCATGCCTGCGCTTGCGGAGGATGAGCGGTTTAAAACCAACCCTTCACGGGTTGCACACCGGGATGCGCTGGTGCCGATTGTGGCAGGCATTATTGCGGGCAAAACCACGGACGAATGGGTTGGTGTGCTGGAGGCCGCGAACGTGCCCGGCGGGCCGATCAATACCATCGACCGGGTGTTTGACGATGCGCAAGTGAAGGCGCGGGGCCTCGCGCTCACCCTTGAGGGGGAGGGCGGTGTAACCCTGCCATCTGTGGCGAGCCCCATTCGCTACAGCAAAACGAAAATCGAGTATAAAAAAGCACCGCCCAAACTTGGGCAGGATACCGCAGCCGTGCTGCACGATGTGCTGGGTATAAAAAGCTAAGAAAAAAGGGCCCCGCAGGGCCCTTTCCTATCTTTATCCATGTCTGGATTATAATTCGATGGTCGCAGATTCCATTGCAGTAAGGTCGAGACCTGCAAGGAAGATGCTGTTGCCGTCACCGGTGTCGATCATCACACCTGCTGTGCCGTCTACGGTTGTTTCCACACTGGCTGCAAGTACGTCTTCACTGGTTTCAAAGCCGGACACGTAGAGCGTATCTTCGTCCACGCTGAAGTCCGTGACCACATCACTGCCGTGCTGAGCACCGAAGTGGAAGGCATCTGCGCCGTCTCCACCGGTTAATACGTCAGCTTCAGAACCACCATAGAGGTTGTCATCGCCGTCGCCGCCGGTAAGTTCGTCATCACCGTCGCCACCGTAGATGATGTCGGCACCAGCGTCACCAGACAGGCTATCATCGCCGTCGCCTTTACCACCGTAAAGAACGTCATCACCAGCGTCGCCGTTGATCATGTCGGCACCAAAGCCGCCACCGATCACGTCGATACCAGCTGAGCCATAAGCGCTGTCGTCGCCACTACCGGCCCACGCCGCGTTTGATGCGTCGCCTTCAACCTCGATCTCGTCTTCGTCAACAACTCCGTCGGCGTTGATGTCGTTCCAACCACCGGTGATGAGCATGTCATCGCCTTCACCACCAAAGAGGAAGTCACTTCCGATATTGCCGAATTCCTCGGCGCCTGTGCTGTCACCAACGACGATATCGTTGCCTGCGCCTGCGCCAACAAGGTCGTTGCCGCTGCCGCCAGCGAAAACGTCGGCATCTTCATCAGCATGACCTGCAAAGATCAGATCATTACCTGCACCGCCGTCAACGGTGTCTTCACCGATTCCACCAGTGATAAAGTCGCCGCCATCGCCGCCGATAAGTTCGTCATCGTCCGGACCGCCACGAATGATCAGTCGGGGGTCTTCTTCAGGGTCTGGATCTTCACCGTCATTCAGAAACTCGAAGTTGTCTTCCGTCAGGTCAGACAGCTTGGTGTCTTCCAGCGTCAGGGTCTGCTCAGCCCCAAGATCAATCACAACGTCTGCACCGTCCTCTGTTGCGGCATCCATTGCTGCTTCGAAGGAGGTGATGCTGCTGGTGCTTTCAAACTGGATGACTTCGTTACCCTTGGCTCTGAAGTCGGTAACCACGTCAGAGGAAATGCCATCGATAACGAAGGTATCGTTACCCTGACCACCTGTCAGCGTATCATCACCTTCACCGCCTGAAAGTTCATCACGGCCTCGGCCGCCATCAAGCACATCAGCACCTTCTGCACCGATCAATGCGTCGGTGCCATTGTCACCGTCCAGCATGTCATCGCCAGCGCCACCGTTCAGCAAGTCTTTACCGTTACCACCAGCGAGGTCATCATTGCCGTCGCCGCCGTTCAGGTTGTCGACGCCGTTGCCACCCTCAAGCAGGTCGTCGCCATCCTCACCTTGCAGCTCATCGTGTCCTTGATCGCCGCTCAGCTCATCATTGCCTGCACCCCCGGCAAGAAGATCGGCACCTGAACCACCTTCGATGGCGTCATCCCCGTCGCCACCAAACAGTTCATCAAGGCCCTGATTGCCTTCTATGACGTCATCCCCGGCTTCACCGTGGATGCTGTCGTTATCTGAGCCACCGGCGAGTTCATCGTCGTCATCGGTGCCGATGATTTCGTTGCCGATGTTGTTGTCATCATCATCGTCGTCGTCGTCATCATCGTCGTCGGTTGCGAACACGATGCTGTTTTCAACGTCAGCCCATGTTGCACCTTCAATCGTCAGCGAGCCGCCATCGGGCAGTTCGATTTCAAGGTTGCCGTCAACTTCCGTGGAAGCTTCCATCACCGCTTCAACAGTCGTAAAATCGGAAAACGCTGAAAGGTCGATCGTGTCGCCCGCTTCAGCGCTGAAGTCTGTGATGGTGTCGTGGCTGCCTTCAGAAGTGACAAACGTATCGGCGTCGGCGCCGCCGGTCATCATATCGTTGCCAATACCGCCTGCGACAATATCGGCACCGGCACCGCCATCCAGCGTGTCGTCGCCGCTACCGCCGTATACGGTATCGTCACCTTCCAGCGCTGTTACCTGATCAGCACCAGCAGAGGCGGTAATATGGTCATTAAGCGATGTACCGTTAAGCACTTCGCTGAAGAATGTTCCTTTTATCGTACTCATCTTACTCTCCCTTAACGTGAGGATGAATTTCAGGATGATTTCCTGATTTTTCTGGGCGTGGCCTCGTTTGAGAGAGGCTTAGAGAAAGCGGTGTGAGTTTTCAGTTTGCTTATGGGCGGAAGCCATAAGACGACCGTCAGGATTTGATGGCGGCCTTATGGCACCTTTTGGACAGGGATATGAGGATGGGGTGGTTCAGTTGCTTAGGCTACATGGCAAGGCTGGTATTTTTATGGTTTCTTTATAAAAAGTGCTCGCATCTTTATGTGCAAAAGTAGCATTTGGCTTAGTCGTCAGTCTCCACTGAAACTTACACCAGTTTGGGGTTTGGTGTTGACGTGCAACTCAAAAACATCGGGGCGGCTATAGTGCCCGTTGGTGTCGAGCGTGAGGCAGGCCTCTCGCTGTATTGCCATGTCCACGGTGCCTTGCACGGTGCCCGATTCCCCATAAAGCGGATCGGTAATGTAACTGCCGTCGGCGGCAATGATCGCACTACCGCCATCATGGATGAGCGTATTGTCCTCACCAGGCATGGACCTGAGCATCGCCTCCGCTTTGGGTTCATTTACCTTCAAGGACCGGAAGCCGTTCAATATGTCGGCTTTGGTCATTACCGAGCCCGCCGCTGCCACAGCACATCGCCCTTCAAAAGCATAATGGCGGCTGGCCACTTGGTGCATGTCCTTCACAATGGGCCACTGTGCGATGTGGATATCCTCCCCCCGCGCATGCATGGCCGCACGCGCCAGCGGCATCCAGTGTTCCCAGCATATAAGGCTGCCAAGGATGCCGAATGGCGTTTCAACGGTTTCAAGGGTGGAGCCGTCCCCCATGCCCCAGACCAGCCGCTCCGTATAGGTGGGCATTAGCTTGCGGTGCGGGGTGGGTGCACTTGCACCGGGGCTGAAGGTGAAGGTGGTGTTATAAAGTGTGTTGCCTGCACGCTCGTGGGTGCCCATGACAATATAGGCGCCTGTGTCATTCGCTATAGTTTGCAGGCGCTTGAGGTTCTTGTCCCCCTGCACGACACTGTTTTCCGCCAGCAGCCGGTAGAGGGCTTTTGCGCCGTCGTCGTCCCAAAGCGCTGCATCAGGTGCAAAATCGAGCCAGACCGGGTAACCCGGCAGCCAGCATTCTGCGAAGGCAATGATATTGGCACCGCCCTCGGCAGCATTGCGAATATGGGTTTCGGCCGCATCCATGCTGGCCGCTAGGTTCAGGAACGCCGGGGCTTCCTGTACAATCGCGAGGGTCGGGTTCTTGTTCATAAAAGCCTCTTAGGTCCAATCACCCTCAGTGGGGATATTAAGCACAACACCGCAGTGTTTGCAGTGTACCGCATCTGGGTCATGCCGGGTCAGGCCACAGTTTTCACAGGGGTGTTTTACTTTTGTGGGTTTGAAGATGGTTTGCACGAGGCGCAGGAAAAGCGCCACGCCAAACACCATGATGATCACGGCCACCATGCGCCCAAGCGTATCGTCCATCGTGATGTCGCCAAAGCCTGTGGTGGTGAGGGTGGCGACAGTGAAATAAAGCGCATCAAGATAGTTGTTGATGGCGGCATTGCGCCCCGCTTCCAGCACATAAACAACAGCGGTGATCACGAAAATGAAAATGCCGAGGTTGACGCTCGACTGGATGATCTGCTCATGTTCCTTGAACCAGCTGAACTCCTGCCGAAGGGCCTTGAGCATGTGGTAAGACCGCATAAGGCGGAGCATGCGTACGATGCGCAGGAAGCCGAGGTTGTCGAGAAACACGGGCGCAATCAGTGAAAAAATGACAATAACATCGGCCAGCGTATCAAACTTGAACAGGAAGCGCCCTTTGGCCTTGGTGATGGCGAGCCGCGCTGCAAATTCAAGCAGTAAGGCAAAAGCGATGGCGAAATCCAGGATGCGGACAGCAAGGCCCGGTTCCATCAGGGACGAGACAATGAAAAACCCAATGGTGAGGAGGTCAAACGCAAGAAGAACCAAGCGAAAACGATGCGCTTTTTTGTCGTGACCAAAATAGAGCGACCTGATCTTCTCCAACACGTACGCACTCCCCATTTGTGTGGTGCTCACCCTGCCAAATTGCCGTGCTGACATCAAGCGCCAGTATGCTCGGCGGGTAATCACTTTCATTACATTAGGAAAGCGTTAACCGTACCGGAGGCATACTTGGTTTAACGATTGGATGGTCCTGATGCTAGAGAGTTTTGAGCCGTTTCTTGCCTATTGGCAAGCCTTGCGGGGTTCTGAGGAGTTGCCGTGCCGCGAAGACTTTCACCCGGTGAAGGTGAAAGATTTCATGGGCCGCATCGTGATTGTTGAACGCCTGAGCACTTCTCATTTTCAAGTACGCCTTGTGGGCACCGAAATTGTCGAGCGTCTGGGGCATGACCATACCGGCGAAGATTTCCTTTCCCTTCTTGATGGCCCTGAAGAACGTGCGGGCCGGCTGGCGCTGTTTAATGCCATGCTGGACCAGCCCATGGGCATGTGGGGCAAGCGTGAGGTGATCACCGACAAAGGCACATACATGGCCTTCTTCCTGCAGCTTCCCATTCGTCACAAAGCCAGCCACGCGGGTGAATTTTTCAATGTTTTTGATTTTGACCAGAACCTTGTGATGCTCTCTGGCGTCAAGTTCAAGCGGTTTGGCAAGCTTGTTGGCTTTGGCCTCATTGATATCGGGGCAGGGGTGCCGGAAGCATACAGCGACCTTGAGATCAGGACACTTGCTCACTAATACGTGCTCACCAATGCGTATGGGGGGCTGGACGCGGCGCAAACTCCCACTATGATCACACCATTCGTCTATCACATAGACTTGGAAAATTAGACAAGGGAGCCAAGCATGCATGTGCTGCGTTCTGTCGCCCTGATATTGGCGGCGTTTTGGGGAGTATCTGCAGCGTCTTACGCGAACGATGCAGACCCTATCATTATATATGACACACAGTTTCACCCCGAGTATGCCCGTAACGGCATGGTGGTTTCACAGGAATATTATGCCAGCCAGGCAGGCCTTGAAATTTTGCGCGCGGGCGGCAACGCTGTGGACGCAGCAGTCGCCACTGGCTTCGCGCTTGCTGTTACCCACCCTCAGGCAGGTAACCTTGGCGGCGGTGGTTTTTTCCTCGCTTACATCAAGGAAGAAGACCGGGTGATTGCTATTGATTACCGTGAGATGGCACCGTCAGCAGCGCACCGCGACATGTTCCTGAACGCGAAGGGTGATGTGGATAACGCAAAAGCCCGCTTCAGTCTAAACGCCAGCGGTGTACCGGGTACGGTGATGGGGCTTACGACCGCGCTTGAGAAATACGGCACGCTACCGCTTGGGCAGGTGATGGCACCAGCCATTCGCCTTGCAGGCGAGGGCTTCCCGATGACATGGGGGCTGTATGACAGCCTTGGCCGGTACCAGAAACGCCTGAAGGGTGATGCGGTAAGTGCCGCCAATTATTTCAAGGCGGACGGTAGCCGCTATGCGCCCGGTGAGCTGTTCAAACAGCCTGATCTGGCTGAGACCCTGACGCTGATTGCCAATAATGGTGCCAAAGGGTTTTATGAAGGCCCGGTTGCGGACAAGCTTGTGGCTGCGATGCAGGCTGGCGGCGGCATCATGACCCATGAGGACCTTAAGAATTATAAAGCTGTTGAGCGCGAGCCGATCTTTGGCACCTATGACAACTACCGGGTCGCCACCATGCCGCCCCCATCGTCAGGTGGTGTGCATGTGATCGAGATGCTTAATGTGCTTGAAGATTGGGACCTGAAGTCACTTGGTCACAATAGTGCGGCTTATATTCACCGGCTTACGGAAACGATGAAATACGCTTATGCGGACCGCTCAAAATATCTGGGCGACCCAGACTATTTCCCGGTCCCGGTGAAGGCACTCACCAGCAAAGACTATGCGGATACAATCCGCGCCAAGATCAATCTCGAGAAAGCCACCCCGTCTACCGAGATTGGGCCTGCGCCCTCCCTGCCGGATGAAAGCCATGATACCACACATTTCTCGGTGGTGGACAAGGCTGGCAACATGGTGGCTAACACCTATACGCTGAACTTCACCTACGGTAACGGCAAGTCGGTGGCGGGTGCTGGTTTCCTTCTCAATAACGAGATGGACGACTTTTCCGCCAAGCCGGGTACGCCAAACGCGTTTGGTCTTCTGGGTGGTGAAGCGAACGCCATTGAGCCGGGCAAACGGCCGCTTAGCTCCATGACACCAACGCTTCTGTTCAAGGACGGTGAGCCCTATATGGCAACCGGTAGCCCGGGTGGTTCCACCATCATTACCGTGGTGCTGCAATCTGTGCTGAATGTAATGGAGTTTGACATGAACGTGAAAGCGGCGATCTCGGTGCCGCGCATCCACCATCAATGGTTTCCTGACAGGTTGGCTTTGGAGCCTGGGCATTCGGTCGATACCCGCCGTCTTCTAGGCACTATGGGCCATCAGGTGAAGATTGGAGAAACGGAAGCCTGGGACGGTGTAATGGGCTCCGCCCAGTCCATTATCCTTGCGCCAAACGGGATCATCATGGGCGCGGCAGACCCTAGAAGGCCCGGCTCAACAGCGGCAGGATATTAAGCCGCTATCCTAATGAACAAGAGCAATGAAAAAGGCCACCAGCATTGCTGGTGGCCTTTTGCTTTCTGTGTATCAGCGTAGGGCTTATTCAGCCTGTGCCGGTGCTTCTTTTGGGCCAAAGCCAAGCATGCGTTTGATGCGGGCTTTAACGCCTGAGAAGAAGATGCCGAAGTCGTCGCCAATCGCATAAAGCGCAGGCACCATCAACAGCGTCACGAAGAAGGCGATCAATACGCCTGAGGCCAGAGCCACAACGATCGGCTTGAGGAAAGCGGCCTGAATGGACCGTTCCATCATCATCGGCACAAGACCAACGAAAGTGGTCACAGTGGTCAGAAGGATTGGCCGGAAACGGGCAACACCAGCTTCCAGAATGGCTTCCTTCGGCGACATGCCCCGTTCACGCAGCTTGTTGCAGTAATCTACCAGCACGAGGTTGTCGTTCACGACCACGCCCGCGGCGGCGGCTACGCCAAAGTAGCTGAAGATTGCCATGGTCATATCAACAGCCAAGTGGCCGAAGACTGCGCCAGTGAAGGCATATGGCATAGCGATCATGATCGCAATTGGCTGCCAGTAGCTTCTGAACGCGATGGCCAGCATCATGTACATGACAAAGAGGGCCATGCCATAAAGCTTCAGCACATCGGCGATAAAGCGTGCTTCACCTTCTGCCTGGCCGATAGAACCCCGGATAATGCCCGGATATTTTTTCTCCCACTCAGGGAAGAAATTGGCATTGAGGTCGTCCATCACATCCTGACGGATGTTTTCCTTCATGTCGGCACTCACGCGGGCGGCACGGTTACCGTTCCAACGCTGGATGCGCTTGATGCCTGGGGCATATTCAAGCTCAGCCACCGCCATCAGCGGCACCTCACGGCCATCTGCTGTGCGAACACGGAAGTCCTGCAGGCTTTCGATAGAACGGCGGCTTTCACGGGGGTAACGTACCATGACTTTTACGTCTTGGCCGTCCCGTGGAATGCGCTGTACTTCTTCACCATAATAAGCCTGACGAACCTGACGGGAAACATCAGCAAGCGTAAGACCAAGCTTTTCGGTGCCGGGCTTGAGGGTGATGCGGATCTCTTCCGATGCACCTTCAAGGTTGTTACGCACATCATAAAGCGCTTCAAAGGTCCGCAGTTTGTCTTCCAGTTCGCTCACCGCTTCACGCAAGAGCGTGAGGTCAGGGTGACGAACGGAAAGCTCAAAGCCCGGATCGTTGTTGCCGTTGGTGTACCGAACGGAAACTTCCTTGGCATCAGGAATATCGCCGATCAATTCACGCAGTCGAATAGACGCGTCCTTGGCAGACATATCCCGTACTTCCGGCGGTGACAGTTTCACGATCGCCAGCACGCTGTCCCGGCGGGAGCGCGTATACCAGTTCTCGATCAATTGGCCTTCGCCGCCCGTACGCTCATTCACTTCTTCAACAAGTTGGCGTTCGCCTTCCTGAAGCTGAGCCAGAATATCGAGCGCGCGGGTATAGGATGCACCTTCAGGAAGCACCACATTCACCGTGATCTCGTCAGATTCGATATCCGGCATGAAGCTTTTCTTCACATAACCGATGCTGAACAGGCCAAAGGCGAGGATCAGAATGGCAACGAAGAAACTGAAGGTAAGATAACGACGTTCAATCGCCCATGTGCCAAAGCGGCGATAATGGCGCTGTGCAAAATTGGTGATGCTATTGGCGATACCTTTTTGCATGTGACCAAAACGACCAAGCTTTTCGCGAGGCTTCAGGCCAGCAAGGTGTGCTGGCAGGATCATGAGTGATTCGACAAGTGAGAATACAAGTGCCGTAATCACCACCCAGGTGATGTGACGTGTAAACTCAGACGTGGACCCGTCGAGGAAAACCCAGGGCAGGAACGCAATGATTGTGGTCAGTACCGCGAAGATAACCGGCTTGGCCACCAACTGTGTACCGAATACGGCTGCAGTGATACCGCCGCCTGTTTTCTGGCTTTCCGTGTGAATGCTTTCCCCGACCACAATGGCATCATCCACCACGATGCCGAGCACCAGAAGGAAGGCGAAGGTTGAGAGCATGTTGATGGAAATGCCAAGCGCAGGCAAAAAGATGAATGCGCCAGCATAAGCTGTTGCGATACCCACAGATACCCAAAAAGCCACTTTGGGCCGCAGGGTGAGCATCAGCACGATCACCACCAGAATAAGACCATAGAAGGCGGAACCGCCAATGGTTTCCATCCGGCTTTGGAAGGCTTCGTTATTGTCTGTCCACAGCGTGAGTTTTGCACCTGTTGGCAGGCTGTCCTGACGCTTGGTAATCCACTCATTGATCGACTTGGACGCAGTTACAATGTCCATGCGTTCAGTTGACATAACCTGCAAAAGCACAGCCGGTTCGCCGTTAAGGGTTGCAAGGATTTCATTATCTTCAAAACCGTCAACCACTGTTGCGACGTCACCCACTCGAATGGTGGCGCCGTCTGCGGTCTGGCGAACGACAATATCGGCAAAGTCTTCCTGAGTGTCGGCAAGGTTACGTGCTGTGATCTGGTATTCGCCAGCCTCAGTGCGAACAGAACCGCTTGAAGTGTTCAGGGAGTTGGTGCGGATAACACTTGCAACGTCAGCAAAGCTCAGGTTGTAGCGACGCAGCGATTCCTCTGAAACTTCGATGGAGACTTCCTCGCGGCGTACACCAAACAGTTCCACAATGGAAACCGCTTCAAGCTGTGCGGCTTCGCGGCGAAGCTTCTCAGCCAGCCGTTTCAGTTCACGCTCACCAAGATCACCATGAACAGCGATACGGATAAATTCATCCCGGTTAACCCATTGTTGGACCCGGGGTGGTTCGATATCGCTTGGGAAGCTTGAGATAGAATCAACGCGGATTTTCACGTCGTTCATGAATTGGGTGAAATCTACGCTTTGTTCGGCCAGAATATAAACCTGCCCGCCACCCTCACCCGAGGAGGAGCGTACCCACTCGATGTTATCAAGGTCACGAACCGATTCCTCGATTCGCGCGACGATTTGTTCCTCCACTTCCTGTGGGCCAGCACCGGGCCAGCTTACGGAAATTTCAAGGCCAGGAAAACGAACCTGTGGGTCCATCTCCCGTTCCATGGATGAGAAACCTGCTATACCGGCCAGAAAGATACCAACCATCAGCAGGTTGGCAGCAACAGAATTGCGTGCCCACCATTCGATCAACTTATTCATGATTGCCTCCCCTAGCGCGAAGCGCTGTCAAGATCGTTCCGGGCGCTGCGGGTAATCGGCACTGCGGCCATTCCGTCATGCGCGCCCCGTACTGGCGAGGTTACGACCTGTTCGCCAGGCTCGACACCTGATGTCACCATAACATGCTCAGCAGACGTGGACAGAACATTGACCGTACGGATCTGAAGCTTGTCATCAGCAATGACATAAACCTTGTCTTCGCTTCTGAGGGCGTCGCGTGGCATAACCAGCGCCTGTTGTGGCACAACACCCTCAATTTCTGCTGAGACAAACAGACCAACAGCTAAAGGCATGCCATGATCAGCCGCCATGCCGTATGGGTCTTCAACTTCAGCAACAGCATACATCAGGCGGGTTTGTTTATCCACCGACGCATGGGTGCGGACAATGCGGCCCTGCCATATATGTTCTTCACCACCAAGGCTGGCACGAAGCGCAACTTTCGGCGCATTGCCGTTTGCGGCAACAAAACCGATAGGGAGGTTAAGTTCCGTCAGTTGACGGTCGGTCAAGGGCAGGCGTACTTCAACTTTATCCGTTGCAAACACGCGGCCAAGCTTGGCGCCAACATTGACATATTGGCCAATACCCGCAGTACGCTCAAGGACACGGCCTTTGAACGGTACCTTGATCTGGGTACGGGAAAGATTGAGTTTGGCGTTGTCGAGATCAGCTTCTGCAGCGCGCAGTTTAGCTTGAGCCTCGGCAACCTGTGGCTGATTGAGGGCAAGCGGCGTTGGCTCGCCGTCCTTCACCCAGTCCTGCCACTGTTTACGTTTGATGCGGGCGTCAGCCAGTTCCTGCTCAAGCTTCACTTTCGCTTCGGCAAGGCGGGCTTCTGCGCTCGTCACAGTAAGCTGGTAATCTGCATCTTCAATCTGGATCAGCGCCTCACCCGGGTTGAACCCGGCGCCTTCAGCAAAAGAATCGGAGATTGAGACAATGCGGCCAGAAACCTGTGGCACAAGGTCAATCTCAGTTTTGGGGCGAACTTCGCCTTGTGTCCTGACAGAAAGCCGAACGTTTTCCGACCGTACCTCATCCACATAAAGGGATACTGGGCGCGGTGCTTCTTCTTTTTTTTCAGGGGCATCTTTGGCGGCGCTGAGTGCCATAACGGACCCAACCCCAGCCGTCAGCACCAGTATAGGTGCGACAAACTTAAGTATTTTCCTCACTGTCATCCTCGCGTTCGTTATGTGGCTTATGCCACTTTTTAGCGTGGCTTATGCCACTTTTACTTATAGGTAAACCTATATATCAAGTCTATATAGTTGTCACGATTTTATTTTAAAGAGGCCGGGGGCTTAGTGAGCTCCAATAAACCAACGATATAGCGTTTTTATAGGGCCTGCCATATTGTTTCGGCATTGCTTTTTCCTTGCGTGATCCTATGATTTCAGCGACTTGTTGGGTGCTGGGGCATAATCGGGGAAATAGTCTTGCGTAGAGGGGGCCAATCATTGGCAAAAATCTCGGTTGAAAACACCGGTACCACGGCGCTTCTGAATGCGCTGGCCGAAGGCGTAATGGTGCGTGCAGGCGACCGGTTTATTTTTGTCAATCAGACGGCGCTCGACATGTTTGCCTATCCGGGCACGATGGAAGAGTTTCTTGATGAACCTGTTTCCCAGTGGGTGCACCCCGACGACCAGGCCATTGTGCAGGACAATTACGACAAGCGCATTCGCGGAGAAGACGCCGAGCAGAATTATGAGCTCAGGCTGTTGCGCGCAGACGGGGAAACCCGCTGGGTTTCATGCCGCGCCAACGCGATTGAGTGGGACGGTGAGCCCGCTGTTGTCGCCTGCGTTTATGATATTACAGAGCAACTGGAAGAGAAACGCGCGTTTGAGCGCGCGGAAAACATCTTCCGTAATATCTTCCGTCTCACGCCTGAGGTTATGCTCATTTCCGGATTGACCGATGGCAAGATCATTGATGTAAATCCAGCATTTCTCAATGTATTTGGCCGCCGCCGCGATGAGGTGATTGGCCATACAACACAAGGCCTGGATATATGGGCTGATCAGACGTTCCTGGGCCGCTTTATTGAAGAGCTGAAGATGACAGCCTCAATGACGGACGTGCCCACCACGGTGAAAACCCGCGGCAACCTGATCCGCCACTTCCGTATTTTTGCGCAAAAAATCGACCTTGAGGGTGAGCCGATGCTGCTGCTCATCGGGCGCGATATCACGGAAGACCTCGTGCAGGCGCAGGAACTGCAGCGCTCCAAGGATACTGCCGAGCTTGCGAACCGTGCGAAGTCAGAGTTTCTGGCGAACATGAGCCACGAGCTCAGGACGCCGCTTAATGCGATCCTTGGTTTCGCTGAAATCCTGCGGGATGAGATGGTCGGCCCAATTGGTAGCCCGCGCTACAAGGAATATGCGCAGGATATCCATGAAAGCGGCACGCATCTCTTGTCCATCATCAATGATATTCTCGACCTTTCGAAAGTGGAAGCCGGGCGACTTGAGGCTTATCTCACATGGATAAATCCGCTTGAAAGCCTTGAGATGTGCATGACGCTTGTGCAGCAGCGCGCGTTTGAGGCCAGCTTGTCGCTTGAGCATCATTTTGACCGTAGCGTGCTGATTGAGGCTGACGAACGGCTTATCAAGCAAATCGCGCTCAATCTGCTTTCAAACGCCATCAAGTTCACAGAGCCCGGCGGCAAGGTGACCATGAAGCTGGAGAAAACCGGCAACGGTGGTTTGTGCCTTAGCGTGACGGACACAGGCATCGGCATGACAGCGGAAGAGATCAAGGTTGCCAAGCGGCCATTTGGGCAAGTGGACAGCAGCCTGAGCCGCCGTCATGAAGGCTCTGGCTTAGGCCTGCCGCTTGTATCGGCCTTCACTGAGAAGCTGAACGCAACCATGACAATCGACAGCCGCCCAAGTGTTGGCACCCGTGTCAGCATCATGTTCCCACCTTTCAAGGTGAAAACCCGCGAAGACGACGACTAGGCTTAGGCTCTCTCAGTTCCGCCATATTCCTGTACCAATAAGAGGGTGGCTTTCTCGTTTTTGTGCCCTATCGTCATATTGCGGATGAGGAGGAGCATATATGGCACCCATGACAAAAGTAGCGCGGCTGTTTACAGACAAATCAGCGCTCGGCGATACAGCGATTGAGCATTTTGACGAATCTTTGGATGCGAAAGACGGTGAGATCATCGTCTCGCTCGACCGGTTTGGCCTTTCCAGCAACAATATCACCTATGCTGCCTTGGGCGACTGGTTGAAGTATTGGGAGTTTTTCCCCACAGGCAAAAACGGCTGGGGCCATATGCCTGTATGGGGGTTTGCCAATGTGGTGGCATCCGGCGTTGACGGCATTGAGGTGGGAGAGCGGTTTTACGGCTATTTCCCTATCGCCAGCCATTTCCGTATGCAGCCGAACAGGGTCAATGAGCGCGGCTTCCATGATGCGATCCCCCACCGGCTTGAGCTGACCTCCGCTTATAACTTCTATACGCGCTGCAGCACGGATGCAGGCTATCACGCGGACAAGGAAGATTATCAGATGCTCTTCCGCCCGCTATTCATCACCTCCTATATGCTGGCGGATTTCCTGAGCGATAACGACTATTTTGGCGCGAAGCGGCTTGTGGTTTCAAGCGCCTCCAGCAAAACGGCCTATGGCACAGCCTACTGCCTTGAAGGGGCCGACGACATAGAGGTCATTGGCCTCACGAGTGCCAAAAATGCCGCTTTTGTGAAAAGCCTCGGCTGTTATGACGATGTGATCACCTATGATGAGCTTGGCAGCCTGCAGGCCGGTGTTGCCACCACCTATGTGGACTTCTCTGGCAACAATGACCTGCGCCTGACCGTGCACAAGCAGTTTGGCATGGATCTGGTGTATGACTGTTTTGCAGGCACCGCTGCCAACGCGGAAACCTATGACCCGGGCGAAGTGCCAGGCCCGGCACCGGTGTTTTTCTTCGCGCCCATCCAGATCAAGAAACGCAACGCAGACTGGTCCCCAAAAGTGGTGACAGAGCGCTTTAGCGCTTCGGAACAGAAGTTCTATGCACGGGTAAGCGAAGGGGATGAGCCATGGATGCGGCTTGCTGTGCACGAGGGCATGACAGGCGCGCAAGGGGTGATCTCAACCCTGTTCCACACGGGCGGGAACCCGCGTGAAGGCATGGTTGTTCGGCTTTAAAGACGAGATAGATTTACGCTTTCTCGCGGGCAACTGCGCGCCAGCCGATATCGCGGCGGCAGAAACCGTCAGTCCATGTGATGGTATCCACGGCCTTATAGGCTTTTGCCTGTGCTTCGGTCACGCTGCCGCCCGTGGCGGTTACGTTCAGCACTCGCCCGCCGGTGGCCAGCAGCTTGGCATCCTGCCGTTTGGTGCCCGCATGGAACACATGTGCGCCGGTGGTTTTTTCAGCCGCAGAAATATCGCTGATCTCGGTGCCTTTATTATAGGCGCTGGGGTATCCCTTCGCAGCCATCACGACCGTGAGCGCTACATCGTCTGACCATGTGGCGGTCTTGCCGTTCAGCTCCCCTTTGGCTGCCGCTATCAGAAGCGGCACGATGTCAGAGGTCATGCGCGTCATCAGCACCTGGCACTCAGGGTCGCCAAAGCGGCAGTTGTATTCGATCAGCTTCGGGCCTTCATCTGTGATCATAAGCCCTGCGAAAAACACACCCTTATAGGGGTGGCCCATATCTGCCATGGCCTTCACGGTGGGTTTGATAATCTCCGCCATCACCCGGTCACACAGCGCGTCTGTCATCACAGGTGCGGGGGAGTATGCCCCCATGCCGCCAGTGTTGGGGCCGGTGTCGCCTTCGCCTACAGCCTTGTGGTCTTGCGCGGTGGCAAGCGCGAGCGTGTTTTCACCGTCTGACAGCGCAAAAAAGCTGGCTTCTTCACCGGTCATGAATTCTTCTACCACCACTTCCGTGCCTGCGTCGCCAAAGCTGCCCGCGAACATGTCGTCAATGGCGGCGTGGGCTTCCTCAAGCGTCTGCGCGATAATCACGCCTTTGCCTGCAGCCAAACCGTCAGCTTTCACCACAATCGGTGCGCCTTGCCCGGTCACATAAGCCTTGGCTGCATCCGCGTTTCTGAAGCGGCCATAGGCTGCTGTCGGAATGTTGTATTTCGCGCAAATGTCCTTGGTGAACCCTTTGGAGCCCTCAAGCTGTGCACTGCCCTTTGTGGGGCCAAAAGCCAGGATGCCTTCTGCCGTCAGGTCATCAACAAGGCCCGCAACCAGCGGGGCCTCGGGGCCCACAACAACAAAATCAATCTCCATCTCGCGGCAGAAATTTATCACCGCACCGTGGTCGCTCGCATCCAGCTCAACACAAGTGGCAACATCGCCAATTCCGCCATTGCCGGGCGCGCAGTAAAGCATTTCTACGAGCGGGCTTTGGGCGATTTTCCAGGAAAGGGCGTGTTCGCGGCCACCGGAGCCGAGCACGAGAATATTCATATTTTTTCACCTGTCACGTGGCGGGTTGCTTGAAGGCTGCCCCCTTGTATCATAGGTTCCTGTTCACTCAAGGGAGAAGTGCGCGATGCGACAATCTGGGTTAGGGATCAGCCATGACAGATAATTGGCCGGGCATGCCGGGCGATGAGGAAGCGCCCTCAGGTAGCAACGCCCATGAATTTACGGTGTCTGAACTGTCGGGTGCGCTCAAGCGTTCGGTTGAAGACCGTTTTGGCCATGTGCGGGTGCGGGCTGAGCTGTCGGGCGTGAAGCGCGCGGCCTCTGGCCATGTGTATTTTTCCCTCAAGGATGACAGCGCAGTGCTGGACGGCGTGTGTTGGCGCGGCAGTGCACAGCGCCTCGCATTTGTGCCTGAAGATGGCCTTGAGGTGATCTGTACCGGCAAGCTCACCACCTATCCGGCCCGGTCCAAATACCAGATGGTTGTGGAGCATATGGAGCCTGCGGGCGCTGGTGCGCTCATGGCGCTTCTTGAAGAACGCAAGAAAAAACTGGCGACTGAGGGCCTGTTTGATGCGGACCGTAAACGCCAGATCCCGTTCCTGCCCAAGGTGATTGGTGTGGTGACCTCGCCCACGGGCGCGGTGATTCGCGACATTTTGCACAGGCTCAGTGACCGCTTCCCGCGTCATGTGCTGGTGTGGCCGGTGCTGGTGCAGGGTGAAGGGGCTGCAGCGCAAGTGGCGGCGGCGATCAAAGGTTTTAACGCGATTGACGGCAAAGGCGCGATGCCGCGCCCCGATGTGCTGATCGTGGCGCGCGGTGGCGGCTCGATAGAAGACCTGTGGGCATTTAACGAAGAAGTGGTGGTGCGCGCGGCGGCAGAGAGCGAAATACCGCTTATCTCCGCCGTAGGGCACGAGACAGACACGACGCTGATCGACTATGCGTCTGACCTCCGGGCACCAACACCAACGGGGGCCGCTGAGAAAGCCGTGCCTGTGCGCGAAGACCTGCGCTTCACTATCGCGGACCTTGGTCGCAGGTTGGAAGGCCAGCGCATGCTGACGGTGCGGGACAGGCAGGAACGCCTGGCCGGTCTCGCGCGCGGCTTACCCAGCCCCAAGGATATCCTTGGGCTCGCGCAACAGCGCTGGGATGATCTGTCTGAGCGCTTGCCGCGCGGGTTGATGGCGATGGCGCAGATCAAGTCTGCCCAGCTTAATCGCCTTGTGGGCGGTTTGAGTGCGGGACGGCTCAAGCAACTGGCCACCTATAGGGGGGAGCAACTTGGCAGCACGTCAAGGCGGCTTAACCCGGCGTACCGGCGGCGGCTGGAAGACCTTGGCGCGCGGCTGCAGGCATCGGGCCGTATGCTTGATAGCCTCTCGTACGAGCGGGTGCTTGAGCGCGGCTATGCTTTGGTGGAGGACGCAAGCGGCACACCGGTCACCAAAGCGGCGCAGCTTGCCGCTGGCGATAATGTGGCTGTACGCTTCTCGGACGGGGTGCGCGGCATGCAGGTGCAGGACGGTGAAGCATCGCCTCCTGCCGCGCCGCCAGCGCCAAAAGCAAAAAAGGCTGCGAAAGCCAAACCGAAACCAGAACCCAAAAAAGATGAGAGACAAGGCAGCCTGCTGTGATTGCCGTTTTGATCTTTGCCGTAATTTTGCCGCCTTGTTTATGAAGATGATGTACATGAAATTAATACAGAAAATCCTTATTCTTACCCTTCTGGCACTTACGACACCGGCATGGGCTGTGGATCTTGTGGGCACACCGGCCCAGGGCGGCATGGTTTGGGGCGTTGTGGAACCGGACGCCAAGGTAACGCTGGACGGTGAGCCTGTGATGGTGGGACCAGACGGCAATTTTGTGCTTGGCTTTGGGCGTGATGCTGGCGCGACAGCGGAGCTGGTGATCAGCTACGGTAATGGCCGCCGGGAAGCCCAAACGATCACCGTTAAGGACCGAAGCTTTGATATCGAGCATGTGGATGGTTTGCCGCCTAAAACAGTAACACCACCGCCTGAGTGGCGCGAACGCCGCGCCCGTGAAACAGGCATGGTGCGTGAAGCACGCTCATATACCACTGGTGCACTTGATTGGCTGAAAGGCTTTATTCGCCCGGCGGAAGGTCGTTTCTCAGGTTTTTATGGCAGCCAGCGCATATTGAACGGCAAACCGAGAAGCCCGCACTATGGGCTTGATATCGCGGCCCCCATCGGCACAAGCATTGTTGCCCCCGCTGCTGGTATCATTCGCCTCGCGGTGCCGGATTTCCTTCTCGAGGGCGGTATTGTGATCATCGACCACGGTTTTGGTGTGACCTCAACGCTGTTTCACATGAACAGTGTAGACGTGAAGGTGGGCGATACGGTAGAGCAGGGACAACAGATTGGTACCGTTGGCAAAAAGGGCCGGGCGAGCGGCCCGCATGTAGACTGGCGGGTGAACTGGCGGAATGTAAGGCTTGACCCCATACTGTTGATTGCACCTGAGCCCATGCGGCCACCATTTTAGGATAGGGTAATGAAACGATTTATTCTTGGCGCAGTGGCAGCCACCTGTTTTGCGCCAGCGACTTTCGCACAAGACGGCGAAAGCTCTTTCAGTTTTGACGGTTACCTTGGTGTGGTGAGCGATTACCGTGACCGTGGGCTAACCCTGTCTGATAAGGACCCGGCTGTTATCGCGTCCTTTGGGCTCTATCATGACAACGGTTTTTATATCGGTGCCAGCGCAGGCAGCATCAGCAACGACGCGGGCGGCGACGCCAAAGCGAGCCTTTTTGCGGGTTACAATTTTGATGCTGGCGATTTTGTTTATGATCTGTCTGTTGAGCTCGACAGCATTCAGGGCGGTGACGCCAAATATTACCCTGAGATCAGCGCGTCTGTTTCGCGTGACTTTGGCCTGGCTTTCATTCGGACTGGTGCCGTTTATGCGCCTGATGGCCGCTGGAGTGCCCCAAACAGTGACAGCTTCTACATTTATACCGATGTTGAAGTGCCGGTGCCGACAATGCCGGAGCTGACGATTATCTCGCGCCTCGGTTATGACATGCGGCAGAACCGATCAGACCTGTGGGATTATGCGATCGGCATTTCAGCCTTCATCGATGTGGTGGAATTTAGCGTGATGTATGAAGACAGCTCGCTTGACCAGAACATTGGCGGCGGTGCGGTCCTTGGCGGCATCAAGCTTTATTTCTAGTGGTTTACCGTGGAGGCTCGCTTGGGTCTTCATCCACGGTGGTTGGTGGAACTGGGACTTCTGACGGCTGAACCGAGCGGTTTGCGGGGAAGGTGAGTATAACCAGCGTTCCCATGCGCTTGATGGAACGAACCTCCAGCTTGCCGCCATGAAGCTCTATCAGGCTTTTTACCAGTGGCAGACCAAGGCCTGTTCCTTCATGAGAGCGTGTGGCCGTGGTTCCTGCCTGCCCAAACGGCAGAAGGGCAATCTCAAGCTCATCTTCTGACATGCCAATGCCGGTATCTTCAACTTCGACAATAATGTCGCCGTTATCCAGCGCATAAACACGGCAGTCTATCTCACCGTCGTTTTCGGTAAACTTGCTGGCGTTGCTGAGAACATTGAGCAGGATTTGTTTGCATAGTCGTGTATCGGCTCGCAGGTAAGGTGTGCGTGGCGGTACATCCACCGTCAGAGTAATGTTCTTGGGCCTGACGCGCGGCGCCATAAGCTTCGCGAGATCACCAAGAAGCTGGCGAAGGTCTATAATTTCGTCCCTGACGATCAGTTTGCCGGACTCGATCTTCGAGAGGTCAAGGATATCGTTTATGATATCCAGAAGCAGTCTGCCGCTTTCATTAATATGCCCAACATAGTCGCCATACTGTTTCGCGCCCAACTCACCAAACACTCGTTGTTCCATCATCTCGGAGAATCCGAGGATGGCATTCAGCGGTGTTCTAAGCTCATGGCTCATATTGGCCAGAAACTCTGACTTGCTTCTGTTCGCCATGTCGGCGGCATGTTTGCTGCGCGCCAGCGCCCGGTTGTGTTTGCGCATGATGAACACCAGCGCGACAGCGCCTGCAATAATGAAAAAGGTGAGGATCACAAGCAAACGCCGGTTTGCGGCTTCAGCGGCGTGCAGGGCTTCTTCAGTGCGTTGTTTCTCAATCATGGTCACGATGCTGGAGCGTAGGTCTGTCACGCTCGTCTGGAAGCTTTCAAACTGGTCATCCATGAGGCCGCGGCGTGCTTTGTTGAGAAGCTCGAACCCCTCCTCGTATTGGCCTTCCGCTGCAAGAATATAGGCCTCGGTCAACTGGTCATCAGCGTCGGATATGACGAGCTTGAGGTCTGGGTATTTTTCGTATTCCTCCAACACGATCTGCCGATATCTGCGGGCCTCAACCGCGTTGCCTTGCCGCGCGTACCCGATGGCCAGCAGGTCGTAAAGCTCAACATCGAAGCCCGGTTCGCCCTCAAAGTCGTTAAGCGCTTCATGAGCGAGCGTAATGCAGTCGCCATACCGTTCTTCGTCGTACGCGATCCACGCGAGGCCATAGAGGGCATAATACTGTCCTTCCTTGTGGCCTGTTTGCGTGAGCACTTCCGTGAGCGCTTCATAATATCGGCGCGCGAGGGCGTTTTCATCAATGTCGTTAAGCGATGAGGCGATGTTGAACATGATGGTTTCGCGGTCAAGTGCGATATGGGCGCGGGTCGCAATGTCGAGCGCCTTGGCGTAGTTCTCAACAATTTCGTCAATCTCACTGACGCCGGTGTAGATATAAGCGAGGGTCAGATAGGCGGTCATGCGCATCTTCTCGCCTTCAGGCGTACCCTCAAGCATGCTCACACTCTGCGTCATGGCGAGAAGGCCCTCGAGCAGGTTGCCAAGCTCTGGCCCAAGTGCCGCAAGGGAAGACCGCGCAAAAAACTGGTCTGCCACACTGCCGCGTGCTTCTGCAAGCGTGAGCGCTTCCTTAATCTGGCTTTCAGCGTTCTTGATGCTGCCTGCGATATACTCGATTTCAGCGAGCCCAAGCCTGCCGTAGACCTGCAGGCTGACATCATCCAGCTTTTCGCCAAGGCTGATGGCCTCGCTGGCGATCTCATCAAGGCCTTCTGCCACTCCGGTATCAATATGATAGAAGATCAGGTCCTTGAGGACCTGGCCACGCGCCCGCTCATTCGTGGTGGTCTCAAGGTTGGCATTGAGGGCCTCAAGGCGAAGGTGGGCATCAAGCGCTGTTGCCTCTAACAGGCGGGGTAATAAAGCCTCTGCGCGCATGCGCGCGTCATCGCTCAGTTTGGTTGCGGCAAATGTTGAGAAAGTAAAGACCAGCAAAAAGCCAAGGGTGAAGGCATATCGCATCAGTCGGCTTGCAGCAGCTGTGAGCATATAGCTATGCGTCCTTCCCTAGACCGGCCTCAAACCCCAGATATATTCCACAAAAGCGTCTGAACAGCAATGCGTACGGTGACACTGGGGTATTTTTGCCAAGTAACACAAACACCTAGGCGGGTGAATAGTCTCAGGCTGCCACGTGCCGCCACTCAGCCAGCGCCGGTTCAACCCGTTCCATAATCGCAGGCACAAGGGCGGGGCAACTGGCGACGATATGATCGTGCAGCGGCTTCTTGCGGTTGAAGATCAGGCCTTTGCCTGTGCCGGTGGTGAGCTTGCCGCCAGCTTCCGCGATAATGAGGTCGGCGGCCGCCACGTCCCAGTCGTTTTTGGGGCGCAGGGTCACGCAGCAGTCAAACTGCCCGTCCGCGATCTGGCAGATGCGGAGCGCGATGGAATTGGCTTGTTCTGTATGCATGCTATCGGGCCAGGGCGTAGGCCACAGCTTCTTGGCCTTAAAGGCGGAGGGGTCGCCCATCATGCGGGCACTGTCGAGGGTATCTTGTTCCGACACCCGAATGGTCAGCCCGTTTTTTGTGGCACCGCGCCCGACCTCGGCGAAATAGAAGGCGTTTTTAACCGGTGCATAAAAGGCGGCGATTACGGGTTTCTGGTCTTGCACCAGCGCGACCGAGATACCCCAATCATCCCCGCCCGCCAGAAAAGCGCGGGTGCCGTCAATGGGGTCAACAATCCATAACCTACCGCAGCGCAGGCGGTCTGAATGGTCTTCGGTTTCTTCCGATAGCCAACCGTAGCCGGTGCGGTTCTGCATCAATGTGGTGCGCAGAAATTCGTCCACGGCCATGTCGGCTTCGGACACCGGGTTGTTGGGAGATTTTTCCCACATGTGGATATCGCGGGCAAAGTAGGAAAGTGCGATGCGCCCCGCTTCTTCGGTCACCCGCCGCACGAGGCGGACATCATCTGCCAAACTCCAGGGGCAGGTGCTTTCATCAAACGGGTCGGTGCTATTGCTCACTCTGGTCTCTCACACGTGTTCGGGCACGAGATTTTCAGGCCACGATCAGGCGCCTGCGATGGTCATGCCGTCAATGCGTACGGTCGGCGCATTGCTGCCGTACCGGAACTCAAGGTCTGATGCTGGCACAAGATGCCTGAACATTTCCTTAAGGTTGCCCGCAATTGTCACTTCGCTCACCGGGCCATCCAGTTGCCCGTCCTTGATGCAGAAGCCCGCCGCCCCCCTGCTATAGTCGCCGGTTACGCCGTTCACACCCATGCCGATAAGCTCGGTTACATAAAGCCCGTCCTTGATGTCAGCCATCAGCTCAGCCGGGGACTGCTCACCCGCCGCCATATAAAGGTTGCTGGTGCTGATGCCGGGGGCAGATGACGTGCCACGGCTGGCGTGGCCCGTTACCTCAAGCCCGAGCTGTTTGGCTGCAGCAGCGTTCAGAAGCCAGGTTTTGAGCACACCGTCTTCAATGAGGTTGGTTTTGCCTATGCGTACACCCTCGCCATCAAACAGGCGGGAAGACAGCCCGCGCACCACAAGAGGGTCATCGGTCACAGTCACACCGGGTGCGAACACAGTTTCGCCCATATGGTCCTTGAGGAAGCTTGAGCCTCGCGCCACGGCCATCCCGTTAATAGCGCCGGTAAAGTGCCCGAGAAGCGAGCGTGAAACCCGCGGGTCAAACACCACAGGCACCTTGCCGGATGGCATACGCACAGGGCCGATGCGGCCAACCGCGCGGCGGCCTGCTTCCGTGCCCACCCATGTTGCGCCGTCCAGGTCTTCAAAATGGCGTGCGCTTGTGAACTCATAATCCCGCTCCATGCCCGTGCCAGTACCTGCAACGGCGGAGGAGGAGATCGAAAAGCTGCTGCCCTGATAATGCCCGCTGAAGCCGTGGCTTGTCACGAGCGAGATGGCCCAGGATGATGCGCTGGCGCCTGCGCCCGCTGAGTTGGTAACCCCTTCAACGTTGCGGGTGGCTTCTTCGGCCTCGCGGGCCAGCTCGGTCAGCGTCGAGGCGCTTACGTCTGTGTCGTCAAAAAGATCCAGCTCGGCAAACGCGCCTTTGTGCAGCCGGTCCTCCGGCGCAAGGCCGCAATAATCATCATCCGGCACCGCTTTGGCCATGGCGATGGTGCGTTCGACCAAGGCCTTGAGGTTTGTATCCCTGCGGTCGCTGGTGGAAACCATGGCCTGCTTGTGTCCAATCATGACACGGAGGCCGATATCTTCGCCCTCTGAGCCCTCAACATCTTCAAGATTGCCTTCCCGCCACGATACCCCGCGTGAGCGGGCGTCAACCGCAACAGCATCGGCGGCATCTGCGCCCGCTTTAACCGCTTTGGCGACAAGGTCGGAGAGAAGGTCGAGCGTGTGATCGGTCATGAAAACCCCTGAACATGAAGGCTGAAAAATCTGGCCGCCACTAAGCCATATATGGCCCCCTAGGGCAAGGGGGTAGCCAAGCAAAAGGCTGGGTTTCAAGTGCGCATCGGTGATAATATAAAATGTGAGGAGAGTGGTTGTGGTATGGTCATGCGTTGATTGTATAACAGGTGCAGGCACATACACAGGGCAGGAGACGGTATGGATAAAACCAAATATACACTGGCGATGGTGGCTGGCGGCCTGCTGGTCCTGTTCGCCATGCAGAATATTGCCACTGTGCAGCTGAACTTTCTGTTCTGGTCTTTTTACACCAGCCGGTTTGTTGTCATCCTGCTTGCGGTAATGGTCGGCTTTCTGCTGGGGTGGATATGGGGCGCGAAAAAACGCGTCAAAACCAAAGAAACAGAGGGCAGCGAGCGGGAGGGCTAGGCCGCCCCGCTCCCGCTCACCCGGAACTGTCCTCTATATTCAATCGAGGTGTTCTTCAAAAAACGCAAGGGTGCGCGCCCAGGCAAGCTCCGCCGCGTGGGCATTATAGCGCGGTGTGGTGTCATTGTGGAAACCATGGTTCGCGCCTTCATACATATGCATCTCATACTCTTTGGCGTTCGCCTTGAGGGCGGCGGCATACGCGGGCCAGCCCGTATTTACCCGCTCGTCCAGCTCTGCCAGATGAATTAGAAGCGGCGCCTGAATATTGGGCACATCTTCTTCGTCTACACCGCCACCATAAAACGGCACCGCCGCCTTGAGGGACGGCATCTTGGCCGCCAGCCGGTTTGAGACGCTGCCACCAAAACAGAAACCCACACAGCCTACATTGCCGGTGGTGGCCTCATGGTTTTGCAGATATGTGACGGCTGAGGCGAAGTCCTCGACCATTTCTTCGCGGTCCCGCTCGCGCTGCATCACCCGGCCATCATCATCGTTGCCGGGGTAACCCCCCAGCGGGAACAGGGCATCTGGCGCGAAGGCAACATAGCCCGCAAGCGCCACCCGCCGTGCCACATCACGGATATAGGGGTTCAGGCCCCGGTTCTCATGAATGACCACAACGCCGGGCTTCTTGAGTGCCGCAGAAGCATCCTTTGGCATCACCAGATAGCCCATCATGTCGCCCGCACCATTGGGGGAAGAATAGGGGATGTCTTTCGCCACAATGCGCTCATCGTCCGGTTTTACCTGTTCAGCCAGCGCATAGTTAGGCAAAAGTTGGTCCATCAGCGCGGCAACGGTCAAACCGCCAACCGCATAGGTGCCAAGTTTTTCCATGAACGAACGGCGAGACATCAGCCCGTGGGCATATTTGTCATACAGGTCAAGCGCCCCTTGTGGTGGTGTGTGGTGGTCATATGGCATTTTATTTTCTCCCCATCTCCAAGCATTAATTGCCATTGTGCGGGCAAGGACCGGGAAGGCAAATAAATTCCCGGTGATGAGACGTTTGACGACTTCATACTTTCCGGCCAATCACGCATGCGATATCACTGGGTTTGAGAGGAAGTTTTATGGACGTTCGCATCATCAAAGCCGCTTCGGTTCACGCGCGCCTGCTACCGGGTATCGAGCGTTCGGCCGGGAAAAGCTTCCTGAATGTACCGGGTTATGAATGGATCGCGTCAGACACAGTGATGACAGCCAAGGCGCACCTGAAGCTTATTGACAAAGGCACCGTGTGGCTGACGGTGGGTGCGGATGACCATGTGTGGGGTTTCCTGAGTGCTGAGGTGTTTGAGGACACGCTGCATATATGGGAAATTTCTGTGCATCAGGAAGCCCAAGGGCAGGGCATTGGTCGCAAGCTGATGGCGGCGGCTGAAACTTATGCAGTGCAGGAAGGCATAAAAGCCGTGTCGCTGACCACGTTCCGGGATGTACCGTTCAATGCGCCATATTATGCGCGGCTGGGGTATGCCACCATGGGTGAAGTCGAGCTGGATAGGCGGCTCAGGTCCATACTTGCCGATGAGGTCGCGGCTGGCTTAAGCGCCGATACCCGCTGCGCTATGATCAAGCGTCTCTAGCAAGCGTTACCTTGCAGCATCCTGCGGTGTTTCAAGCCGCGCTATCGAGGTCTCCAGCGTTTTCAGAAACACAGGTGTTTTTGTGGCAGGTGTGGCTTTATTCAGCTCGGCCAGTTTTTGCCAGCTTGCTTGTGCTTCCGCTTGACGCCCCGCTGCATATAGCTGATCGCCGTGGAAGAGGTATAGTTCCCCTGCAAAATCGAGCACATTATGGGCTCTTAGGTAGCTTGCTCCCTCTAGCTCCAAAGCGGCGACTGCCTGGGCGGAGAGTGCTGTTGCGTCATCTATGTCTCCCTGCGCCGCTGCCAGCCGGGCAGAGAGTAAGCGGACCCTATAGGCGGTCAGCCGCCTGCTGATGCGGCTATTGTCTGCATCAAGTGCCCTTTTGATCTGGTCTTTGGCGACGTTGAGGGCGCGTGCCGCTTTTTCTGCCTCACCGTTCCGCAGCGCGACCTCGGCGTAGTCATGGTACACTGTCGCGGAATCTGCCAGCCACATGATGTTGGCCGGGTCTTTACTTGTCAGGGCATCAAAGTCCTGCGTGACCCACCATAATTTTTGCAGGGCATCCGGGTCGAGTGTTCCGTTGAGTTGCTCAGCGTGAACGATCTGTTGCTGGGTCATGGCGGCGCGCCGCCTGATCTTGAAATTCATCGGCTCGTGCTTGAGCATGCTTTCATACAGTTCAAGGCGCCTTTGAAGATATATCAGCGCAGTATCATATTGGCCAAGGGTGACATGGGTCACGGCAAGATGGAAGAAGCTGGTGGCAAGGTCGGTTTTCTTGGCTTCACTCTCGGGGTCGCCATCCAGCACCTCTTGCCGCAGGAGCGCGCTTTTGTTGCAAAGGGCGAGCGCTTCCTGGGGTTGCCCGAGAGGCACAGACTTAAGAACACAAAGTGTGCCCAAGGTGTCGGCCATCAGTTCCTTACGCTGGTCGATCTGGTCCTGAAGCTTGGAATCGCTTTCCGGGCCAAAAGGCAGGCTCATATAGTGCTCAATGACTCTGAGGCGATATTCATATTCTGCCGCTGCATAGTCATAGTCACCCAGGCGTTGGGCCAGATAACCGGTGAAAAACAGTGTGGTCGCAAATCTCCCGACTGCGATGCGAAGGTCAGGGTTGTTGACGTATAGCTCTTCTGCAATGGCTCGGGTTTTTTTGAAGATTTCCGCCGCGCGTGCCGTCTCCCCACGTCGTTCCAGCGCCTGCCCGAGCCTCAGGTTTGTGGGAATGATGAGGGCGATCTGACTTGCCCGGTTTTGAGTAAATTCTCTTTCGTTGAGGAACCTCAGAAGCGTCTCAGACAGGTTCTCAAGGGTCGTTAAACTACCAGCAGTGAGCAGATCCTCATAAATCGTGTTCATCACGAGGTGCATCAACTGTTCGTTGTTGTTTAGATGCTTGGCGGCTTCAATGCTTTTTGCCTCGGCGAGCTTGAGAGCTGATTCAGCTTCCAGGCGAGCTTTGCGTGCCTCCAGTGCAAGCCCGGCTGTCACTGCCATGCCGACACTGGCTGCAATGGCAAAAGCCATAAGTTTGCGCTGGCGGCGTTGGGTCTCGCGCTGGACAAGGTCGTTAAGCCCAATATTCAGCATGCCTGCAATCAGCTTCAGCAGTGCTTGTCGTTTCCCGTCGCCCGTTTCGCGGGCATCGGCGGCCAAGCCTTCAGCGGCAAAACCACTTTGCTTGCCTTCCTCGGTGAGTTTGAGTTTAAGCGCCTCGGGGAAACATTCTTGCTCGGGATTTTTAGCAAAAGGCACGCCGTCGATGATAACGCAGAGGATTTTGCTGTCGCCGCGGATGCGTTTGAACTCGGCAATCTCGCGGTTGACCAGTTTTGATCTTACGCTGGCTGGGGAGCATACAACGATCAGATATTCTGATGCTCTTAAGGCTTCAAAAATGCGGTCTGTCATGTGGCCCGTGGCGGGGAGTTCATCCCGGTCCCTGAAGAAGCGGCCTAGCCGTGACGGGGCGGATATTCTTCTCCGCACATGGGTGTTCAGGCGATAACCCTCAAGGGCCTTTAACAGCCAAGCCGAGAACTCGTCGTCCTTATGGCTGTAGCTGATGAACGCCTTGTACTGATACGCGCTTTTTACCTCATTCTCACTCATGACACCCCCTAAAGGTCATGTCTTGGCAATTTTACTTCCAGACCTTTTGGCCTTCGCCTGGAATGCCCAGTTTTTCCCAAATCTCATCCACACGGTTTATGACCGTATCCTCCATATAAATCTCACGCCCCCATTCGCGGTTTGTCTCGTTGCCAACCTTGTTGGTGGCATCAAGTCCGAGCTTGCCCCCAAGTCCGGATTTAGGACTGGCAAAATCGAGATAGTCAATGGGGGTGTTTTCAACCGTTACGATATCCCGTACGGGGTCCATACGGGTTGAGATCGCCCACATGACATCTTTCCAGTCCCGAGCGTTGATGTCATCGTCTACTACAATCACAAATTTGGTGTAAACAAATTGCCGCAGGAAGGACCAAACGCCCTGCATTACGCGTTTTGCATGGCCGGCATATGCCTTTTTCATGCTCACAACAGCGATGCGGTAGCTGCAGCCTTCAGGCGGTAACCAGAAATCGGTGATCTCCGGGAACTGCTGCTGCAGAAGCGGGATAAATACCTCGTTGAGCGCTTCACCCAGCACGGCGGGCTCGTCCGGTGGGCGGCCAGTGTATGTGCTCAGATAAATCGGGTCCTCGCGCATGGTGATGGCGCTGATGGTGAACACCGGAAACTGCTCAACGGAGTTATAATAGCCGGTATGGTCGCCGTATGGCCCTTCATCGCGGTAGTCGGTGAGGCTGACGTGGCCTTCAATCACAATCTCTGCCGTGGCAGGCACCTGCAGGGGCACTGTCTTGCAATCCACCAGCGGTACTTTTTTACCGCGCAAAAGCCCGGCGAACTGATATTCGCTCAGGGTATCGGGCACGGGTGTTACGGCGGCCAGAATGGTGCCCGGGTCCGCGCCGATGACGACGGCTGCGGGCAGAGGCTCGGGGTTCTTGTCTTTCCAGCGGGCATATTGCTGCGCACCACCCCGGTGCTTGAGCCAGCGCATCAGGGTCTGGTTTTTGTTCAGCTTCTGCATGCGGTAGATGCCGAGATTATAGTTATCCTCGGCTTTATCCGATGGCCCTTTGGTGACCACGAGCGGCCATGTGATCAGCGGTGCGGGCTCGCCCGGCCAGCAGGTCTGGATCGGCAGGCGGTCAAGGTCGATATCATCGCCGGTTAACACCACTTCCTGCACCGGTGCTTTTTTCACCCGTTTTGGCTTCATAGACAGCACTTGTTTGGCAAGTGGCAGCAGGCTGATGGCATCCTTGATGCCGCGCGGTGGCTCAGGCTGCCGGAGGAACGCGAGTGTTTCACCCACTTCCCGAAGCTCATGCGGCTCACGGTTCATGCCCCAGGCTACGCGCTCCACGGTGCCAAACAGGTTTACGAGCACGGGCATCTCTGCCTTCTCGCCCTGTTCATTCACCACATTTTCAAACAAGAGTGCCGGGCCACCAGCGTGCAGCACGCGGGTCTGGATTTCGGTCAGCTCAAGGTTGGTTGAAACCTGTTCGGTGACACGAACGAGCCTGCCTTCGGCTTCAAGCCGGTCGATAAATTCACGTAAAGAATCGTATGCCATGTTTGCCTTATAATGCGGGCGCAAGTGTGCGCCAAGCGCCGATGATGAGGGTGTGGCACTTTATGCCATAGGCGCGCCCCGGATTGCGCCACAAAAACGCGCACACTTGCGCCACATATATGCCTCACATTGCGCACACTTCGTTACGAAACCGAAATAGTTTTCGATGGCAACACACCACCAACATAATAGACAAGCTCAGCGGGCTCGGAGATGTCAAAAAGGTTGATATCCGCGCGTTTGCCAACCTCGAGCGAGCCACGATCGTTACCCAGCCCCAGTGCTTTCGCGGCATTCAGTGTGATACCCTTTAGCGCTTCCTCAGGCGTCAGGCCAAAGAAGGTGCAAGCCATATGCAGCATCAGCTGGAGCGATAGGACCGGCGAACTGCCTGGGTTTGCGTCGGTCGCGAGCGCGATGGGCACACCGTGTTTGCGGAACAGGTCTACCGGCGGCAGCTTGGTTTCTTTGAGCACATAAAAGGCACCAGGCAGCAGCACGGCGGCGGTGCCGGCCTCTGCCATGGCTCGCGCGCCTGCGTCGTCCGTATGCTCCAGGTGGTCGGCGGACAGCCCGCCAAATTTGGCTGAAAGCGCCGCGCCAGAGAGGTTTGATAGCTGGTCTGCGTGCAGTTTCACATCAAGCCCATGGGCTTTTGCTGCTTCAAAAACCCGTGTGGTTTGGGCTGGCGTGAAGGCGATGTTTTCACAGAAGGCGTCGACCGTATCGGCCAATTTTTCCTTAGTAATAAAGGGGATCATCTCATCGCACACCAAATCGATGTAGCCGTCCGCGTTATTTTCAAACTCGGGAGGCAGGGCGTGTGCGCCAAGGAATGTGGTGCGAATGTCCATGCCCGCGGCATCGCCAGCAGCCTTCGCGGCGCGCAGCATTTTCACCTCATCATCGGTGGTAAGGCCATAACCAGACTTGACCTCAACGGTGGTAACCCCTTCAAGCTTGAGGCGCTTGAGGCGCTTTAGTGCAGAGGCCGCCAGTTCTTCTTCGCTGGCTTGGCGAGTGGCTGTTACCGTGGAGATAATACCACCACCCCGGCGCGCAATTTCCTCATAGGATACACCGTTCAGGCGTTCCTCAAACTCCCGCGCGCGGTTGCCGCCATAGACAATATGGGTATGGCAATCGAGGAAGCCGGGCAGCGCCCACATGCCATTACCGTCAATATCTTTCCGTGCATTACCACCTTTAAACTCAGATGCAATGCCGACATAGGCGAGTCGCCCATTTTGTGTGGCGATAAGGCCGTCGGCCACCGTGCCATAGGGCCCTGCATCTTCAGCCATTGTGGCGATGTTTATGTTGCGGATGATGAGGTCAAACATGGGTTTACGGTCCTTCAGTCGTGCGCGGCTCAAGCTTTATCATACAAGCCGCTTGACAGGAAGATCAGCTTGTACAAACTTGTATATACAAGTTAGGAGATATCATGCAAAAGCTTTATTTCTCGGAAGGATTGGTTGGGCGCGACTGGGCGGCAGACATCTGTCTGCATGTCGGTGCTGGTGGTCTTATCGAGAAGCTGGAAACCGGCGTGAAAGCGCCAAGGGGCGTGCAGGTATATGGCCCGGTGCTGCCGGGTATGCCAAACCTGCACAGCCATGCTTTCCAACGGGCTTTTGCGGGGCTCGCGGAACATAAAACGCCGGGGCAGTCAGATTTCTGGTCATGGCGCAGCGCGATGTATCATTTCGCAAAACATATGACACCCGAAGCCGTTGGGGTAATTGCCCGAACGCTTTATATTGAGATGCTGAAGGCTGGATATACAGCAGTGGGTGAGTTTCACTATCTGCACAACAGCCACCATGATCAGGCTCTTGCGATGTCCAAGGCGGTGATTACGGCAGCGGATGAGACAGGCATCGCGCTCACGCATTTGCCGGTTTTATACCAGTCGTCAGACTTTGGCGGTAAGGCCGCAAATGAAGGCCAAAAGCCGTTCCTGAACGATGACAGGGCTTACGCAAGGCTTCTTAGTATCCTTGCGCCGCGTCTTAAAGGGCGGCACCGGCTTGGGCTTTGTTTCCATTCGCTCAGGGCCGTACCAGAAGGAGCCTTCGCTCCCGCTATTGCCGCGATTGATGAGTTAGACCCGCAGGCTCCTATCCATATCCATATCGCGGAGCAGGTTGCTGAAGTTGAGGCGTGCCTCAAGGCGACCGGCAAACGCCCGGTTGAATGGTTGCTCAGTGACCAGAATGTGAATGAACGCTGGTGCCTGATCCATGCAACTCATGTGAATGAAGCAGAGTGGCGGGGCATGGCTGAACGCGGCGTGGTCGCGGGGTTGTGCCCAACCACGGAAGCCAACCTTGGCGACGGTATTTTCCCGGCCACAGACTATGTGGCGGCTGGTGGTCGTTTCGGTGTTGGCTCAGACAGCCACATCAGCATTGATGCGCGGGAAGAATTACGCATGCTTGAATATGGCCAACGCCTTGTGCGCCGGGCGCGCACCGTGCTTACGGGTGATGAAGATGGCCACACAGGTGAGTTTTTGTGGCGCAGCGCAGCCCTCGGTGGCGCGCAGGCACTTGGCCAACCGGTGGGTGAGATAGGAGCCGGGAAGCGCGCGGACCTGATCGTGCTCAATGCCAACGCCAGCCAGTTCGCGGGCGCGTCCTACGGTCAAATGGTTGATGCCTTTGTGCTGATGGGCCAACCGAACCCGATCAGCCACGTGATGGTTGCAGGTGACTGGGTGGTCCGGGACGGCAAACACGCGATGGAAGATGAAAGTTTCGCTGAGTACCGCAGCCTTGTGGGCAGCATTGCCGCCAAGATGGAAGGGGACGCGTGATGACGATGCCCCTTCCGCGTTATGAGCAGGTAAAGCGCCATATTATGGACGGCATTGAGGGCGGTGCATATGTGGCGGGCGACAAGTTGCCGAGCGAGAACGAGCTTGTGCGCGCGCTTGGTGTTTCCCGCATGACCGTGAACCGGGCGCTGAGGGAATTGACGGAAGACGGTCATATCTTGCGGCGCGCGGGCATGGGCAGCTTCGTGGCTGACCGGCGCATGCGGGGCCATGCGGCTGATATTCTCTCGATCCGGGACGAATTGGCTGCGCGGGGGGAGTTATGGTCCGCCGATAAATTGACCCTTGAAGCGCGTGCCATGCCAAAGGAGGTCGCTGCCGAGTTTGGCGCCAAAGCGGGTGAGCAGGCTTATTATCTGCTGGTACTGCACCGGGGCGACAAGACCCCCATGGAGCTTGAAGAACGCTGGGTGAACCCAAGCATCGCGCCAGAATTGCTGGCGCAGGATTTCACCAAACTTACGCCGACTGATTATTTGCTGGCTGTGGCACCTCTGCTGCGGGCCGAGCATGTAGTGCGCGCCGTTGCAGCCGACGCGCGCGACGCGAAACTTCTTGAGATAGATCGTGGCAGCCCATGCCTTGAGATTGGCCGCCGCACCTGGACGGGGGAGCGGGTCGCAAGTTATGCGCGGCTTCTCTACCCCGGCGATCGTTATGAGCTGACCGCGCGTTTTTCGCCGGTTGGCGCCGCGAACAACACATAAAAACCTTTGAGTTAGAGGGAAAACGAAGATGAAAAACCGCCCTGATATCCACGCGCCGCACGGTGCCGAGCTGAATTGCAAAAGCTGGGCAACAGAAGCGCCGATGCGCATGCTGATGAACAACCTGGACCCCATGGTGGCTGAGAACCCTGAGGAACTGGTGGTTTATGGCGGTATCGGCCGCGCGGCGCGCAATTGGGAGTGTTATGAGAAGATCGTTTCCACGCTCAAAAGCATGGAAGAGGATGAAACGCTTCTGGTGCAATCCGGCAAGCCGGTTGGGGTGTTTAAAACCCACAGTGATGCGCCGCGTGTTCTGATCGCTAACTCAAACCTGGTGCCTGCGTGGGCCAACTGGGAGCATTTCGGCGAGTTAGACAAAAAAGGCCTGATGATGTACGGCCAGATGACGGCTGGCTCATGGATCTATATCGGCAGCCAGGGCATTGTGCAGGGCACTTATGAGACATTTGTTGAAATGGGGCGCCAGCATTTTGGTGGCAGCCTTGCAGGCAAGTGGATTTTGACAGCAGGCCTTGGCGGCATGGGCGGCGCACAGCCGCTGGCGGCTACGATGGCGGGCGCAAGCTGCATGGCGATTGAGTGCCAGGAAAGCCGCATCGAATACCGGCTGAAAACCGGCTATCTGGACGAGCGTGCCGATACGGTTGAAGAAGCACTTAAGATTATTGAACGCGCGCACGCGAGCGGCAAAGCCGTTTCCGTCGGGGTGCTTGGCAACGCGGCAGAGATATTGCCGCAGATGGTTGAAAAAGGCATCAAGCCAGACGCGCTGACCGACCAGACCTCTGCCCACGACCCGGTAAACGGTTACCTGCCGATTGGCTGGAGCGTTGATGAATGGTTCACGAAGCGAGAGAAAGATCCAGGCGCGGTTGCGGCAGCGTCCAAACCTTCCATGGCCAGACATGTTGAAGCCATGCTGGCCTATCACGCCATGGGCGTGCCTACGGTTGATTACGGCAACAACATCCGGCAGGTAGCATTTGATGAAGGCGTGAAAAACGCGTTCGACTTCCCCGGTTTTGTGCCAGCCTACATCCGCCCGCTCTTCTGCCGCGGTGTTGGGCCGTTCCGCTGGGCAGCGCTCTCAGGCGATCCGGAAGATATCTATAAAACCGACCAGAAGGTGAAGGAGCTTATCCCCGATAACCCACACCTGCATAACTGGCTTGATATGGCGCGGGAGCGTATCCAGTTTCAGGGTTTGCCTGCCCGCATTTGCTGGGTCGGTCTTGGGGACAGGCACCGTCTTGGCCTTGCGTTCAACGAGATGGTCAAAAACGGTGAGCTGAAAGCCCCTGTGGTGATTGGCCGTGACCATCTGGACAGCGGCTCGGTCGCGAGCCCGAACCGGGAAACGGAATCGATGATGGACGGCTCGGACGCCGTATCAGACTGGCCGCTTCTGAATGCGCTTCTGAACACGGCGTCGGGTGCCACCTGGGTGAGCCTGCATCATGGCGGCGGTGTCGGCATGGGCTATAGCCAGCACTCCGGCGTGGTGATCCTGTGTGACGGTACAGACGAAGCCGCCAAACGTGTTGGCCGTGTGCTTTGGAATGACCCTGCAACCGGCGTGATGCGCCATGCGGATGCGGGATATGAAATTGCGCAGGACTGCGCGCGGGATAAAGGCCTCAACCTGCCAATGTTGGCCCGTTAAGAGAGTAGGGACGTTTATGAGTAAGCATCAAATGGTCCGCAAAGCGGGCAACCTGAGCCTTAAAGACCTGAGGCACATTTATGAACAACCAACCGAGCTGACGCTTGACGGATCTGACCGCGCGCGGATCGAGGAAGCCCGCAAAACGGTAACCGACCTTATCGCGCGGGGCGACACAGCTTACGGCATCAACACCGGTTTTGGCCTTATGGCCAATACGCGCATCAAATCCGCAGATGTTGAAAAACTGCAGGAAAATCTGGTGCTGAGCCATGCAACCGGCACAGGTGCCCCGCTGAAGGATGGTGTTGTGCGGCTTGTGCTGGCGCTTAAGGCCACGTCGCTTGCGCAAGGGCATTCCGGTATTCGCCCAAAGGTGATTGATGTGCTCCTCAAGCTGTTGGCGGCGGAGGTTTACCCGGTGATACCTGCCAAGGGTTCGGTTGGGGCGTCTGGTGACCTGGCGCCGCTCGCGCATCTTTCGTCCATCCTGCTCGGCTACGGTGAAGTGAGCCATAACGGCAAAACACTGAGCGCCGTTGAGGGGCTGAAGCTCATCGGGCTTGAGCCCATGGCGCTTGAAGCCAAGGAAGGCCTGGCGCTTCTCAATGGCACACAGGTTTCAACCGCGCTCGCGCTTTCCGGCCTGTTTGAGATCGAGAATGTGTTCGCCTCAGCCATGATTGCTGGGGCTATGTCGGTAGATGCCATGAAAGGTAGCGATGTGCCGTTCGATGCGCGCATTCATGCGGTGCGGCGCCAAAAGGGGCAGATTGATACCGCAGCCATGTACCGTGCGCTGCTTGAAGGTTCTGAAATTCGCCATAGCCATGACGAGTGCGAGAAGGTGCAGGACCCCTACAGCCTAAGGTGCCAGCCGCAGGTGATGGGTGCGGCGCTTGGCGTGATGCGGCAGGCGGCGGAAACATTGCTGACGGAAGCAAACGCGGTGACTGATAACCCGCTTATTTTCCCCGATGAAGGTGATATCCTTTCGGGTGGTAACTTCCACGCGGAACCAGTTGCCATGGCGGCGGATATGCTGGCGCTGGTGGCCTGTGAAGTTGGCTCAATCTCCGAGCGGCGCACAGCGCTGCTTGTGGACCCCAAGATGTCTGGCTTGCCTGCGTTTCTGGTGAAAGACGGCGGGCTTAATTCAGGCTTCATGATCGCGCAGGTAACAACGGCTGCGCTGGTGAGTGAAAACAAAACCTACGCGCACCCGGCAAGTGTCGATTCGATCCCCACATCAGCGGGGCAGGAGGATCATGTCTCCATGGCGACCTTCGCGGCACGCAGGCTTCATGATATGGCGGAAAACGCTGGTACCGTGATTGCAATTGAACTTCTCTCGGCGGCTCAAGGGGTTGATTTCCATAGGCCGCTGAAATCCAGCGCGGCCCTTGAGGAGGTTCATGGGCTCATTCGGGAAATGGTGGATTTTTACGAAGAAGACCGTTATTTTGCACCGGATATTGAAGCCGTGCGTCGTCTGGTGGCGGCGGGCTCCCTCAACCGGTTTGTGGAAACGCTGCTACCTTCGACCCACCTCGGGAGCAAAGTATTTTGAGTGACGTTTTCCACCTTGTGAGGGGGCATAGTCCCCTCATCGTTTCCATGCCCCACAGCGGTGAAGCCCTTGGCCCTTATGCAGAGCGCATGACAGCTGAAGCGCTTGAGATCGCCGATACGGATTGGCATTTGCCCAAGCTATACAGCTTTCTGGCAGATATTGGCGCGACTGTGATTGCGGCGCAGCATTCCCGCTATGTGATTGACCTCAACCGTGACCCATCCGGCAAAAGCCTTTACCCGGGCCAGAACGTGACCGAGCTGTGCCCAACCACAACTTTTGCTGAAGAAGCCATCTATCAGGACGGTGAGAAACCTCATGCGGCTGAGGTGCGGGACCGCACGGAAACCTATTGGTACCCGTATCATAACGCTTTGAAGGCGGAGATCGAACGGGTGAAGGCAGAGCACGGCTACGCGCTGTTGTGGGATGCACATTCTATCCGCTCCCACGTACCACGGTTTTTTGAAGGCCGGTTGCCTGACTTCAATCTGGGCACCAACGAGGGTGCTTCGTGCGATGAGGTGCTTGCGCGCTCCGTACTGGAGGCAGCGGGTGAGGCACATGCCTATACCAGTGTGCTGAACGGTCGTTTCAAGGGTGGTTATATCACGCGGGTATACGGCGATCCGGCAAAGCATGTGCACGCGATCCAGCTTGAGCTATCGCAAATCACCTATATGGATGAGAGCTTTCCGTTCAGCTATCGGGAAGAACGCGCCGCCAAGGTGGCAGCCCCCATCAGGGCAATGATGGAGGCAATGCTGGCGTGGAAACCCGCAGAAGCGCGGCTTAGAGCCAACGCCTGACGCGCACTTTATAAGTAATATACTCATCACCAAAGGTATTGGTGAGCATACGTTCTTCGCGGCGGATGAAATAGTGCTGGATAAGCGCGATGAAGACGATGAGCGGCGCAAGCGGCCACCAGCCACCGGTGAGGGGCCAAAGCCCGACTAGAAACAGGGCCATTGCCAGATACATGGGGTTGCGCGTGTAGCGGTATGCCCCCTCGGTGATCAACTTGTGGGATTCTTCACCGGGGAAAAAGGTCGTGCCAGAGGCAATGAAACGGTTCTTCTCGCGAAACGCTAGCCAAAGCGCGAACAGGCACAGTGGCAGGCCATAAAAATGAGCGAGCGACTGCCCGGTTTCCAGCCTTCCGACAATGTGCATCGCAATGCCTGCAAGGATCATCAGGTGGGGCGGGAATATACGGTAGGGGTTGTCGCGACTTTTGGTTTTCATGCTCTGGTTCACTTTGCGAAAAGCTGGCTTGGGTCTTTGAATGCCTTGAACTCAAGGGCGTTGCCTGCGGGGTCAAGGAAAAACATGGTTGCCTGTTCCCCCACGTCACCTTCAAAGCGAATGCCGGGCTCGATGACAAATTCAACCTCCGCGGCGGCGAGGCGCGTTGCCAGATCATGCCACGCCTCCCATTCCAGCACCACACCATAGTGAAAGCTGGGCACAGCTTCGCCGTCCACGTCGTTGGTGTCTGGCTGGCCCACCGGTGTGCCAAGGTGCACCACAAATTGATGGCCGAAGAAGTTGAAATCGATCCACTTGTCAGTTGATCGGCCTTCAGCGCAGCCCATCAAGCCGCCATAAAACGCCCGCGCGGCGGCGAGGTCGTCTACCGGTACGGCAAGATGAAAGGGCTGCACCATCAGGGTTTTCCTATTTGCTCATCAGGTCCATAACCGCAATGGTCATGGCTTCAACGCCTGACTTGATTGCGGGTTCTGGCGCGATTTTGAAGAAGGGGGAGTGGTGACCGGCAACTGCAGGGCCGCCATCTTTTGCCGCGTCCATCCATTCCTCTAATGTACCCCCCACATAGAAATAGAAGCCGGGCACGTCTTCGTCCGTCATGGTGAATTCGGAGAAATCCTCTGCGCCCATACCGCGTTGCACATAAGGCAGAAGGCGGTCTTCACCCAGTTTCTCCTTGAGCACCTTGTCCAGGCGGGCAGTGAGTTCCTCGTCATTTACTGTAGCGGGCGCGCTTGTCACTGAAAGCTCAACGGTTGGCAACATGTCCTCCGGCAAGCCCGCGACACGACCGGTGTTTTCTGCAATACGCTTGATGCCCGCAAGCAGCTTCTGGCGCACCTCTTCGTCGTTGGAGCGCACGGTCAGCGTCAGTTTGGCTTCGTCTGAAATAATGTTGTTTTTGGTGCCAGCGTGGAAAGTGCCCACTGTCACCACGCCTGGGTCAAGCGGCGAAATCTCGCGCGAGACAAGCGTTTGAAGCGCGTTGACGATCTGCGCGCCAATCACAATCGGGTCTTTGCCTTGATGGGGCGATGCGCCGTGGGTGCCAACACCGTGCACGGTGATGTACACACTGTCTGATGACGAGAACATGATCCCGCTTTTATAAACTACCTTGCCCGCAGGCACGTTGGAAGCCACGTGCAGCGCCAGTGCATAATCCGGCGTCCCAAAGCGTTTGTATATGTCGTCGTTGATCATCGCCTTCGCTCCGGAGATTACTTCTTCGGCTGGTTGGCCAACGAGCATCAGGGTACCAGACCAATTGTCTTTCATTGCCACGAGGCGCCGCGCGGTGCCAATCAGGCTTGTGATGTGTACGTCATGGCCACAGGCATGCATCACGGGCATTTCATTGCCGTTCATATCTACCTGAGTGACGGTGGACTGATACTCAAGGTCCGTGTTTTCTTTAATCGGCAGGCCGTCCATATCGGCGCGCACCATAACCAGCGGGCCATCACCGTTTTTCATCTTGGCAACAAGGCCCGTGCCCGCCACACCTGTAGTGACATCAAACCCGAGCGATTTCAGCTCATCAGTGATTTTGGCAGCTGTGCGGGTTTCGCGGAAGGAAAGCTCCGGGTTTTTGTGGAAATCCACAAATAGCTCATGCAGGTAATCATAATCAGCGGCGATATCGCCCTTGAGGTCAGCGGCCCCGGCGGTCATTGGTGTAGCCATTGGTACGGCTAGCATCATGGCTACAGCTGTAGATAGGCTTCTGAGTGTCATTGTGTCCCCTCCCGTGCAGGTTTTGTCTCGATTGCTTTTGGCAATTCCTGCACAAATACGGCGCTAATGCAATGTGCGGCCGTGCTTTTCTTGCGGTTAAATTCTTTGGCCTAAACCGGGGCGCGTAAATTTTTTTTATCGCAGTGAGAATGTGTCGTTGACTCAAAGGGGCCGCTTCGCTATTCACGGCGGCGGAGAGGTGGCTGAGTGGTCGAAAGCGCTCCCCTGCTAAGGGAGTATACTGGCAACGGTATCGAGGGTTCGAATCCCTTCCTCTCCGCCACTTTCTATTATAAAACAATGGGTTATGGCGTATTTTATGTCATAACCCATTGTTTTTATGCATATGTTCTGCAATGCGGCGGTGTGATTTCGAGTGTAAGCTCGCTTCTGATACGCCCTATCCTGTGCTCTCTTCCACTGGAACATAGGTCAATCTGATCACCTCATCACCGATCAACTCGTGGGCCGTGAGGCGGAGCCGAACGCGCGTGCCTGGGAAGAAAGGCGCGCCGCCACCAAGCACAACCGGATGATAATAGAGTCTGTATTCGTCAATAAGGCCCAAATCTGTGAAGCTTTGCGCGAGCTTTGGGCCGGATACCGAAATCTCGCCGGGAAGCTCTTCCTTCAACTGGCGGACTGCTATCTCAAAATCATCGTTGATAAGGGTCGCATTGGGGCCGACCGACTTCAGCGAGCGCGACACGACCCACTTGCGTTGTTGCCGCCATGCGGCTGCGAACTCGTGCAGGTCGTCGGTCCATTCGGGGTCGTCCTCGTCCCAGTAACGCATGACCTCATACATGCCACGGCCATATATGCTTCCGGACAGGTTTTGTACTTGCTCAATCCAGTGACGAAAGAGCGTCGCATCGGGGGCAAACTTCTCGTGGTCGACATATCCGTCCAGTGACAGGTTCATTCCATAAATGATTTTTGCCATGGTATATTTCCGTTTCCTTCATGAAACGCAAGGCCTTGTGCGCCTTGGGTTGTGCCCTGGCGTTTGAGGCTGCTAACACCTGCTTTATGCAAGGGCCTGCCGCGTCACCGCTAGCGTTGGTTTTCGTGCAACAACTGCTTCACTTTTTCTACTGGCAGGAGTGGGACGCTTGTTGCGCCCGGTTGATACCGGTTTTCACCGCTCGCACCGCCCGCCATCAGCAGCGAGTTATAGATTGCTTCTTCTGTTGCTTCGATTACCGCCTGAAACAGTGGCGATATCTCACCGTTGGGCAGGTCCGCAATCAGGCTGGTTGTGCTGCGCCGCTCTGGCGTGCGCCGTACGCTTTCGGCTGTAGAAAAACTGATGACATAATCGCCGCTGCCGTTAGTGAGCGACGCGCCCGTGCGGGCCAGGCCACCCATGGCGCGGCGCGCCAGGCGTTTCAGGTTGCGGTCAGAAAGCGGAGCATCTGTGGCGATGACCATCATGATAGAACCATCTGCGCCGTCATCCGCGACATGCTCACGCAGGTAATGCTGGCTCAAAGCTTCGCCCACAGGGAGGCCGTCCATCTGCAGGATGCCGCCATAATTTGATTGCACCAGCACACCGACCGTATAACCGCCAAGTGACGCGGGCAACAAGCGGGAGGAGGTGCCAATGCCGCCTTTCCAGCCAAAGGCAACAGTGCCAGTGCCTGCACCAACGGCGCCTTCAGTCACAGGGCCGGGTTTGGCGTCATTGATAGCCTCTTCGACCATCTCTGGGGTGACATGGCGCCCACGAATGTCATTGAGGTAACCATCATTGGTTTCGCCAATAACAGCGTTCACCGACCGGACATCCTCATTGCCGGGTTGCTTCAACGTCCAGCCGATAACAGCGTTCGCGGCCTCAGGCACGTTGAGGGTGTTGGTGAGCACAATCGGGGTCTCAATTTCCCCGAGCTCTTCAATCTGGCTGATCCCCATCATTTTGCCGTAACCGTTGCCTATCACCACGGCGGCGGGGACCTTGTTTTGGTAGAGGTTACCGCCGTGCGGCAAAATCGCCGTTGCGCCGGTGCGGATCGTCTCGCCCTCAATCAGCGTATAGTGCCCGACCTTGACCCCGGCGACATCTGTAATGGCATTGTTGGCCCCCGGCGACAGGACACCGGGCGTGATGTCCAGATCGCGCGCCCGGACGCCGTTTTCATCAGCAATCACCTGAGTAGGCAAGACTGCGAGACCAATGAGAACTGAAAAAATTTTTCGCATCAACATGAGCCATCTCCGAAGAATAAGGTCGGTATAATTTCAATTTGGTAGATATATAAAGGGGTTAGCGCGGATATGTCTATGGCTGTTGCCTGTGCTAACGCTTGCGGCGCCTGATAAAACGAACCACACCCCAAATAATCAGGCCAAGAACAACAACAGCCACGGCGGCAATTGTCATCAGCATATGTTTCGGGTGGGTGACCACATAGTGCGGGTGTGCATTATAGAAGCCGTTAAAATCTTGCAGCGCGGTGGGTAGCGTCAGGATATCCTCCTTTTGAAGTGCAAGGCCGCTTTCATCCGGATGGTACTGGGAGCCAAATTCAAAAAGGTCGCCCGCTTTGTTGAGTTCCACATGCGCACCAAGTACAAAGGTGACGGGCTTGTCCTTGATGAAGACGGCCAGCCGTTCAGCGCTCTTAAGATAGGTCTCTGTATCGTCCACTATCAGCCGGCCGGGCAGGAGAAAGTCGCCAGAAAATACAAGGCCTGTTGCCTCGTCGTAATACACAACATGGCTTTTGTGGTGGCCGGGGGTTGGTATAGCGTGCACGGTGCGGTCGCCAAGGTCTATTTGTGCCAGGTCGTTGGGCCAGTCGGTAAAGCCGAGGCCTGAAGCCAAATCTTCAACGGTGGGTTTGATCACGGTTACAGACGGCAGGTTCTCAAATTCCGGGTCCCCCGCTTTATGGTCGCTATGGCCGTGGCTATGCACGACAGTGAGGGGGAAGGTGCCTGTGTCCAGCATAGGCAGGAGCGCCATGACGGCCTCCGAAACGGGTGTGCCGTGCTCTGATTTCACGCCGCCTGTATCAATAAGTAAGGCGCGATCCTCACCGATAAGCAGATACATAAAGGGTGCCTCAAACGTGGCACAAAGGCTTTGCCGCAATATGTAGGTGTTGTGGTTATAGGCGTGAACCTCAAGCTGTGGGGTGGTCACAGCTGAGCAGTCTTGCGCGCCACCGTACCACCCTGCTTTCAGTGAGCCAATGACGGGCTGGGTCGCGGCATCGCCTGCGAAAACGGGTGTATGCAGAAATAGGGCAGACAGCATCGCTGTCACAAGCATCTGCATGTTCATATTATCTCTCCCCCTGTTATTTTTCTTGATGAGAAATGTTTTTCATCTTGGCACGTGTGGTGGCAATGCTCTGCCCCCAGCCGGTGCTTGTGGTTATCTAGCATCATCGGGTTTAGGTAGGCACGTCACTTCGGTGTTACATTGTGAACTTGTATCGGCCACATTTTGCCGGTAACTCTGAATTCTTGGCTATGGCTTTAACGCCCGCCTGAACAATGACCCCGGGGGTGAACTCGGTGCGCGCCACCTATACTGCGATAATATCTCTGGTTTTGATGTCCGCGCCGCTGCTTGCTGATGATAGTTGCAGCAAAGGCGGTGTGACGGTCGGATTTTCGCTTGAGCTGCCCGAAGGTCAGGAAGATCTGCGCGAACTGCTAACTTCCGTTTCCCGGCTACAAGAAAAAAAAGGTAGCTGCCTGAACTCGCTTGCACGGCTGGATGCCAACCTTGAAGCTGATGTTGAAATGTTCGGTCGGGTGCTGCGCTCCGAAGGATATTACGGTGCATCGGTTGACAGCCGGGTAGAGAATGTTGGTGAGCGGGCCAATTTGCTTATCGTTGTAAGGCCGGGCACCCGGTACACGATTGATGCTGTATCCACTACCTTCAAGAACGAAGGAGAAGACCAGCCGATGGACGGTGTCACGGCGCCCCTCGCGAAAGGTGCCGCAGCGCGGTCGGAAGATATTCTGGCGGCTGAATATCGTGTACTCACTTCACTGGGTGACAAGGGCTTTCCCTTCGCGCTGGCGGACGAACGACAAGTGGTGGTTGACCACGCGCTCAAAACAGCGGCGGTGCATTATAATATCGATACAGGGCCAGAGGTTGATTTTGGCTCCGTCGCCTATGACGGCGCGGAACGAACTGAGGAGTCTTATCTTAGCCGCTTGATCCCCTGGCCGGAGGGTGGCCTGGTTCGTAAGGCTCACATGGATGAGTTTCGGTCCCGTCTTCAGGGCACAGGGCTTTTCAGAAGCGTCTCCGTCACCGTGAAGCAAGATGACGTCTCAGACGGTACTGTGCCGGTGGCTGTTGAGTTGAAAGAAACACCGCCAAGGCGCATCGAGCTTGGCGCAGGGTACTCAACAGGCGAGGGGTTTGATGTCGAGGCCTCCTGGACAAACAAAAACGCATGGGGCCGTGGTGAAAACCTGAAATTCTCAACCATTATTGGTGAGACAGAGCAAACGGTTTCGGCCAGTCTGCGGAAACCTCATTTCAGGCGGTTTGGGCAGTCATCCATCCTTCGTTCCCGGTTCGGGCGCGAAGATACACCTGCCTACAACGCACACTTGTTTGAAGCTTTTGCGGGCATCGAACGCCGGTTTAATAACAAGCTAGTGGGCTCTATCGGGCTTACAGGTAAGGCAACGCAGGTGCGCGAGGATGGCGAACGGGACGAGTTTGTGCTGCTGGGGGTGCCGCTTGGTATTGGTTTTGATACCTCCAATTCACTTTTGGACCCAAGACGCGGCGTACGCGTGCACTTTCGAGTGCAGCCCAACGTGTCTTTGATCAACGATAGCTTCATATTTGTAACCAATGAGCTGAAGGCATCTGGCTATTGGCAGTTTAAAGGGCTGGATAACGTTGTGTTTGCCGCACGTACCCGTATTGGTGCCACCCTCGGACCTACGAACGAGCGGATACCGCTGCCTGAACGCTTTTTTGCCGGTGGTGGTGGTTCTGTGCGTGGTTTTCCGTATCAGGCATTGGGGGCACTTGATGATGACGGTGACCCGATCGGTGGTCGCTCGGTTGCGGAAGTGGCTTTTGAAACCCGCCTGCGAGTGAGCGAGACGATAAGCCTTGTGCCCTTCGTTGACGGTGGAGCGGTGTATGATGATACATTCCCGGAGTTTGGCAGTTTTCGGTGGGGCACGGGGCTTGGGGTGCGATACCACACCTCAATCGCACCGGTTCGGCTGGATGTTGCTTTCCCGCTTGGACGGCGCGAAGGGGAAAGCGCTGTCGCCATCTATCTTAGCATCGGGCAAAGTTTCTGATGGCGGGGCTGGATATACAAAAACTGGTTAAACGCATCTTGCGCTATGGGGCTTTGGCCTTTGGTGTTGTGGTGCTGGTTATTGGTGCTTCGGTGCTGTGGCTGGCATCAAACGCGGGGCGCGCCTGGGTTGCGGCTGAGTTAAGCAGTGTGCTTGATAGCGCAGATGTTGACATTAGTGTCGCGAATATTGAGGGCAGCTTGTTCTCAACGTTTACCTTGGTTGAGGTGACGGCGGCAGATAGGCAGGGCGAGTTTGTGCGCGTGCCGGAGGTTACCGTTGACTGGTCGCCAACCGCACTTCTTCGGGGCACCTTGAAGGTAAATGCCCTTTCAAGTGGCTTGGTTGATATTACCCGGTTGCCGGAAACATCAAAACGCGAAGAAGCCGATAAACCATCAAGTGGGCTACCTGTTGCGATTGATATAAGAGACGCGACGTTGCCCATAAATTTTGAAGGCGTGTCTTATCAAGCGGTTGCACGCGAGCTTACTATCGCAGAGGGGCAAACACGCGGCGTATTGTCTGTGGCAAACGCTGACCGCAGCGATGTGGCAGAAGCATCGGCGATTTGGGACGACGTGCGCGAGCGTTTTATGCTCAATGGGCGTGTGCGCGCTAAACCTCTCGGCTTGATCACAGGGCTGCTTGGGCTCCCGGCTGGAGACAGCCTCGAAGCTGATGTAACCGCTGAAGGCACACCTGATGATTGGCAAGGCGCGATCAAGGCTGGCATCCCGCAGAAACTTGCGCTGGACGGTGAGGCATCGGGGGCTGGCGGGCTCTGGAAGGGTGTTCTCAACCTGCAGGGTAACGCCTTGGTGCCCGAAAACTTAAAATTGCTTGTCGCTGATGAAACCAGCATAGAGTTCCAGGTGGAACCACAAGGTGGTCGTCATGTGAAGTTTGTTACTGCGGTTACGTCCGGTGCCTTGACTGTTGAAGCCGAAGGGGATGGCGGGCTGGATGGCGGTGTTTATTTCCGTGACGTAGCCTTCAGTGCTGCAGGTGCTGACGTGCGGGTTGCTGCGCTCGCCGCCAATGACATGCAGGTCGCGGGCACCCTGAATTACACCGGTGGCCAACTGGTGCTTGATTATCAGGCGCATGCGGCCCGCGTGAAGCAGGGAGAAACGGTTTTAAACCAGATTGATGCGGTGGGTAGTTTGCAAACCTCCGGTGAAACGCTGAGCGGTGTGGTTGAGCGTGCGAGCCTTGAGCTAAGCGTGGTTGATGTGAAACCTGTATCCTTGTCCGCCCTTCGTGGTGAATGGAGATATGGCCTTCAAGATCAAGCACTGGCAGTGCGTTCACTTGAGCTCACAGGTGACGGTGTTGTGGGGCGCGAAATAGCGTTTGAATACGCGAACGACGGCCTCAATACGGCTGCTGGCGAGCTTGAGGTAAGTGCTGCTTTTCTGGCTCCCTGGGTGGGAGACACGCTTCAAGTGGGTACTTTGAATGCCAATATAAGCTCCGAGGCCGCAGCGGATGGGTTCCTTCTCAAAGCTGACTTGCAAGGCAAGCAGTTCCAGTTTGAGGACGACGCTCTGCAGGCGCTTGTTGGCCCAGCGCCTGTTGGCGCAACTGAAGTATTCCTCCCATACGATAAAAACGGTCAGGTCCGCTTGAAGGCTGGACGGTTGACTACGACTGGGATTGAAGCCCAATTAAGCGGGGCCTACACCAGAGCGACTGACAAGATTGACCTCAATATCAAAGGAACGGTTGGTCGAGAAGGCCAGCTTGGATTGGAGGCAATGACCCTGTCGGGAGAGGCGGTGTTTGACGCGCGGGTTGAGGGCACAACCGCGGCGCCGGCACTCACCTTCACGGCAGGCATTGATGCCTTTGAAGGCTATGGTGTCGTTCTGGATCAGCCACAATTGACGGCAACGGTCATCCCCGAAGCCAGCCAGCCTGCGCGCTGGGTTGGCAAACTAAAGCTCGAGGGAGGCACGCCGCTCGGCCCGACAACACTAGGCGCAGACATCCAAGCATCGAAAGAGGCTGTGTCCCTTGAGAATGTTGCCGTCAACGCACCCGGCGCTGCAGCCGAGGGCATTGTTACCTGGTCGCAAGGTGCGGGCTTGGAAGCAAATGTGCAGGGCAGCTTGCGGACGATTGAAGACCAGGATTTTGACCTCAAGGGCAATGCTATGCTGTCCGTTCAACTGAAAAGCAACGGCGGGACTGGTGAGGTGGCTGCCAGTTTTGATGCAGAGGCTGTCTCCTTCCTTCGGCCGGGGCATTTTCCACTTACTCTTGGTAAGGCCAACGGGAAATTCTCATTCGGTTGGGGAGATGGACCTGCAGGCTATCAGGCGAGCTTCACAGGGCAGGACCTTACATATGGTGCGCAGTCGCTTGATGTTATCTCGGTGCAAGGAGATTCGTCAGGCGGCGACCCGCTGTTGGCTGAACTTAGCGGCTATTGGGGTAGCAGGTTTACCCTAAGCGCGCGTGTTACACCGGCACAGAACGGCGCCAAGGCCGAGTTCCTTGCCACATACGGCAATATTGATGCCGCGACAGTACAACCTGTTCTGATGAACTGGCCTGAAGGCGGCGGTATTTCGGTGGAAGCGGAAGCGCTTGAGTTCGCCGGAGGTACAGCCTCCGTGAGTGTTATGATCAAGGATGACGTTGCCTCTGCGCGCCTTAAGCTGGATGATGGAGATTTCACAGCAGTGAACCTGTTGCAGCCGGGGGTGTTGGAGAGCGGGCGAGTCTCGGCCGATTTGACGTTTGAGCGCAACGCGGAGGGCGAAAACGGGCAAGCTCAGGTGCGGTTCAGTAATGTCACGCTGCCACAGTGGCGCGTTGCGGCTGCGCCGGACGCCTACGCTGGCGCGGTGTCGGCGAAGCTGAGCGAGGGCATGCTTGTTCTGAAAGGTGGCATATCGGAAGCAGAGCGGGAGTTCGGCCAATTGACTGGTAGCCTGCCGTATCAGCGGAAAGAAGACGGTCCGGGCTACGAGATACGGCCTGCCACGCCGCTCGCGCTTGACCTGAGTTGGCGTGGTGACGTAGCGCCTGTCTGGCTGCTTGCAAGACGCCCCAGCCATCTATTGACGGGTACGCTTGACGGCAGTCTCAGTCTGTCTGGTGATCTGGAAAACCCGACATTCAAAGGGCGGCTTGATCTCTCTGACGGCCACTATGAGTATGAACCCTTGGGGCTCGTGGCTGTTATCAGCGAACTGCAGGTTAATGGTACGCAAGACCTGGTTGAGCTTACGTCTCTGAAAGCCAGCGATGGCAACGGCGGTACCTTGACCGGGCGCGGCGAGTTTGAGCTTTCGAGAGCGCTTTCCTTCCCCGGTACACTCTCCGTTGAGATGACAGATTTTCGCGTGGCGCGGCTCGATGAGATTGGTGGCACGGCGTCAGCATCCCTTGTTTATCAGCGGGCGGAGGAGTTCTCCACCCTCACTGGGCAGATAACCACAGGCAAGATGCAAGTGGCGATGCCGCGCGAACTACCGCGCAGTGTGGTTGAAATTGATGTCATTGAAATTAACGGTGAGGAAGAGTTGGAGTTAGCACAAGCGCAGGCGTCGGCAGCCAAAAGTAAGCCAACACAGCTTGCAATCTCTGTTGAGGTGCCTGGGCGCTTTTTCTTTGAAGGGCGCGGTCTCCAAAGCGAATGGGAAGGTGACCTTCTGTTGAGTGGAACAACAGACGACCCTGAAATCAGCGGTACGATGCAGGTAAAGAATGGTGTCTTCAATTTTGGCAGCAAGGCGTTTGACATTGTTGACGGCAGGCTGACCTTCTTGGGCACAGCACGCATCGACCCTGATATTGCTGTCACAGCGATCCACAAAACCGCAACGATTGAAGCGCAATTGCAAATTACCGGGCCTGCGTCAGCACCAAAGATAGAGCTGAGTTCTATCCCTGATATGCCGGACGACGAGATCATGGCGCGTGTGCTTCTGGGTAAGTCAGTCTCGGATCTGACCGCTCTGCAGCTCGCGGAACTTGTCGGGGCAATGGATACCCTGCGGGGAGGCGGCAGTTTGGATGTGGTTGGGCGCCTCAGGCGTGGCCTTGGGCTTGATACTCTGTCGTTGAACCGAGGTGCGGACGATGATGACGGCGCGACAACAATCACCGGCGGCAAGTACTTGAGGAAAAACATCTATCTTGAGGTCGAAACTTCAACTGTAAGCAGCGAAACTGCAACGCGCCTCAAGATTGATATCAGTAAGAATTTTCTTGCAGAAACGGAACTGGGAGCGCGCCAGGGCAGTAGCCTTAAGTTGAAGTGGTTCTGGGAGTATTAATTGGTTTCTGCGTCATGAAAAGTTGATGTGCAGGCTTGCCCATATTAAGTGCTCAGTTCTGATGAAGGCATCAGATTTAACGGGCAGAATGTTTCATGAACCTTCAATGCCACCATCGACGCGCTCAAGGTCTGGTCTGAAACGATCGGCAGAAAGGGACGCCCCCAAGACGGGATCGAACTTGGGGGCGCTTGGGAACCTTACCGGGGCACGGTAAGGCTGATGGAGCTCTTTACTGCTATTTATACTGGGCGGGGGTGCCAGCTTTAAAACTGGCAATATCCTGCATTATCTCGTCCCAGCACTGGAACATAATGGTGTGCCCGATATTTTCCTTAATACGGAAATAAGGGTTGGGTGCCGTTTGCATATATTCTCGGATCGCATCGATACCAAAATGGATATCGTCAGTACCGTGCCACATAAGGATCGGGCAGCTAAGTTTGCTGATATCGACAGGTGATCTGCCTGCGCGGTAAATCATCTCGGTACTTACGCCTTCGCTGGTGCGTACAAGGCTCTCTCTGGTGTTTTGAATAAATTGTTCTTCAATTAGCGGGTTCTCCGTATAGGCGCGGTCGGTGGAGCCCGGCGGGTAGAACTCGGTAATCAGGCTACGCCCCATTTTGTGATTGAAGCCGTTTCGGAAAATGCGCCAGAAGCCCTTCAAAATCCATGGATTTTGGTTCACTCGGTGATAAAAGAACTGAAAGAAGCTGGCATTTCGTTCTCGCGGTACGTTCGGCATATAGTGTACGCCGCCTGCTATACAAATTGACCTCACCGCTCCGTTCAACCTGAGAGCTGACTGCAAACCGAATGCCGCGCCGGAGGCTTCCGCGAGTATGGAAATTGTGCCCATGCTTTTGCCGTCTACAAAATCCGCTATGTCTGCCGCCACACTTTCGTAGCTATAGTTTTGGCAGGGGTCTGACATGCCAAAACCTGGGCGTTCAATTACATAGATGCCGAGCCCGTTTTTGGTGACGCTGTCGACCTGTGAGACCAAGGGTACGATGGAAGCAAGACCTGAATGAAAGGCGATTACGGGGTGACCGTCTGGCTTGCCGTAGAACCGATATGCAAGCTTTCTACCGTCGGCCAGAATATAATATTTCCGGGCTGTACTTGCGATAGCATCTGGCTGTGTCCCCGGGGCTGCCCAAAGGTCGCGTTGGTCGATCAGGATGCGGCTTAGAAGCCCGAGTTCGATCAGGAGTTTTATGAGCTCCGACTGCCTGTTGATACCGGTTTTGCTATAGATGGATTTCAGTTGATTGCGGGCTGTGTGAACACTGATATTTAGTTCTTTTGCGGCATCCGCAACCGTGGCTCCTGCCCCCAGCTGTAACGCAAGGCGAGATTCTGATTGGGTCAGCCCAAGCTCAGCACGCAAAATTTTGCTGTTATCTGTTGTGATAGAGATCGGTGAAAATACGATACGATAGCGTCTGCGTGCTGCCGCTCGCTGGCTGGCGCCCTTATCCTCTGTTGAATTGTCCCGATTTTCTGGGTTGCTCATAAGAACCGCAAGAAGTGTCGTCTTTTCCTTCTCAAGCTCAAAACGCATCAGTGTAGAACGGGCGTTATTGCTCTTCAAACGTGCTCTGGCCTCTAGATATACCTGTTGATGTTCCTCGGATTTGAAACACAGGTCGGCTTCGTTTTGTGTCGAGCCGAGAAGGTCATAGAGCAGTGAGCGGGCGGTGCGGTTCGATGCACAGATAACGCTATGGGCATCTACTTCCAGAATACCGTAGTCGGCATCATGCAGTTCATTATCTTCAAAGCCATTGAATATCTTTTGGCTAAGTTCCGCAGCCTGATCAAGGTGACCCTGCAGGATATCAAGCGCCTTTACATCGGCCTTGCCAACAATGTCCAGTATCTGGTCCCAGTTTTCAGGCTCTGACGCAAAGTTATAAAAGGCCATGACAATGGCGGCCTCGTTATAACGCGCGTTCTCTGGTTCATCTTCCGTGCGCATTTGATGCCCGATCAGCTAGTGGTTCTGGTGTTTTACTCTAAACAGACTGGTGATCGTGGGGCAGGGGCTTCTATAGGCCCCTGTTAACTTTAAGTTCTAGAAGACGTTGTTTTTCTGCAGTTTCTCGAACTTCTTCGTTGAGCTCAAGGTATTTTTGGCTTGATGATGCCAATGCCTGAAGACCCGCGAATTCGTCGGGATTTGTATCGGCTTGTGTGCTGGTAGCCGCATGGGCGCTGGCGAAACCGGCAAGACCTGAAAGTGTGCCAAAGTGCGCAGCACCGGCAGATGCCGCAACCGGTAACTTGTTGGCGTAAGCTACGTTTTGCAAGGCACCTTGAGCCGCCAAGTTGTGTACGCCGCCCGCCATATAAGGTTTTTCACTGGCCAGCGCCTGATCATAGGACTGGAGGTTTTGGTTCAGCCTTGAGGCGGCCAGCAAAAGTACGTCGCCCGATGCCTGTGTGCCCTTCTGAATTTCTTTTATATACTTCTTAGCTTTGCTTTTTTTGATTTCCTTGGTGCTCACGCCCTCAATCAGCGCATCATAGGCGGTGTCGTAACAGCTCTGGGCATCGCCCACGGCCTTGGTGACAAGAGCGAGATCCTGGGCTTCGCTGCTCATATGATTGCTGTAAGCGGCGAACCGATCATTGGGGTCCGGGTGGTCGGCCTGCATCTGGCTGGTGAAGCCACCAACATCATCTATGATCTTGCTGTATTTATTCACCTTGTTCACTGTGTCTGCCGCCTTGACCATGCTGCCGCCTGCGCCGCCGAGGCCAGCAAAGCTGCTGACAGAGCCGAACAGGCCGCCAAGCTTGCTTGCCTTTTTCGACAAGCTTTCTTTGGGCGTTACAAGCGGTGCGACATCGGCAACACCGGCGTAGCACTCCTTATAATACTTCGCTTTAAAAGATTTGGCGTGGGCAGCTTCTGGTGCCTGCGCGAGGGCAAGAGCGAAAAGTGCGGCTCCTGCGCTATAGGTAGCTATTCTGTTGTTCATGACATATCCCCATACATCTCTGTTCCTCATGGTGTTACGCTACGCTTGCGTGTGAGAACGGGCATGACCCATTTGGGCTATGCTTTGGGAAAATCACGGACGACTATCTCTTGCCAAGCGTTCTGCTTTGGATTATCAGCACAGCCAGACGGTTTCCCCGGCATCGCCGGGGGCTAAGAGGGAATGTGGTAAGCGCTTGCGCAAATCCACAGCTGTACCCGCAACTGTATATGGGGAGCGACCACCTGATTATATCCACTGGCAATATGCCGGGAAGGATAGGTGGAAGCCTCGATCCATAAGCCAGGAGACCTGCCGTCGTGTCGCCCATCTCGCGGTCGGGTTAACCGGTGAGAGCGGAACTCCGTACAGGCGACAAGCTCAACGCTGTGTACGGAGCTTGTCAGACACGATCAGACAAACTCCAGCAGTTATATGACCTTATGGTCCTTTATTGGAGTTTGAAACGTGTCCAGATCCCTATCTTTTAAAACGGCTCTTGTCGTTACCACGGCGCTAACAGGTGCCACCAAAGCCTATGCGCAAGACGCAGCTTTTGACGCATCTTTTGATGTGGAAGAGGTGGTTATAACCGCAAACCGCCGCGCGCAACCGATCACAAGTGTTGGGAAAAGCATCAGCGTGATTGGCGAAGCTTCATTGGAAGCAAACCAATATACCTTTGTCCTTGATGCGCTTCAAAGCGTGCCGGGTGTTACCATTAACCAGAACGGCACTTTTGGCGGTACGGCTTTTGTCAGCATCCGCGGCGCAAGCACCGACCAGACCGTTGTGCTGGTTGACGGTGTACAGGTGAACGACCCCTCGGTTACCGGCGGTGCGTTCGATTTTGCCAACCTTGACCCCAACGGTGTTGAGCGGATTGAGGTGCTGCGTGGCCCGCAGGCGGTGCTTTACGGCTCTGACGCTATGGGCGGCGTGATCAATATCATCACCAAGTCTGGCACAGACGGTTTGAACGGCAATGCGTTCGCGGAATACGGCTCCTACAACAGCTTCCGTGCGGGCGGAGCCGTTAACGGCGGGACCGACCGTATTGGATATAGCTTGAGCGCCAGTTACAGGGATACTGACGGTATTTCAGCGGCAGATAGCGAAGACGGTAATAGCGAGCGTGACGGGTATGAAAACCTGACCTTGCGGGGCAAATTTTCTACCAAAATTTCCGAGGCTGCGCGTATCGAATTGATGGCGAACTACAGCGACAGCGATAGTGAGTATGACGGTTTTGCCCTGCAGGGGGACGGCAGCTATGCGCTCGGTGATACAGATGACCTGAGCAAAAGCGAAGAGATATCTCTCGCAGCACGTGGCTTGTTCGACCTTTGGGACGGTGTGGTGAAAAACACCGCGTCGGTTGAATATTCAGAGATCGAGCGCACAAGCTTCTCTGGTGGTGTTGAAAGTTACAGTGCCAAAGGTGAGCGGATGAACTTTGACTATCTAGGCACGCTCACGCTCTCCGACGAAATGCTGTTCACAACCGGTTTGCAGCACGAAGAGGTCAAGGCAGAAACCCAATCAGCTGAAGCTATCAGCACCGATAGCGTGTTTGCGTCGCTGTCATATGAGGGCGTGTCGGGCCTGACGCTAACCGGCGGCGTGCGTTATGACGACCACGAAACTTTTGGTGGCACAACAAACGCTGAAGTGTCCATGTCTTACCTGTTTGAAGAAACAGGCACGCAAGTCATCGCGAACTGGGGTGAAGGCTTCAAGGCGCCAACGATCTTCCAATTGACCTATTCATGCTGCGGTTTTGATTCTAACCCGGATTTGCAGCCTGAGCGCGCGAAGGCTTGGGAAGTGGGGGTTCGCCAAAGCTTTCTTGATGACCATGTGACCATGGGTGCAACCTATTTCGACCAACGTACCGAAGATTTGATTATCTTCACCTTCACAGGCGGCTACCAGAATGTGTCCCGCGCGCGGGCAAAGGGTATTGAATTGACAGTGGACGCTCATCTGTCTGACAGCCTTTCTGTCAATGCAAACTACACTCACACATCAGCGAAAGACCGGGATACGGACACTGTGCTGGTGCGTCGTCCCAAAGATCAGGCCTACGCGGCGGTCAACTGGACACCGACGGATCGTCTCTCCGGGCTTGTATCGCTTACTTATAATGGCAAGGAGCTGGACAGCAGCGGGGCCTATGCACCGGCATGGACACGTGTTGACCTGCGCGCTGCCTATAAGCTGAACGACACCGTTGAACTTTATGGCCGGGTTGATAACCTGTTGGATGAGAGCTACCAGCAGGTACTTGGCTACGGCACGCCGGGGCTTTCAGTGTTTGGTGGTGTACGTACCCGCTTTTAGGGTCGGTATTTGCAGCAATGTCGTTATGATCGGGAGCCGGGCTGTGGGAATATGGTCCGGCTTCCAGCTTATGCAGAAACGAGAAGACGAATGGCCGATCGCCGACAAGATGAAACTAACACCGCGCATAATGAAGCGATGAAACGCCAGCAGGCTGAGCACCGCGCCAAGATGCGTGAGAAGAAGCAAACAGAGCGTGGGCTTTTGATGATCAATACGGGCGACGGTAAAGGCAAGTCCACAGCGGGGTTTGGGACCGTGATCCGTGCTCTAGGCTGGGGCCACAAGGTTGGCATAGTACAGTTTGTAAAAGGCGCTTGGAAAACAGGCGAGAAAGAGTTTTTTACGCGTTACCCCAACCTCGTGGATATGTATGTGATGGGGGATGGTTTTACCTGGGACACCCAAGACCGTGCTCAGGACATCGCATCAGCGGAAAAGGCCTGGGCGCAAAGCCGGACGATGATGGAAAGCGGCGTGTATGACTTCATCCTGTTGGATGAGCTTAATATAGTGCTGCGCTACGATTACCTTGATGTGGCAGAGGTGTTGGCGGGTTTGGAAGCTCGCTCGGACCGCACTTCTGTTATGGTGACAGGTAGGAATGCGCCAGAAGCGCTTGTTGTCGTGGCCGACATGGTCTCTGAGATCAAGGCAGTTCGCCATCCGTTTGAGAATGGCATTAAAGCCAAGCAGGGCATTGATTATTAGAGGCTCTATTGTACGCGCTTGTTCGTAGTTTCAATCAGTGCTTCCACAGTTGAGGCCAGACTAGCCAAACCTGCATCTTTGCCCACTTTCAACGCATCCACCGGGCTCATTTTCTGTACATGAAAAGCGCGTAAAGCCATAAGCGCGCCCACACGATTGCTTGATGCGCAATGCAAAAAGGTTGGGCCATCGGCAAGCTTAAGCGCGGCATCCAATTTTTCGGCATTTTCAAATGTCAGGTCATTTCGGCCGGTGACGGGCAGGGCAATATAATGCAGGCCAAGCTCATCGGCTATCGCGGCCTCTTCCAGGCTACCCTCTTCAAGGCCTTGCAGGTTAATTACCGTGGTAATGCCGGATTCTTTCAATGTCTCAAGGTCGCCTCGGCTGGGGTGGCCGCCGGTGATAAGGTTCGGAGCTTGTTGACGTACGTTAGGTGCCTCAAGGGCCGGAAGAGGCTGTTGTGCGGCGGCAGCATTGGCGGACAGTGCCAGTGCACAGATGATGACAAGCCATTTCATCGAAGTCTCCCGTTCCTCAGTGAAGCAATGAGGATAGTTTATGCAGTGATGTAGCTTATTCCCAATCAAATTTAGGATAGGTTGGAAAATCCAGCGAAATTTCTGCAGCATCTAATGCGGATTGCCGCCGTGCGATCGCCCGCAATGTGGCCAGGTCTTCGGTGATTTTGTAGCGCATCACACGCACCTGTTCCCACAGCTCATAGAAGTTGGCCGGGCGGTCCTTTCGCTCAAGCGCAATCAGGGGGCTCAGGTGTTCGTATGCCACGGCAATTCGTGCTGCTTGTGCATTCTCAAACGCGTCGATCTCCGCAAGCGCCGTCTGCAATTCTGGTGAGGCAGGAGAGTGCGGCGCAGAAGGAGAAACCTTCAGGCCTTCAAAGTGGCGAATTGTGTCTGCTAGGCTGATGCTTGCGGCGGCACGCCACTGGTGCATGCTCTTCTCATTCACCTGTTGTCCGGTTTCCGGGTCGATCACCAACACTGTGGGTGTACCGTATATGATCGGGTGGCCAAAGCGCTGCACGATGTCGGTACCGTGCTCAAGATACCCAACGTCAACCAGCAAAAGCTCATACTTTTCGCTTAGAACCCGTTGCATATCAGGTGTGCGGAAGTGGTCGGTCAGCCCCAAACTGTCATGGCACCAGTTGGCCCCAAGCACAATAAGCGCAAGCTTATCGTTCGCGCGCGCAGCCTCAAGGGTGCGGTCAACGTCTGCCATGGCATCTGCGGAAGGGTGGAATGGTTCGTTGTCACCCTCAGCGGCATGAAGGCTGTTGCCGTCGGGCTCAAAAACGCCTGTGATTTCCTGCCACAGGCTGAAGGTGGGTGAGGGCGCTATGGCAACCTGAATTGCCACTGCTCCAACCACCAGCCACAAGACAATAAGCAGCGAAATTTGTTGACGCTCTGTCATATTTCTCCCCGAACAGCGCTCTTTTAAACGTATCTTGGGTATTTATACCAGCAATAACGGATGTTTTGCCGCCTGTTAGCGATTTCAGCAACAGTTAAGTGTATTGGAGGCCATTTCTGTGAGTTTGAGTTGAATTCGTGCACGAATGCACCACACTGATAAGAAGGTTTAGGCCAAGAATCATTTGTCGGGGGATTATGATGAGAAAGAAGCCGCTAATTATTGGCGCGGGCGTCGTACTGGGTGCCGCTGCATTATTTGTTCTGGATACGGTCATCGATGGCGGTGCGTTCAAGACGATTGAACCGCATTTTGCAGGAAGCTGCACGGCTGTGCAGGGTGTCATCGGCGCGGAAGATATTACCGTCGATCACGCGTCCGGCTTTGCCTATATCTCATCGCATGACCGGCGGGAGTGGATGCGCACGGGCGTGTCTGAGGGTGGCATCTATCGCTATCGCCCCGGCAGTATGGCGGCACCACTCGTGATCCCGCATGATATGACAACATCATTTCATCCGCACGGCATCTCGCTTTGGAAAAACCCGACCGGCGGGCGGGACCGTTTGTTTGTTGTCAATCACCCCAACAAGGGTGATGGCGAGGTCACGATGGATAATGCTGGCTCGCAGGTTGAGGTCTTTGAAATTCTTGACGACAGCCTGCGCCACATCCGTTCGGTAAAACCAAGTGACGGCTTCAGCTTGAATGATGTCGCCGCCGATGGGCCCGACAGTTTTTACGCCACGATTGATAAGGGCAGTGAGACACCATTTGGCAAGGTGATTGAGACCTTTGCGCGCCTTCCCCGCGGCGGTATCGCGCGCGGCAACGAATTTACCGTCACGCGTATGGTCGGCGGCCTCGTGTACCCGAACGGCATTCAAGTCAGCGATGACGGGGGAACGGTGTTGGTGGCAGAAACAACAGGCAGCCGCATTTTGGCTTATGATCGCGCGGACGATGGCGGGCTGACCCTGAAGGCTGAGTTTGATACGGGTACAACGCTTGATAATATTGAATGGGGTGAGGACGGCAGCATCTGGATTGGCTCGCACGCCATCGCGCTTAAATTTCCCGGCCATGCAAAAGACGCGGCCAACCGCTCACCGTCTCAAGTGCTTAGGCTTACGTTTGATGGCACAGCATTCGATATGGAAGAAATTTACCTTAATGACGGTGAGCCCCTGTCTGGCTCAAGCGTGGCCGCGCCAGCCGGTAACCGCTTTCTCATCGGCGGGGTATTTGACCCCATGATCCTTGATTGCGGCCCCAAGGAAGCTGAATAAATTTTGCCCTGCGCGCTTTGACGCGCGGCAGGGTGTCGCAATATTTTCGGCTTATTTGCACGCTATATTTATGGGGTCGCACGAGGCCAAGGTTTGTTCTGAGCTGGTCGTCTGGCGGCAACGCAACCAAGGAGGCATGCGATGAAAGCAAAAGCACAACAAGGCACAGCCAACAGGGCGCCTGTTACGGGCGTGCATCATGAGGTTCAAAACCTGAGCGACCGCCTTGCTTTTACCTTTGTGAAATTCCTGCGGTTCTTCGCGGATACCTTTTTCGCCAAGCGGTATGGCCACCGGGCCGTTGTTCTTGAAACAGTAGCTGCGGTGCCCGGTATGGTGGGGGGGCTTTTGCAGCACCTCAAATGCCTGCGCCAGATCAGGGATGATGAAGGTTTCATCCGTGAGCTGCTTGAAGAAGCCGAAAATGAGCGCATGCACCTGATGACCTTCATCGAGATTGCCAAACCAAGCTTTCTTGAACGCGCCCTAATCATGGTTGTGCAGCTTATATTTTATAACTGCTACTTTTTCCTCTATCTGTTCGCGCCAAAGACCGCACATCGAGTGGTGGGGTACTTCGAGGAAGAGGCTGTCACAAGCTACAGCCAGTATTTGGCGGAAATTGAAGCCGGGCGGCATGAAGATCTACCTGCGCCGCAGATTGCTATTGACTATTGGGACTTGCCACCAGATGCAAGGCTGGCCGATGTTGTGAAGGCCGTGCGCGCTGATGAGGCAGGGCACCGGGACAGGAACCATGATTTTGCCAACGCGCTCGCCAGTGGCAAACAACCTGTGGGTCATGCGACCTGATTGTGGCTAGGCCGACTGGCTGAGAGGGTTAGTCCGCGTAAGTCAGCTCAACGTGAGAACCGCTGATCCTTGACGCCACGTCGCTTATATGCTTCTCGAACCGGTCAAGTACATGGCTGCGCCGCACTTTCATTGTGTGGGTCAGTATGGCGTTTTCAATCGTCCAGGGTTCAAGGCAGATGAGTATGGCACCAATACGGGCGTGTTTCTCCGCTGCTTCATTAATGTGCATGGTCAGGGCCATGATTTTGGCCTCAAGCTCGGCGGCGTCTAAAGCGCGTGCTGTCTCAGACGGCACGATCAGGGCGACCGGCTGCGGTAGCCCGTGGCCAACGATGCAGGTCTGCTCCACATACTCGGATTGCTGAAATTCGGTTTCCATCGGGCCGGGGGCAACATATTTGCCCTTACCGGTTTTGAAGGTTTCCTTGACCCGGCCGCGGAGGAATACATAGCCGTCCTCGTCAATAAAGGCGCGGTCACCGGTGTGAACCCAGTCTCCCTGGAAGGTCTCAGCGTTTTTGTCTGGCGCGTTATAATACCCAAGGCTGCGGCCCGGACCGCGCACCAGAAGCTCGCCTTCTTCTGTCAGCTTCAGTTCAACACCGCTTGTTGCCTTGCCAACACTGCCTTTGCGTGGCTCATGCCCTGACGTGGTGGTGATGGGCAAGATTTCTGTCTGGCCGTAACCGTCAAGCAGGCTCAGGCCAAAAAGATCAAACCATTCCTTGATCGCGGGCGGCACCGGTGCTGTGGTAGAGAGCATTGATTTCACGCTCGCGAGGCCAAGTTTTTCCCGCACGCCTGCCGCAACCATCGCGGCATTTGGCCCGGTGAGGGCGGCTTTAAGCGCCGCCGCATCACCGCCAGCGCCCGCGAGAACGGCCTGCACCATTTTCTCCCATATGCTTGGTACACCGAAGAAATAGTCAGGTTTGGCATACTGGAGGTCAGCGCCAAAGCTCTCCAGTCCTTCATTGAAATGGATGGTGCCACCAACGCGGATAGAATGCAGCTCAATAACCAGCCGTTCAGCCAGGTGCGCCAGCGGCAGGTATGAGAAGAAGCGCCAACTTGGCGTGGATTCTGTCTCTTCCACCAAGCCATCTGTCGCCCGCTCAAGCGTGCTCAGGCTGTGCATCACCCCTTTGGGTTTGCCTGTCGTGCCAGAGGTGAAGATGATCGTGGCGACAGCGTCTGTATCCACTTTGGGGGTTGGTACACTGTCGCCAAGTCGCAGGAACTCATCCCACGTCATGTCACCCTCCGCCGTGTCCACGCCCGGCAGGGTAATGATGGTGATGCCGCCCGGCAGGTGCGCTTTCACTTCACCCCAGTTTGCGCTTTCGCCCAGAAACAGAAGCTCAACACCCGCAAAATCCAGCACGTAGTGGAAGGTTTCCGGGCGCATGGTGGTAAATACCGGCACCGTGGTCATGCCTGCGCTCAGGATGGAAAGGTCCGCCAGTATCCAGTGCGCGCGGTTGCGGGAAAGGATCGCGGCTTTTTTGCCCGCCACCTTCAGCGTGGCTTTGATGGCACACGACGCTTTATCGATAACCGCACCACCTTCGGCCCATGTGAATGTCTGCCCTGGCTGGCCGCCTTTCATGTCCACAAGCCACGGTGTGTCGGACTGGACATTGCGCCAGTGGGCAATGTTCTCAAGCACATGGCCTGATGCGATTTGTTGATCTGTCATGCCTGTTCCCCCGTCATGCATTGTGCTTACCTTTTGTTTTTGTGCCCGTTAAGCCTTCAACATTTCCTGTGCGATGATGGATTGTCGCACCTGATTGGTGCCAGCGCCAATTTCAATCACCTTACCGCTGCGATACAGGCGGTTCACCTCCGTCTCGCGCATGAAACCCATGCCGCCATGGATTTGCACGGCGCTGTCCAGAACCCGCATCAGTGCGCGACCGGTGTGCAGGGCTGTCATGGCCGTGCGCATATGCACGGGCCCCCGCCCGCCGCCGCCGCGCTCCAGATTATTCACTTCCTTCAGGAGCTGATAGCTGGTTGCACGCATGGTCTCCACATCCGTATACATGTCAGCCAAAAGGCCTTGCACAAGCTGGAAATGCGCGATGGGTTTGCCAAACTGCTGACGTTCTTTTGCGTAGGCGACTGAAAGATCAAGCGCACGCTGTGCCACGCCGATGGTGGAAACACACAGCAATACCCGCTCGATATTCAGCCCGCTCATCACAACAGCAACACCGCCGTTCTCAGCCCCGACAAGATTTTCAGCGGGCACGCGGCAATCATCAAAAACAAGTTCGCCGGTCGGGCTGCCGCGCCAGCCCATTTTATCAAGCTTTTGGGCGACCTGAAAACCGGGGAATTCTTTTTCCACAATGAAAGCAGATATGCCGTGCGCGCCTGCGCTCGGGTTGGTTTTGGCGTAGATGAGCAGGATATCGGCCACCGGCCCATTGGTGATAAACATCTTGCGGCCATTGAGCACATAATGGTCACCGTCGCGCGTGGCGGTTGTTGCCATAGAGCCGAGCGCATCTGAGCCCGCGCCCGGTTCCGTGAGGCCAAGTGCCCCGATAGCCCCTTTCAGGAAACGAGGCAGATATTTGGCTTTTTGAGCGTCATTTGCATTGCGGACAATATTGTTGATGCACAGGTTTTCGCTTGAACCCCAACTGGCGGAGAGGCAGTGGTTCCAGTAGGAAAACGCCTCAGACACCAGCGCTTGCGAGATGAAATCGAGGCCCGCGCCGCCAAGCTCTTCGGGGATGGTGGTGCCCAGCATGCCAGCGTCTGCCATCGCGCGGTACTCGGCGTCCGGGAACCAGTCTTCATCGTCCATGCGGGAAAGCAGGGGGTGCAGTTCTTTTTCAGCGTATTTCCAGGCGCTGTCATAAATCGCCTGATGATCCTCTGAAAAGCCGAAGGTTTTGAGGTCTATGCGCATGGTGTTTCTACCTCCAGGCTTGTGATTTGATAGTGGCCCGGGTTTCTTCAGGCGACGAGATGCTGCGCCCGGCGTTTTCCGCGCATTTTGCAAGGGCGGTGATCATCTCACCGTTTGAGCGAGCCCTGTCGCCATTTGGCAGGTAGAAACAATCCTCAAGCCCGGTGCGCAGGTTGCCGCCAAGCTCCGCGACCCTTTGGTGCACGGGCCACACGTCTGCGCGGCCAATCAGTGTGGCCTGCCATGGGCTGCCTTCGGGCCGGTACTTGATGAGGAGCGGTAACAGGTCCGCATCGCACGGCATGCCCGAGGCAACGCCCATGACGAAGTTTACATCAGCGTGGTCTACCATGCCGTTGTGAATATAAAGCCCGACAGAGCGCAAGATACCGATATCGAAGCACTCAAACTCCGGCACGATGTTATGTTCTTTCATTACAGCCAGAATTTCGGCCACCTTGTCCACAGGGTTCTGGAAGGTCATGGGTGGCCATGCCCAACTACCGTCCCGTCTGGTTTTCAGGTAATTAAGCGTGCCAGCGTTCAAGGCTGCCATTTCGGGCTTGCAGTGCGCGAGGTACTCCAGCACATCGTTCTGGTCGCGCCCTACAACACCGGTGGTCATATTGATCACAACACCCGGGCATGCAGCGCGGATGGCTTCATTAATCTCAAGCGCGAGTGCACCGTCCCAAGAAGGGAGGTGGCCTTTACCGTCGCCCTGCTGACGATAGTGGCAATGCATGATAGTGGCACCAGCGTCATACGCGGCCTTGGCCTCTTTGGCCATTTCTTCCGGCGTGACAGGCACGTTGTGGGCCTTTGGGTCTGTTAGCACGCCGGTAAGCGCACAGGTCAGGATCACTTTGTCTGTCATGAGTTCTCAATCCTCGTATTCGAAGTGTCTGGTTTGATTGTGCCAAGGTGCGCCCGGCTTTTGACCTGGTCGCCAACCTTGGCCTGAATGTCTGAGACCGTGCCGTTCATATCAGCGCGGATGTGATGTTCCATTTTCATGGCCTCGATCACGCAGATAAGGTCGCCCGCATTAACGTGCGTGCCAGTTTCAACCGCGACGGCGACAACCTGACCGTCCATTGGCGCCTTCAGTATACCGGTGCCGCCTTTAGCGCTGTTTTCTGCTGGTGCGTGGGTGATATCCCGCACGGCAATATGGTGGTCACCAATGTCAAAATATTGGTGGGTGCCATTACTATAGCGGGCGAAACGCTCTTTTTTCCCATCCAATCGGTAGGTATTTTCTTCAATACAGACCGTTTGTTTGGTTTTATGGTCGAGGCTTGAGTTGATTTGCCATCCGTTTTCCGTTTGCACCGGGGTAACGTCCACCGGATAACGCTGGCCGTCTACCTCAATAATAAATCGGTCATGAGCGTCAAAGTTGGTGCGCCATGCCGCCAGACCGGGCATTGGACATGCCACCAGCGCCTGAAGTTCCAGCAGTGCAGCGGCAAGCATGGCTTGCACTTCCGTTGACATTGGAGGCTGAGGCTCTGCACTGTCGAGGCTGTGGGTGCGTGTTTTGCCGCTACGGAATTCATCTGAACCCAGAATGCTGTTCAAGTATGCTTTGTTGGTTGTCACACCCGCAATACGGCTATCGCGGAGGAGCGCGGAGAGCCCGGCTATCGCACTGTCGCGGGTGTCACCGTACGCAATGAGTTTTCCAAGCATGGGGTCATAAAACGGCGACACAGTATCGCCTTCAATTACGCCACAGTCGCGCCGCACATTCGCGCACACTTTCGCCACACCTGCGCCGCACTGTGCGAGGTCGAAATGGCCCAGTGTGCCGGTTTGCGGCATGAAGCCATTGCTTGGGTCTTCTGCATAAAGCCGTGCCTCAACAGCGTGCCCCCGGATGGTGATATCCTCTTGGACTAGTTCAAGTTTTCTGCCTTCAGCTACTTCAATTTGCGCGGCGACAAGGTCAATGCCCGTGATCATCTCGGTGACCGGATGTTCAACCTGCAGCCGGGTGTTCATTTCAAGGAAATAGAAATCACCTGCTTCATCAACAAGGAATTCAACCGTGCCGGCACCGGTGTAACCCACTGATTCCGCCAGTTTAACGGCCGCGGTTAACAGGCCGTCGCGCGTTTTGTCGTCAATCGTGCTGCAGGGTGCTTCTTCAATCACCTTCTGGTGCCTGCGCTGTGCGGAGCAGTCGCGCTCATAGAGATGCAGGACTGTGCCAAAGGTGTCGGCCAGTATCTGCACCTCAACATGGCGCGCACTCTCAATCATGCGCTCCAGCATCACTGCGCTGCTGCCAAAGGCCGCACCTGCCTCACGCCGCGCGCTCCGCAGCGCTTCATGAAATTCGCTCATCTCGTCAATGCGCCTGAGGCCGCGCCCGCCGCCGCCTGCCGTCGCCTTGATCATCAGGGGTGTGCCGATGCGGTTGGCTTCTGCGAGCAATAGAGCATCGTCCGTGTCTTCGCCGTCATATCCGGGCACTACGGGCACGCCTGCCGCCTGTGCGATATGGCGTGCCGCGCGTTTGTCACCCATCTTGGCAATCACGTCTGCGCTTGGCCCAACAAATATATGCCCGGCGTCTGTGATCGCTTTGGCGAAATCAGCATTTTCTGACAGAAACCCATATCCGGGATGAACTGCATCCGCGCCGCTCGCCTTCATCGCATCAAGAATGTTGGCAATAGAAAGGTAAGACTGGGCTGCGGGCGCCAGGCCTATGCAAATGGCTTGATCCGCTTGTTTTACATGTTGGGCGATTGCGTCAGCTTCCGAATAAACCGCAACTGTCTGAATACCGAGTTTTTTGGCGGCACGAATGATGCGGATGGCAATTTCGCCACGGTTTGCGATCAGCAGGCGCTTGATGGGTTTGATGCTCACGTTATTTCCTCCGTCCACGAAGGGCGGCGTTTTTCACGGAAGGCGAGGGTGCCTTCACGGCCTTCATCGCCTAAAAGTGCGTCCGCGAACATCTCTGCCGCCATATCCAGTGTTTCGGGGCTGACAGCTTGGGCCGTTTCAAGAAGCAGTTTTTTTGTCGCACGCACAGCGTTTGGCGCGGATTTAAGGCATTGTTTTATAACGATATTGAGGCGTTCCTTGAGTGCGGCATTTCCCTGTTCGCTATAATGCGCAATCCCAACTTTTTTTGCGTCGTCACCGTCGATGATGTGACCCGTGAGCGCAAGGCGTCGGGTTTCTGTAAGGCCGATGCGGGCCAGGACAAAGGGGGCGATTTGGGCAGGTAATATGCCCAGCGTTACCTCGGGCATGCCAAAGCGGCAGCCGCTTTCCGCGATAGCGATATCGGAAACACAAACGAGACCGAAGCCACCACCCATGGCGGCTTTTTCACACACCGTGATCAGGGATTTTGGAAACGCCTGCGCGACTTCGAGCAGCTCACCAAAACGGCGATTGCCTTTAGCGACATCCGCCTTGTTCTGCGCGCTGCTGCCCATATCTTTCAGGTCTCCGCCCGCACAGAACACACCATCTGTGCCCCTGAGCACCACGACGCGTACTGCGTCATCTGTTGCGGCATCGTCAAAGGCGCCTATCAGTGCGTCGACCATGGCGAAATTCATCGCATTTTTTGCCTGTGGTCGGTTCAGGGTGACGGTTAGCACCCCATCTGACCGGGCCGTGAGAATAGTATCTTCAGCCATTGCCCATGCCCATCATGCGGGTGAGGATACGGAGCATCGTCTCGTCCGACCCGCCGCCAATGCTTGTGAGCCTGCCATCGCGATATGAGCGGGAAACCGGGTTGTCCCACATGAAGCCCATGCCGCCCCAATATTGCAGGCAGGCGTCCGGCACCTCGCGCCCGAGCTTGCCTGCTTTCAGTTTGGCCATGGTGGCAAGTTTGGTGACATCTTCACCGTTCACATAAGCCTCGGTCGCGTGCCAGATCAGGGCACGTAACGCCTCTACCTCTGTCTGTAGTTCCGCAAGCCGGTATTGCACCACCTGGTTATCAAGCACGCTGCCGCCGAAAATCTTGCGGTCGCGGGCATAATCAATGGTTGCCTGAATGGTGTTGCTCATGCCTTTCGGGCCGAGCATGGCGGCGCACAGGCGCTCTTCCTGAAACTGCATCATCTGCATGCGGAAGCCGTCACCCTCATTGCCGATCAGATGGCGCTGTGGCACACGCACATCATCGAGGAAAATTTGTGCGGTGTCTGAGGAGCGCATGCCAAGCTTGTTCAGCTTCTCAGAGAAGGAAACACCCTTGCTATTGGTTGGCACAACGATCAGAGATTTGTTTTTGTGTGCGGGTGCGTCGCCAGTGTTAGCCAGCAAGCACAGGAAATCGGCCTGTGTGGAGTTGGTGATCCACATCTTTGTACCGTTGATGACATAGTCGTCACCGTCTTTTACAGCAGTGGTTGAGATGGCCGCCACGTCGGAGCCTGCATGCGGTTCGGACACTGCGATGGAGCACACCATGTCGCCCGCTATCGCTGGTGCCAGAAACTCGCGTTTCAGCTCGTCTGACCCGAAGCGTGCGAGCGCAGGTGTAGCCATGTTGGTTTGCACGCTGATGCCCATAGGCACGCCGCCGCAGTTGATGCCGCCGAGTTCCTCCGCCAGCACCATCTCGTAGGAATAATCAAGCCCAAGCCCACCGTATTCCTCGGGTTTCGAGATGCCCAAGAGGCCGAGGTCACCCATTTTTTTAAACAGCTCATGGGCAGGGAAAATGCCTGCTTCTTCCCACGCGTCCACATGCGGGTTGATCTCTTCATCCACAAAACGGGCGACGGTGCGCCTCAGCTCATTATGTTCCGTTGTAAAAATCATGTGTCTTCCCTGTGTTTTCTAGAAGCGTGCGACGCCGAATGTGTTGGGCCGGAGAGCGCGGTTGTCCGCGTCCCGACAGATATCGAGGAGGTAGGTTAGAAGCTTGCGGGTATCACGCGGGTCGATAATGCCGTCGTCCCAAAGTCGCGCGCTGCCATATAGCGCTGTCGAGCAAGCATCCATCTGCGTTGCGGTCGCAGCCTCCAGTTTTTCAAGCTGGGCCTCATCCGCCTCAACGCCCATGCGTTTGGCCTTCTCAAGCCCAACAATCTTCAGCACCATGCCCGCTTGCGCGCCGCCCATAACAGCGGTTTTCACGTTGGGCCATGAGAACACAAACCGCGGGTCTACACCGCGGCCGCACATGGCGTAGTTGCCAGCGCCATAGCTGCCACCAATATGGATGGAGATGCGCGGCACACGCGCATTGGTCACCGCTTGAATAAGCTTGGAGCCGTGCTTGACCACGCCGCCAGCTTCAGCGTCCTTACCCACCATAAAGCCTGTGGTGTTGTGGAGGAAAAGGATGGGCACACCCGCCTGGTCGCACAGCTGTACAAAATGAGCGGCTTTGGTAGCACCTTTGGGGGTGATCGGGCCATTGTTGCCAATGATACCGATGGTTTCACCTGCGATAGCTGCATGCCCACAAACCGTTTGTGGGTCATAATCGTTCTTGAAATCCAGAAAGTCGGAGCTGTCCACCAGCCGGGCCATAACCTCCCGCACGTCGTATGGTGTTTTGGCGTCGGCGGGCACAACGCCGATCAACTCGTCTGGGGCATAGGCTGGCTCGGTATAGGGCTGGTCTGCCTTCGTGGGTTCCCTCCATGGCAGGCGGGCCATGATCTCGCGCGCGTATCGGATACCGTCTGCGTCATCTTCTGCCAGATATTCCGCCGTGCCGGTAACCTCTGCGTGCAACTCTGCGCCGCCAAGGTCTTCGTCATTGGCGATCTCGCCTGTTGCGGCCTTGAGAAGTGGTGGCCCGGCGAGGAAAACTTTTGAGCGCCCGCGCACCATCACCACATAGTCAGACAGGCCGGGCTGATAGGCGCCACCCGCTGTGGAGCTGCCATGCACCACGGTGATTTGCGGGATACCTGCGGCGGATAGCCGTGCCTGGTTGGCAAAGCTGCGCGCGCCTTCGACAAACATATCAGACACATGCTGCAGGTTGGCGCCGCCGCCTTCCATCAAACCAACGATAGGTAGCTTGTTCTCGAGCGCGATGGCTTGCAGGCGCAAGGATTTGTTGAGCCCTGCGGGTGTTACCGTGCCGCCTTTAACGGCGCTGTTGGATACAATCACCATACAGCGTTTGCCGCTCACGTACCCGATGCCCGCGATGGAACCGCCAGCGCCAGAGCCGTCCTTGTCATCATACATCAGGTAGCCGGAGAGGGCGGAAAGCTCCAGAAATGGCGCGCCTTTATCCAGCAGCAACGCCAGCCGTTCCTTGGGTAGTAGCTTGCCGCGCTTGTCAAAAAGCGGGCGGGCTTTCTCCTGTGCGGCAGACTTGAGCGCTTCAATGCGGCCAATCTCGTCAAGCTGTACCTGCATGGCAGCTTCATTGGTTTTGAAGCTTGCTGACGTGGTGTCTAGTTTGCTTTCTATCACTGGCATATCAGTCACTCGTCCTCAGGGCTTTAGGCGGTGTGTACCGGTGAAAACCCTGATAGCTCTCGCTGTTTTTTGCGCCTTGTGGCGGGAACAGCGGGCTAAAGAGGCTGCCGCCACCGTCTACGCGCAGGCTAGCGCCTGATATGAAATTAGCGCCGTCTGACAGCAGGAATATGATAGCGGATGCGATCTCAGCCTCTGTCGCGATGCGCCCTAGCGGTACCATGTTTTTGAGCTGCGGCAGCATGGCCTGCACGCCGGGGTCGTCATATGTATCAAAGCCTGAAGATGCCACCCAACCCGGCGCAATAGAGTTGGTGCGAATGCCAAAACGCCCCCATTCCACGGCGGCGGTTTTGGTGAAATTGTCACAGGCTGCACGCGCGGCGCCTGAGTGCCCCATGGTGGGCATGCCGCCCCAGAAATCTGCGGTGATGTTGACAATCGCACCGCCCGTTTTGTTCATGGACTGGGTGACAAGTTCACGCGAAACATTGAACGCACCGACAACATTGGTGCGCAGCACTGCTTCAAACCCTTTTGTGGAAATGGCCTCAAGTGGAGAAGGGTACTGCCCGCCTGCGTTGTTGACGAGGCCAGTGATAGGGCCTTCATCCTTCACGAGGTCTGAGATCGCCGCTTTCACGGCTTCTTCGTCACGAATATCAAACGCTTTATAGGCGCAGGTACCGCCATCTGCGGTGATTTCATCCACAACGGTTTGCAGCTTTTCTTCGTTTCGCCCTGTGATGATCACATGGGCACCAAGATGCGCAAGCTCGTGCGCGGTGCATCGGCCAATACCGCTGCCACCACCGGTAACGATAATGCGTTTGCCTGTGAAAAGCCCCGGCCTGAATACCGAATTGTAGCCTTGTGTGCCGTCCTGCATGGTCGGTCCACTCCCTTGTCGGTGTGTAATATTTTAATTCTTCCCATTAATATAAAAACAAGCAAGCGCTTGGTTGTCAATCAAAAGCATCTGTAATAAGCTCATGGAATGGATGACCTTGTGAAAAGTAGCGCTCAACGCGCGCAAACTATCAGCCCTGCCAAAGCCCGTATTGTGGCTAAGGCCATTGATTTATTTTATGAAAAAGGCTTTGAACGCACGACGGTGCGCGACATTGCGGCGGCAACTGGCATCCTTTCAGGCAGCTTGTTTCACCATTTCAAGAACAAGCAGGAAATCCTCTTTACCGCCATGGCGATGACGACTCGCGACATGGGTGTGCGTGCTGAAAAGGCCGTTGAGGGCATAACTGAACCAGTGGCGCAACTAAAAGCGCTGATCCTTTGCGAGCTTTATTCTATCCACCGGGAAGACGGGCAGGCGGCCTATGTTCTTGTGGATGAATGGCGCAGCCTTGATGAGGTTTCGCGTGAAAAGGTGCTTGCGCTCCGGGACGGTTCTTATGAAAAATGCTGGGATGCGGCGCTTGAGGGCTGCGATGCACGAGGGCTGCTGAGTTCACAGCCCAAGGTCGCGCGACAGCTTATTCGTGGTGCGCTGGCCTGGACCCGCAATTGGTACCGGCCAGACGGTGATATGTCACTTGATATGCTGGCCGATGAAGTGTGCGGTAGCTTCCTGCACAAGGCGCGTGAATAATCTCAGGTGTAGAGCCTGACGATCTTATCCTCAGAGATACCGTCACTTTTAAGCGTATCAGCGATAGCCTTCTCGGACGCATAGGACGAGATAATCACATGCTCGCCTTTATAGGCTTTGAAAAACTGTTCCTTGCTCAGGATATTGTACGGCCCTTGCTTCTTGCCGGTCTTTAAGGGGCTGCTGTCAACAAGGGCTTTGATATTTACTGTTGAGAGGATCGACGTTTCGCTGAACAGCTGCGCGGTATGCACGCCCGCGGCCCAGATATAGGCATCGTTCACGTGCGCGAAACGTTCGTTCACGCGGTTCCAGTGCTGAGTGTCTATCTGGATATGTTTTGCCAGCATGTCACGGTTGACGGGAAAGGCATTGAGGTAAGGTGTGTTTCCCTCGCCCGCATTTTTACATGGCCGGGCTGCGACCGTGATGGTTGGGTATTTGGGGTTGAGATCATCGATGATGATTTGCAATACCTCAAAGCCGGTTTCTTCCATTAGCCGTGTCAGCACAGGCTCCGAGAAGTAAGATAGATGTTCGAGCGCGAGCCAGCCGATGCAAAGCCTTGAGGGTTGCCGTGCACAGGGTACCTCAAGAATGAACACACCGTCATCAGCGACCTGATCACGGGCAAGCTCAAGTAGCGCACGCGGGTCCGGCACATGTTCAAGCACATGGCTAAGCGTCACGACATCATATTTGGGCGAACCGGTCAGGCAATCGCTCGCGAAGGCGATATCGATTTTGCTGTTCAGAAGGGCCTGTGCCTGTGCGCCAGCATCGGGTGAAGGCTCACACCCTTGCACATTCCAGCCGTCTTTCTGGAAGTAATAAAGGTGCATGCCGGAGCCACAGCCAATCTCATACACGGTGCCTTTTTCTGGCTTGAAGTGATTGGCGAGGTCAATAAGGCGAGCAGACGTCGGCGTCTCCGGCGTCTCAGGCGGTACCCAGTTTGGATCCGGTTTCAGATAATTCGAGAACTCCGTATAGAAGGCCTCAATGGTTTCAAGTGCCGGCAACGGGTTCTGGAAAATATGGCCGCAGTCCCGGCACGTCCCAAATTGCACGGGAACATCACCGATGCCGGTGATCACCCAATTGGAAGACTTCATGGCTTCAAAATTTGTGTTGCCGCAGATCATGCAGGTATCAAATTCAGCCATATATTCCCCCTTCCACTGTTGTTTGGGGTTAAGAAAACAGCATTTCACCCCGGCATACAAGGTCGAACTTGGTTGATGGATTATCTGTAGATAGATGCAGCCGCAACGCTAAGGCCAATGGCGAACAGGGCGAGAATGGCGATCTTGCGGTGCGTAGCCGTGCCATGCTTTTCAAACAGTGTTGCGCCGACTTTGTCCCCAATCAGCATTGCCGGGTATGCGACGAGCGCGAAAGATAATTCCTTTAGGCCCATGATGCCCTCAAACGAATAGGTGAGCGTGGCGAGGGCCGCCGAAATCAGGAAAAAGCCCATCAGGAAGGCGCGACTTTTGCGCGCTTCACTATACACGGCCATAGCATAAATAATGACCGGTGGCCCGGGGATCGCAAGTGCACCATTCATCAAACCCGATGACAGCCCGGCCATGAGGCCATAGGTGCCGCCTTCCCGGTGTGGTGCGGGTTTGAAACGCATGAGCAGCACACAAGCGAGCATGACGGTGAGCCCGATCAACAGGCGAAAAGTATCTGCGCTGAAGAGCAGCAACAGGTAGGTGCCACCAAGCGTGCCCACGGCTGAAAGTACCAGCATGCCGCCCATGGTACGCAGCGGCACATCAGCCCGGTATGAGGGCAGGGTTTGTATTGAGATAGCAAGCGTCAGCAGCACGATCACGCTTGCCGCCGTCGTGGGGCTCAGGAACAGGCTGAGCACCGGCAGGGCTGCGAGCGCAAAACCAAAACCAGTGAAAGCACGCAGAACAGCGGCCAGCAGGATGGCGGCCGCCATGCCCGCAAGTGCCCACAGGCTGACGTCCGCAAATATCTCTGTCATCAAGGGCTATGCTGCTTTCTGGCCGAGGCGTACAAGCCGTCCGGGGCGCGCATCGGTAAGCTTGTCGTTTTCAATAACGATCTGCCCGTTCACGATTGTTGCAATATAGCCTGTTGCTTCCTGCAGCAGGCGTTGCCCGCCCGCAGGCAGGTCCTGCACCATATGCGGTGCGTGAAGGCGTAGGCCTTTATGGTCAATCACGTTGATATTGGCCTTGAGGCCAACTTGCAGGCGGCCACGGTCCTTGAAACCGATATAGTCGGCCAGGTCGGCGGTCAGCATCTGGACCGCACGCTGGAGTGCTATCTTTGCGCCCTTGGCCCGGTCCCGTGTCCAGTGCGCGATCAGATAGGTGGGGAAGCTGGCATCACATACAGTGCCCACATGCGCGCCACCGTCTGATAGTCCCATGATCGCCTGCGGGTGGCTCATCATTGTGTGCACAGCCTCATAGTTCAGGTCGGTATAATTATAGATCGGGAAGTAGAGGAACTCACGCCCGTCTTTCTCGAGTAAAATATCGTATATTTTCTCAAGCGGCGGCACACCTGCAGCTTCTGCCATCTTGTAGACCGAGTGTTCAACGCCTTGCTCATAGTCCGGGTTTTCGCCCAGCTTGAACATTTTGCAGGAAATGAAAACGATCTGCTGCAACAAGGTATCTGCAAGGGGCGGAATGGCGGTGCCGTCCCCGGCTACTTTCTCGGAAGTTTCAGAAAGTAACTGTGCCTTGAACGCGGGATCGCGCATGATGCTCACACGCTCGTCAAGCGGCAAGTGGCTGATTTTCTTGTAGCTTGGGAAACCAATGAACGGATGGAAGGTGCACTGAAGGCCCAGCACCACGCCAATACCGCGCGGTGCCACTTGCAGCCGCATGGGGATGCCTTTCGCTTCGGCGGCTTCGGCGCGAGCCATGATGTCCTTCCACTGCTTCGGCGCAAAATCCCGCTGCATGAGGGAGAGCGAAAACGGCCGCCCGCCTGCGGCCCCAGCGAAAGCTTCCAGCAAGCCAAATTCGCGGTCAAAGGCTGTGGGATCGCCGCGTTCAAGGTCAAAATCATTCACCGCCTGCAATACGCCATGTTCAAGCCCCTGAAAGGCTTCGGCAATGCCAACCAGTTCATCTTTGGTGGCTTCAGATGCCGGTGTCCATTCACCGTCAGCGGTGCGGTGCACGTCTGAGCGTCCGGTTGAGAAACCCACGGCGCCAGCTTCAAGGGCGGCTCGGGTTAGCTCACGCATTTTGGCGATATCATCAGCCGTGGCAGGCTCGCCAGAGACAGCGCGGTCTCCCATCACATAAACCCGCAGCGGGTCGTGCACCACTTGTGCTGCAAAGTCGATGGCATGCGGGAAATCAATCGCGTCCATATAGTCGCCAAAGCTTTCCCAGTTCCAGGTCAGGCCTTCCGCAAGCGCGGTGCCGGGGATGTCTTCAACCCCTTCCATCAACCGTACAAGCCGGGTGTGGTCTTTCTCGTGCACGGGCGCAAAACCAACACCGCAGCTGCCCATCACAGCTGTGGTCACGCCGTGGTTAACACTCGGGCGCAAATCAGCGTCCCACGACACCTGCCCGTCATAATGGGTGTGCAAATCAATAAAGCCGGGAGTGACGATTGCACCACCCGCATCAATGGTGCGCGCGGCTTCACCTTCAACATCGCCAATAGCTTTGATAATGCCATCCTTGATGGCGACATCAGCAATAAAGCCGTCTGTGCCGGTGCCGTCAAATACGGTGCCGCCTTTGATGATCAGATCATAAGCCATGGGTGTTCTCCTGGATAATAGGGGGTGGATTGCGGCGTGCTAGCCGATAGATCGCAAGCACAGTAAAACCGCCAATAAAATGCCATATGCCCCATGTGGCGAGGATAAGTGCGCCGGACCCAAGCCCGCCAAACTGGCTGAGCATGATGAGAAGCCCGAGGCCCGAGTTCTGGATGCCGATCTCAAACACAAGTGCGCGGCGGGTGGTGGCATTGAACTTTGCCGCGAAGCCAATAAGGGCCCCGAGTGCAAAGGCCAGAGCATTGTGTGCAATGACATAGGGCAGGATCACGCTGCCAAAGTCACGCAGCAGGGACATGTTGCTCGCAAGGCCAATCACCACAATGACCGCGATGATCAACACGGCGACTGGAATGAAAATTCTCTGTAGCCGCATCGCCATGCTTGGCCGGGCATGGGCGAGGAAAATACCAAGCGCAAGCGGTATAAGAAGTGTGAGGCTGGTGTTGATAATGAAGGCGGCCCGGTCCAGATCTATGGTGTTCACCAGTTCTCGCGTTGGGGCATAAAGCCCGGTCCAGAACAGTACAGAGAATGGCAGAAGCGCCGCGGAAAAAATGCTGGAACAGGTGGTGAGCGTGACAGAATAGGCGGTATCGCCGCCGCTCAGGCGCGTGAACAGGTTTGAGACGTTGCCACCGGGGCAGCACGCCACAATCAGCATGCCAAGCGCGATACCAGCGATGGGTTTGAAAATCATCAGGATGAGCAGCGTGACCAGTGGCAGGCCGAGTACCTGCGCCAGAAAACCAATCGCAACTCGGCGCGGATGATTGCGCAGGAAGGAGAAATCATCTGCCTTCAGCCCAAGTGCGACGGAAAACATTGTGAACGCAAGGGCAATCGCGAGCCCAAGCCGCGTGCCCGGCTCAAGCGTGATCACCGCGTCGTTGATCTGGCTGAGAGTGCTAATCTCAAACTCCTTCCCATTTCACCTCCCCTCTGAGGTTAGATAAATCTACTTGACGATTGCCGTGTTTGAAATGACAGTCGGTGTCTAAAAATTGATATTTTGCGCCAATGGGGACCTGAATGCCTGAAACTGTACTCACCCGTTATGTCTCAAGCCTCGCCCAAACGCTGGAGCGGGATTATGGCGTTTCGGCTGAGACACTATACCAAACCGCTGGTGTTTCGGTGCCTTGTGAGAGCGAACGCATCCCTGAAAAAGACGCTGAGGCCCTGTGGGTTGCGGCCTCAGATCTGGCGCCAGACGGCCTTCTGGGTTTGCGCGTCGGCCAAAGCGTTCGGTACGGCACTTATGCCTCGCTTGGCCACCTTTTGGTGACAAGCGAGACCGTTGGTGACGCCCTTCGTGCAGCGTGTGATTATGCCATATATGTGGGCGCTGCAGGGCGGTTCGAGCTGAGCGAAAGCGCGGATGAATGCAGGTTGGTTTACACGCCTATCAGGCCGGATTGGCGCGCGGGAGAAGTGCGGTCGGAGGCTGTACTGCTGCCGTTTGCGCGCTTTGCGCGGTGGGCCTCGCCCGGTGTGGCGCCTGCGCGGGTGTATCTGATGCGCGCGAAACCCGTGAACGCCGCTGTATTTGAAGAAGCCTTTGGTGCACCTGTGGTTTTTGGTGCTGCTACCCATGCGATGACATGGCCACGTGAGGCGCTTATGCGGCCGATGAACGATGCCAACCCTGCGCTCCACGCCATGCTCAAGGAACATGTGCAGGCGGAAATGCCGCAAAATGCCGCCACGACTAAAAGGCTTGAGCATTATCTTGCAGGAAAGCTGGGCGGGGGTGAGCCACCGTCCGGGTTGACGATCCGGGATGCAGCCTTGGGGCTTAACGTATCTGTGCGATCCCTGCAGCGGGAGTTGGAACGGGCAGGCATGAGCTTTCGCGACATACTCGCCGCCGTTCGTGAAGAAAAAGCGAAACAGCTGCTGGTTCGACAAAATGCAAGCGTGCAGGCGGTTTCCGCCATGCTTGGGTATTCCGAGCCTGCTGCATTTGTGCGCGCCTTTGGCCGCTGGGCTGGCGTTTCCCCAACAGAATACCGGCGGCAACACAAGCTGAAATACGGGCGGGAAAGCTGATGAGGAGTAGCATTCTTGGCAGCAGGCGGCTTATGATCTATCCAGCATGTAAGGGATATGAAAAGAGAGGGTGACAAGGTGGCGCTAAAACAAATGCTGAAAGCCGCAATGATATGTGCGGCCATGGTGTCATTTGAGGGATATAAGGTGATGAGCGAAGCCGAGGATATGCGAGCGGTCGATACCATTGTGCATGGCCGTTATGTGGTGACGATGGACGGTGTGCAGGATGTTATTGAGCATGGGGCTGTGGCAGTTCAAGATGGTGCCATCGTCGCTGTTGGCACCGCAGACGAGATAACCGCAAGCTACGCGGCAAGTGAGATCATCTCCGGCGACAACCGCGTGCTTATGCCCGGTTTTGTCAACGGCCACACCCACTCAGCGATGGTGCTTTTCCGCGGCATGGCAGATGACCTCGCGCTGATGACATGGCTGCAGGAATATATCTTCCCGATGGAGGGGCGTTATGTGGACCCAGCCTTTATTGAGGTCGGGTCTGAACTCGCTTGCTGGGAGATGATACAGGGCGGCACCACCAGCTTTGTGGATATGTATTTTTACCCCGAGGTAATCGCCAGGGTGGTTGACCGCTGCGGCTTGCGCGCGGTGATATCCGCCCCGATGATTGATTTCCCAAGCCCCGGTTTCAAGGGCTGGGATGATAGCTTCAAGGCGGGCGTTGAATTTGTTGAGGCATGGAAAGGCAAACACAGCCGCATCACCCCGGCGCTCGCACCCCATGCGCCCTATACGGTCTCAAAAGAGCATCTGGTACAGGTGACCGCGAAGGCAAAAGAGCTGGATGTGCCCATTTCTATTCACATCGCGGAAGACAAGGCCGAGGTGAAAACGGTAAGCGACAAATACGGTATCACGTCGATCGAGTTGATGAGCGAAGTGGGCATGACAGACGTGACCACTGTGGCCGCGCATGTTGTCTGGCCAAGGGAAAGCGACATCAAGGCGCTGGCGTCCTCAAAGGTTGGTGCAATCCACAACCCCACATCCAATCTCAAAACCGCCGCAGGTATAGCGCCCATTCCGGCCATGCTAGAAGCTGGTGTTAAAGTGGGCCTCGGTACTGATGGTGCCGCATCCAACAACGACCTTGATATGTGGGAAGAACTGCGGCTTGCAGCCCTGCTGCACAAGGGTAATGGTGGTGACCCGACCGTTGTGCCCGCGCGCGCAGCCCTCAAGATGGCAACTGTTGGCGGCGCTGAGGCAGTTGGCTTGGGCGACGTGACCGGCAGCCTGAGTGTGGGTAAACGCGCGGATATGATACAGGTTTCACTCGATAGCCTGCGGCTGAGCCCACTGTATGACGTCATGTCCCAGCTTGTGTATGCGGCGGGCGCGCGGGATGTTGTTACCACCATTGTGGACGGCAAGGTCTTGATGGCGGACGGCAAGGTGCTGACGGTTGATGAAGCCGTGCTGCGCCAGAAGGTACAGGCGGTTGCAGACAAAATCCGCGCAGATCTGGCCGTAAAGAAATAAACGGTGGGCACAAAAGTGCCCGCCAATACCCATACACGAGCATAATTGACGCCCGGATCACGGGTGCGGGAGGGGCTTGAAGTGGCAGATGCGGAAGCGCAGAATATAGGCGCTATGGATACGCTGATTGCGAAACATGTGGACGAGCAGGGCGGTCTGATGAAGGCGCTTGGCGCTTTGCAGCAGGCGTATGGCTATGTTGATGCCGCCGCGCTGCCAAAACTCGCGAGCGCATTTAACCTCACCAAAGCGGAAGTGAAGGGCGTTATCAGTTTTTATGACGACTTCACCCGCGCACCAAAGGGGGAGCATGTTATCCGTATTTGTCAGGCTGAAGCTTGCCAGGCCGTGGGCGCTCGCGGCCTCACCAAACATGCCTGCGAAAAGCTCGGCGTTCCACTCGGGGAGACCAGCGCGGATGGCCGTTTCACGGTTGAAGCTGTATATTGCCTTGGTCTTTGTGCCTCTGGCCCTGCGATCATGATGGACGGCGCTCCCAAGGGCCGTGTGGATACAGCCGCCTTTGACCAGTTGGTGGCGGAGGCAGGCGAATGACCAAGGTTTATATACCGCTTGATAGTGCCGCTGTTGCCGTTGGTGCCGACGAGGTGGCGCAAAAAATTGCTACGCTTAGTGGCATTGAGCTTGTGCGTACCGGTAGCCGTGGCATGCATTGGCTTGAGCCTCTTGTTGAAGTTGAAACCGCAAAAGGCCGCATTGGCTATGGTCCCGTATCGCCTGCGGATGTTGAAGGCTTGACGGCGGCAGGCTTCCTTGAGGGCGGAGACCATGCGCTTAAGCAGGGCCGGGTCGACGATATCCCGTTTTACAAGAATCAGGAGCGGTTGATTTTCGCCCGCTGCGGCATCACTGACCCTCTGAACCTCAAGGAATATAAGGCGCACGGCGGGCTCGAAGGGCTTCGGAAAGCAATTGAGCAAGCACCGCATGACATCGCGGAAGAAGTGATGGCGTCAGGCCTGAGAGGGCGCGGCGGCGCGGCCTTCCCCGCAGGCATTAAATGGAAAACCGTGCTGGGCGCACCGGGCACACAAAAATATATCGTCTGCAACGCGGATGAGGGCGATAGCGGCACCTTCGCGGACCGCATGATCATGGAAGGTGACCCCTTCCTCCTCATCGAGGGCATGATTGTCGCGGGGCTTGGTACGGGTGCAGACAAGGGTTTTGTCTATTTGCGCTCGGAATACCCGATCGCCAAGCAGGTGTTCACCAAGGCGCTTGAGGTTGCTTACGCTGAGGGCTTGCTGGGTGACAATATCCTCGGCAGTGGCAAGGCGTTTGATCTTGAACTGTTCATGGGAGCAGGCGCTTATATCTGCGGTGAAGAAACCTCATTGCTGGATAGCCTTGAAGGTAAACGCGGGCAGGTGCGGGCCAAACCGCCTTTGCCTGCGCTTGAGGGGCTGAACGGCAAACCAACCCTTGTACATAATGTCATCTCGCTCTGTTCCGTGCCCACCATCCTCGCGGAAGGCGCTGGTTTTTATAAGGATTTTGGTATGGGCCGCTCCACTGGCACCATGCCGTTCCAGATCGCTGGTAACGTCAAGCGCGGCGGGCTTGTGGAAAAAGCCTTTGGGGTTTCCCTCAAGGAACTGGTGGAAGATTTTGGCGGCGGTACGCGCTCAGGCGGAAAACTTAAGGCTGCGCAAGTGGGCGGGCCGCTTGGTGCCTATATCCCGCACAGCATAATGGATATGCCGATGGACTATGAAAGCTTCGCAAAAATTGGCGCTGGTGTAGGCCATGGTGGTATAGTGGTGTTTGACGAAAGCACTGATATGGCAGCGCAGGCACGGTATGCGTTTGAGTTTTGTGCGCATGAAAGCTGCGGCAAATGCACACCCTGCCGCATTGGCGCCGTGCGCGGAGTTGAGGTGATGGACAAGGTCATGGCGAACGAGAACCGCACTACCAACCTCACCTTGATGGAGGACCTTCTTGAGGTGATGGAAGATGGCTCCCTCTGCGCGATGGGCGGCATGACGCCCGTGCCGGTGAAAAGTATTTTGCGCTGGTTCCCTGATGAGCTTGGCGCTTCACATGAGAAAGGAGGCAATTGAGATGGCTCTCCTCAAAGAAACAGATTTTGGTACGCCTGCGGTCAAGGCGGAAGAGCAGGTCACCCTTGAGATCGACGGCTACAGCGTCACCGTGCCGAAGGGCACAAGCATCATGCGCGCCGCCAAGGAAGCAGGCATAGGCATTCCCAAACTGTGCGCGACCGATATGGTTGACGCGTTTGGCTCTTGCCGCATGTGCCTTGTGGAAATTGATGGCCGCAAGGGCACGCCGTCTTCCTGCACCGCGCTCGCGGAAGACGGGTTGGTGGTGAAAACCCAGACCGAACGTCTAGCAAAGCTTCGTCGTGGTGTGATGGAGCTGTATATTTCAGACCACCCACTGGATTGCCTCACGTGCCCTACAAATGGGGATTGTGAGTTGCAGGATATGGCGGGTGCTGTTGGCCTCCGGGATGTGCGGTACGGCTATGCGGGTGAAAACCATCTGGACCTCAAGAAGGACGAAAGCACACCTTATTTCACTTATGACCCGTCCAAATGCATCGTGTGCTCCCGTTGTGTGCGAGCGTGCGACGAGGTGCAGGGCACACTGGCGCTCACCATTGAAGGGCGCGGTTTTGGCTCACGGGTCGCAACCGGCGCGGATGATTTTTTCTCAAGCGAATGTGTGTCGTGCGGCGCCTGCGTGCAGGCCTGTCCAACCGCAACACTTGCGGAAACAGACCTCATTGAACATGGTGTGCCGGACCGTACGGTGCTGACCACCTGCGCTTATTGCGGGGTGGGCTGCAGCTTCAAGGCGGAGCTGAAGGGTGATCAGGTTGTGCGCATGATCCCCCACAAGGACGGCAAGGCCAACCACGGCCATTCCTGTGTGAAAGGCCGTTTTGCCTGGGGCTATGCCACCCATAAGGACCGCATGACCAAACCGATGATCCGCGACGCGATCACCGACCCATGGCGGGAAGTCAGCTGGGATGAAGCGTTCGGTTTTGCGGCTGACAGGCTCAAAAAAACGCAGGAAAAATACGGTCGGAAATCGGTTGGGGGTATCACCTCCAGCCGCTGCACCATAGAAGAAGTGTGGGTGATGCAAAAGATGATCCGCACCGCTTTTGGCAACAACAATGTGGATACCTGCGCGCGAGTATGCCACTCGCCCACCGGCTATGGCCTCAAGCAAACCTTCGGCACCAGCGCAGGTACGCAAGACTTTGATTCCGTTGAGGAATCGGATGTAATCATGATCATTGGTGCGAACCCGACGGATGCGCACCCGGTGTTCGCTAGCCAGATGAAACGGCGGCTGCGGGCGGGTGCCAAGCTTATCATCCTTGACCCGCGCCAGATCGACCTTGTGAAAACCCCACATATCAAGGCGGCTTACCACCTGCCGCTGCTGCCGGGCACCAATGTGGCGATGATCAACGCACTCGCGCACGTGATCGTCTCCGAAGGCCTGGTGGATGAAGAGTTCGTGCGCGAACGGTGCGAGATGGACGCGTTCGAGGAATGGAAAAGCTTCATTCTCGACCCGGTGAACGCGCCGGAAAATGTTGCCAAGCTCTCGGGCGTGAAGGCGGAGGATATCATCGCCGCCGCCCGGCTGTATGCTAGGGCGCGCAACGGCGCCATCTATTATGGCCTTGGGGTAACGGAACATAGCCAGGGCTCCACCATGGTTATGGGCATGGCCAACCTTGTGATGGCGACCGGGAACATCGGCCGTCGCGGTGTGGGGCTTAATCCGTTACGGGGCCAGAACAATGTTCAGGGTTCCTGTGATATGGGCTCTTTCCCGCACGAATTTTCCGGCTACCGGCATGTCTCTGACGACGCGGTACGCGAAAGTTTTGAGGCCGCGTGGGGTGTAAGCCTTGACGGGGAACCGGGTTTCCGCATCCCCAACATGTTCGATGAAGCCGTCGCGGGCACCTTCAAAGCCCTTTATGTGCAAGGCGAGGATATCGCGCAAAGCGACCCCAACACGACCCACGTGGAAGCGGCGCTCCGGAGCATGGAATGCGTGATCGTGCAGGACCTATTCCTTAATGAGACCGCGCGTTTCGCTCATGTTTTCCTGCCGGGCACCAGCTTCCTTGAAAAAGACGGTACTTTCATCAATGCGGAGCGCAGGCTTGGACGCGTGCGCCCGGCGATGAAGTCAAAAACAGGCCTCGATGAATGGCAGGTCACGACCCGGCTTTCCGAAGCGCTGGGCTATAAGATGGACTACAAGGGCGCCAGCGAGATTATGGATGAAATTGCCGCATTGACGCCCACATTTGCAGGTGTTTCGTTTAAACGACTGGATGCGGAAGGCAGCATTCAGTGGCCGTGTAACGACGATGCGCCAGACGGCACGCCCATCATGCATGTGGACGGCTTCGTTCGCGGTAAGGGTTTGTTTATACTAACGGAATATGTGCCGACGGAAGAGAAAACCAACCGCAAGTTCCCGCTTATTCTCACCACCGGGCGGATACTGAGCCAGTATAATGTGGGGGCACAAACCAGGCGCACAGACAATAACCGCTGGATGGAAGAGGATGTGCTTGAAATTCACGCCTCAGACGCGGAAATGCGCGGCATTCGGGACGGTGACTGGGTGGCCATCCGCTCCCGCAAGGGGGAGACAACCCTGCGCGCGAAAGTCTCGAGCCGCATGGCGCCGGGCGTTGTCTATACCACCTTCCACCACCCGGAAACCGGCGCGAACATTGTAACCACGGAGCTGAGCGACTGGGCCACCAGTTGCCCTGAATATAAGGTCACGGCGGTGGAGATCACCCCTGCCAACCACCGGTCTGAATGGCAACAGAAGTATGAGCTGGAAACGCCTAAAATGCGCCGGGTGAAGGCGCATGTGGCTGCTGAGTAATGGCGACCTATAGTTGTAAAAACTGTGGCATGTGTGGCGAAAGTGTGCGTGTAAGTGTGGCGCAAGTGTGCGCGAATATGAGGCGGACCTGTGGCGGAAGGTGAGGCGAGAGACGCGGCAGCGAGTGAAGCAGGGGCAGATGATGCCCCGCACTGGCGCGCTGACCGCATGGTCTCCGCCCAGCAAACCATCGGCCCGGTTAAATGGCATGTGCCTGAAGAAGCACCGATAGCGCTGATTTATAATGGGCTGACCTTCGCGGTGATGCTCGCGAGCCCCGCTGACCTCACCGATTTTGTCATCGGTTTTTCCCTCACCGAAGGTATTGCCGACACGCCCGGTGATATCAGTAAAATTGAAGTGCATGAGCGCAAGCAGGGCATCAATATCCACGTCACCCTCAATGAGCAGAAATTCGAGCGTCTTACGCTTCGGCAAAACAGGCGCAGCCTTGAAGGGCGCACCAGTTGCGGCCTGTGCGGGATCGATAGCGCCGAGCGCCTGTTCGAGCCGCTGCCCAGGGTCGCGGACGCGCGGGTTGGGCTGAACAGCAAAAACGTTGCCGAGGCCGTAGCCCAGCTCAAGGACAAACAGCCGCTCAAGGCGCTCAACAGGTCGGTGCACGGCGTCGCCTGGGTGAACGGGGAAGGCGAGGTGATGCTGGTGCGCGAAGATGTGGGCCGCCACAACGCGTTGGATAAACTTCTGGGGGCCATGGCGCGTGCGGGCACGGACCCCAAGGCGGGTTTTGTGCTGATGACCAGCCGGGCTTCGTTCGAGATTGTGGAAAAAGCAGCCCGGCAGGGCGTACGGGCGTTGGTGGCGCTTTCGGCCCCCACGGCGTTTGCCATCAGGCGGGCGTCAGAAGCCAACCTTACGCTCGCGAATTATTCAAGCGATACGCTCACGCTATTCTAAGCCTAGTGAAAGTGCCCGGTAATTTTCCGGATATTGCCGTGCCTGCGCATGGCCAGCAGTTCAAGCCGCAACGCCTCGGCCACATCGGTGTGGGATTTGTGCAGATAGTGGTAAAGCGTGCTGGCCTCCAGCGCGGTTGGGGACTGGTAAAACCCGTATGGTTCTGCGGTATAGTCCACAACATCTTCCAGAATAATAGCATCCACGGCGCCGCGCCTTAGCATCATGACAAGCTCGTCCTTATTGGCAGAAGTCATCCGGTTCATGCCTCTCGTGCGTACCTCAACAATCACCACACCCAGCTCAGTGCCAATGCGCATGCCTTTCAGGTCTTGCCACGTGTTCACATGGGGGATGGGGGTTAGCGCATAGGCATATTGGTGAATGTCAAACAGGGGCTCATCCACCCGGATCAGGTTTTTGGTAATGCTCTCGATAACCTTCAGCCTGCCAATTTCGCCATCATAGGTGCCCCGGTCATTCTCCGCCAGTGATCGTCTCCACGGTGAATGCACAACCTCAATGCCCAGTCCAAGGCGAGCATAAGCTTCCGTGAGCACCGCCAGCGCCATTTCATGCACTGGCTCGTCTTTTGCCATGGTCAGGCGATAGGTTTTCTTCTCCTCCGCTGAAAGCGGGAGTGCCCATAGCCCAATACAAAGAATCAGAAAACACGCCAAAAAATATGGCTTCACGTGCCCCCGTGAAATTGCCATTGGCTTTTTCGCCTTTCCCCAAAGGCATGTGCCCCACACTTACGCCATTTGCCCCATCTGGGCGGATCACCTGAAAGATGTATCCCGCCCTGAGCGTGTATCATACATCGGCACAGCTGTAGGGGCAAGAATGCCGGGGATTAGGAGGGCTGGATGCACAACTCACCCAGCGTGCGCCGCGTGGGTGCATAGGTGTTCACCGGGTCGTCTGACGGATACCCGAGCGAAACACCGCAAATGAGCTTATAGCCCGAAGGGATGTCAAAACGTGTTTTCACCGGTCCCGCCCAGGTGGCGAGCGCCGCCTGCGCGCAGGTGCCAAGCCCACGCGTGTGGGCTGCGAGCGCAAGGCTTTGAATGAAAGCACCGGTATCAAGCGCCGCATAGGCCCCAAGGTCAGCGCTGCAAAACACAAACAGCACGGTCGGTGCACCAAAGAAGGCGAAGTTTTTGCCCATCTGGCGTTCCCGCGTCGCCTTGTCATCGCGCTTGATGCCCAGAAGCTCATAAAGCCCTTTGCCGGTGGCTTTGTAGCGGGCGTCAAGTTCAGGCGGGTAACGCATGATGGTATTAAAATCACCGTCCGGCTTTGGGATGCCACCCCGCAGCATACGAAGCCGCGTGAGGAGCCCGGCACGGCGGAACGCCATAGCGCGCTCATATATGGCCATCAGGTCCGCGCTGATCTCGCGCGCCAGCGTGCCAGACGCAACCGCCACCCGGTAGGGCTGCACATTACCCCAAGACGGCGCATGAAGTGCGGCGCGGAGGATATCATCAACCAGAGCGTCCGGCACCGGAGTGTTTTTGAAGTCACGGATGCTACGCCGTGCCCTGAGCACATCATCAACGCCCATCTGGCGGTGTGCTTCCACCCCCTCCATACCGTCTTTCATGTCTCGCCCCTTTTGTTGCACCGAATGGGCAGGATAGGGCGACACCCATCATGGGTAAAGCGGCATGCTCATGCATATATGGATGGGCTGCGCGCAGGCGCGAATGGGCAGGTGGCCCCGGCAGACTATGAAAAAAACAACTTATAGTATAATTAATACTATTTGCAATGGCCGGGGGCTTCTCAGTAAGCTTTCATGGTAAAGGCCTGTTCAAGCAAGAATGTTTGCCGTCATGACACCCAAGATTATCACAACACTGAAAGACTATACGCCCCGGCTTTTGCTGTCTGACACGCTGGCCGGGCTTACGGTTGCGCTTGTTGCCCTGCCGCTCAGCATCGCCATTGCCATCGCCTCTGGCGCGCCACCGGCGGCCGGGCTTGTGACCGCGGTTGTTGCGGGTTTGCTGATCTCAGCGCTTGGCGGCAGCAGAGTCCAGATTGGTGGGCCAACCGGGGCGTTTATTGTGGTGGTGTATGGCATCATTCATGACCATGGTTATGACGGCCTGATGGTCGCAACCCTGATGGCGGGTGCTATATTGCTTATCGCCGGATTGCTGCGCGCAGGCCGCCTGATACGCCACGTGCCCGAGGCAGTGGTGGAGGGGTTCACCATCGGCATCGCGGTGGTGATTGCGGTTAGCCAGATCAAGGACCTGGCGGGCATGAGCGACGTTTCGCTGCCCGCAGAATTTTTGCCTAAACTTCAGGCGCTGTGGGCGATACGCGACACCACCGATTTTAGTGCCCTTGGCCTTGGGGTGGCGTGTGTTGCGGCCATTCTAGCGCTCAGGCGCATGGCGCCCAAGGTGCCGTGGCTTGTGCTTGTGGTCGCAGCCGCCAGCGTAGCGGCAGCTTTTTTTATGCCGTCAGTTGATACGGTTACGGCGCGCTATGGCGCTTTGCCAGCTGGCCTGCCGTGGCCCAGCCTGCCCGAGCTTGAGTTTGCCAAAATGCTGGACCTGTTGCCGTCGGCACTGACCATTGCTTTCCTCGCGGGCATTGAATCGCTGCTGTCCGCCATTGTGGCAGACCGCATGATCGGGGGCGCGCACCGCTCAAACGCCGAACTGCTGGCGCAAGGGGCGGCAAATATCGCATCGCCGCTTTTTGGCGGGCTTCCGGCCACAGGGGCGATTGCGCGCACCGCCACCAATGTAAGCGCAGGTGGGCGCACGCCCGTTGCGGGTATTGTGCATGCGCTGGCGATCCTTGTTGCTATGCTGGTGGCGGCACCGCTTGCCGGGGCCTTGGCATTGCCTGCGCTCGCAGGGCTTCTTATCGTGACAGCATGGACCATGAGCGAACCGCACCGCTGGCGGGAACGGCTGAAGTTGCCGAAGGCGGAGCTTGCCATCCTCATCCTCACTGCTGTGCTGACGATCATGGCAGACCTTACGGTTGCTATCGCCGTTGGCACCATCCTTGGCCTTGGCCTCCGGCTGGTGCGCGGTGAGATGGAGCCTGTGCGGTGGCACACGCCCTTCCGCTGGGGTGGGGATAAGCGCAGGAAATAATTCCGGCGCGCCGTTGTTTCTGAAATTCCTTGTATTTTCAGTGCATTATGCCTTTGAAATTTTTCTCTTGATCTAGAGTATGCTCTAGCATGGATACTGGGTTTCCCAATTGAGATGGAGACCGATATCATGACAGCAGAAGACAATAAAATCATCATGCAAGGCATCATGGATGAGCTTTCGCGCGGCAACGGCAAACCCTTTGTGGAGGCGATGGACGATGATTTCAGTTGGACGTTACCGGGTCGCAACGCATGGTCTGGCACCTATAGCGGCAAACGGGAAGTGCGGGAGCGCCTGCTCACCCCGCTTTTTGCCCAGTTTGCCACCAAATATTGCAACACTGCGCGGCGCATCTTAGTGGATGGTGACTTTGTGGTGGTGGAATGCCAGGGCGCGGTAACCACAAAAACTGGCAAAGCCTATGACAACAGCTATTGTTATGTGATCCGCTTTGAAGGCGGGAAAATGAAACACCTGAATGAATATATGGACACGAGCCTTGTCGAAGAAGCCCTTGAAGCGCCAGACAGAGCGTCAGCCGCCAAAAGCCGCCCCCAAGCCCCGATATTTGCATATCGGGGCGCTGGCGGAAGCATCGGGCCGCAGCGTGCATACCATTCGCTGGTATGAAACGCAGGGCCTGATGCCCGGGGTAACGCGCGACGCGGGCGGCAGACGGGTATATGACCCCGACCATATCGGCTGGCTTGAGTTTATTGAGCAGCTCAAGCGCACCGGCATGACGGTCGCGGAGATGAAAGACTATGCGGCGCTGGTCACCAAGGGCCGCAAAAGCCTGCCCGACAGGCTCACCATGCTGCGCGCCCACCGTTTGCGGGTGAAGGCGGAGCTTGCCAAAACCCGGCAGGCGCTCAAGCTGGTGGAAAGCAAGATCGATTATTATGACACGTGGCTGGAGACGGGCGAACGCCCACCAGAGGTGCCAAGGCTTGGGAAGAAGAAGTTTTGAGGAGGCATGAACTCACAAAAGCTTCTATGTCAGTAGGGCAGTTGCTTGTTCAGTTAAAATGTTCTGGATGACGTCAAGGCTCGCAGAACCTGTGCGTTCTGCAACTATCTGCTTTACACGCTTCCAAGTCGTAGCGCTCCGGGCGTTATCGAGAAATTCGTGTCCATCCCAAGTTAGCTGTTTGGGCTCCCAATGAAGTCCATCGGAAGAAGATAAATCTACAGCTGTAATGAGCCCAGCTTCGTCTAGTAACTGGACATGATACGAGACCTCTAGCTGCGATCGGCCGTCAATAGATAGCGTCATCCAAGATAAGGGATCATGATCACTTTCTTCGACTGCAAACATGATTTCTCTGATAAGGTCCATGTCTCTTTTCAAAGAAGTCTCTCCTATCCGAACTTGCTACCGGGGGAATGGCTCAAATCCGCTTTACCGTTTGTTTGTACACAAAGTTGCGTTCGCGTTTCCCGACCGCGACGACCGAGACCACCAATTCTTGGTCGCGCACCTGATACACAAGGCGGTAGCCCGCGCGGCGCAGTTTGATTTTATAACAATCCGTCATGCCACTCAGGCGCGCAGCCTCAACGCGCGGGGTGGTCAGCCGCTCACGCAACTTGGTGGCAAACTGTTTACGCACGGTGGCGTCCAGCTTATCCCATTCCTTTTTGGCTTGTTCCTTGAAAACAAGCTTAAAGGTCATTGATATCAACCTCGATCTCAGGTTGGCCTTCACGCTCTTTCACCAGCGCCGCCAGTTCCATATCCTCAAGCTTGTCCATCAAGGCCTCGAACGCGGCGGCGGGCACGGCATAGAAGGCTGGTTCGCTGCGGTTCATGATGGCGACAGGCGCGCCGTCACCCTGTTCCACCACAGCCATGGGGTTTTTCTTCAGCTCGGAAATGCCAGCGCAGATATCCGCTAAAATCAGGTGCGTTGTGGTCATGAGTGTGTCCTAAGGTGCTTTTAACTGGTCTCATAATAGGTCATTTATGGTGTTAGCACAATGATAATATGACCAGTTAAATGGTCTCTTTATGGGTCCGAGAAACCCTGCTCAGTTACTCACAGCAAAAGGCGGCGGGGGTGCGCATATTGTCTGGCTCCTTGATGCCGTGTTCATCAAGGTCACGGCCCGCGCGCAGGATCATCTGCCGGAACCAGCTATGCGCCGGGTGGTTGGTCAGCCGCTTGTGCCACACCAGCACCCCGCCGATCATATTGGGCGGCGGCGAGATAGGGCTTGGCACGATGTGCAGGTCAAAAAACTGGGTGCATTTTTCCGCCATGCGGCTGGGCACCGTGACGATAAGGTCGCTTGAGCTGATGATCATGGGGGCGGAGCCGAAGTGGTTGACCACAATAACGATGCGGCGGCTGAGGCCCCTGTTCGCCAGTTCATCATCCACAAAACCGTGGGCGTCGCCCCGATGCGACACGAGAAGGTGCCGGGCTGCGGCATATTCCTCCAGCGGGATATCATGATAGCGCGCGAGCGGGTGGTCTTTCCGCATCATGCACACAAAATGGTCTGAGCCCACATCCAACCTGCCAAACCTGTCTGGCACGTCTGAGAGTGCCATGATGCCATAGTCGGCCTCCTGCGCGTCCAGCTTTTCAAACAGGCGCCCTTCAATGGGGGAAGTGTGAATGTTCACGCCCGGTGCTTCTTCAACCAGATAACTCGCGAGATAAGGCAGCAGCGTCATGGCCATATAGTCGTTGGTGGCGATGGTGAAGGTGCGCTCCGCATGCGCGGGGTCGAACGAGACGGGGTCGAGCGCGTCTTCAAGTTCGCTGAGCGCGCGGCGGATTGGCACCTCAAGTTCAAGCGCGCGGGCGGTGGGGCGCATGCCCTCTGGCTCCCGCACAAAAAGGTCATCGCGCATCAGATGCCGGAGCCTGTTGAGCGCGTTTGAGACAGCAGGTTGTGACATTCCGATTTTACGACCGGCCCGAGTTGCGCTACGCTCATCCATAACGGCATTAAAAACAACCAATAGGTTAAGATCGATCCCAGACAAATTCATGAGCTAAATATCCAAAGTCAGAAATATCAATTTCAAAAATGTACGCCGCGCACCCATATAGGCGCAAGTGTTGGTTAGGTGGTGTTTGGGTTCAGGGAAACAATACTGACAATTTCTGTCAGTAAGACCGTGTATGATCTCAAACGAACCATAGGAGGACCTGCCCAAAAAGGGCGGAGCGACAGCGAGGAGCAGATCATGCCCAAGACAATGACTGCGATTGACGAATTTGCCGTAAAACTGGCGAATTTTGTGATCGCAAAAAGATGGTTGGTGATTTTTGCCACCATTTTATTGACTGTTTTAATAGCGAGCGGGACTCGTTTTCTTCAATTCTCAAACAATTACCGGGATTTCTTCTCTGAATCCAACCCAGAATTGCAGGCTTTTGAAGAATTTCAGGATACTTACACCAAAAACGACAACTTCTTCTTCACGATTATTCCCGAGAATGGCGATGTTTTCAGCAATGAGACGCTCGCCCTTGTCGAGGATATGACGCTTGAAGCGTGGCAGATCCCGTATTCCATTCGGGTCGACTCGCTTTCAAACTTCCAGCACACCTATGCGGAAGATGACGACCTTATCGTGGAAAACCTGGTTAAAGGCGCGGATAGCCTGACGGCAGATGAGCTGGCTTCGAAAAGCCAGATCGCGCTCACGGAACCGCTGCTCAGGAACCAGCTTGTGACAGCAGACGGCCGCGCCATTGCGGTCAACGTGGTGGTGCAATACCCCGAGGCTCATGCTTTTGAGGTGCCGGAAGCAGTTGTTTATGCCCGCGGTATCAAGGACCGAATGCTGGAAAAATATCCGGGCCATGAAATTCGCATGACCGGGGTTTCCATGCTCAATAACGCGTTCCAGGAAGCGGGCATGGCGGATTCGACCGAGATGATCCCGATGATGTACCTGTTGCTGCTTGTTCTTATGGCGGTGACGGTGCGCAGCGTATCGGGTACGGTGGTGACGCTTCTGATGATTGCGTTTGCCTCGCTCATTGGTATGGGGGCTGCGGGTTTCGCCGAGATCGGGCTGACGCCTATCGCGCTTTCGGCACCCACGATTATCCTCACGCTCGCGATTGCGGATGCGGTGCATATCCTGATCACGGCGCGGCATTCCATGAGCCACGGCATGAGCAAACGGGACGCCCTTGTTGAAGCGGTGCGGGTGAACTTCCTTGCGGTGATGGTGACATCGCTGACCACAGCGATTGGTTTCTTGGCGCTCAATTTCTCAGACGCGCCACCCTTCTGGCATCTGGGCAACATCTCAGCCGTGGGTATTGTGGCGGCGTGGCTTATGTCTGTGACGTTCCTGCCAGCCATGCTTTCGGTGCTGCCGATGCGGGCACCTAAAAAAGCCAAGGAAACGGCGAACAGCTTCATGGGCAAGCTGGCTGATTTTGTGGTGCGCAATAACAAGAAGCTGTTTTACGGCATGGGCGCGCTGGCGCTTCTGCTGGTATCGGCTGTGCCGCTTATTCAGTTCAACGACCAGTGGACCGAGTATTTTGATCCGTCTATCGAGTTCCGCCGGGATTCGGACGTCTCGAACCAGTATTTCGGTTTCTACCCCATCGAGTTTTCGGTGCATGCACCGGGCGAGGGTGGCGTGAGCGATCCTGACTTCCTTGTGAAGCTGGACGAGTTTACCCAGTTCTTGCGTGAGCAGCCCAACGTGTCGCACGTCTATTCGGTTACCGACATCATGAAGCGGTTGAACCGTAACCTGCACGGGGACGAAGCAAGCTGGTATCGCCTGCCGGACGACCGGCAGCTTTCAGCCCAGTATCTGCTTCTATATGAACTGTCACTGCCATACGGCCTTGACCTCAATGACCGTATCAATATCGATAAATCGGCCACGCGGGTAACGGCAACGCTGAAGAATATCTCAACCTCCGAGACAAAAGTATTCCTCAATAGCGCCCGTGACTGGATCGCCCAGAACGCGCCGGATTATATGCAGGGAACAGTGCCGACCAGCGCACAGGTGATGTTCACCTATGTGGCGGAACGCAACGTTGCCAGCATGATCACCGGCAATATCATCGCTATTATCGCGATCGGGATTGTGATGATGGTTGCGCTCAAATCGGTCAAGATCGGGGCGATTTCCATGGTGCCGAACACACTGCCGATCCTCACGGCCTTTGGTGCCTGGGCGCTTCTGGTGGGTACGGTGGGCTTTTCTGTCGCAGCCGTGGCAAGCGTGTCGCTTGGTATCGTGGTGGATGATACAGTGCACTTCCTTGCCAAATATGTGCGGGGGATACGAGAGAAGGGTTATGACCGTGCGGGCGCGATTAAATATGCGTTTGAGACGGTTGGTTATGCGCTTGTAGTGAATACGGTGGTGCTGGTGATCGGCTTTGCTTATCTCGCTACCTCGCACTTCAAGATGAACGCAGACCTTGGCTTGCTCACCGCGCTTGCCATTACCTTCGCGCTTATTTTCGACTTCCTGTTCCTGCCAGCGGTGATGCTGCGTGGTTCAGGGAAATGGATTACAGAGACAAAAAACACTGACAGCAATGGAGACCTAAAAGATGCTCAAACGCACGCTGCAGAATAAATTCAAGGTAACGCTCGCCGTTGTCACTCTTGGCTTCTCTCTCATCAGCCCCGTGTGGGCTGATGAGGCGGCAGAAAAAGGCCTGGAAATCGCTGCCCGCTCTGACCGGTCAGACACCGGTTTTGGTGATAGCGAAGTCACGGCCGTGATGACGCTGACAAACGCTGCCGGGTCTACGTCAACCCGCGAGATGTATTTCAAAACCCTTGAGCGGGAAAACGAGCAAGTGGGCGACAAGTCGCTCACCGTATTTGTCACCCCGCGTGATGTGCAGGGCACAGCGCTTCTGAGCCACGCAAAAATCCTGGAACCAGATGACCAGTGGCTTTTCCTGCCAGCGCTCAAGCGCGTGAAGCGGATCTCAAGCGCCAACAAGTCTGGCCCGTTTGTGGGTTCCGAGTTTGCGTTTGAGGATTTCACCTCCACCGAGCTGAATAAATATAAATACAGCTACAAGGGTGAAGAAGACCTGGACGGCATGAAGGTTGACGTGATTGAGCGTTTCCCGCTCTATGAAAACTCAGGCTACACCCGCCAGATTGCCTATATCGATCAGGATGTCTATCAAGTTCGCAAGATCGACTTTTATGATCGTAAGGATATGCTTCTCAAGACGCTGATGCTCAATGACTACCGCGAGTATGACGGTGTCTGGCGCACGCATGAACTGGTGATGACCAACCATCAGACCAATAAGTCAACAACGCTGAGCTACGGCACCTACACTTTTGGTGCGGGCCTCAGTGACAATGACTTTGAAAAAGGCGTGCTGAAACGCATTCGCTAAACTGGCTGAAGTACCGAAGTAAACGAGGTTATCGCTTTATGACATCGAACGTTTGGAGTTCACTCTCCCTGATGGTGGCCGCCCTTGCACCGATCACCATGCCGCCAAGTGCTGCAAACGCGGGTGAGTGGGAAGTGTCGGGCTCGTTGGGCGCCGAGATGCGCACCTTTGCTCGAGAAGGGGCTTTGCCCGGCCAGCTCGACACTTTTCAGCCGTCCCTCCAGTTTGAGGGAGACCTGAGATGGCAGAGCGATGACCGCCGTTTCGACTTTGTGTTTGTCCCCTTTGGTCGTCTTGACGCCAAAGATGATGAGCGTACCCATGCAGATGTGCGGGAAGCCTACGTGCGCTGGAACGGTGACAGCTGGACCGTGCGTGCGGGCCTTGCCAAGGTTTATTGGGGGGTGGCGGAAAGCCGCCACCTCGTTGATATCATCAACCAAAGTGACGCCATTGAAGATATCGATAACGAGGACAAGCTTGGCCAGCCAATGTTGGAGGTCTCTACCATTCAGGATTGGGGTCAGCTCACAGGCTACGTGATGCCAGCCTTCCGTAAACGCACCTTCCCAGGGCTTGAGGGGCGCTTTCGTACGCCCTTCCTGGTGGATAATGACCTGGCGCGGTTTGATCAGGGCAGGGACGATGACGCAAGCGTGGATTTCGCCCTGCGCTACAGCCATTATTTTGGTGACTGGGATGTAGGTGTTTCCCTCTTCCACGGCGCGGACAGGGAACCAAGGCTGATTTTGGATGAAGAGCGCGGCCTGCTCGCGCCCTTTTATGATGACATCACGCAAGTGGGGCTCGACCTTCAATACACCCGCGATGCCTGGCTGTGGAAGTTTGAGGGTATTGTGAAAGATACCCCGTTTGAAACTTTCGCGGCCGCAGTGGCGGGCGTGGAATATACCTTCTACGGTGTGACAGAAGCGGGCGCAGACCTCGGTGTGCTGGTCGAGTTTCAGTATGATGGCCGGTCAGAAAACCCGTATCTGGCCCCAGTCACCACGGCGGACAATGATGTGTTCACCGGCGTCCGGCTCGCCATGAATGATGCGGAAGATACCTCCGTGCTTGGCGGTGTGATCGTTGACCTTAGCGACGCCTCCATGTCGGGTGTTGTGGAAGCTTCCCGCCGCTTTGGCGACTATTGGGTGGGGGAACTTGAAGCCCGCTTTTTCACCAATGTGGATACCAGCAATATTCTTTACGGTTTCAGGCGTGACAGCCAACTGACACTTCGGCTCACGCGATATTTTTAGGGTATATCCTCGCATTACCCACACCTGAGGCGGCTAGGTTTTACCTTCCGCCTCATTTTTTTTGCACGCCATAGGTGAATGTCATCAACCTAATAGTTTCTTGTGAAATTTTTTGAGGAAATCATTCCCAGCCTCGCTATGCTGTTCGTCCTTGTGGCAAGGAGACTTGTATGGCTTCGGTACAGCCAGAAAAAGATATCAGTGGGGAAGGGCAGGTTCATGCGCGCGGGGAAGATGTGCATGAAACATCCGGTTCAGTGCAGGAAGGCATGATTGCCGACGTGCCTGAGGCGGCTCCCCTTTCCAAAGAAGATATCAATCAGCTGTTCCAGAACCATAACGATGAGCTGGTGCGGTATCTCACCAGCCGGCTCAAGTCGCACGATGAGGCGGTCGAGGTTGCGCAGGAGGCTTATGTCCGCCTGCTCAGGCTTGATGACAAAAGTACTATTGGGTTTTTGCGGGCTTTCCTTTTTCGGACCGCAACAAATATAGCCATCGACCGTGTCAGGCGGCGGGGGCTTGCGCAGGCTTATGTTGATGAAGCAGGGCCCGCACAACAGATAAACGAGATGTTTGGTTTCACGCCAGAGAGGTCACTGGCCGCCAAACAATCGCTTGAGAAGGTGCTCGACTGCGTTGGCGCGTTACCGCCGAAATGTCGTCACGCCTTCATAGAATATAAATTTAAACACCGTAGTTATGACGCCATTGCCGAAGAAATGGGGCTGACGTCATCGATGGTGCGAAAATATGTTCTGCGTGCACTGGTGCATTGCTCAGACAAACTGAGCGGTGAACTGGACGCGTGGAGCATTCAATAGGGACTATGGCACATGCCAGTGAGTGATGTGAAAATTAGGGAAGACGTGCTTGAGCAAGCGGCCGATTATTATCTCGGCCTGCAAGACGGCACTATATCGGGCGCAGAGCTGCATGAATGGCAGGATTGGCTCGCCGAGGATGAAGATCACCGGCGCGCATTCAGCCGCATGGAAACGCTTTGGGGTGTACTTGATTTGGCGAGCGAGACAGACATTGCAAGCCTGCCAAGCGGTGACGCCTCGGCAAGCACTGATGGCGCGCAGCCTGATGTGGGCGACAATGTGCTCTCGATCCTCTCGCCTGCGCGCAAACCGCGCCGCAAGATCTCTCTTGGCTGGGTGAGCGGTATTGCAGCAACGCTTCTGGCGGCGCTGGTTGCTACCAATATGATGCTCGGTGGTGGTAATGGTGCGCAGCAAGCCGCCGCAACCCTTTATCAAACCGCAGCGGGCCAGCAGCGTGTGGTGAACCTGGCGGACGGTTCTATCGTTGAGCTGAACGCGGGCAGCGCCATTTCTGTTGATTATAGCGAGACTGAGCGCAGCCTGACGCTGGAGCGCGGGCAAGCCATTTTCACTGTGGCGAAAAACCCCAAGCGGCCTTTTGTTGTGCGTGCGGGCAGCGGCAGCGTGACCGCGATTGGTACGGTGTTTAATGTGCGCAAAACAAGCGCTGACGTGGAAGTGCATGTGCTTGAAGGCACCGTTGCTGTGCGCCCAAGTGCGGCGGCGGGCGGGCGTGAAGAAGATGCGGCACCGGGGGCTGTTGCCCTTGTAACGGCAGGTAGCCAGACAAGCTATTCCATGCGCGGTGTGATGACCCCGGTTGTGCATGCCTCGGCACAAAAAGATCTGGCATGGCGCGTTGGTGTGCTCACGATGGTTGACTTGCCAATCTCTGATGTTATCGCTGACCTGAACCGCTATCTGGCCAATGAAATCACTATCGGGGATGAGGCTGTGGGCGCCATGCGCTTTACCGGCACTGTGTACCCCGATCAGGTTCAGGCATGGCTCGAAGGCCTTCAGGAAGGTTACCCCATCGAAGTTGTTCGGCTTGGTAGCAGCACAATTTTGATGATGGCGGACGAGAGTTCCGATACTGTGGTCAGGGAAGCGAGCGAATAAGCTGCTCCTGATTGCAATGAAGTGTCCGGGAACAGGGCACGAAGGGCGATGCCTTAGAGCGTCGCTTCGGGAGGAAAACACACGATGGACCTGTCCGCACGGGCCTGGAAACGGAGGCTTGCCTGCGCGGTTGCTGCTAACATTGTAGCAGTGCCGTGGGCTTATGCATCCGCTATCCAAGCTGAAAGCGACGAGCAGGTTTCTCCCCCTTCCACAACTGAGAACGCGGAATATGACAACCGCAGGCGCGTGCGTTTCAATATTCGTCCTCAATCGCTCAGACAGGCTCTTCTTGCATTCTCTGAACAGGCCGGTGTGCAGCTTATCCTGACTGATGGCGCGAGCGATCTGTCGTTCAGGCGTACGCTCGCAGGACGGCATTCGATAACGGGCGCGCTGGATACCTTGGTGGCGGGCACACGGCTTGAGTATTATTTCACCGGCCCTAACACCGTGATTGTACGCACACGCGCGACCTACGCCGAGGAAGTCCGGCAAGCCGCAGCCGAGGAATCCGACCGCAAGGAAGGTGGTTCCCGCAGGGCACAGTCCCCCCGCAGCAATGAGATTTTCCTTGAAGAGCTGATTACCGTGGGAACACGGAACCGCTCCCGCACCGTGGGAGAAACCTCGGTTCCCATCGATCTTATTAACTCAGGCGCACTCAGACGCACAGGGCACGTGGAAACGGGGCGGCTTTTGCAGGTGCTGGCGCCCAGCTTCAATTATACAGAAACCACCATATCTGACGGTACGGATATCGTGCGCCCTGCAACCCTCAGGGGCCTTGGGCCTGATCAGGTGCTTATTCTGGTGAACGGCAAACGTCGGCACAGCCAGGCGTGGGTGAATGTGCAAAACACGGTGGGCAAGGGCTCTGTGGGCACGGATATGAACACCATCCCCATTGGGTCCATCAAGCGGGTAGAAATACTGCGCGACGGTGCGTCCGCGCAATATGGCTCTGACGCTATCGCCGGTGTGATCAACGTGGTGTTGAATGACCAGGATGAGGGTGGGCTTGTCACTGCGAGCTGGGGCCAGACCTATGAGGGCGACGGTGACACCTTCTATCTTTCTGCCAATGCAGGCTTCCCGCTTTTCGATGAAGGTTTTTTCAACCTGACAGCCGAGTATCGGGACAAGGCCGCCACCAACCGCGCCGGGCCAAGCTCTATCACCGGTGATGTGATCATGCGCATTGGCGACACGGACGTGGAGGCTACCTCCATGATGTGGAACATGGAACTTTCTGGCGATACGGCGGCCAAGGTTTATGCCTTCGGCGGCTTCAGCAACCGAAGCGGGCTGTCGGGTGGGTTTTTCCGCCATCCGTTTACGCCGGGGCGTACGGTGCCACAACTGTACCCGGACGGTTTTCTGCCGCTTCAGGAAACAGACGTCAGCGATTTCAGCCAGGCTGTGGGCTTGCGCTATGAGGCGGAAAGTGGCTGGAACTATGATTTGAGCGCCACCTATGGCACAACGCGGTTTGCCTTTGGTGCCGCTAACACGGTGAACGTATCGCTGGCCTCCGCTGCTTATTACAATGGTGAAGATGTGGCAACAGCAAGCCCGACCAGCGGCTTTTCAGGCGCGCTTCGGTTTGACCAGTTGACCCTGAACTTCGATGCGTCCGGCGGCGGGCACGCGGGCGGCCTCTTGGCGCATCTGGCCTATGGTTTTGAATTTCGGGATGAGCGTTACAGCATCGAAGCGGGCGACCCGGCATCCTATAATTGTGGTTTTGTAGACGGCGAGTTTGCCCCTTCGATCCTTGACCCCAATAGCGTTGCGTTTTGCGGGTTTCAGGGCTTCCCCGGCTATAGCAAAGATGTTGAGGGCAAAAAGGGCCGCAACAGTTTTGCGCTTTATATCGATGCAGAGTTTGAGCCCAGCGAGAACATCTGGCTGACCGCCGCCACACGGTATGAGTATTTTGACGAAACCGGCGATAAGCTTACGGGCAAGCTCTCCGCCCGCGCGCAACTAACGGATACGGTGGCGCTCCGCGCGGCGGCGGCAACCGGGTTCCGTGCGCCTGCGCTCGCACAGCGCGCCTTCTCAAGCGTGATTACAAACACCAATGCGGAAGGTCTGTTGCAGACGCTGGTGGCGCCCGAGGGGCATAGTTTTGCCCGCGCCTACGGGGTGGATAAACTACATCACGAAACCAGCACCAACTTTTCGCTCGGTGCCGTGTGGGAAGCGGATGAAAGCGTGCTGGTGACGCTTGACGCCTACCGCATCAATATCGCAGACCGTATCGTGCTTGGCCCCACACTGGGCCTACCCGAGGGCGTTAACCTTGGCGCGATTGAGGCAGGCTCGTTTTTCTCGAACGCGGTGGATACGGAAACATACGGCATCGACTTTGTGGCCTGCGTGAAAACCAATTTTGCGGGTGGTGATGTAGACTTGGTTTCCAGCCTTAGCTGGAACCGTACCAAGATCAAGGGGGTTAACGCGCCAGCGGATATCCCGGCCGCCGTGTTCTTCCCACTTGCGGAACGGGTGAATGTGGAACGCTCCCAGCCGCGCTTCCGCGCGAGCGCGAGCGCAGATTACCGTCGTGGGCGTTTTGGCGCTGTAATCCGTGCCAATTTTTATGGCGATACGGAATCAGCCTTCTATACTGCGGCAGGCAATGAAATTCCGCCTGATCTGGCGTATGACACCTATGGGCTTGACCGGTCACCTACCACACGGGCCGGCAAGGCTGTGATCGTGGATATGGAGATATCCTACGATATCGCCGAGCAGGTGAATTTTGCCATTGGCGCCAATAACATCTTCAATAAATACCCGAAGAAGCTGCCGAATAACGCGCTTGCGCGCTGGATATCGGAGGACCGCCAGCCTGGCAGGTTTGGTAACTTTGTCTACCCTTGGGTGGCCATGCCTTGGGGCATTAACGGCGGGTATTATTATGCCCGTATGACCGTGTCATTCTAGGGGCGAGTGATGGCAAAACCCCTCGTTCTTATGGCCGGATTTCAAAGCAGGCATTCCCAACTGGGCGCGTCTTTTCGTCTCATATATGAAGCGGGAAGCCTCCTCCCCGCCTGCTTCGAAAGGTCTAAGTGATGAAAGCGCGGTCCCCAGGACACCGTCTTCTTCTGGTGTTTGTTATCCTTGCTTCTGCCCTCGCGTGTGCGGGGCAGGGAGCATATGCACACGGCGACCGTTTGACGGATTTTTCCATTGAAGCACAGCCGCTACAAAAGGCGCTGTTGGCATTTTCTGAGCAGGCCGGTGTGCAGCTTATTATCGCGACAGATACCGCTGCGCTACCGCCTTGTGATGAGCTTAAGGGTCGGATGAGCGCGCGCCGTGCTATTGAGGCTTTGCTTGTTGGCAGCGGGCTTGAATTTCATTTCTCCAGCACCAACACTGTCACCGTGCGGCAGCCAGTGTTGGTACTGCCAAGCGTAAATGCTGCCGGGGCAGAGGCGCAGAAGTCTGCACCCCCGCCACAATAATCCCTTACCTGATTGCAGGAAATCCATACCCGGCAGCGTCGACCCTATTGGCTGGGTGGAGGTTTAAAGACAGCCATCAAATTTTTTTGAATTTATAATATTGACCAAAAAGTCAGGAATGGGTAACGTCCCCTTGTTGCGTTGATATCTGCCCATTTGGTGGTGGTGCAGATATTATGAGCATGGAAGCGAAAGCTCTTTTTCTGCCTCTCAGTGGTGGGCGCCTCCTTGAGGCTGGAAAAAAGAGGGTGCTTTCTTCGTGATTGCATCGCCGGGCCGTGGGGCTCACGTAAACCGGCCTTCCAACCCATCTTTCGTGCTCTCTCGGGCGGTAACGGCTTGCTGTTACCGCCCCAGCTTTTTTCGGGCCAAGTAAATGGGGCCTGCAGTGAAGCAGAGAGAACCGCTAGAACATCGAATTATCGTGCAGCGTTGACTTAACAACCGGCTGCCCCACGCCCCAATGTTCTGCAAACTTGCCATTTTCCATCCGGAAAATATGCATGCCGGCATTTCCTGTGGCGTCTGGTTTTGCTTTGAAATGGATATGCATCCAAACCAGATCACCGTCGGCGCCTGCACGCTTTATATCCCCGTGCATTTCGGGGAAACGTTCAAGTTGCGCGGCGAAATAATCAAGCAGGCCTTGTTTTCCGTCAGGGACACGGGGCGAATGCTCAATATGTCCTTCAGCGACACATTCCTCGCCAAACCGGTTGACGTTTAGGTCTACCTCAAGAATTTCCATGCAGCGCACGGCTTTCTTGAGGTTCTCTTGTTCGAGGGTTTCTTGCGCCAGAATGTCGGCATCGCTCATTGCCGCCAACGCGGTGCTGCTCAATACCAGTGCAACAAATCCAGAGAGGCTCAGTTTGAAAATATAGGGAATGTGGTTGTTCATATTATGTCGTTCCTATGATAACGCAATTGAACCTGCGCCGGTTAGCCGCAGGCTATCAAGTTACCTAGTCCCGAACCGGATTGGGCTTGCATGTCCCTCAAACTCAACCCGCGTTCCCCCGGCGCATTATGAACACATTCGCGGAAAGTTGAGAACCCCCCAATTCCGCCCGGCCGCCATCTGCGCCTAAGCCATCAAGGCTTTCAGTTTGTCATCCAATGCAGCCGCGAGTGCCATCAGGCCATTCATTGGGCGGATCAAAACCTCAATCTCCTTGAGCTTGCCGTTTTCATCCAGCGTGATGCGGTCGATGCCCTTCATCTGTTTGCCACCCACGCTGGTGGTGAATTCAAGGATTAGCTCATCACCGTCTATCCATTCTTTTGTATAGGTCAGGTCTTCAAAGGTGTCTGTCACGGCGGCGAGCACCATGAGCACCTTGTCTTTGCCCTGCCGGGGTTTCCAGAAAGCAGGGGAAAGCAGGCTGGCATCCTCTGCCACGATGCTGCTGAGAATATCCATATCCGACTGTTTTACGGCTTTGTGCCAGGTTTCCAGAAAGGCTTGGGCTTTGCTCATCATATCCTCGTTGTGGCTTGTGTGTATGAAGTGAATTAGGCCGGTGATGGCTTTTGTCTATGCTTCCGCGTTTTTGAGCGCTGCAAAGGTGCCTGCGTAATCAATTGCCAATTCATCATCCTCAAAAATATGCGCGCTGAGCTGGATGCGGGCGCGCCCACGACGATCAAATGTTTTGAGGAATGTTTGCCAGCGCGCCGCATCGGGCAATGTGGCAACCGCTTCAAAATCGCGGGTGACCGGGCGAATATAGCTGATATTGCTGCCGGTGATTACAATCTCACCCGGTTTGGCGCTGGTGCGCAGGTTAAGATGCAGCAGTGTCCAGCAGCTCAGGGTGGCAAGCGCTTGCAGGCTGCCACCAAATGCAGTGCTTTTGTGGTTGATGTTGGCATCAAGCGGGGCGCGAAGCACCACACGGTCAGGGCTCGCGCTCGTCACCGTAACCCCCATCGGGCCAGAGATCGGGATATGGGTATGGAGATAATTTTCCAGGCCTTTCAGGTCGGTCATATTGTCTTCTCTCCAACAATGATTTGACGCATGGCACGCTTTCTCCCAATCTGTTGCCGGGAAGATTAGGGGAGGATCAAGGCATATGCAATCTGATCAAAATGACGCTGTGGCCGGTGCGCCGACGGGTGGCAAACAATTGAGCGCTGAAGAGCGTAAGGGCTATTGGCGGGCGAACCTGTCACTGCTTGGGAAGCTTTTGGCGGTGTGGTTTATCGTGTCATTCGGGGCGGGTATCCTCCTGGAAGACTGGCTCAACCAGTTCACGGTCATGGGCTTCAAGCTTGGTTTCTGGTTCGCGCAGCAGGGCTCCATCTTCACTTTTGTGGTGCTGATTTTTATCTATGCGTCGCGCATGAAAAAGCTCGACCGCGCCTTCGGCGTTGAAGACTGAGGGGGCAGGGATCATGGACGCACAAACACTCACCTATCTTTTTGTTGGCCTTTCCTTCGCGCTTTATATTGGCATTGCCATCTGGTCGCGGGTTGGCAGCACCAAGGAATTTTACGTGGCAGGCACAGGCGTGCACCCGGTGCTGAACGGCATGGCCACAGCGGCGGACTGGATGAGCGCTGCTTCTTTCATATCCATGGCCGGGCTGATTGCCTTCCTCGGCTACGACGGCTCCGTTTACCTTATGGGATGGACAGGCGGCTATGTGCTGCTGGCACTTCTGCTCGCTCCTTACCTCAGGAAATACGGCAAGTTCACCGTGCCGGAATTTATTGGTGACCGCTATTATTCAGACGCTGCGCGGCTTGTGGCGGTGCTGTGCCTTATATTCATCAGCTTCACCTATGTGGCCGGGCAGATGCGCGGCGTCGGCATTGTCTTCTCTCGTTTTCTGGAGGTTGAGGTCAACCTTGGTGTGCTGATCGGCATGATCATCGTGTTTATGTATGCGGTGTTGGGCGGCATGAAGGGCATTACCTACACGCAGGTAGCCCAATATTGTGTGATGATCTTTGCCTACACGGTGCCGGCCATTTTCATCTCGCTCCTTATCACCGGCAACCCTGTGCCGCAGCTTGGCCTTGGCTCCGAGGTGGTGGATGGCTCCGGCCTTACGGTGCTGGAGAAGCTTGATGGGGCGCTCATGGAGCTTGGGTTCACCGCCTATACGAATGGCAGCAAATCTACCATTGATGTGTTTGCGATCACCGCCGCGCTGATGGTGGGCACGGCTGGCCTGCCGCATGTGATTGTGCGCTTCTTCACGGTGCCAAAGGCATCAGACGCGCGTGTCTCTGCCGGTTGGGCGCTGGTGTTTATCGCCATCCTTTACACCACGGCACCCGCGGTGGGCGCTTTTGCCCGTCTTAATTTCATTACGGAAGTGAATGAGACAGCGTATACCGAGACGCCCCAGTGGTTCAAAAACTGGGAAGACCTTGGCTTGATCGCGTGGCGTGACAAAAATGAGGACGGCGTGATCCAGTACCGCGCCGGTGCCCCATTTGAGGGCAAGCCCGAGTTTGAAGGCGACGCGCGTGGGGTGCATGGCGAGCGGACCATCATCAACGGTGCCACCACAGGCGGTAACGAGGTGTATGTTGACCGGGATATCATGGTGCTCGCGAACCCCGAGATTGCCAAACTGCCGGGCTGGGTGATCGCCCTTGTGGCTGCGGGCGGCTTGGCTGCGGCCCTCAGCACGGCGGCGGGGCTCCTTCTCGTGATATCAACAGCCGTGAGCCATGACCTGCTGAAGAAAACCTGGATGAAAGATATCTCCGACGCGCAGGAGCTTCGCGCCGCACGGCTTGCGGCGGGGGTTGCCATTGTTGTTGCCGGATACCTCGGCATCAACCCGCCCGCCTTTGTGGCGCAGGTGGTGGCCTTTGCCTTTGGGCTGGCGGCGGCAAGCCTGTTCCCTGCCATCCTTATGGGTATCTTCTCCAAACGCATGAGCAAGGAAGGGGCGATCGCGGGCATGCTGTCGGGCCTCTTGTTTACCGCAGGTTACATCGTCTACTTCAAGTTTGTTGCGCCCGAGATGAACGTGGATGGCAACTGGCTGTTTGGTATTTCGCCTGAAGGCATTGGCATGGTGGGTATGTTCGTGAACTTCGGTGTTGCAGCTCTGGTGTCGCGCTTCACATCGACGCCGCCGGAGGATGTGCAAAACCTTATAGAAGATATCCGCGTGCCATCTGGTGCAAGCAGCGCGCAAGATCACTAAAGTCAAAAGAAAAGGGCGGGGGGGAACCCCGCCTTTTTGCATGTCTTGCCTGAGGCATTTAAGCGGCGTTTCTGAATGCCACAATCACCGGCAGGCGTGCGGCCCGGAAGGCGGGGAAGAACCCGCCAATCAGGCCGATCCAGAGCGCCATAATCATGCCGTCCTTAAACAGCTCGGCCGTCAGTTCAAAACGGAACACCACCTGGGTGAAGTTGCCGCCCATGGTGCTGGTTGAAATACCGTCCATGAAGCTATAGGCCGCAATGGCGCCGATCACCCCACCAATGAGGCTAAGCACAACCGATTCTACCAGTGTACCAAAAAAGGCAGATACGTTACTGAAGCCGATAGCGCGCAGGGTTGCGATCTCGGACGCGCGGCTCGCCACAGAGGTATACATGGTGTTGAGTGCACCGGCGAGGGCACCAAGCCCCATCAGGATAGAAAGGCCCCAGCCAAACTTTACCATGCCGCTCAGGGCATCGCCCTGCTCAGCAAAAAACTCCGCCTCTGTCTGGATATCCAGAATGAGACGCGGATCGTTCTCCACTGTTGCAAGAAGGCCGTCAATATTCCCAGGCTCCGCCAGCTTGATGCGTACGGTCTGGAAACTGTTACCCCGCCTGAACTGGCTTTGAAGGGTGCGGGCGTCAGCCCATAGTTCACCCTCAAAAGCATTGCCGCCGGTGGAGAAAATACCCACCACGGTCCATTCCGTTTTACCGAAGCGGACAGTTGTTCCAAGCTCGAAGCCCGAGAACTCACGCTGGATACTGGCACCAGCGATAATTTCGTTTGTACCCGGCTCGAACATGCGACCTTCCACGATCTCCACGTTCTTCCGGAGTGCAAAGCCGGTTTCGGAAATGCCGCGCATTGGCAGGTTTGCTTCTGTCTGTGATGCCCGTTTGATGCCGTCCACCACCACGTAAAGCTCTGGCGAGTAGATCGGGTTGCCTTCCGCATCTTTGGCAATGCCCTCAGAGGCTACGATCAGGTTGACGGTATCACGGCCCAGCACGCTATTGAGCTCAGACTTTGAACCGCTTCTTGTCACGATAGCGGTCTCATCCGAACCTGCGCCTGTGAGCGTTTCCTTGAAGCCGTTTGACATCGCAAGGAATGAGAGCAGCACGGTGACCACAACCGCGATGGCAAGCGTTGCCGCAAAAGACATCCAGAAGCGCTGTGGCAGGCTGCGAAGGTTCATTGCAACAACAGCAATGATTTGGGAAAATAGTTTTGTCATGACATGTCCCTCCTAATGCTTGCTAAGCGCAGTAATGATGTTGAGGCGAAGCGCGTTGACCGCCGGGATAATGCCGGTGATGAACCCGAGGAACACCATGATGCCGACCGCCTGCAACAGGAGGTGGGGTTTGAGGATAATATCCGGGACCGGGAACTGCGGCAGGTTATTAAGGAAACCAAGAATGCCGGTTGCAACCCAGAGGCCAAGCGCCCCCCCGATAAAGACCAGAAGCATGGATTCCATCAGCACCATCTTGAAGATACGGCCAGACTGGAAACCAAGTGTTTTCATCACGCCGATCTCGCCTGTGCGTTCGCGGATGGAAAGCACCATGGAGAAACCCACAATCACAAGAATAATGAAAAAGGCCATAAAGACCACGGAGCCAATGATCAGGCTGATATTGCCCAATTGTTCGATGAAGCCTTTGTTGAAAACCTTCTCCGGCACAGTTTCGGTCTCGTAAGGGGAATTGGCGAACATCTCGTCAATTTCCTTGATGATACGTTCGTTTTGCTGGGGGTCTGCTGTAAGGATACCCATCCAGCCGATCATGTCGCCACCGAAAGACTGTGTTTCGTTGAAATATTCATAGTGCAGATAGACGCTGTTGGTATCTACCTGTGGGTCACGGCCCGTATACACCGCTTCAATATCGAATTCCCAAGCGGTTGAGCCGTCATGCTGGGAGAAGATGTTGGAATTCAGCGGGATACGGTCGCCCACCTTCCAGCCGTGCTGTTCCGCAACAGCGCGGCCAACCATCAGACCCTGACGGTTCCTCTGCCAGGCTTGTAACTGCTCTTCCTCGAGGACAAGGTCTTTGCCATAAACAGGTATGAGATTGTCTGGGTCTACTGCCATGGCGATGATCTGCTTTTGAGGGTCCTGATAGTAACCGCCAAACCAGTTCATGTGCACAACCGCTTCAACCCCTTCAACCGACTGAACCCGCCGCACATAGGAAATAGGCAAAGGCTGGGTGAAGTTGATTTTGTTGACCGAGACCAGCCGGTCATCGGCGGAAAGCTCAACGCCTGCGTTAAACGCCGTCTCGAACGCTGTCAGTGTGCCATAAATCATGAAAGCAATGAATATGGAGAACACGGTGAGGAAAAACCTGAGCGGTTTCCGCGTCAGGTTCTTAAAGACAAGATAAAAGTCGCTCATGCCGCCAGGTCCTTCTCGACGAATTCCCCTTTATCTAGGTGCAGCGTACGCTTGGCATATTTGGCTGCAGCCGGGTCGTGTGTCACCATCACGATGGTTTTGCCAAATTTGTCGTTGAGAAGTTGCAGCATCTCCAGAATTTCATCTGCGGTGTGGCGGTCAAGGTCGCCTGTTGGCTCGTCACACAGCATCAGCTTGGGGTCTGCTACAATGGCCCGCGCGATGGCAACACGTTGTTGCTGCCCGCCTGACATCTGGCTCGGCATATGGCCCGCGCGGTCGGCGAGGCCCACAAGCTCAAGCGCTGTGGCAACACTCTGTTTACGCTCTTTTTTGCTAAGGTTCGTGAGCAGCAGCGGCAGTTCAACATTGCGCGCGGCGGTCAGCATGGGCATCAGGTTATAAAACTGGAAAATAAAGCCGATATTATTGGCGCGCCAGTTGGCAAGCTGGCCTTCCGAGAGCGTATCAACCCGGGCGCCATCAAACCACACCTCGCCTGACGTTGGCTGGTCCACCCCGCCAAGCATGTTAAGAAGCGTGGTTTTGCCCGAGCCGGATGGCCCCATGATGGCGAGAAAGTCACCTTTCCTGATTTGCATATCAAGATCGTTGAATATCTGGATGGATTCTTTACCTCGCGTAAAGCCCTTACCAACCGATTTAAGGTCAAAAAGAATGTCGTCACTCATAGTCATGTCCCCCTGTCTATGGGTTGTGATGTGTTGTTATGCCTTCATGAACGCTACTTTGACGCCCATGTCCGGCAAGATACGGGTGTCCTCCGTATCGATGCTGATGCGCACCCGCACAGTGGCTTTGGCGCGGTCCGCTGTCGGGATGATAGCAATCACCGACGCCGGGATTTTCCAGTCTGGATAGGCATCCAGCTGGGCTTCAACCTTCTGGCCTTGAAACACACGGCCAATATAGGCTTCGTTTACGTCAACCTCGATCTCGAGCGAGGTCATGTCCACAATCGTGCAGATACCTGTACGGGTGAACCCGCCGCCCGCAGAGCTTGGTGATACAATCTCGCCCGGCTGTGCGTTTTTCACCGTTACAACACCGTCAAACGGTGCGCGGATGGTGTGGTCGGCCAGCCGTTCGCGTTGGCGCTGGGCACCAAGTTGCGCAACCTCAATATCGGCGCGAATACCGGTAATGGAGGCGCCGAGGCTATCCACTTCCGCTTGCGCACGGGAAACGCTGGCCTCTGACGAGAAGTCATTGGTTTTCAATTCTGACGCCCGCTTGAGCACACGTTTGGCTTCTGCGAGGTTAGCCATCGCGCCCTCTAGCCGGGCATCAAGTACATGGACCTGTGCTTCCGCGAGCCTTAGGTCAACACTCGGAATGGTATCATCCAATTTAGCCAGTACCTGGCCTTCTGTTACGGTCATGCCTTCTTCAACAGCAACGTCTGTGATCAGGCCCATAACCTCGGCTGACACGGTGGCCATGCGGCGCGCCGTAATATAGCCGGACGCGTTGAGGATACTGTCTGATGCCGGTACGGCCCGCGGCGCTGGTTTAGCATCCGCCACCGCGCTGCTGCTTGCGTTGTCGTTTGCGGTGCTGCTGGCTGTTGATGGGGCTGCGCTTGTGTCTTCCGTCACCTCATCAGCCGTTGTCATATAATAACCGCCGCCAAGGCCCATAAGAGCCACAACAACACCTGCTACCAGATATTTGGCGGGCGAGCCGCCCGACCTTGCAGGTGCCGCAGAGCGGTCAATTTTCAATTGGCTGAGAAGTTCGCTTTTGTCGTTCATATGTCCCCCTGTCGTGGTTGCTTACTTGGCCCTTGTTGGCCCTTATACAACCTATAGTCTACCGTTTCGAGCGGCAGATACTAACCTAGATGCCCTTATCCCCATATGGGAAATTGCTTTGTTCATACAATATTAACCATGGCATCACTCGAATATTTTTAATAAAGTACTTTGAAAAACAAAGTAAGTATTTTTCACCGTTTTGCAAGGGAGGCGCGACAATAATGTGAGATTCTTTTTGGGAACCCTGAACATGACCCCGCAGGTAGTTGCCCGTTGGCGGCTGGTCGGGCAGCATCCCGTTTGAAATAAGCGACAGCAAAAACAAGAGGATACTATGAGTAAGCATAATAAGGCGGTCGGTACTCACACCAAAGGCGCGATACTTAAGGGAAAATGCTTTTGTGAGGCAGTGGTTTATGAGGTGGAAGACGCTTTTGAATATGCCATGAACTGCCACTGCAGCGTATGCCGCCGCGCCACGGGCTCCGCTTACAAGGCAATGGCGGGCATAAAACTGGACGCGCTTTCCGTAACCGGCGGCGGTGATAATTTGATGATATATGGTGGGGCAGTGGACCATGATGTGCGGTGCCGCACCTGTGGTTCTTTCCTTTATTCTTTGGTACGGGACGGGCAGTATGTCCATGTAAGCATGGGCACGCTGATGGACGAACCTTCGCTCAAACCCACGCGCCACATCTATGTGGGTTCCAAAGCACCGTGGCATACCATCACCGATGATCTGCCGCAATTTGACGAGCTATAGTTCCGCGGACGGAGTGCGAGATGCCAGGGAGATATCATGAGCATTAAGCGTATGGATAATGTCGGTATCGTGGTTGAAGATTTGGACATTTCTGTCGCTTTCTTCATGGAACTGGGCCTTTCTCTGGAGGGGAGAACCTCAGTCGGAGGTGAATGGGCTGAAGGTGTCACGGGCCTAAGGGGTATGCGCTGTGAGATTGCCATGATGGTGACACCCGACGGCCACAGCAGACTTGAGCTTTCACGGTTCGAGACACCGGCTGTTGCGGCTGACCATCGCCGCGATCCCGTTAACGCTCTTGGCTATCTGCGTGTTATGTTCACGGTCGAGGACCTCGACGAAACGCTTGCCCGGCTATACCCGCTTGGCGCTGAACTTATCGGCAAGGTGGTTGAATACGCGAATATCTACCGTCTTTGCTATATTCGTGGGCCGGAAGGAATCCTCATCGGGCTGGCGCAGGAGATAGAGGCCAGCGACCTACAATGAGTGGAAAAAGCGCCATACGCCATCATTCAGGAGGCAACTTCTGGGGAGGTTGCCATCGGATGCTTTGCGGCATTGGTTCGAGGTCGGCAGTAGTCTCCAGCCTTATAGCTTATTGAACAACACACTCCTGACAATTTTTGTCGGGGTGGGCATGTAGGGTGCAGGCTCAAAGTTTAGGAGAGTTTGCAATGAAACATTATTTTAATCCTATGAGCAGGGCGGTGACAACGCACTGGATGCTTCTTGAGCTTGATGCCGCCCATGAACAGGTAGTTGTCGATTTCACAAATGGTGAAACAGCCACACCAGAGTTCCGCGCGGTTAACCCAATGGGGAAGGTCCCCACTTTGGTGGATGGTGATGTCGTGGTTACGGAGGTTGCAGCAATTTGCGCATATCTTGCGGATAAATTTCCTGAGAAAGGTCTTGCACCTGATATGGGCTCTGATGAGCGCGGTACATACTACCGATACATGTTCGTTCCGGGCACTACTCTGGAGCCAATGTTTACCCTCAAGTCATTGGGTATAGAAGACTATCCTGCACAGTCAGTGGGGTTTGGTGACTTGGGCCGGTGCCTTGCAACCATCGAGCAGATGACACCCGAAACTGATTGGGCATTGGGAGATAAATTTACGGCTGCCGATGTTGTATTCGGTGGGTTTTTGGATTTCGCTGTTCAGTTTGGATGGCTGGAGGCACCGAGCGCAAAAGTTGCGGCTTACGTGCGGCGTATCAAGGATCGCCCCGCCTATCGGCAAAGCCACGATCCATCCTGGCATTGATCGCATCAAAAGCGAGTGCCCGGTTCAAGATAACCGGGCACATCCTGTGCGCATTATGTGACCGTGTGACTGCCAACCATTGTGGTCATTTTTGGCCCAGAGATCACTTCAAATTCCTGCTCCAACACCGTTGAGACATAGAACCAGTTGGCGACGGCCTCTTCCCGGTTGAGGCTCAATTCAAGCCAGCCACGGTGGGTACTATCGAGATAAGCCAGTTCAGGGCTGGATTTTTTGAGCGCGTTTGTGACCACGTCCGGCTCCGCCGGGATATAGGTCTCAAGCCCCGGTGAGCTGACGCTAGGTGTGCCGAATTCCACAGCCACGGCGTCGCCGCGCTTGTCCCTGAGATTGAAGGCCCAGGCGTTATGGGTGTCTCCTGCGAGGAAGATAGCGTTTTTCGCGTTATCCTTTATGTCGTCAAACACCCGGTCGCGGCAGGTGGGATACCCATCCCAGAAATCCAGGTTAAAGGGCAGGCCCATCTGGGCGAGCATTTGCGCTGCTTTAAAGCGTTCCTTGCTGATGTAGGTGGGTTTGTTGAAATCAAGGTCGCTGTCCTGCAGCATAGGCATGGTTACCTTGCCCACCAGAAGCTGCTGGCCAAGCACCTGCCATGGGATATTCTGCGATTTCGAGCGTCTGAGCTCTGCTGCTAGCCAGTCTTCCTGAATTTTGCCAAGGATGGTGCGTGATTTTGCGCCCAGCACGTCGGATTTGAATTTCTCGCCATCTGGTAGGTAACTGAAACCTTGTGGCAGTGCCTTAGGGTCCAGCTTGTTGATCTCCGTCAGGTCTGTCATGGGCGCAGGCTTCTCGCCGCGCAGGTCAAAGGGTACCGGAATATGCTGGACGGCATTCTCGGGCACGCCTTCCATGGCTTCCGCACTCAGGATCGCCTTGGGGTTAGCCTCATCGCGCATGTCAAACGGTAGCGTGCGGTAAGGCAGGTCTGTCTCATAAGAAAGCTGTTTGTCCCGGCCTTCGATGCGGGTATCGAGCATGATAAGAGATGCGATCCCACCATAGTTGAAACTGCGGTAAATGGGGCCTGCGCCGCCCTTCACTCGGTCGCGGATCGGGAGCCATTCGTGATAGGCGCGGATAGCCGCGGCCTTCCTGACAGCATACTCACCTTCACCCTCGTTATGGTTTTCAGCCCCGTCTTTCCAGCTGTTGTTGGCAATCTCATGGTCGTCCCACACACAGATAAACGGATGGGCTGCATGCACGGCCTGAAGGTCGGGGTCTGATCGGTAGAGGCCATAGCGCTCCCGGTAGTCCTCAAGTGCGATGAGCTCATGCTTGGGTTTTACCGCGCGGCCTTTGGCAACGGCTGCAGCGTTTGAATAAACGCCCTCTGGATACTCATAGATATAGTCGCCCAGATGCAAAACCGCGTCGACATCACGTTCCGCCAGCGCCTTATAAACGTTGAAATACCCCTGTGGGTAGTTGGAGCAGGACACTACACCGAACTTGACGCTTGCAACACCTTCGCGCGGCAGGGTGCGGGTGCGTCCCACCGGGCTTGTAGTGCCGTCTTCAGCCTTGAAGCGGTAGAAATAATTTTTCCCGGGCTCAAGTCCGCCAGCGTCCACCTTCGCGATATGGTCCCGCGCAACAAGCGCAGAGGTTTCACCGCTCGAGACGATATCAGTGAACTCATCGTCGGTTGCAATCTGCCATTCAAGCGGTAGGTTTTTCGGGGTGCCATCGCCGGGCAGCGCGCGTGTCCATATAATCACGCTGGTTGCCAAAGGGTCACCGCTTGCGACACCATGGGTGTAATGCACGCTGGCTTCCGCGCGCGCTGCATGCCCGCGAAGGGACAAGGCGCCCAAGCTGGCGCCTATGGTGCCGATAAACGCACGGCGGGTGGTGGAAGGCTGGCGGTCAAACATTATATTCCCCCTGAGCATGGACGGATGCAGATGGGCAGCATCCCGAACGCTTGGTCTTATACTGATAAATTCATCAATAAGATGCGAAATCCTGCCACCTGCGGCCCGTTTTGGCAAGTGTTCCACATGGTGATGCCTTTCCCCTTAGCTGGCTTATTTGACATATTGGTGAAATGGGCGCGCACTGATAAGTGGTGTTTTATTAACTATAAGTATTGTTGGCTTAGAAAGCCTACTGTCAGCCCGGTCCATTATTCTCACTATGCACTTCCATGGCCGCTTCGACTGATGAAAAAGTCCATATATTTTAACGGTTTGCATTATCTAATGATTTTGCTTAAAATTGATAGAAGGAGCAGATTATTGGGCATCATTTTACGATTTGATAACCTTATCTGTGCCAAATAGCACATGGGGCGTGGCGCTTGGTCAATATATCTGGGAGCCACAGGGTAGCTATTGTGAGTGGATATGACCAAGGTACCAGACAGATTCCTGGGATACGCATTTTGTGTTGGAGACGTACTTCTCGAGCTTGATATGGATTTCCGTATCCTGAATGCGGATGGTGCTATCAAAAATACACTCGGCACTGTTGGTGGCGGCCTTAATTTTCTGGATTTTCTGACAAAAAGTGGCCGGGGTGTTATCGAAAGCTCGGTCAAAATGTTGACGGGGGCCAACCGGCTTGGACCGTTTGTTATTTCCATTGGGAAAGAAGGCGCGGCTAAAACAGAATTTGCTGTTTTCCTCGCCAAACTGCCGACCGCTGAAGACCGGGTCTATATGGTGCTTTCAAAGCCCTATAGGTTGGGTAAAAGCGACAGCAAGAACACTCCAGCGCAAAAAACGGAAGATAAAAAACGTGAGTTCTTCAACCGCTTGGAGGGCCTGTTTGAAGGCAATCCGGACGCGGCAGAAAACATGCTGGTGACGGTTCTGGAAGCTTCGGCTGGTCAGAATCTCGACGACGAAAAGCTTCTGGATATCGAGCGTTATTTGCAATCCTTCTCGGTTGGTGGCGCCCATGCCACACAAATCGCAGATGATAAGTTTGCTGTGGTGCACGACAAAACCAGCCCCAAGAAAGAAGCTGCTGATATTGCAGCAGAGCTTGCGCGCGCGACAGGCGTGACGCTGAAGGGGGCAACCATCGATGCTTCTGAAGCACGGCTAAGCGAAACCGACAATATGCGGGCGCTGATTTTCAGCTTGCAAAGCTTTGCCTCAGGCAATGAAGGTTTTGCGGTCGACCAAATTCAGAAGAATTGCAGCACATTGATTGGTGAAACTACGGAGCGTGTGCGAGCCTTCCGCGAGGTGCTGGACGAGGGACGTTTTTCACTTGTATTCCAGCCGATTGTTGACCTCAAGAAAGCCACAACCCATCATTTTGAGGCGCTGACCCGTTTCGAGCTGCCACCTGTTATCAAAACTCAGTGGGAAATGATCCGTTTCGCAGAAGATATTGGGCTGATTGATGAATTTGACTATGCTGTAATTAACCTGGCGATCGCCAAAATCCGGGGCATGCTCAAAAAGGGCGGCTCCCCTGGCATCGCGGTGAACCTCTCAGGGCGTTCTCTGTCTAATCAGGGATTCATTTTTGAGCTGATGTCCTTGCTGCGCGGCAACAAGGACCTGAAGCAATATTTATCACTAGAGATTACAGAGTCAGCCAAGATCCATGACCTTGACCTGCTGAGCGAAATTCTGGACGAAGTGCGCGCGATCGGTTTCAAGGTCTATCTGGATGATTTTGGCGCGGGCGCTGCGGGCTTCCAGTACCTAAAGAAGCTCAAGGTGGATGCACTGAAAATTGACGGCGCCTACATTAAAGACGCACTGACCAGCAAGGAAGACAGGGCATTTCTGCGTTCTATGGTAACTTTGTGCAAAGACCTCGATATTGTCACTGTTGGGGAATGGGTGGAAACGCAGGAACATGCAAACCTGCTGCGGGAAATGGGCGTTGACTATGGGCAGGGTTATTTTTTCGGGAAACCCAGCCCCAACTTTCTTGTCGCGCCAACAGCCGCCGCCAGCTAGGGGTGGCGTACCTTCTCAGCGAGCGCGAGCTTTGCTCCAGAACTCAGCTTCAGCATCCAGGATGGCAACAGCAGAGTCTGTGATGATGGCCGTGACGCTGCGTGCGTCTTTAGGGCAATCGCGCAGGCACCAGCGCTTGAGCGTCAGCACGCTGACATCATAGGCAATTTCCTGCCGCATGATGCGTTCATCATCATCAAGGTGGGCCATCAGGCGATCATAATGCCTGTAGGCTCGTTCCAGTCCGATGATTTCAAAATCCTTGATGGCGCGCCTTAAGTCCCAGTCCGGCTGGGTGATGGCCTGCCCAAGGAAGATAAGATAGTTCCGGCCACGCACATCGGTTTCCGCGCGCTCTGCAAGCGGCAGGATCAATACTTCAACAACCTCACGCAGGGTGGGGTCTTGCACCCAGTCGTCCATGAGCTCCAGACGGCGGTCATCAATTTCGTGCGTGCGTTCACTGATGGTGGCGCGTACAAGTCCGGCCTTAGACCCAAAGTGATACTGCAGCGCAGATTGGTTGCGCTGGCCAGCTTCTTGTAGTATCTCGCGCGTTGAAACATGCGCGAGGCCTTTTTGTGCAATGAGCCGTTCGGCTGCATCAATAAGTGCAGCACGTGTGGCATCAGCCCGTTTGGCTTTGCCGTCGCCCGGGCCACCGGTTGTTTTTTTGGCCACCCGTCTCTCCTAGATTTTTGTCCCAGATCTTTTCAACCCTGCAAAAATCACTAATGATTTCCATTAATGATTGCAAGCTCTATGTTTCACGCGCCTTTTGGTATGTTTCACGCTTTAGCGCACTACAAGCGGGATGGCTTTGGTGTCCAGATCAAATGAGCCAAAGAAGCTGAGCACATCAAGCTTGCTGCCTTCAAGCGATACATCGCCCGCGAGCAGTGCTTTGGCAAAGCTGGTCTCCCCCCGGATCATGGCGTCATAAGTGGTGCGATCAAGCGTGAGCGTGGCATTAGCCCCTTCAACCGGGCCATCATGTATCGCGAGAATCTGGTTGCGTAGCTCAAGCGAGAAAGTTTCTTCCCGGTCAGGGAAGGTGAAGGTTACAATCAGGTGCTTGTCGCCAGCGTCTTCTGGCACAAGTTTGTAACGTAATAGTTCCAACAGCCGTTTGCTCGGGATAGCACTTGCGTTAAAGCGTGTGCGCAGGCGGTTTTGGATCGCAACGCTATCCACGTCGCCCTCAAGTTCCATTGCTCCGGTGAGGTAAAAGCCGCGCCAGTTGGTATTGAGTGTGCCGTAGCCGATTTGCCTGAGTGCGTGGGCTTTAAGGCGCCTGGCCTCTTGGTCATCATGGTCTACGCGGATCAAGTGGGTCAAAAGCTCTGACGCCCATTGTGGGTCACCGCTCGCCATGGCTTTTTCGGCCTCGGCAAACACGCGGCCACGTCCTCCCATCAGGGCGATCATACGTGTTGCGCGCTCCACACGCGGTGTGGGGTTCAGCGTAGCTGGGTCACCGTCCCACCAACTGATATAACCGGTGAAATAGTTCCGTACGCTATGCTTGACCGTGCCGTATACTTCCCGTGTCCAGGGGGTGATGGTCAGGTGTTCCGGCAGGGCAGGCAACGCCTCGGCCAGTTCTTCCTGTGTGTAACCCTGGTTGATCAGCCTTACGGCCTGGTCGTGCGTCCACTGAATAGCATCGCGGTAAATGCGGAAGATGCGCTCTACCTCAGCTTCACCTTCCACTATCGGCCCATGGCTGGGCACCATTGCGCGAGGCGAGTAGGCGCGCATGGCGTCAATGGCATCAATCCATTTGTTGGCATCGCGCGGTTTGGTGCCCCTCAGGCTGTGGAGGTTGGGGAAGGTTGGCCCCTGTATTTCATCGCCCGAGAGCATCACGTCATAATCAGGCAGGTAGACGGCAATATGAGACGCGGCTTCACCACTGGTTTGAAACAGTTCCATGCGCACGCCGTCTATGGTCATCTCACGTTTGCCCGCGACAAACGTATTGGGTTCCACATAGCCCATAGTGCCGGGTTTGATGCGCCCGCCAAGGCCAACGTGATAGTCCTTGCCGTCGCCTTCATCACCCAACAGTGTGCCATACATATAAAGGGCGCGCATGCCCATGATCTGGATGGTGACGGCGTTTTCGTCCTGCATCTCGCGTACAAAGTTGCTTGCTGCGATGACAGGTACTTTGCCCGCCGCGGCATCTTCGGGGGAGACAAAGGCGCTTGCGCCACCAACATGGTCATTGTGGTGGTGGGTATAGATAACCGCCTTGACCGGTTTATCCGTTCGCTCGCGGATCATGGCCAGGGTTTTCTGGCCGTCTTCCAGTTTCAGTGTGGTGTCCACAATGATAAGGCCGTTATCACCTTCAATAACCACCGTGTTGGGGATGCCGCCACCAATGTTGGTATAAAGCCATACAGGCGCGTCTGAGACCTTCTGCACACCTTCCTGGAACATCTTGCCAAACTCAATGAGGTAATCCGGCGCGCTGAACTCGTCCGTGTATGTTTTCTTCTCCGCACTTTCATCACATGCTGAAAGCAGGAGCCCGGCGCCCAGAAGCGCACATAAGTATTTCTTCATTTCCCCATCCTTCCCCAAGGCGCATAGTGTAGTCAGCAGTTGCTGACCGAGATTGACTATGTAATGAACATCATTAATATGGCGGCGCGCTGCCTTGTCAAGCGGAGCTGGTTTGACAAAGCTTAAAAGGGGGAAGGTAATGTCAATTCAAGCGTGGCTTGTACGCCGCAAGATCAAGGCGGCTTTTCGGCCAAATATGCCGGCGGGCACGCCAGATGCCGTGCGGCTTGAGAATTTCGATAAGTCACTCAAGGTGATGGAGGCCCGATTACCGGGCCCACCAAAAGGCAAATGCAAGATTGAAAAGGTTAGCACGGCCGATGGTGTGAAAGGCGAGTGGATTACGGCCAAAGGCGCGCGTGAAGACCGCATTCTATTTTATTCACACGGTGGTGGTTATGTTTGGGGTGGTCCAAAGCCGTACCGGGAATTTGGCTGGCGCCTCTCAAAAGCTTTGAACGCCCGCGTTTTTCTGCTGGATTACCGCTTGGCACCAAAACACAAATGCCCGGTCCCCATCGAAGATGCGCTCAGGGCGTATGACTGGATTACCGAGAACCATCCGGGCATGCCGATTGTGATGTCCGGCGACAGCGCAGGGGGCGGGCTGACTCTTGCTGTGGCGCATGCGATCCGTGACAGTGGTCGGGTGCGGCCCAAAGCACTGGCGCTGATATCACCATGGCTTGACCTCACTGGTGCGGGCGGCAGCATTCGCACAAACGCAGACAAAGACGTCATGCTGGACCCTGACGGCATTCATTATGCCGCCGATGCATACCGTGGGGATATTCCGGCGGATGACCCGCGGTGTTCCCCGCTTTTTGGCGTACAGGCTGGTTTGCCGCCCGTGCTGGTGCATGTGGGATCGGACGAAATCCTCCTTGATGACAGCATCCGCTTTGAAACGAGCGCGCGGGAAGAGGGTGTGGCAGTTACGTTGGATGTGTGGCGAAAAATGCATCATGTGTGGCATTTCTCCGCCATCATTATCCCTGAAGGCCGCAAGGCGATTGCGGGTATAGGCGCATTTTTAAATCAGCACTTTGGTAATTGATAGGGGCAAGGATGGCTGAAATTAGAACCGCATTCATCACAGGTGCGGCGTCGGGCATTGGTCGCGCGCTCGCGCTCGCGCTTGCGCGGAACGGTGTGGCGCTTTACCTGACAGACGTGGACGAGACCGGCCTTGCGGAAAGCAAGAAGCTTGCGAAAGCGCATCAGATGAACGTGCATACGCGCAACCTTGATGTGTCTGACAGCGTTGCTGTTGAGGCTGCAGCGAAAGACGCGGCCTCAATACTTGGGCCTATCGACGCTGTGTTCAACAATGCGGGTGTCTCACTGTCCGATACGGTTGATAAAATGAGCTATGCGGATCTTGAGTGGGTGATGAATGTGGATTTTTACGGTCCTGTGTACGGCACCAAGGCTTTTCTGCCAGATATGCTGGCGCGTGGGCATGGCCACATCATCAATATTTCCAGCCTTTTTGGGCTTATCGGTGTTAGCAGCCAATCCGCCTATTGTGCCGCAAAACACGCGCTGAAAGGCTTCAACGAGTCGCTCTATTACGAGCTTGAAGACACTGGTGTGCAGGTGCACAGCGTGCATCCGGGCGGTGTGGATACCAACATCGTGCGGAACGGCAAACATATCCATAACGTGGATGGCGACACGAGCGCGGAGCGTGCGCAAGAAGGCTTCAACGATATGGTAGAGACCACAGCCGAAGGTGCCGCGAAAATCATTCTTGATGGTGTGGCGCGCGGGCAATACCGCATCCTTGTGGGCGCTGACGCCAAGCGGGTTGACCGGCTACAGCGCTGGATGCCTAACCGCTGGCGCACGATGTTTTCTAAAGCGATGAAAAAACGCCGAGGCAAAACCCCGTTCTAAGCATGGCCACCTTGTTTTGCCATGCGGAAGGCCCTATCTAGCGGGTAAGTTCTTATCACGTACGGAGGAAACGATGCGCACACTTCACAAACATTATATCGGCGGCGAATGGGTGGATGCGGATAGCTTCAGCGTACGCGACATCACTAACCCGGCCACGGCGCGAAAGTCGGGTGAGATGGTGCTGGGCAACGCAGCCGATGTTGATCGGGCTGTTGCCGCCGCGCGGAAAGCGTTTGAGACGTTCCAGTTCACTTCCCGCGAAGACCGCTTGGAAATTCTCCAAAACCTGGCGGCCGAATATCAGAAGCGCATTGCTGAGATGGCCGAGGTGATCACGCTTGAGATGGGTGCGCCCAAGTTTCTTGCCAATCGTGCGCATGCACCAGCTGGCATTGGGCACCTGATGGCCGCGATCGAAGCGCTCAAGAACTACAGCTTTTTTGAAGACCGTGGTCCCACCCGCATTGCCAAGGAGCCGATTGGTGTGGTGGGCATGATCACACCTTGGAACTGGCCGATCAACCAGATCGCCTGCAAGGTTGCGCCCGCGATTGCAACCGGCTGCGCCATGGTGCTGAAGCCAAGCGAAGTGGCGCCTTATAGCGCGCAGCTTTTCACCGAGATGGTGCACGCGGCTGGTGTGCCGAAGGGTGTTTATAACCTCGTATACGGTGAAGGCCAATCGGTGGGTGAAGCACTTTCCGGCCACCCAGGCGTTGATATGATGTCGGTCACCGGCTCAACCCGTATGGGGGCGGCTGTGCAGGCCAATGCGGCCAAGACCATCAAACGTGTGGCGCAGGAACTTGGCGGCAAGTCAGCCAATATTGTGCTCGATGACGCAGACCTTGAAGCCGTTGTAGCGCGTGAGGCAGCGAGCGTAATGCGTAACACTGGCCAGACCTGTACCGCACTTACCCGCATGCTGGTGCCCCATAGCCGCATGGACGAAGCGGCGGCAATTGCGGCGCAAGCGGTTTCCACCGTTGTAACCGGTGACCCGAACAAGGACGAGACCACCATGGGGCCTATCGCGCATGAGGCGCAGTTCCATAAAGTGGGTGAGATGATCCAGATCGGGATTGATGAAGGTGCGCGGCTTGTAGCAGGCGGGACCGGCAGGCCGGACGGCTGCCCGGAAGGTTTTTTCGTGAAACCAACTGTGTTCGCGGACGTGAAGCCCGAGATGACCATCGCACGGGAAGAGGTGTTTGGTCCTGTGCTCTCGATCATTGGCTATGAAGATGAGGACGAGGCTGTGCGCATTGCAAACGATAGCCTTTACGGGCTGTCCGGTGCCGTACAGTCGAAGGATCACGCACGGGCACAGCGTGTAGCATCCCGTATGCGTACCGGCATGGTATATATCAATGGCGCCGCAGGTGACCTTTCAGCACCGTTTGGCGGTTACAAGCAGTCAGGCAACGGGCGGGAATGGGGCGACCATGCGTTCGCGGATTTCCTTGAGGTCAAGTCGATCCTTGGCCACAACGCCAGCTAAAACTGAGCTCCACCCAATGAAAAAGGCGCCCCGCGAGGCGCCTTTCCTGTTTAAAGGCTTAAGCCCAAGATTACATCTTGAACTGTACCTGGCCATAGAAGAAGCGGCCCGGTGTTGCGTGGATTGTGCCGTCAAAGTTGTTGAGGTCACAGGTCGTGCATAGTGGTGGATCCTGATCCAGCAAGTTCTGCACACCAAGCGTGAAGGCGAAACCTTCCCACGCTTCCGGACGATAGGTGAACTGCATGTCCGTGTAGAATGTGTCACCGAGCGTATTGCCGTCAGCACCGTTCGTGCAGTACTGGGTGAAGCCAAAGTCGCCGATCACGCCGCCGCAGCCCTCGTCAACACTGCCGAGGTAACGGAACGTGGCACCCACTGTCCATTCTTCACGTGTCCAGTCGATGAAGAGTGAGGACTTGTATTTCACATAGGCACGCTCTGGTGAGCCAAGCTCAGTACCAGCACGGTCAACCACATCGATGCCGCCCGTTGCGTTTGGTACAGACTCTTCAAACTTGAAGAGGTGACTGTTTACCCACTTGAAACGAAGCTGACCCCAATCGGCCGGCATTGTCTCGAGGGAGATCGACCAGTCCATACCCTGTGTGTCGATGGCTGCGATGTTGGTCAGGATGCCGTCAATGCGGGTTACCTGGCCGTTTGCCGTGCGGGTTACTGCGTTGCAGAAGACATCAGACAGCGTTTCCACACAACCAGACAGAACTTCCGAGGCATTTGGTGCCTGGATCACGTTTTCCATGGCGATGTTATAGTAGTTTGCCTCAAACGTGATGCCCTGCACGCCCATGGCATCGGCCATGCCGGTTGGGCTGAAGGTCATGCCTGCGGTCCATGTTTCTGCGGTCTCAGGTGTCAGGCTCGCGTTACCACCTGTGGTGACGCTGATCTGCGGGTTGATCTGCACGAGATCAGCCGGCACGCCAAGCGCCGCACAGTTTGCGTGCGGTGTGTTGCCACCACCGGAGTTACAGGGATCGCTGATCGTGCTGTCGAAGCGCGACCCCGTGTTGTAAAGTTCCCCGATGTTGGGTGCACGGAAGCCTTCAGACCAGTTGCCACGGAAGGTAAGGTCGTCGTTCACCTGCCATGCCATGCCAACCTTATAAACCGTATTGCTGCCAGAGGTATTATAGTCTGACGTGCGGAACGCGGCGCTCAGGTTAACATATTTTGCGAAGGACATATCACTGAGGAGCGGTGCGTTGATCTCACCGTAGAACTCTTTCACATGGATATGGCCCGAGGTTGGGCTTGCCGGCACACCAGCAGTTTCACCGGATGACACCACGTTATCAGGGATAAAGCGGCCTTCTTCTTCGCGGTATTCCCAGCCAAGGGCAATACCAAGTGGGCCCGCTGGCATGTCGAACAACTCGCCTGCCACGTTCGCAGAGAAATCGGCCAGTTTCTGACGGCTTTCGTCTTTCTGCGTGAAGGTGATGTAGTCGAGCATGGCCTGGGTGATGGTGCCGTTGCCGTCTGGACCTTGGCCACCAAAGATATTAAGCGGTACACAGCTTGGGTTGGCCGCGCAAACTGCCGGGTCACCAAGCGCTTCGCTAATCTTGCGGGCATTAAACGCGCCTTCTTTCACCTGATTGGCCTGGCTCTGTGAATACGTACCGTTCACATCCCAATACCAATTGCGGCCCGCGAACTCGACCTCACCCTCAATGGTGTTGGACACATACCATGTATCAACATTTTGGGTGAAGACACGAGGCCCGGCCTCGATCGGACGACGACCGCCGAAAGCGAAGGTTGTCGGGTTTAGTTCAATGCCAAACGGGTTGAACGGGTGGTCTTCCGGCACAACGATATTGTCCATCCAGAAACCCGCGCCAGCGTCGGTGCCGAAGAAGAGCGGCTCAGGCGCTGCCTGGCTTACAGAGCGGCGATTGTTGTATGCCGCTGTGGTCGTCATTTTGATGGCGTCTGTGATGTCATACTCAGCCTTGGCAAAAATGTTGATGCGCTCACTTGGCGTCATCACTTTGTTGTAGGGTGAGTAGTTGAACCGGTCAGCCAGCGTGAACGCGTGATAGTCTGAGTTTGGCCCGGTCGGGTCGGCGGGGTCAAAGTTTGGCACCGCACCTGCGCCGTCGTTTGGCGTGATGGAGCCAAAGTCGTTATTGAACACAAAGCGACCCTGCGGTGTACCGGATGAAGCACCAAGGTTTTCAAACGGGATAGCATAAGCTGTCAGCTCACGGTCTGCGGCTTCCACGGCGCCCTGTTTGGTATAGCTCAGGTCAACAAGGATGCGTGTGCGGTCGCCCGATGCACCCCATGAAACATCATATTCCTGCGTTTTGCCGTCGCCTTCATCAAACATGCCATAATAAGCGCTTGCGCTGAAGCCTTCATAGTCGTCACGGGTTTTAATGTTAACCACGCCTGCGATAGCGTCAGACCCATAAATGGTGGACGCGCCGTCTTGCAATACCTCGATCGATTTGATGATGCCGGTCGGGATGGTATTGAGGTCAACAGCACCTGAAACGCCAGATGCACTTGAGCCGCGAACCCAGCGCTTACCGTCCACCAGCACAAGCACACGCTTGGCAGTCAGGTAACGAAGGTCGATCTGGCTTGCGCCAGCACCAATGCCGGAGCCGTCAGGCGGGAAGCCAAGGTTACCAGATGAGTTGTTGGTGCGGTTGATGGCTGAGCCAGCGATTGGCAGGCGTTGCAGGAAATCTGCAATCGACACCTGACCAGACTGGTCAATATCGGCAGCAGAAAGGATCTGCACCGGGTTTTGCGCTTCAAGCGGGTTTTGGCGGATACGGGACCCCGTGACCACCACTTCCTCAAATTCCTCCACAGCAGCGTCTTGCGCTAAAGTAGGGGTTGTATATGCAAAGGCTACTGCTGCACAGCTTGCGAGCAATTGCACTTTCTTTGTTCGGCTGAAATTGGGTTTCATTGCCTTATTCTCCCTGTTGGTTTTTCACATGCGGGACGATGTTTTTCAGGTAACCGAAAAGCGTCCTCCCTCCCCGGAGCACTAAAAATACGCAAGGGCTCCAACACCGAGACGGGCGGGTTAACCATAATGGGAGTGTTCAGCACTGGCTCTTTTGTAACAAATGTAACAATCGGTCCATACTGTGACTATAATGTCGCAGTATTCTATCTTAAGTATAAGATATTATTCGATATTTAAACGATCGATGAAATTTCCCGGCTGGCATTATCACAGTTTGAAGCCAGTAGATAACTGGCAGAAAGCCGCCAAAAGCTTGCCTTTTCGGCCTGCTGTGCTAGCCAAGAAATAGAGAAGTTTTGAGCAGCGGGGGGCTAAGTCGGTGCGGGCGCATAAAATTGTCAGTAAAATTCACAAATGGGTCGGCTTAATCGTTGGCCTCCAGTTTTTGTGCTGGACGCTTGGCGGTGTTGTAATGACCTGGATACCGATCCAGCAGGTGCGCGGGGAGCACAACCTTTCAGTGCAAAATCCTACGCCGTTGTCAGCCGATGAGCTTGGCAACCTGCTCACATCGCTTGGTAATCCTGACATTATTTCAGCGCAGGCACGGACCATCGCGGGCAAACAGGCGATAGAACTGACCTTCGCGGACGGGAGTTCGGCGGCCTATACAGCTGAGGGTGGTGAGAAGCTCACACCGCTTGATGAGGCATATGCGCTTGCGGTTGCCGAAGCTGATTTTACGGGCCAAGCTGGTGTTCCGACAGCGACACTGCTGGACATTGCCCCTTATGACTACCGTGGCAAAACACCCGTGTGGCAGGTAGATATGCATGACGAAGAGGGCACGCTTATCTATGTGTCCCCCTCAAGCGGGCGCGTGGTGGCACGAAGGAATGATGTTTGGCGCTTCTATGATTTCTTCTGGATGCTGCACATCATGGATTATGACACGCGAGATAATTTCAATAACCCGCTTGTGATGGTGGCTGCGGGAACGGCTTTTATCTTTGCGCTCTCAGGCTTGGCGCTTCTCATCTACCGCTTTGGTCGCCGGGATTTTGGCCTCAAACCCAAAAAGCGTATAAGGCAATCCTAGCCCTCAGCTGTCCATATCCAGCGCGGTTGGTGAAAGCTCCGGCAACTTGCCGGGGCCGTTCAATTTCTCCATGAAATGCTTGCGGCACAGCGCGATATAACGGTCGTTGCCTCCGATCTCGATAGACGCACCCTCGCTTACCGCACGGCCTTCAGCATCAATGCGCAGGTTCATGGTGGCCTTAGAGCCGCATTTGCATATTGTCTTCAACTCATGCAGTTCATCGGCGATGGCGAGAAGCCATTTGCTGCCTTCAAAAAGCGTGGCTTGGAAGTCAGTTCGAAGGCCGTAACAAAGCACCGGTATTTTCAGCACATCGGCCACCGACGCCAACTGGAATACGTGGTCCTTGGTCAGGAATTGGGCCTCGTCCACAAGGATACAATGGATGGGGCGCGTTTTTAGCGCATCTGCAATCTTGACAAAAAGGTCAATATTCGCGTCGAATAGATGTGCACCAGCTTTGAGGCCGATACGGGAAGCAATGACAGCCTCACCAAAACGGTCATCAATAGACGCCGTGAACAACATTGTGTTCATGCCGCGCTCTTGATAGTTGAAGCTGGATTGCAGGAGAGTTGTGGTTTTACCCGCATTCATCGCGGAATAATAAAAATACAGTTTGGCCATGCGCGATCTGTCTTATGTTCTTTGCCCGAATGTTGGGATATGGTGTGACGCGAGCCTAGGCAGTTCGTCTGGCTTCGGCAAGCCTTGAGGGAGGAAAATATGCGGACCATCGGTTTTACCTTGCTTTTGGTGGTGGCGCTTCTGTGCCGACCGTCAGCCGAGGCCGATGATTTGCGCGCCCTGAAGGCTCGTACGGCAGGTGATGTGCTCGCCTGGTCGGCTGAAAATGGCCGCCTGCGCCCCATGATGGAAAGCTTCCCCAAGGGGGGTGACCTGCACAACCACCTACGCGGCGCTGTATATGCCGAATCGTGGCTCGATTGGGCCGCAGAAGATGGTCTTTGCGCAGACATGAGCGTGCCAGCCCTCAAGTTTAAAGCGGCAGAGACATGCGCCGCCAGCGGTTGGTTGACAGCGGAAGAAGCGCGCATGGATGAGGATCACCGCAGGGAGATCATCAACTCGCTTTCGAACCGTTCCTATGTGCCGACGCTCAACTGGTCTGGCCATAATGATTTTTTTGCCACCTTTCCCCGTATTGCAGCATCGCCCAAGCGGCTTGGTGACCAGCTTGCTGAAGTGGCGCGCAGGGCGGGGCGGCAGAACATTCTGTACCTAGAACTGATGGAAACCATCATCTTTCCTGAGCTGTTTCCGCTTCTGGGCAATGTGAAATTGTCTGGCGATTTGAATGGAGATTATCAGGCTTTGATGAAAGGCAAGTTCGGGCAACAGATGCCGGAACTGGTGGCATCTGCTCGCAAGCAGATTGCCGCGGCCTATGCCAAAAAAAACAAGCTTCTTGGCTGTGGCTCCGATACGCCTGATGCCGGGTGTGATGTTGAAATTCGCCTCTTGCATCAGGTGGTGCGCGAGTTTGACCCGGCCATGGTGTTTGGCCAGTTTATCCTTGGCTGGCAACTGATGGCGGACGAGCCGAAGATGGTGGGCATGAACCTTGTGGCGCCAGAGGATGGCTTCCGTGCGCTGCGTGATTACACGCTGCATATGCGCATGATCGACCATCTCTATAATAATTTGGGCCCGCGCAATGTGGCGCTGCATGCGGGTGAACTGACGCTTGGCCTTGTGCGGCCTCATCAGCTTACCTTCCATATGCGTGAAGCCATTGAGATCGGCCACGCCAAACGCATTGGCCACGGTATTGCTGTGGTTTATGAGTGGGACATGGAAGGCCTGATCAAACATATGGTCGAAAACGAGATCATGGTTGAGATCAACCTCACCAGCAATGACACAATTCTTGGTGTTTCAGGCACCGAACATCCGCTCGCGCTTTACCGCGATATGCTGGTGCCTTATGCGCTTTCAACCGATGACGAGGGCGTGTCACGCATCGATCTGACACACGAATATATGCGGTTCTATACGGAATATGATGTGCCGTATTTTGAGCTTCGCCACACCTCACGCAACGCGCTAACCTATAGCTTCCTGCCGGGTAGTAGCCTGTGGGGCAGTGAAGCGTGCTCACGTGATGTGGATAGAGGGCAAGATCCTGGCGCTGAGTGTCAGGCCCTGCTGAACGAGAGTGAAAAAGCGCGCATGCAATGGAAACTGGAGGAGCGGTTCCGCACCTTCGAGGACAGCATGCGCATTCCGGTTCGCAAGCGCACATCATTCAACTAATACAAACGAACACATGCTCGTGCCGCGGGGGGCGGTATGCGTAAAAATGGAAGTTAGGGGACAAAATGGCCGATAGTAACAACACGGGTTCGCTGGGCGGGGTCGCGCCGCCACCATCACAGTTTTCAGCGGACCTGAATGCGGGCGTTGCTTTTTTTCTGGACGTAACGGTAAATATGTTTGTGCTGGCGAGCGTGCTGATGGGCGCGTTCAGTTTCCCGGCGGAACATATCTTCTCCCGTATTATTCCGGGCGCTATCGTTGGTATCATTTTCGGCAACCTTGTGTTTGCCTGGCTTACCAAAAAAACGGTTGAGGAAACAGGCAACCAGAAGCTTACCAGCATTCCACTGGGTATGGATTTGCCCACGCTCTTTGGCATGTGCTTCTTCATCATTGGTCCAGCCTATGCCATGAATGTGGACGCCATGGGCGTTGAAGCTGCGGCCGATAAAGCCTGGATTTTGGGCATGGCGGCAACCGTATGGATGGCAGCTATCAAGTTCGGGCTTTCCTACTTTGGCCGAGCTATGCAGCAGCAATTGCCGCAAATGGCGCTTGTGGGCGCTATGGCGGGTATCGCAACCGTGTGGCTAGGGGCTGAGGCCATATACGGCATCTTCTCCCTGCCGGAAGTGGGCATTGTATCGCTCGTGATCATGGCGTTTGCGCTGATCGCAGGCCACCGGTTGCCCTTTAACATGCCGGGCTCGATCCTCGCGATTGTGGCGGGCACTATCCTTTATTATGTGCTGGCATTTGCGGGCGCGGGCGAAGGTTATGTGATCAACGTTGCGGTGGATTTCCGCCCCGTGTTGCCGATGCCGACCATTGAAGGCTATCTGGCAGTGTTTGGTGATGTGACCAATCAGCTTGGTATTATTCTGCCGTTCGCTCTTCTTATCGCTGCAAGCGCGGTGAATGTGGTGGCGGGTGCACGCATTGCGGGCGATGAGTTTGACGCCGGTAAAGTAGTGCGGCTTGATGCGGCGGCGACAGCCGTGAGCGCGCTTTTTGGCGGTGTTGTGCAAACCACACCCTATTTTGGCCACGCCACCTACAAGCGCATGGGTGCGCGCACGGGGTATGCTCTGGGCGCAACTGCGGTTGTCACTGTAATCGGTTTTCTCGGCATTATTGAGCTGGCTTCACAGTTGATCCCCGAAGCGGTGCTGAAGCCGATTTTGGTGGTGGTAGCAAGCGATATCCTGCGCCTTGCGTTTGCGGGTGGTGATGCGCGGCATGCACCGGCGCTGCTATTCGCAACTGTTCCCGCCATCCTTAATTATGCGCACACAAAAGTGTCAGACTTGTACGGTAGGGTCGTGAATGTGGCGGACGGGCTTCTCACGCAAGAATGGCTTGCGGGCTATATGCTGCTGGGTGCGATGGCGCGGGGCTATATCCTCACAAGCCTCATCTGGGGGGCGATGATTGTTTGGATCATTGACCGCAAGATGACCCGCGCGGCCTGCGCGGCTTTTGCTGCCGCCCTGTGCACTGAATTTGGTATTATCCATTCGGTCATGCCCACGTCCGAGATGTACCTGCCATGGGCAATCCCAAGCCTTGGTGGCGCTGAAGTGTTGGCACACCGACTGGCAGCGGGTTATCTCATTGCGGGCCTGATGTTATATGCAGCAGGCTTCTTGAAAAACGAGGAACCAGCCAAAACAAATTCTTGACCTTACAGTCAGGAACTGGCTTTTAGTCACGAGTTTAATCAATACCGGGACAGACGATGACTTCTGCGACGAGACCTGAGACCTGTGTTAATCAGGGCACAAGCTTCCACGCCGATTGGCTGGACAGCATCCGTGTCAATAAAAGCGCGGTGGAGCGCCGCACCGGCACCATCGCCACCCGCCGGTCTGTCAAAAAAGATGCTCAGATTGCGTTCATGCTAAAGGCAATCAGCTGCATCGATTTGACGACGCTGGCAGGCGACGACACGGCAGGCCGTGTGAAGCGCCTGTGCCAGAAGGCCATGAGCCCGGTCCGGCGTGATATCCTTGATGTATTTGGCATGGCTGATATGGGCCTTACCACCGGTGCCGTATGTGTGTACCACGCCATGGTGGCCGATGCGGCGAAGGTGCTCAAGGGGTCCAGTGTACCGATCGCCGCTGTGTCCACAGGTTTTCCGGCGGGACTTGCGCCGCTTGAGACCAAGCTCGAGGAAATTCGACGCTCCGTTGAAGCAGGGGCTCGGGAGATCGACATTGTTGTAACCCGCTCCAACGTGCTCACAGGAAACTGGGAAGCGCTGTACGACGAAGTGAAAGCCTTTAAGGCAGCCTGCGGCTCGGCCCACATGAAGACCATTTTGGCGACAGGGGAGCACGGCAGTCTCAATCAGGTCGCCAAAGCATCCATGGTTGCCATGATGGCAGGCTCAGACTTCATCAAGACATCCACCGGCATGGAAGGCGTGAACGCGACCCTTCCTGTAAGCCTTGTGATGATGCGTCAGATCCGTGACTTTTATGACCGTACCGGTATCAAGGTTGGCTACAAACCTGCAGGCGGCATTAAAACCGCGAAAGATGCGGTTACTTATCTCACATTGGTGAAAGAAGAACTTGGCCGCGCGTGGCTTGAACCGGAGCTGTTCCGCTTCGGGGCATCAAGCCTCTTGGGCGATCTTGAGCGGCAGTTAGAATATCATGCCTTTGGCGGCTACTCGGCGGGTTACCGCCATCCAATGGGCTAAGGGAGGGCCAGATGACAATCAAAGAAAGTTTTGAGAGCATGGACTATAGCCCTGCACCGGAAAGCCGTAAAAATGTTGACGCATGGCTTGAGGCCAATGGGCACAGCTTTGGCCTGTTTATCGACGGCGAATGGGTAAAACCAAAGGATGCCAAAACATTTGCGACCTATAGCCCGGCAACAGGCGAAAAGCTCGCTGATATCACTGCCGCAGGGCAGGACGACGTTGATGCCGCCGTTGCTGCTGCCCGCAAGGCGCAGGGGCGCTGGGCGCTTCTCGGTGGGCACGGTCGTGCACGTTATCTTTATGCTTTGGCGCGGCTGGTACAGAAGCACAGCCGGGTGCTCTCTGTGCTTGAGAGCCTTGATAACGGCAAGCCGATCCGTGAAAGCCGGGATATCGATATCCCCTTGGTCGCGCGTCACTTCTATCACCACGCCGGCTGGGCGCAGTTGATAAATGAAGAGTTTCCAAGCCATGAAGCGATTGGTGTTGCCGGGCAGGTGATCCCTTGGAACTTCCCGCTTCTGATGCTCGCTTGGAAAATTGCACCGGCTTTGGCCGCAGGCAACACAGTGGTGATGAAACCAGCTGAGTTCACATCACTCACGGCGCTCAAGTTCGCGGAACTGTGTGTGGAGGCGGGCCTGCCTAAAGGTGTGGTGAATATCATTACCGGCGAGGGTGACACTGGCGCGATGCTTGTTAACTCAGATGTCGACAAGATCGCCTTCACTGGCTCCACCGACGTTGGCAAGATCATTCGCCGTGCAATTGCGGGGTCAGGCAAAAAACTCACCCTCGAGCTTGGAGGCAAGTCGCCATACATTGTGTTTGAGGATGCGGATATCGACGGTGCGATTGAAGGCTTGGTTGATGCTATCTGGTTCAATCAGGGGCAGGTATGCTGTGCGGGCTCCCGCCTTCTGGTGCAGGAAGGCATTGCGGACCGCTTTTTCGAAAAGCTGAAGCACCGCATGGCGGCGCTGCGCGTCGGGCATAGCCTGGATAAATGCATCGATATTGGCGCGGTGGTTGACCAAGAACAGAAGGACCGCATTGAAAGCCTTGTGCGTTTGGGCGAAAGCGAAGGGGCCACCATCTGGCAGGCACCGTGCGCCATGCCGGGCGAGGGTGTGTTCTACCCGCCAACCCTAGTGACCGATGTGGGCACAGACAACATACTCTTCAAAGAAGAAGTGTTTGGGCCGGTGCTGACGGCTATCACCTTCCGCACACAGGCGGAAGCGGTGGCGCTTGGTAATAACACCCGTTATGGCCTCGCGGCGACCGTGTGGTCTGAGAACCTGAACCGTGCGCTTGAAGTGGCGCCAGCGCTCAAGGCCGGTGTGGTGTGGATCAACGGCACCAACATGTTTGATGCGGCCGTTGGGTTTGGTGGTTACCGTGAAAGTGGTTTTGGCCGCGAAGGTGGCCGTGAAGGCATGCTCGCATACCTCAAGCCAAAATATGAAGCTGCCCTTAGGGATTGGGCGCCGATTGCGGCCCCGGAAGTGGCGGCGATGCCAAAAGCAGGCACCGGTATGCCGGGGCTGGACCGTACCGCCAAAATGTATATTGGCGGCAAGCAGGCGCGACCAGACGGCGGCGACAGCAAAGCTGTGGTCGACAAGAAGGGCAACCTTGTTAGCCTCGTGGGCGAGGGTAACTACAAGGATATTCGCAATGCGGTTGAGGCAGCGACAAAAGCGGTTGGTTGGGCTGGCACAACGGCACATCTTAAAGCCCAGATCCTCTATTATATCGCAGAGAACCTGAGTTACCGCGCTGACGAATTTACCGAGAAGCTGATGAGCCTGACCGGCGCCACGGAGAAAGCTGCGGTGCGTGAGGTTGAGCTTTCAGTCGAACGTTTGTTCTCAGCCGCCGCGATTGCCGATAAGCATGACGGTGCGGTGCATAGCCCGCCCATGCGCGGTGTGGCGCTGGCGATGAATGAGGCTATTGGCACACTTGGCATTATATGCCCCGATGAAAGCCCGCTTCTCGGGTTTGTAACGCTGATGGCGTACGCGGTTGCGGCTGGCAACACATCGGTGATCGTGCCGTCAGAGCGCTATCCGCTGCTGGCGACAGATTTTTACCAGATCCTTGAAACCTCAGACCTGCCGGGTGGCGTGGTCAATATCGTTACCGGTAAACGCGATGAGATGGCAATGCCGCTGGCCAAACACTATGGCGTGGACGGTATCTGGTATTTCGGTAGCCGCGAGGGCTCAAAAGCCGTTGAAGAAGCGACGGCAGACAACATGAAGCGGGCGTGGCTGAGCTATGGCAAAGCCTATGATTTCACCAGCCCTGAGCAGATGTCGGCCCGCGCCATGATGGGCCGGGCAACGGACGTGAAAAACATCTGGGTGCCCTACGGCGACGCCAATGAAGGCGGCAAATCCTACTGATCAAACACCAATAGGTATGGGGCTTTAGATCCAAAATATAACAAAGGCCTGAACTCGGTTCAGGCCTTTTTATTGTTTGTGCTCAGCACGGCTTTCCAGCTCAAATTGGATAAAAAAAAGCCCGAACTAATGTTCGGGCCAATTCTGCTCGGGTCGTAGAATAGGAAGCTTCAGAGCACTTCTTCCACAAAGGCGCGAAGCAGTTTCTCAAGATTTACCGCAGCGATGGCGCCGTATTCCATGGTCTCATGGTGAGTAAGTTCCGCCTGCATGCCAGCAGCCAGATTGGTGATGGAGCTGATGCCCACAACCTTCATGCCGCCATGTTTGGCCACAAGGCATTCCGGCACGGTGGACATGCCGACCGCGTCCGCGCCCATAACTTTGAAAGCACGGATCTCCGCGGGTGTTTCAAAATTAGGCCCCTTGGCCATCAGATAAACACCGTCATGCAGGTCGATGTTCAGGCTGGTGGCGCACTTATGCAGCTTTTTGGTGAGCTTCTTGTTCCAGGCCTCGGTGACATCTGGGAAACGGGGACCGAAGCGGTCGTCGTTCACGCCCACAAGCGGGTTGATGCCCGAGAAATTGATATGGTCGGTGATCGCCATCAGGCTGCCGGGGCCAACTTCTGTACGCAGGCTACCCGCCGCATTGGTGAGCACCAGAATTTCAACGCCCAAGGCCCACAGGACGCGCGTTGCAAAACCGACCTTTTCTTCCGAATGGCCTTCATAAGCATGCGCGCGGCCCTGCATACAAATAACGGGCTTGCCGCCCAGTTTTCCGATCAGCATGCGGCCCGCGTGGCCTTCTACCGTTGGCTTCGGGAAGCCGGGCAGGTCGATGAAGGAAAATACGGTGGCGTCCTCAATGGCATCTGCGAGGCTGTTGAGCCCGCTGCCAAGCACCATGGCCAATTTGGGCATGTCGCCGGTGAAACGCTCGCGAATAAAACCTGCGCAGGTTTGCACGTCCTCAAAGCTCATTACTCATCCCCTATACTCGCCCCACTCCAGCAGGCTTGATTAGACTTCAATCTCAGGCAGAACAAGGCCTTTATGGTTCTTGATTTCTTCTTTGGTCATGTCTGAAAGTTCGTGTGGGAACACAAGCCAGTCATCGGTTTCATGGCAATAGAAGTCCGGCACCAGATTGGTGACATTGCGCTCTGGTTTATAAAACACCGTCGCGATCTTGATCACCTCAGGCGTGTTGCGGCGGCATTTTGCCTTCAGGTGATTGACGATAGCGTCAATCGAACGGCCGCTGTCGAACACGTCATCCACAATGAGAAGGCTGTCTTCCGCATTGATGTTGTTGATGATGTACTCAAGCCCGTGAACCTTCACCTCTTTCTGCTGCTGCATGCCAATGTAGCTTGAGGTGCGGATGGCGATATGGTCGGTGTGAACACCGTAATAATCCATGATTTCCTGCACAGCGATACCGGTTGGTGTGCCACCACGCCAGACACCGACAATGAACTTGGGCCGGAAATCACTTTGGAGAATTTGGATGCCGAGCTGGAACGAATCGTCCAGCAATTCCTGCGCGGTTACATATTTTTTGGTAACGCTCATACTTCTTAAACCCCTTTGGTTCCAAACAGTCTGTCGCCAGCGTCGCCCAGGCCCGGCACGATATAGGCTTTTTCATTCAGCCTCTCATCGATAGCGCCGGTGACAACAGGCACGTCCGGGTGTGCTTCCGTGAAGGTTTTGATGCCTTCAGGTGCGGCTAGCAGGCAGACAAACTTGATGTCCACAGCACCCGCATCCTTGATTTCCTGCACAGCCCGAACAGCTGAATGACCGGTCGCGAGCATGGGGTCAAGAACCACATTCAGCCGGTCGGTCAGATCGTTTGGTACTTTAAAGAAATATTTTGTGGGTTGAAGCGTTTCTTCATCACGTGCGAGGCCAATCTGGCCAACCCGGGCACTTGGCACGAGGTCAAGCATTGGCCCCAAAAGGCCATCACCCGCCCGCAGCACAGAGATAAACGTGAGCTTTTTGCCTGCAAGTACGGGGGCTTCCATTGTGCAAATGGGCGTGTCGATCTGGATTTTGCCAAGCGGCAAATCCCTGAGCGCCTCATAGCCCAAAAACAGGCCAATCTCACGCAGAAGCTTTCTAAACTCAGCTGTGCTCGCCTCTTTGCGCCGCATCAGTGTGAGTTTGTGCTGCACCAGCGGATGGTCCACCACAGTAACATTTTGGGTCATTCTTCAGACTCCGTCACCTACCGGAAATGTCCATTTCATAGGGGCATGGGCAGCAAATGTCGACCTAATCTTGACCAAAACGTCAAAAATGGTTGACCCACCGGTCCTGCTCTGGTTCCCTTGCGCCAATCCACAATATAAGGGCATAAATGAAGACGCAATTTTCCGCTCAACTTTATGCTGCCTGGGAGTGACAAATACATGACGAATTTGGTGAAGGCATTTTGCTTGAAAGCGCTGGCTGTTGGTCTTGTGGCTGTGGGGGCTACTTTGGGTGCCGTGCAGGCCGCAGAAGTACAGCCCGTGCTGCTTTATGATATCGGCGGCAAATTCGATAAATCCTTCAACGAAGCGGCTTATGTGGGTGCTGCGCGTTTCAAGGAAGAGACAGGCGCGGATTTCCGCGACTTCGAGCCTTCGAGCGAAACCCAGTATGAACAGGCGCTCAAGCGTTTTGCCCGCCGTAAGGCAGACCTGATTGTGGCCGTGGGTGTTGGCTATTCCGTTGCGGTTCGTAATGTGGCAAGCCAGTACCCGGACGTAAAATTCACCGTTATTGACGCGATTATTGATCTTCCCAACGTGCAATCCATCACTTTCAAGGAAAACGAAGGATCGTTCCTTGTGGGCATGATTGCGGCGATGAAGAGCGAATCGGGCACCGTTGGTTTTATCGGTGGCATGGACATCCCGCTCATTCGCCGGTTTGAGCAAGGATACCGTGAAGGCATCGCCTATGTGCGTGATGACATGACCATTATCGAGAATTATGTAGGCACAACGCCAAGTGCGTGGAATGACCCGATCAAGGCATCTGAGATGGCACGAAGCCAATATGCGCGGGGTGCGGACATTGTGTTTTCTGCCGCTGGCCCCTCCGGTCTTGGTGTTATTCAGGCCGCGAAAGACAGCGGCAAACTCGCGATTGGTGTGGATAGCAACCAAAATCATGTTGCGCCTGGTTCGGTGCTTACCAGCATGCTCAAGCGGGTGGACCTTGCCGTCTATACTGCAATGACAGAAGCACGCGAAGGCACATGGGAGGCCGGCCACCGTGTGATGGGCCTTGAGGCTGGCGGTGTTGATTATGCGCTTGATGAGCATAACGCAGGCCTGATTACCGACGATATGAAAACCGCGCTGGATGCAGCGCGGGCCGCCATTATCAGCGGTGAAATCGTCGTTGGTGACGTGGCTGGCAGCAACTCCGGTCACTAAGGCTTAAGGCAGGCACACATTCCCATGACCCAGGTGTTGGCGATAGAAACCAGAGAGCTTTCTAAACATTTTGGGGACGTGCGTGCCAACGATGGCCTTTCACTGCAGGTGGAAAAGGGCAGCGTGCACGGTATCGTGGGGGAGAACGGTGCCGGAAAATCCACACTTCTCAAGATGTTGTTCGGCTTCTATCGCCCCGATGGCGGCGATATTTTGGTGGACGGTGTGCATAGCCACTTCCCTAACCCAATGGCCGCAATGGCTGCGGGCATTGGTATGGTGCACCAGCACTTCATGCTCGTGGAACCCTTCACGGTTTTAGAGAATATCATCCTCGGTGCTGAAGGGTCTTCTAACCTGCGCCTTGCAAAGGCTGCGGCGCGGGACAAGCTCAAGGCGCTTGAAAGCAAGTTTGGTTTTGATCTGCCGTTTGATGAGCCGGTTGAAAACCTCTCCGTTGGGGTGCGACAGCGGGCTGAAATCCTGAAGGCACTTTATAAAGGGGCTGATACGCTGATTCTGGATGAGCCAACGGCGGTGTTGACCCCTCAGGAGACAGAACAGCTTTTTGATCTTGTCCGCCAGTTGAAGGCACAGGGTAAAACGGTGCTTTTTGTCACTCACAAGCTGCATGAAATTATGGCCATTACCGATGACGTGACTGTCATGCGGGCTGGCAAAATTGTGGCGCTCAAGAAGACAAGTGAAACGTCTGCCGCAGAACTGGCGGAGCTGATGGTGGGGGCGAAAATTGCCCGTACCGCCAGCAGGGCTGAGGTTTCAGGTCACCCGCTTCGACTGTCGCTTTCAGCCGTTTCAGCGCTGGATGGCCGAGGCCATGAAGCACTCAAGAATGTATCGCTTGAGGTGCGGGACGGCGAGGTGCTTGGCATCGCAGGCGTGGCAGGAAATGGGCAAACAGAACTTCTTGAGGTCATCACCGGCCTTCGACAGGTAAGCGCAGGCACCATCACCTATGGTGACGATGTGATCGCGGACGCGGGCACGGTTACAAGCCCGATAGCACTTCGGCGCATGGGCATGGCCCATGTAGCAGAAGACCGCCTAAAAACCGGGGTGGTGGAAAGCATGTCGGCGCGCGAAAACGCCATCCTCGGTTATCAGCGCGAAGAAGATTTCTCCAAGAATGGCCTTCTTAAGTTGAAGGATATTGCGACGAAAGCCGCAGGTTATTTTGAAAGCCAGGACGTGCGGCCGCGAAACCCAAGCCTCGCCATTGGCTCATTTTCCGGCGGGAACCAACAGAAGCTTGTGATCGCCCGCGAGATTGCTCGCGATCCGCAACTGATGGTTATTGGCCAACCAACCCGCGGTGTGGACATCGGCGCGGTAACCAAAATCCATGACCAGATCACCACCCTCCGGAACGCAGGTAAGGCTATGTTGGTTGTCTCCGCCGACCTTGACGAGTTGCTCGCGATCTCTGACCGCATTGCGGTAATGTGCGAGGGGGAGATTGTTGGTACGCTCAATGTTGAGGATGCGGACGAGCAGACCCTTGGCCTGATGATGGCGGGTGAAAAAAGGATGGCTGTCTGATGGCGCGCGCATCCAAACTGCCGTTGTGGGCGGAAGTCGGGCTACTGCCTGCGCTTAACCTGCTCGCGGCCTTCATCGTCTCTGGCCTTGTAATTTGGGGGTTGGGCGAAGACCCGTTTCTGGCACTTTCCCTGATGTGGGAGGGGGCATTCGGGTTTGAAGAAGCCACCGGCTATACCTTTTATTACGCCACCAATTTTGTCTTTACCGGGCTTGCGGTCTCTGTTGCCTATCATGCCGGGCTTTTTAACATCGGCGGTGAAGGACAGGCGATGCTGGGCGGGCTTGGCCTCACGCTCGCTGTGTTTATGGTTGGTGGTGACGCGCCCATGCTTGCGGCCCTCGCAGGTATCGTGGGGGCGGCGCTTTTTGGTGCCGCGTGGGCCTTTATCCCGGCGTGGTTACAGGCCAAGCGTGGCAGCCATATTGTGATCACCACCATCATGTTCAATTTTATCGCCTCGGCTCTTCTGGCCTATCTGCTTGTGGGCCCATTGCAGCGCCCCGGCGGCCAGATGCCTGAAAGCGCGGATTTCCCGCCGGGCACAGGCCTCACGCCCATGCACGAGCTGTTTGGCGCTCTTGGGGTCAGTTTTGAAGAAAGCCCGTTGAACATCTCTGCCCTCATCGCGCTTCTATGTGTAATTGCGGTTTGGTTTACGTTGAACCGTACGCGGTTTGGTTATGAGTTGCGTGTGGTGGGCAAAAACCACAGTGCGGCGCGGTTTGCCGGTGTGCCTGTAGCGCGCATGACCATTGTGGCGATGATGATTTCCGGCGCGCTTGCGGGCATGATGGGGCTGAATGAAATCCTTGGTGAACAGCACCGCCTTATTGGCAATTTCACGCTTGGTTACGGCTTCGTTGGCATTGCCGTGGCCTTCATGGGGCGCAACCATCCTTTAGGCATTGTGCTGGCAGCAGTCCTCTTTGGGGCACTTTATCAGGGCGGGGCGGAACTGGCGTTTGAAATGCCCAATATCACCCGAGATCTGATCGTGATGATCCAGGGGCTTGTGATCTTGTTCGCTGGTGCGATGGAGCATATGTTCCGCGACCCGATTGAGCGCCTGTTCATGCGGTTCGAGAGGAGGGCGGCATGATCGAGTTTTTGACTGACCTCACGCTCCTGAGCGACAGCACGTTCCGCACCGCAACGCCGCTTGTGCTTGCCGGCCTTGCCGGCCTTGTGGCGGAACGCGCAGGCATTGTAGACATCGGGCTTGAAGGCAAGATGCTGGGCGCTGCGTTTGCGGCTGCGGCGGCTGCGGCGGTTACAGGTTCGCCTTGGGCGGGACTTGTGGCCGGGGTGCTGGCCTCAGTGATGCTGGCGCTTCTTCATGGCTATGTATCGATCGCGCAGCGCGGTAATCAGATCGTCTCCGGCATGGCGATCAATATTGCGGTTGCGGGCCTCGCGCCTACGCTCGCGAACTTTTGGTTCCATCAAGGTGGGCAGACCCCGCTTCTGGGGGAGGAGGCGCGCTTCAGCGCCATCAAATGGCCGTTTGCGGATAGCCTGAGTGACGTGCCGGTTATCGGTCAGCTTTATAGCGAGATCATTTCTGGCCACAACCTGATCACCTATCTGACCGTTTTTATCATCCCGCTTGTTGCATGGATGCTGTATCGCACCCGCTTTGGCTTGCGCCTGCGCGCAGTGGGCGAGAACCCTGAAGCCGTGGACACCGCTGGCATTTCTGTCACGAAACTGCGGTATCAGGCCATGATGATTGCAGGCATGCTATGCGGGCTTTCAGGCGTGGTGCTTTCAACCGGCATGGGGGCAGCTTTCATCCGGGACATGTCTGCGGGTAAAGGGTATTTAGCACTTGCCGCGATGATTTTTGGCCGTTGGAAACCTGTGCCAACCCTTCTGGCTTGCTTGCTGTTTGGTTTTGTTGACGCGCTTCAGGGCCGCCTGCAGGGCGAAAGCCTGCCCCTTATTGGCGAGGTGCCGGTGCAGTTCACCATCATGCTGCCTTATGTGCTGACGGTGATTATCCTTGCCGGTTTTGCGGGCAAGATGGATGCACCGAAAGCAAGCGGTATCCCGTATGAGAAGGACCACTAAGCATGGCGGATGTTAAACAATTGATTGATGCTGCGCTTGAGGCGCAAGCTAAAGCCTACGCCCCCTATTCCAACCACCCGGTGGGGGCAGCGCTGCTGACCTCAGACGGCAAGGTGGTAGCTGGCTGCAATGTGGAAAACGCGGCCTATCCGCTCAGCTTCTGCGCGGAGGCCAATGCCATTGGCAATATGATCATGCAGGGCGCAAACCAGATCAAGCATATCGTGATTGCGGGGCCGGGCACACATGTGTGCACCCCCTGTGGTGGTTGCAGGCAGCAGATACGCGAGTTTGCAGGCCAGGCTGGCGCGCCTGTCACAATTGTTGACCACAAAGGCACCGTGTTGCTGGAAACCACGAGCGCCGAGCTGTTGCCGCACTCGTTCGGGCCTGAAAACCTTTCTGAATAACCAGAACGCTGAGAAGCAGAGGAAGTGTGATGAGTGAAGCTGGCGCCTTTTTGCCGCAAGAAGTGATCCGCATCAAACGTGATGGCGGTGTGGTTCCCGATGCCGATATCAAGCGTTTTGTCGCGGGCATTACGGATGGCAGCGTAACGGACGGGCAAGTTGCAGCCCTTGGTATGGCGGTATTCTTTAACGGCATGAGCCCGGAAGAGGGCGCAGCGCTGACGCTTGCCATGCGGGACAGCGGCGATGTTATGAACTGGACAGAGCTGGGTTTTGAAGCTGGTGCGCCGATTGTGGACAAACACTCCACGGGTGGTGTGGGTGATAAGGTAAGCCTTATGCTGGCGCCGATTGTGGCGGCATGTGGTGGTTATGTACCGATGATTTCTGGTCGTGGGCTTGGCCACACGGGCGGCACGCTCGACAAGCTCGAGTCCATCCCAGGCTACGACCCATACCCGAGCATTAACAAGTTTGCAGATATCGTAAAAACCGTTGGTTGTTCGATTATCGGTCAAACGGGCGACCTCGCCCCTGCGGACAAGCGCTTCTATGGTATCCGCGACGTGACCGCGACGGTCGAGAGCATCCCGCTGATCACCGCTTCCATCTTGTCGAAAAAACTGTCTGCCGGGCTGAATGCTTTGGTGATGGACGTGAAGTTCGGCAATGGCGCCTTTATGGACAGCTATGAGAAAGCAGAAGAGCTTGCGCGCAATATTGTGCGTGTTGCGGGCGCTGCTGGTGTGCCAACAACAGCCCTTCTGACCGACATGAACCAGGTGCTTGGCCGTACAGCAGGCAACGCGGTTGAGGTTTTTGAGACCATCGAGTTTCTGGTAAACCCCAAGACAGCTGACAAGCGGCTCGTGGATATCACCCTTGATCTCGCTGCCCATATGCTCAGCCTTTCTGGCGCGCAACCAAACTTTGACACCGCGCGCGACAAGGCTGCGGTTGCCCTGATGCGCGGCGATGCAGCTGGCCTGTTTGAAAAAATGGTGGCCGCGCAAGGTGGCCCCAATGACCTGTTTGAAAAGAAAGACAGCTACCTCAAGCTTGCGCCTATTGTGAAACCGGTATTGGCAGGCAAGGCGGGATATGTGGCGGCGATGGATACGCGCGCGATTGGCATGGCTGTGGTGGCGCTTGGTGGCGGACGTACAAGCCCCTCGCAAGCCGTTGATCACAGCGTTGGGTTCACGGAGATTTGTCAGATCAGCGATAGTCTGCAGGCGGACCAACCGCTTGCGATGGTGTATGCTAAGACAGAGGCGGCAGCAGATGATGCGATCAGCCGTTTCCATAGTGCAGTGACGATATCTGCGGCCGCCGTGAGCGCAGGCCCGATCGTCGCACAAACAATCGGAGAATAGAGATGGCACGGGCCTTTATTTTGGTTCTCGACAGTTTTGGCATTGGTGCAGCCCCCGACGCGGAAAAATTTGGTGATGTGGGCGCGGATACGCTTGGCCATATTGCGGATTGGTGCGCGGCGGGCAATACGGCACCGGAGCGCGAGACCGCGGGCCCGCTGTCTCTGCCAAACATGGCACGGCTTGGGCTTGGTAAAGCGGCGGAGCTGGCAACAGGTAAGGAGCCAAAAGGGCTGGAGCTGGACGGCAAGGTCACCGGGCTTTATGCGGCGTGCGCGGAACGGTCTTTCGGGAAAGACACACCATCTGGCCATTGGGAAATGGCGGGTGTGCCGGTTGAATTTGACTGGGGCTATTTTGAGCAGAAATACCCGAGCTTTCCTGAAAAGCTTTTGAATGAGCTGATTGAACGGTGTGGCCTACCGGGCGTGATTGGCAATAAGGCGGCCTCGGGCACGGTGATATTGGAAGAGCTTGGCGATGAGCATATCCGCACCGGCAAGCCGATTGTTTACACCTCAGCCGATAGTGTGTTCCAGATTGCAGCGCATGAAGAGCATTTCGGCCTTGAGAGGCTTTATGAAGTTTGTGCTGTCGCGCGGGAACTGGTGGATGAATATAACATTGGCCGCGTGATCGCACGGCCCTTTGTGGGGGAGAACGGCACGTTTGAGCGTACCGGCAACCGCCGCGACCTTGCTACACCGCCCCACAAGCCAACCCTTCTGGAAAAGCTGGAGGACGCGGGCAGGGAAGTGATCTCTGTTGGCAAGATTGCAGATATATTTGCGCACCGTGGTTTGACCCAGAAGGTAAAAGCTAACGGCCTGGATGGGCTTTTTGAAGTATCGCTCGAGAAACTTGACAGCGCACCGGAAGGCTCGTTGACCTTCGTTAATTTTGTCGATTTTGACCAGTCCTTTGGGCATCGCCGCAACGTGGGGGGCTATGCTGCCGCACTGGAATATTTTGATGGCCGCCTGCCAGAGTTTCTAAACGGCATGAAGGCGGACGATGTTGTTATCCTGACGGCCGACCACGGCTGCGACCCGACTTGGCCGGGCAGCGACCATACACGTGAGCATGTGCCTTTTGTGGCTTATGGCCCCAACCTAGGGCCGGGTAGCAAGGGCGTTCGTAAAAGCTTCGCCGATATCGGGCAAAGTGTGGCGCATCACTTGGGTATCGCCGCTTTGGATGACGGCGAAAACGCATTTTAACAAATTCAGACTGAATATTTGATTGAGGGGAGCAAGGGGTATGTTGCGCAAACTATTTTGTGGGTTGGTAATGGTGGCGGGCCTTTCTGCTGCGGCCAGCGCTTACGGGCCAACGGGCCACCGGGTGATCGCGGAGCTGGCATCACGCCACCTCACGCCTGAGGCTGAGGCAGCGGTGAAGGAACTGCTGGGCACCGAGTTTATGGCCGAAGCTGCAAACTGGCCCGACGAAATGCGCTCTAACCCCGATGCCTTCTGGCGCAAGGAATCACAGACCTACCACTACATTAACCTGCCAGACGGTGTGACGTATGAAGACAGCGTCAAGAACCCTGCCGGTGACGCGCTGACAGCGCTCGCGATGTATAGCGAAAAGGTGAAGGACGCGGCGTTGCCGCTGGAAGAACGCCAACTCGCGCTTCGTTTTATCATCCATATTGTTGGCGACCTGCACCAGCCACTTCACGCGGGTCGCGCTGAAGATTGGGGCGGAAACCGTATTGACGTGGTGTGGTTTGAGGAGATGAGCAACCTTCACAAGGTGTGGGATGAGGACCTGATTGATTACAAGCTGCTTTCTTTCACTGAATGGGTGCGCTTTCTTGAGCCCAAGATTACCCCGGCACAGGTAACAGAGTGGCAGGGCGCGCAGCCTATAGATTGGGTGCGTGAGCTGATTGCGATGCGGGCCGATATCTATAATGTGGGCAACGCGATCTTCAGCTACGACTATGTTTATAAATACACGCCGGTGATTAAATCACAGCTTTCAAAGGGCGGAATTCGGCTTGCTGGCCACCTGAACAAGCTGTTCGCTGACATCGGAGAATAACGAGATAAAACCCCGGTGTGGGACTAAACGATTCGCATAATGGGTGTGAGGAGGGCGTGATGAGCGCCCTCCTTGTTGTTTTTAAGCCACAGTTTCATATGAAAGCGAAAGCGCAGATTTCTGCGAAAAGTGGCGGAGCTGTGCCCTTTGCGTCACTTTAAAGGGAATTGCGGTTGCTATAAATCGCAGCCTTCCAATGAATCTTGACACTTTCGTCAAAAAACTGAAAAAAACCGAGCATAAAAGTCATGCGACGCAGCAATTGTGCGCAGGAACGGCCTGACTTGACCTTTCGGTCAGGATTTGGTTGTTTCGATGTGCATGTTCTGTGTGTGAGACTTTTTTTAAAACAGCGAATTAGTCGTTCAGTGCCGGGATCGAAGGGGGCCCTTCCAGAAGATACATCGGCACGTTAATGGAGCTTAGGGAATGAAACGCCAAATGAGAGCTGCTCTTTGTAGCAGCGTTGCACTGGCCGCAATGGCGGTAAGTGTACCTGTAATAGCGCAGGAAATTACGTCCTCGATCCGTGGTACGGTCGTTGATGCATCCGGGAACCCAATTTCCGGTGTTGAAGTAACTGTAGTACACGTCCCATCCGGGTCGCGTGGTACATACACAACCAATAGCTCGGGCGCATTTTTTGCGCGCGGCCTGCGTCCAGGTGGCCCTTACAATGTAGATGTAGCTGCTTCCGGCAACTACCAAGGCCAGTCTTTCGAAGGTTTGACTTTGAATGTAAGCGAACCACTCCCTCTCACAATTCCACTGGCAGCTTCTGGCGCGAGTGTTGAAGAGATTGAAGTCGTAGCAAGCCGTATCGCGGCCATCCGCTCCGGTGGGTCATCTTCTTACGGCGCAGACATGATCGACAAGATGCCGTCGATCGGTCGTGACCTTAAAAGCACTATTCGTGCGAACCCGTTTGTATCCATCGACAGCGGCAGCAACGATGCGCTCTCAATCGGTGGGGCGAACAACCGTTTCAACAGCCTTACGGTTGATGGTATCCGTCAGGATGATGACTTCGGCCTGAACGGCAACGGTTACCCAACGCAGCGTTCACCCATTTCCATCGATGCGGTTGAGCAGGTGGGTGTTTCCCCGGCTCCGTTTAGCGTAGAATTCAACAAATTCACCGGTGGCCAGATCAACGTTGTAACCAAATCCGGTACCAACGAGTTCCATGGTACAGCTTTCTATCAGTACCGCGACCAAAGCCTCGCAGGCGACAAGTCGGTAACGGTGGACGGTGATGACCTTGATGTTGATCTCGGCACGTTCGAGAATAAATTCTGGGGTGCTACCCTCGGCGGGCCAATCATCAAAGACAAACTCTTCTTCTTTGCTTCATACGAGAAGTTTGATGGCTCCACGCCAAACACTACAGGCGCTACAGGTTCAGGCGCTGCGAGTGAAGTTTCCGGCGTGAATGTTGCGGATGTAGAGCGTATTGATGCGATTGCTTCAAGCTACGGCATCGACAATATGTATGGTGGCGATGATAGCATTGCCGAGTCTGACGAGAAGATTTTCTTCAAACTCGACTGGAACATCAACGACAACCACCGTGCATTTGCTTCCTATCAGTACACAGACGGTAACTCGCTTTCGCTGACAGATCACGGCGGCAACCGATTTGCTTTCTTGTCTCACAACTATAACCGTTCGGAAAAACTGCAAGCCTATAACTTCCAGGTTTTCTCTGACTGGACAGACAATTTCTCAACCGAACTTAAAGTCGGTTACAAGAAAAACGAAACTGGCCAGGTTGGCCTTGCGCTTGACCAAGGTATTGGTGAGATCCAGGTTCGCACCAGCGATGATGGGAACAGCGGTACCGTCTACATGGGTATTGATGACAGCCGTCACTCAAACGCGCTCAACAACAAAACATGGCAGGCTAAACTCAAAGCTGACTATGTAAGCGGCGATCACACGATCACTGCCGGTTACGAGTATGACGCTGTTGACGTGTTTAACCTGTTTATCCAGCGTACCCGCGGTATTTGGCAGTTTAACAGCATCGATGATTTCGAAGCTGGTGCACCTGCTACTTTCTCATACCAGAACGCTGCTTCGAACAACCCAGATGACGGCGCAGCTTCGTTTAAACTGGCAACACACACGCTCTACCTTCAAGACCGTTGGGACATGAGCGACAAGCTCACCCTTACAGGCGGCTTGCGTGTCGATTTCTGGAAAACCAGTGACGAGCCAGCGCTGAACCAAAACTTTGTTGATCGTAACGGTTTTGCCAATACAGCAACGCTGGACGGCAAGAGCATCATTCAACCTCGTTTTGCATTCACCTATGATCTCGACGATAAAACCACGCTTCGTGGTGGCTTCGGCCGTTTCGCTGGTGGCGATCCGCTTGTGTGGGTTTCAAACGCATACTCGCTTGATGGTGTAACGACGCTGACATATTTCTCGAACGACGCTGCCCTGATTGCTAACCCTGACTTTTCACAAGTGCCACAGTTCGCACTTGACGGGCTCGGTGGGAATCCGGACGGCGGTGACGTTGCGGCTATCGACCCGGATTTCAAGGTACCAGGCGTTTGGAAGTTCAACCTAGGAATTGATCGTTACTTTGATCTCGGTGCCCTAGGTGACGACTGGCACGTAACTCTTGAAGCTCTGTGGGCTCGTTCACAAAATGCCGCAGACTGGAAAGAACTGCGTCGTGAAGTAATTAACACTGCTGCTGACGGTTCACCGATCTACAGTGCGACCCAGGGTTACGACATCCTGCTGACAAACGGTGCTGAAGCGAAATCAGAAACTTATGCAGTATCCTTTGACAAGTCTTGGGATAACGGCGTGTCGATCTTCGGTTCATACGCGTTCAACGACTCTGAAGTTGCCAACGAAGGAACAAGCTCGACAGCCTCGTCGAACTATAATTTCGCGGCACACCTCGATCGGAATAACCGTCTGCGTGGTACATCGGTGTTTGAAACTCGCCACCAGGTTAAACTCGGCCTGACATACCAGAAAGCTTTCTGGGGCGATAACTTCACCACTGTTGGCCTTTACTACCAGGGTCGTAGTGGCAAGCCATTCTCTATCGCTATGGATGAGTTCCTCCAGTTTGGTGGTTCAAGCTCGATCGATAGTGGTGATGGTCACCTCATCTACGTACCTGCTGCTGGCGAAGCAGCTTTGGTTGGCGGCGCAAATGCAGCTGGTGCCAAGGTGCTCTTTGAAGATGCAGATGCACGCACAGCATTTAACCAGCTTGTAGATACCTACGATCTGGAGCGTGGTAAGTCTGTCGGCCTTCAAAGCGAGCGTGGCCCTTGGATCAACGACCTTGACCTGCGCATTGCACAGGAAGTGGGCGTTGGCTTCGGTAAGGTTGAGCTGTTCATGAACATGGAAAACGTTCTGAACTTCCTCAACAGTGCCTGGGGCGAAGCTTACGATTCTCAGTTTGGTCAGCAAGCGATGGTTGACGCGGATGTTGACGCGGCAACTGGTCAGATCACGTACGGCAGCGTAAGCGATCCGTTCTTCCGCTTCCAAGACACGAGCTCTGTTTGGGTTCTGCAGATTGGTGCGAAATACAAGTTCTAATCCTGAACTTGTGACCCCATATATGACGCCCGGGGGACCCTCCCGGGCGTTTTCTTTAGCACCACATCTGAATAGACCTTTGTGTTGAAGTGTGGTTAAAGGTGGCCTTAGGGGGACCTATGACGGACAAAACAAAAAAAGAAACCGGCCATAAAGCCGGGATCCGCCGAGAAAATGTAGCTAAGATACTGGTGGCGGCGGAAACAGTATTTGCTGAGAAGGGCTTTAAGGGAGCGAGCGTCGGTTTGATTGCCGAGCGCGCTGGTGTACCCAAACCCAATGTCTATTATTACTTCGGCGCGAAGGAAGACCTTTACCGCCGGGTGATAGAAGGCGTGTGTTCGATCTGGCTGCATGCGGCCGATACTTTCGATGAGACGGAAAACCCGGCGCAGGCGCTGCGTACCTATGTGGCTTCCAAGATGGATCTGGCCCGTTCGCGTCCTCATGGTTCCCGGCTTTGGGCGATAGAGATGGCCTCTGGCGCACCGTTTCTGCAGGAATATCTGATTGGTACGGTGAAGCCATGGCTTGAGAGCCGCGAGCGTGTGCTGGAACGCTGGATAGCCGAGGGCAAGCTTTCCCCTGTTAAGTCGCGCTACCTGTTTTACATGATCTGGGCCACAACCCAGCATTATGCGGATTTCGCCGCGCAGATTGATGTGATGAACGAGGGTGACCCGCTTGACGACGCTCAGTTTGAGGAGGCCAAGACGACCGTGATCGATCTTGTGCTCAAAAGCGTTGGCCTAAGTGCGGCGGACACAACAGCTTAAAAACGGAACTCTATTCAGGCGTATCGCTGTTGATCGCTTTAACAAGCTGCTGTGCCGCTTCAAGCTGAAACGCTTTAGGCGGCATTTTGCCGTTCGGGGAAGGCACAGGGCTCAGGAAGCCATCCTCAAAAATGAAGTCGGCTCGTCTTTCGCCGTCAATAACAGCGAACCCGTTGGGGAAGGCATAGCTGCAATTGCTGAGGATGGTCGGGGCGCTGTGACTTTTGGTTCCAGCTCCCAGTTGAGCCAGAATGAAATCTGCAATACCAAGTTGGCTGGTGGGAAGTGGCTCGTGTATCTCCCCCATAACACCGAACGGTACAATCATTTGCTCATCGGTAAGTTCACTAGCGTGGCCTACGATACCATTCTCGAACACCGCCTCACCGTGGTCAGATGTCACAATCACCAAAGTGTCATCTTCCCTTCGGGCTACACTGTCCAGTAGCTTGCCGATCTCAGCATCGGTAGCACGCACGGCAGCGCGGTAGCTCTCTGGTGTGCCACCCGCAAGGCCGGGCAGGGGATCATTGTCGCCATAGGGAAAGTGTGCGCCGTTATAGTATGCCAGATGGAAGAAAGGTTTTTCACCTGCTTCTTCAAGTATTCGAATTGTTGTTTCGGTTACGAAACTATCCCTGGTGACAGCGGTCCCACCATGGGCAGTGTTTCGGGTTGCGGGGGTAAAGAGCAGGGTTGAGAGATCGTACCAATCAAGGGAAAGAGCTTCAGCACTTGAGAGGCTGTAGCCTGCGCCCTTGAGCCAGTTCATGAGCCCGACAGGCGCGGCAGCGCGGCGTGCCGCTTCATAGCCTGTGGGCAGATTGCCGGTAAACATGCTGTACATGCTGAAATGTGTGCAATTGGAGGCTGCGTAATGGGAAAGCGACAATTGTCCCTTCTCGCTGAGTGCAGCGATGTTAGGGGCGACGCCCGCGTCTGCCTGAATATCTGTTGCGCGTATACTATCAGCAATAATGAACAGGATATTGCGTGAGCGAGTGATGTTCAAATTACCTTGAGGTGTCGGAGCGCTGGCAGCCTTTACCCGCGACAGGGCGAAAGGATTTAAAGGCCGATTGCCCAGAAACGGCTGCAGAAGTTTTTCAGCCCGGTAAGGATGCATTGCTGTGAAAAACGGCAGCTTACGGCGGGTTTCCATAACGTGGGTATCGGCCCCAAAATAAAGCACAGCGTAGGTAATTTGAGCCAGCCCCACACCAAGGAGTGCCGCGAAAAGCGCTGGGCGAAGCGGTAGTCTGAGTGGTTTGCGAGGCCGCGCCCGTGCGAGGAAAAAACTCAGCCCGATCAAGCCAAGCGGTGCCAGTCCAGCGGTAACCGAGAGGCCAATATTTTCCTGCCACCCGCTCTCGAACATCAGGCTCAAGGTAAAAGTATTGAGGTGCAGGCCAGTAAGCCGCTGCACCAGAATTTCCACGGCCAGCACGGCCGTGATCAGGCTGAAGAGCAGGGAGCCTGCCAAGGGGTGCACCCGGCGTGCCCCTTCAAGGGCAAACAGCGCAAGACTGGTGAGAAACAGCCAATGCCCGATAACAAGGGTCAGGTTCAAGGTGGCGGAGACGGCCGGTACAAGCACCAGTGAGATCAGCATCACGGTGATGCCGACCTCAAACAGGCTCTGTCTGTCTTTTATGGATGTCATAGGGTCCAAGTCGCTCAAATGAAACGACTTTATGCTGGCAGAGAACGCGCCGGATTACCAGCGCGCATTGTTTTTTATCTGGCTGAGTGCGTTAGGTTTTGTTTTCCCGCTCCAGGTCCTCGGGCAGTTTCCGTCCGGCCATGAAAAACAGATAGCCTTTAACAAGTGCAATCATGGTGCCGATGGTCAGCGCAGTGCGCAGGCCGTCCATGCCAGTACGGGCCAGCTCAAAATCGCTAATCGCGCCCACAAGCACAGGGCCTAGCCCCATACCGATGAGATTAAGCACGAAGAAGAGGATCGCGGAAGACATAGCCCGCATGCGCGGACTAACAAGCCTGTGGGTTACCGCAATTGCAGGCGCCAGATAGAAGGTGGACAGGACGACCACAACAAAATAGGTGGCGAGCATGATTTCACGGCTGCCGGTGTGATAGGTGACAAGCGCAAGCGGGATGGCGCACACTGCAGACAGGCCCGGAAGCCATAGATACCATCGAGGGTCCTTCGCACCCAGTTTGTCGGTCAGATACCCGCCAAGGAAGGTGCCGATCATACCGCCACCACCGGCCAGCAGGCCCAGAATAACACCAATGTTTGAGAGTGAAATGCCGTGGTAGCGGATCATGAAGCCGGGCATGAAGTTGCTGGTGCCGTAGCTTACAAAAGCAGACATGGCGCAGCCGAAGGCGATATAGGGGAAAGACTTCAGCCTGAGCACATATGTGAAGGTGTCTTTTATTGTGGGTTGGGCAACTTCGGCGCCTTTATCATATAGGCCGCGGGGCGGCTCCTTCACAGTGAAACGCAGCAAGAGAGCAAGCAGAATACCGGGAATACCGACAATGAAAAACGTCGTGCGCCAGCCGTATAATTCACCAAGGATACCGCCTGACGAATAACCGATCATCACGCCCAGATAGAGCCCGGCTGAATAGATTGCGAGTGCAGTTGCACGGCGCCGGGGTTCATACATGTCCGAGATCATGGAGTGGGCTGGTGGGCTGCCGCCCGCTTCACCAACACCAACCCCCATACGAGCCAGCAGGAGCTGGAAGAAGTTTTGGGTCATGCCTGAAAGGGCTGTCATACCGCTCCAGACCGTAAGCGCGATCGCGATGATGTTGCGCCGGTTATGACGGTCAGCCAACCGGGCGATGGGGATACCAAGCGCGGTATAGAAGATTGCGAAAGAGAAACCGGACAGCAGGCCGAGCTGTGTATCGCTCAGATTAAGTTCTGCTTTCAGAAGTGGCTGCAGGATGACCAGGATTTGCCGGTCGATGAAGTTGAAAGCATATACAATTGTCAGGACGAGAAGTGTGTATGTTTTAACGCCTTTTGACAGCTCGCGAACAAGCGGTACCCCATTGGTATTCTTCATCTATCTCCCCTTGGTGTCTTGCCGCTGTTTGTTGTTGTCTGGCACAGCGTAATAGTGCGCCCTTCCCCAAGCGCGCTATATGAGCTTAGGGCAGATATCCGTAGCGGCAAGGCAATAAGGGGTGGCGGAGGGTAATAAAAAGGCGCCCGCACGGAATGCAGGCGCCTTGTGCTTGGATTAGCTTGGTTTCAACTACTCGCTTTTTGTTTGCTCCAGCATAACCTCAACAGCCTTCTTGAGCTGTGGGTCACGGCCCTCCGCACTGTCCTCGGGCAGTTTTTTAACCCGGTAGTCAGGCTCAAGCTGCAGGTTCTCAAGGTAGTTGCCGTCAGCGTCGATCTGGCCAACCTGCGGGATGCCGAACGTAATGTCGCCTGAGTGCAGGCGCTCCCACCAAACGGCTGTCATGGTGCCCGGCACGGGCATGCCCACCAGTTCGCCAATGCCAAGCACCTTGTAGGTGTATGGGAAGGCGTGGGCATCTGAATAGTTGCCTTCACCCATCACAACGATGGAAGGTTTGGTCCATTGGTCCAGAGGGTCACCGGCAAACACACGGTCGCCGCGTACTTTCATCTGCAGGTACTGTTTACCGGCAAGCAGTTTGGCGAGATCATTGTGTAGCCAGCCGCCGCCGTTCCAACGGGTGTCTACCACAACGGCATCTTTCTCAAAGTTGCGGCCCAACAGGTCTGAATAGACATCGCGGTAGCTGGTGTCATTCATGCCGCGCACATGCACATAGCCAATACGGCCATCTGAAATTTCTTCAACATATGCGCGGCGGGCCTTCACCCAGCGCTCATAGAGAAGGTTGCTTTCATCACGGCGGCTGATCGGCTTCATCACTTCGTCAAAGCGTGTGCCGTCTTCCATCTCCACGCTCAGGCGTACACGATCACCTGTTTTGTGGTTCAGGAGGGACGCATAGTTCACGTCCTGGCCAAGCTCGACACCGTCAATGGCAACCAGCGTCATGCCAGCCTTGATTTTGCTATCGGCTTTTACAAGTGGGCTGCGGTCGATCACTTCAGCAATTTTGAGACCGCCTGAGGTATCGCTCATATCAAAGATCAGGCCGAGGGCCGCAGTGTCGTCACCGCCCTTCACGCTGCCGCGATAATAAGCACCAGTGTGAGAAGCGTTCAGCTCACCGAGCATCTCTTCCATTGCGCGCGCAAAATCGCGGTTGTTGCCAATGCTTTCGAGCTTGGGTGCATATTCGGCTTTAATGCGGTCCCAATCCACGCCGTGCATGTTGGGGTTATAGAATTTATGCCGTACCTGGCGCCAGATATGCTCAAAGAAATAGGCGCGCTCAGCGTCCGCATCCAACACCATGGATGCGCTGAGCTTTACAGGTTTACGGCTTGCACTGTCATCTTTCAGTTCAAGCTTGGCGATACTGCCGTCGGCCAACACAAAGGCGGTTTTTTCATCATCTGAAAGCTCAAACGATGCGTTGCGGGCGTCCATCTTGAGCAGAAGCTTGGTGCTATGCTCTTTAAGCTCCTGAACCCAGAGGTTATAGCCCCCTTCAAAGCGGGCAAGGTAATAGAGCTTGTCTGCTTCTTTGGTGAGCGCCATGTCCGCCAGGTCGCTTGAATGTTCTGTCAGGCGAACCGTGCGGTCCTGCATGCCGTCCCATTCAATCTCTGTCGGTTTAGTCTCATCTTTTTTATCGTCAGTTTTATCTTTGGCGCCATCGTCGCCTTCAGATTTTTCAGCTTCTTTTTTGGCTTCTTCTTCTTTTTTCTTCTTCTCCTTCTCCTTCTCCTTCTCCTTTTCAAGCTCTTTCATGAGCTCATAGTCCTCTTTGGACATGGAGAATTTGTCAAAAGCGTCCTGAGTGAGGAAAGCTGCCATCACATCAAACTCGCGGCCCCAACTGCCGTGGTCGCGCTGGCCGTATCGTGAACTGGCCCAGATCACAGCCCCACCGTCGGCATGCCACTTGGGGAAACCATCCTGATAGCCTGAGAGGCTGATATCACGCGGAGGCGCGGAACCATCCGCAGGCACAACAGCGATGTTGGTGATAAAGATGCGCTTGCGGGCGATAAAATCGACCGTCAGCCAGTTGCTGTCAGGAGACCATGCGAAGGTGATATCACCGTCAGCGTAGGAGTAGTTATAGTCTGCGCCCAGCACCTCAACAGCTTCGCCAGTTTCAAGTGTCAGGACCTTGAGCACATCGCGGCTGGAGAGGAAGGCAATCTTTTTGCCGTCCGGCGAATATTTTGGCTGGAACGCCTCATCGTCTGTGTCGAAAACCACTTTTTCGTCAACAAGGGTACTGGCGAAGAAATATTTCTCTTTTTCATCCCGGATGCTGGCTTCAACCAGTTTCCATTTGCCGTCTCGCTCTGCGGCAAAAACAATTTTCTTGCCATCCGGCGCAAAATCAACGCTGCGCTCCTGCGCTGGTGTATCGGTGATGCGCTTGGTTGTCTTGAACTCGGTGGAGGTCACAAACACCTCACCGCGCGCCACAAAAGCAACTTCCTTGCCGTTTGGTGAGACTGCAAATTCGCTCACATCATCTGTAACCGAAATCACTTCACCGTCGCGGCCGTGTCCGTCTGTGCTGACGTTGATATCAAGCTTGCTCAGGCGGCTACGGCTCTTTGCTGTGTAGATGGAACCATGGTGGACAAAGGCCAGCGTGCCGTTTTCCGATCGGGTCAGGCTGCGTACAGGGTGTTCTTTAAATTCTGTTTGCTGCTGGCGTTCGCCACTTTCAAGGTCAAGCTGCCAAACATTGAAAGTGCTGTCGCCTTCATCAGACGTATAAAACACCGTATTGCCGCGCCCCCAAACCGGGTTGTGATCACCGCCGAGGTAGGTAGTGAGTTGAGTGTGCTTGCCGCTTTTTGCGTCATACATCCATATGTCGCGCGCGAACGCAGATGTATCGTGTTTCCGTAAGTCGCTCTCGAGCGCTTTTTCCTCACGGTAAAGCAGTTTGTCGCCCTTGTCGTTCCAGCGGGCTTCGGTTGCGGGTGTGGTTAGCACCATCTCTGGGGTGCCGCCGGTGAGGCGCACATTATAAAGTTCCGATAGTGAGCCGCGCGGGAACAGGCTGCTTTCAGCGCTATCCATACGGGTGGAACTGAAGGTTACTGCGCTATTGTCAGCTGTGAAATCGTGTGGGATGTCATTGGCGCTATGGTAGGTGAGGCGTGTGGCTTCACCGCCGGATGCTGACATCACATAAACATCCAGGCTACCGCCCCGGTCGCTCGCAAAAGCGATTTTCTTGCCGTCGTGCGACCACACAGGATGGCCTTCCCACGCGGCGTTTACGGTAAGAGGCACGGCGTTACCGCCTTGAGCCGAGACCTTATAAAGGTCGCCTTTATAGGTGAACACGATGGTATTGGCGTCTGGTGAGATCGCCGCCTCGGCGAACCAATCACTGTTTGCTTCCGCCATTGCTGTTGTGCTTGCGCAGCCCAACATGGCAGCAAGTGTTGCTGTCGTCGTTATTTTTTTCACGGATTATCCCCCTCAAGTTTCACGCGAAACTTTAACAATTTTTGTCCTGCCGTCCAGCCCTTTAGACGCAAATGTGCCCCAGATAAACAACAGGCCGCACCCCGGAGGGCACGGCCTGTTGCACTATATATCTTTTATTCGCTTAGTGAGACGCGGCGTATGCCTCAGTGGTGCGCCACACGCGCAGGATATTACCAGAGAGGATTTTTTTGATGTCCTCTTCCGCGTAACCACGTTCAATAAGGCCTGCGACCAGCGCCGGGTATGATGCGGCATCCTTCAGGCCCGTCGGCAGGCTGTCGCCAACACCGTCATAATCTGAGCCGATACCCACATAATCAATGCCGGCTAGTTTCACTACATGGTCAATATGATCGAGCACATCATCTGTGGTGGCATAAGGATAGGGGTTGGTTTTGCGGTAGTTGGTTTCAAACTGGTCCTTCAGGTCGGTTGAATCCTCAAGGCCATTGTCCGCCAGATACTTCAGGTATTCTTCATCCATCGCCGGGCCATATTTATTGGCAGCCTCGGTCAGGAATGCAGAGCCATAGTTGATCATGATCACGCCGCCCTTGTTTGCCAGCGCCTTGATCATGTCGTCTGACATGTTGCGCTCAAAGCCTGGTGTGAAGTGGCGTGCGGATGAGTGGGTTGCGATTGGAGGCACAGCAGCCAGGTCCATCACCTGCCAGAAAGCGTCGTCAGAGACGTGGCTGATATCGACCATGATGCCCAGCTCGTTCATGCGTTGCACTACGCTTTGGCCAAAGTCAGACAGGCCGTTCCACTGACGGTTCACGTCATAGGACGAATCCGAGATATCATTTGATTTGGAGTGCGCGAGTGTGATGTAGCGAATGCCGCGCTCGTAAAAATAATCCAGATTCTCAAGGTCGCCCATGATGGGTGAGCCGTTTTCCATGCCAAGAGGTAATGCAATCACACCGTCAGCAAAAGCCTGTTCAACATCCGCCACAGATTTAGCGATGCGGAATTTCGTTGGTGCTTCAGCCACCATGCGTTCCACGATCGCGATCATGTCTTCTGCATGGGTTTTCGCTTTTTCGGTGCCGTCATAATGGGCGGGCGTATAGATCGACATGAACGGTGCATTCAGGCCCCCGGCCACGGCACGGTTATAGTCGAAATCGCCTTTTTCGGTGCTGCCGCTCACATCTTCCCATGCTGCGTCCAGGCGGTATGGTACGTCGATATGCCCATCAACGATGATGGTGTCCTGAGCGATGCGATTGGCGTCGCCAGATGTATCCTCTGGCGCTTCGCTCGAGCAGGCGGCGAGCGCAAGCAAGGATACTGCTGCGAATAATTGTTTCACGATATTGCTCCCTGATGTGACATGTGTTGAATATTTTATTCTTTTACTATGCCTTCTGTGGCTACCGCATATTTGTGCTTGCAGCAAGACCCGCACCGATAAATACGGGTCATTCGGTCATTTTACATAAGTGCGCTTGAAAGCTGGAAGGTGATGAAGGCCGCCAAGTATGCAAGGCCAAACAGGTAACCCACCATAACGAGAGGCCATTTCCAGCCACCGGTTTCGCGCCGCGCCACCGCGATGGTGGAAAGGCATTGCGGCGCAAACACATACCACGCAAGGAATGAAAGCGCGGTCGGCAGGCTCCAGGCGCCGTTAAGCATGCCCACAAGGCCTTCCGTGACAGTATCTTCACTGCCGGAAAGTGAGTAGACAGTACCAAGGGCGGCGACGGCTACTTCACGCGCAGCCATACCGGGTACAAGCGCGGCTGAGATTTCCCAGTTAAAACCAATGGGGGCAAAGATCACTTCAAGCCAGCCACCAATGATGCCCACAAGGCTGTAGGTGACAGCGGGCTCGGTTGCGCCTTCCGGGGCACCCGGGAAGCTCGCAAGCGCCCACAATACCACAGTGACCGTGAGGATGATGGTCCCCGCGCGGCGCAAAAATACGCGGCAGCGCTCATAAAGCCCCACAAGTACAAAACGCCAGTGCGGCGGTTGGTATTTCGGCAGCTCCAGCATGAAAGTCTGGCTTTCGCCTTTGGTGATGGTGCGTTTCATCACCGCTGCAACGATCAGCGCAAACACGATGCCCGCCATATATAGCGTGAACATCACCAGCCCCTGCAGGCCAACCATGCCGCCCCAGATATCAGTGTTGGGAATGAAAGCCGCAATGATAAGCGTGTAAACGGGCAGGCGGGCTGAACAGGTCATCAGCGGTGCGATAAGTATTGTGGTCAGCCTGTCTTTCTGGTCCGAGATGGTGCGAGCCGCCATGATGCCAGGGATCGCGCATGCGAAAGATGACAGCAGCGGAATAAACGCGCGGCCATTCAGCCCGACGGACGCCATAAGCTTGTCCATCAAAAAAGCAGCACGTGCCATATAGCCCGAGCTTTCCAGCACCAGAATGAAGGCAAACAGGATGATGATTTGCGGAAAGAAGACAATCACGGCTCCAACACCGGCAAGGATGCCGTCGTTGATGAAGCTCAAAAGCCAGTTATCGGGCAGGGCGCTTGATGCAAGACCCTGAAGTATCATTATGCTGTCTTCAATCCAGCCCATGGGTGCTTCCGCCCAAGCGAATACAGCCTGAAACATCAGGAACAGAATGCCAAACAGCACAATGGGGCCAACAATCGGGTTCAGGAGGACATTGTCCAGCACGCGGGTGGTGCGGTGACCAATGCCTTCGCTGAGCGTTACGTCCTTGGCGATCTTGCGGGCAGCCCGCTGGCGGTCGCGCGTGCTGGTGCCAAAATCCATGGCCTTGTTGGTGAAATCACCAGCAGCATCAAGCAGTTTGTCCTTGAGGCTATCAAGCCCTTTGCGGCGCACGGCCACAGTTTCCACCACAGGCAGGCCAAGCTTTTTGGAAAGAGCATCCGCGTCAATGCGGATCTGCTCCCGCTCGGCCAAGTCTGTCATATTGAGCGCAACAACAGTTGGCAGGCCGATGGCTTTCAGCTCAAGCACAAACCTGAGGTGCTGTTCCAGATTGGTGGCGTCAACAACACAGATAAGCGCGTCGGGTTTACCTTCCGCCTTATAAGTACCCATAATCACATCACGGGTAACGGCTTCATCAGGGCTTCTGGGTGTCAGGCTATAGGTGCCGGGCAGGTCGATCAGTTCAACACTGGTGTTGCCGAGAAGGGGGCCAGCGCGGCGCTCAACGGTGGCGCCGGGATAGTTGGCAACCTTCTGCCTCAGGCCTGTAAGCGCGTTAAAAAGGGCCGACTTACCACAGTTCGGGTTGCCGACAACCGCAACGAGTTTTGCTTTTGTCATGCCAGTTGCACCTTGACGATATGGGCATCCTTGCGGCGCAGGGCCACTGTCATTTTGCCGACGCGCACCGCAATCGGGTCACGGCCGAACGGGCTCTGGTGCAACACTTCTATCTCAAGGTCTTCAGCGAACCCCATCTCGCGCAACCGGTCCACCATATCGTTGTGATGGCAGTGGGACGCCGCAGCATCAAAAGATGCAATACGCCCGCGTGCGCCGGGCCGCATCTGGCCAAGGCTTTCGATGCCGGGTGCGGCAACTGGGGTTTCGTTGTTCATGGTTGGCTCGCCTGTGGTAACGCTTTTACATTCTGGTTTACAACTTGAGAATGCTTCTCAATCTTGCTTGCTGATAGCATGGAAGGCAGGGGCGGGCAAGCGCGAACGGTAAGAGAGGGCTGGGCATTTTGACACAGCTCGACCACGCGATAATCATCGGGTAGTCGAACCATGCTAATCGTCAGCGAGGAGCTGGCTACGCTTCGCAAGCGGCTTTATAGGCAGTCTCGAAAATCATCGTCCATCCGAAGCCGTATCCGCCGTGTACGCCTTCGGCCATTTCGCCCAGAGCTTCGAAGTCGCTTTGTTTTAGCTCAACAAGGGTGCGGCTGGCGTCAAGGGATATGAAAGAGACTTCAACCAGAGTTTCGCCGCCGCCGGCATGGTCCGGTGGGCACGGCATATGTTCCGGGTGAGGGATGTGAAATCGCATGCTGAAACCGTTGAAGGGGTTATATTTTTTTATGGTTCCCCAGTAATACTCCGTGCCGTTGGCGCTTACTTCAATGATCTTGCCGTCAACTTCAGGTGTGACCGTGATCCTAGCGGCTTTAGTGCCCGCCATGACAGATACGGTAAACTTATCCATCGGCCACCAGCTGTCCATTTCATTCAGGAAAACGTTAAATGCCTTTTTCTGGCTGCATGGCACTTCAATTCGTTTGATGATTGGGTCAAGCACATTCGGCTCCTAATTGGTTTTCATGCGGCGTTCGATTTCTGCGGCGTAGGCGGACAGAGCATCAGACCAGAAACTGTCCAGATATCGCCTGAGGTCTTCAAGGCCGTCGCGGCGCAAGGCATAGAACCGCCGGTTGCCTTCCGAGCGCACGGTGACAAGGCCCGCTGTCTCAAGGACCTTCAGGTGCTGCGATACCGCGGGGCGGCTAACCGGCTGATTAAGTGCGATATCACCCACGGTGCGTTCCTCGGTGCGTAAAGCTTCGAAGATGCTGCGCCTTGTTGGGTCGGCAAGCGCCGAGAATATTAAATCGTAAGTCATGACTTACCGTAAGTATAAGCTTACTAATATGTCAAGCGAAATTGCGCTTATGGCGTTTGCCTCATTTCGCCACCATGATAGCGTATCGCGATATTGGGCCCCTCTCATTGGCCCTGCATGCCCGGAGGACATGACATGCAAAACACCCATACGGATCGCAGGCCTGATAGCTGGCCTGATAGCTGGTATGCTGCATCTGCGCCGCTGCATGAGCCGGAAGACACGCTGAGCACGCATGTGGAAACAGACGTATGTGTTATTGGCGGCGGTTTCACCGGCCTGTCTGCGGCGCTGACGCTGGCGGAAGCAGGGCGCACGGTTACGCTTGTTGAAGCGCGGCAGGTGGGGTGGGGCGCATCTGGCCGCAATGGTGGTCAGCTTATTCGTGGCTTTGTCGGGCAGGAACGGCTCGCGAAATACTGGGGTGCGTCTCGGGCGAAAGATGTGCGTGCGCTCACATGGGCGGGGCATGATCTGATCCGCCGCCGGATAGATGATTATGATATCGACTGTGACCTCACCCCCGGTTGGCTGGAGGTAGCACCTACGCCGCGCCAGCTTGCGGGCCTTTACCACAGCTATAATGAGATGGAGAGTGATTGCCCCGACCGTGGTTGGCATTTCATGGGTGCGGCTGAGCTTGCGGACACCATCGGCAGCGACGTGTATCAGGGCGGGCTCCGGAGCATGTCTGACGGGCACCTGCATCCACTGAAATTATGCCTGGGGCTTTATAAAGCGTGCAAAAAGCTTGGTGTACAGATTTACGAGCGCAGCCCGGTACACAAGATTGAAGAGGGAGCAGAGGCTCGTGTGCATGCGGGCACGGGCAGCGTGCGGGCCAAACATGTTGTGATGGCGGCCAACGCGCACCACAATTTGCTCAGGCGCAAGCTAGGTGGTTATGCTTTCCCGGCGGGCAGTTTCCTGATCGCGACCGAACCGCTGGCGGAGGATGTGCTCGATCGCCTGAACCCGAACCGCTACGCGATTTGCGATACTAAAAAGGTGTGTGATTATTTCCGTATGTCGGCGGATGGGCGGGTGCTGTTTGGTGGGCGTGTCAATTTCTCGGGCCGCAAGCCAAAATCGGTGAAAGACAAACTGATGCCGCGCCTCCTTAAGGTCTGGCCAGAGCTTGAGGGCATCAAGGTCACGCATGAATGGGGCGGCAAACTTGGTGTGTCGCTTGGAGAGGTGCCGCTTGTGGGCCGTATCGGTGAAAATATCTGGTACAGCTTCGGCTATACAGGCCACGGTGTGAATATGGGAAACCTGATGGGGCAGGTGCTGGGTGAGGCCATCACCGGCCACATGGGCCGGTTTGAGCTGTTTGCGGCTGTCCCCAAATGGCGATTGCCAATTGGGGCGTGGCTCGGGAGGCAGGCGGTCTCAAGCGCCATATTATATTATTGGCTCAAAGACCGCCTTTAACCGTGCTGCCGGACCGTGTGGCTTAGCCAAGCATGGCGCGCAGCATCCACTGGGCTTTCTCGTGCACTGTCAGGCGGTCGGTCAACAGGCCTGCGGTAACCTCGTCATTTGCTTTACCCGCAACGCCGATGATGGGGCGAATACGGTTCGCGATCTGGGCGTGAGCCGCCACAAGCGCTTTCACCATGGCTTCAGCTGAGGCGTTTTCGTCACCGTCATCAATATCACCAAGGCTCGCATATGCCTGAAGGCTTGCAGGCGCTTTCTGACCAAGGGTGCGGATACGTTCCGCAATCTCGTCAATCGCAGGTGCAAGCTCCAGATACTGTGCTTCTGTCAGCGTATGCACAGCCTGAAACATCGGGCCGGTTACGTTCCAGTGCACATTTTGGGTCAACACATAAAGCTGAACACTTTCTGCCAGCACAGGCTTGAGTGCATTTGCGATCTGGTTCTGGTTGGCAGTGTTAAATTCGGTTGTCACGGTCATGGTCCTCCTTGTCTGTTGAAGAGAATATAGGGTGTTTCTGGATATCTCTCCAACAGATTAAAATGGAAGATATGATCGATAATATCGATTATTTGGCTTCGTTTTCCCGCCGCCACACAACCCAGGAATAAACTGTGGGAACGACGGCGGCGATAACCACCATGCCAAGCATTGTTTTCAAGGCTATGTCAGAGGGAGCCAATAGCGCGGCCAGAATGCTGACAATACCTGCCGCAATGAACAGTTTGCTGCCAAGGCGGTGAGTTTTGCGCCACACCGTGTCGCTGGACAGTGTCCAGGGTGTGCGGATGCCAACGAAAAAGCTGGAGCGAAGCTTGGGTAGATAGTTACCCAGCACCGCCAGCAACAACCCCATGGAAACCATAATGGTGGTGACATTCATGGCGTGGATGCCGTGTGCCTCAAAAATAATCCCCACCTGCACGACGGCCAAAAGGGCGACGGTGGCAGTTACCGTGGCGCTTATCGCTTTGGCGGAGTTCTCGATGTTGGCTTTCCGGGGTTCAATGAACGACAGCGCAGAGAAAAGGCCGATCATAATAACCTGTATAGCCGGCATGAGACCGAGCCCCATGAGCGGACTTGCAGTGCCGTCTACCTTGCCTTCCGTGTTCCAGTGCACAGGAATTTCAGTGACATCGCCGAGTGTTGCATAGCCCACAAGGCTCGCGGCCATAGTGGCCAGGGTGATGCCCCATGCCAGCTTGAATTTACCCAAGGTCGCCATCTGCCGCCTCCTTCTTTTGTTTTGTTTCCCCCTCCGGGGCTAATAAGCCAACCATCAACGACAGCAGGTCTTCTACGACGCTGGTGTTGAGGCTGTAGGTAATGGTGGTGCCGTCGCGGTCCGTCACCACAAGATCGGCTGCCTTAAGGACATTGAAATGCCCTGAAAGTGTGGATTTCGCCACAGAAAGCCGACTTGAGATTTCCCCCGCTGTCATGTCTCGGGACTTCAGCATCGATAGAATTTGCCGCCGGACGGGAGAGGATAGAGCGTTGAATACGTCTGACATTGTCGCTCCTTTTTCGTTTATTCGCTAAATACCGAAATAACAAGCGCAAGGGAGAATGTCAAGAGGGTGGATCAAACAAGTTTCAGGGAAACGGCACCAATGGCTATAAGCAGCACGGCGATGAGCTTTTTACCGGGGATATCTTCCTTGAGCCAGAGCGCGCCAATAAGGGTTGCAAACACAATGCTGGTTTCCCGGAGTGCCGCGATTTCACCAATATCCCCAAGGCTGAGGGCATAGAGCGCCAGTGCATAGCCGCTTTGCGCCAGAAGTGCGATCGGCAGGCTGACACGCCATGTGCTGAGGCTTTCCTTCAGGAAGCTACGCCCATGGGTGAGGGTGAGGAAGGTGGCAAAGATGGGGGAGAAGACCAGCGCGCCCCAGATGATGAAGATCATCGGCTCGCTGGCGCTTTTAACGGCAAAGCCATCAATAAGAGTATAAGTGGCGATCATGAGGCCGCAGATAACGGCGGCGATGAAGGCTTTGCTGTTACCTGCGCGTGCGCTGATGGTGAGGAAAATACCGCCCACAAGCGTCAGAATGGCTAAAAATTCCGGCAGACTTAGGGTGCCGGAGAGGAATATGAGACTGAAAAGCCCGACCAGAAGTGGCCCAAGCCCGCGTGCGATGGGGTAAATGAAGGTGAGGTCGCCAAACTCAAGGGCGCGGGCAAGTGCCAACTGGTAGACGATATGCGCGGCGACAGACGCCAGAATAAAAACCCACATCACCCCGATAGGCAGCGGGAAAAACGGCACAAGCGGTATATAAAGCAGGCTGCCGAAAATCGACATGAAGGCAATGGTGCCCAGCTTGTTTTCGGTGCGTTTTGTTGCGGCGTTCCAGCTTGCGTGCAACAGGGCGGATGCGAGGATCAGAAGCGTGGCAAGGGTATCCGTGTCTGTCATGCCCTTGCCTCTCTGCTTCGTATCATTATTTCAGCCTTGAACACGCCTCTTGGATACGCTCGCACGCCGTGGTCAGCGCTTCGGTTGATGTCGCATACGACATACGGAAATGTGGGCTCAGGCCAAAGGCCTCACCGTGCACAGCCGCGAGGCCATAATCTTCCAATATGTAGGTGACAAAGTCTTCGTCCGTACTGATTTTCTTGCCGTTTGGCGTGGTTTTGCCAATGCATTCTGCGATAGACGGATACACGTAAAACGCGCCTTCTGGCGTTGGGCAGGTGATACCGTCCGCCTCATTCAGCTTGCCAACCACAAGGTCGCGGCGGGCCTGGAACACGGCGGCACGCTCGGCCAGATAATCCTGCGGGCCGTTGAGCGCGGCCACTGTTGCCGCCTGGCTGATCGAGCAGGGGTTTGAGGTGGATTGTGACTGCACCTTCGCCATGGCTTTGATGAGCTTTGCGTCACCGCCCGCGTACCCTATGCGCCAGCCTGTCATGGCGTAGGCCTTGGCAACCCCGTTCATGGTCAGGGTGCGGTGGGCAATTTCGGGCACCACGGCGGCGATGGTTTTAAACTCGAACCCTTCGTAACAGATATGCTCATAAATATCGTCCGCGAAGACCCAAACATGCTCATGGCGCTTCAGTACTTCCCCCAGCGCCTTGATCTCGGCCTCCGTATAGGCTGCGCCAGACGGGTTGGAAGGCGAGTTGAAAATCAACCATTTGGTTTTTGGCGTGATGGCGGCTTCAAGCACTTCTGGCGTCATCTTGAAATTGGTGTCGATGGAGGTTGGCACAAATACAGGCGTGCCACCCGCCAGCAGCGTGATGTCGGGGTAGCTGACCCAGTAAGGGGTTGGGATCACGACTTCATCGCCCGGGTTCAGCGTCGCGACCATGGCGTTATAGATGGTGTGTTTGCCGCCCGAGTTCACGGTTATCTGGTTGGTCTCGAACACGAGGCCGTTTTCGCGCTTGAATTTCTCTACAATCGCAGCCTTGCAGGCGGGCGTGCCGTCCACGGCGGTATATTTGGTCTGCCCGTCCCAGATGGCCTTGATGGCCGCTTCCTTGATGTGGTCTGGGGTATCGAAGTCAGGCTCGCCTGCGCCAAGGCCAATAACATCCTTGCCTGCGGCTTTCAGCTCTGCGGCTTTGGTGGAAACGGCGATGGTGGGTGACGGTTTGATGCGGTCGAGCGAGGCAGACAAGAAAGACATTGGAAAAATCCTAAAGCTGGCCAGAAAATTGGCGCCAGAATAACACCGCTTGGCGGCGCTTCAACGCTTTCGTTCGCAACTTTCGTGATATTTACCTGTGGCATGCGCAAGAAAACTTTACGCGAGGGTATGTGGCATGCTCTGGCGGTTGTCCGGGTAGGGAAGTGGCATACCGGACAGGCTTGCGTCAATAGCCTGCCCGGTATGCCAGGGGAGGGATGAGCGCGGTTGTCGGGAAGGTGACAAATCACGCTCAAATGCCATTTGCATGGCTGATACGAAGTGGTGAAGGTCAGCACCATGGTTCGTATCATCGGTCAGGGCGTGAGCAGGGAAGGTTGCTCGTTACCCCAGTATTGGATGAGGAGACAGGGAAGGTTGTCTCAATCATCCTTCGCCTGCGAGTATGGCAGGCAGCGCATCAGGTCGTGAAGGTCAGCACTTGCTGATGCGCTCGGGAAGCGACCCATTTATGCCCTGAGGTGGGAAGGTACCTCGTGATGGGCGGGCCGCATCTCAGCTCCTAGAAACTGGCAGACAACATGCCGACAACCGCCCCCTTGCCGATGCCAGAAACGTTGGTGTCCACGTAGCTTACCGAGAGTGAGAATTGCTCAAAGTCGTATGATACTCCTGTGCTCCAGTCCCATTTGCCGTCGCCAAAGGCGCCGTCTTCATAGGCGAGGTGACCCGCGATGGAGAAAGGGGTATCTCCAAGCGGCATGCTTGCATCTACATAGGTGTAGATATTGTCTGTGCCGCCAACATTGTCCTGGTCCCAGACGTAGGCTGCGCCCACTGTCCAGTCCACGATACCAATGGTGCCGCCAACAGAGCTGTAGATTTCAAGATAATAAGTGTCGCTTGAGCCGGGGTAGGTATAAGCGAGCAAGCCGATATCGAACGCGAGACCGTCAAACTCTGTTGCGTAACCTGCGTAGATATCAAGCTCAAACTCTGAACCCGCATAGCTCTCGATGGAAGAACCCCATGTGCCAATATAAAAGCCGCTTTCGTGCGCCACATCAAAGCCGCCCTGAATTGCCGGGTCGTGATCGGAAAGCGAAAGGCCGCGGAAACGATACTCGCTAACAATCGCCGCATTGGCGGACAGGGTAAAAGGGCTTGAGCTTTCTTCCTGCGCGGACGCAGAAGATGAAAGTGCGGGTGCAAGGGCGCCGAGAGAGATTGCGCCTGCAGCGCAGACGGATTTGAGCCGGCTCTTATAAAGGTTCAGTGTGGGCATGGTCTTCCTCCAGAGAATAAATCTTGTTCTGTCTTGTTATGCCCTCTTAACAGCAAGCCCTGTGCCAGATTCAAAAATTAAGTTAAGATATTGATTTTTATAGAAATATTTTATGGAATGCCTATAGGCGCGTACATAGAATGATTAATTAATAATCAGTGATTAAAATATATGCGATCAATTCGTGCACATCTTGTAATCATCACTTGAAAACAAACCGTGAACAGGGCAGTGTGCTGGCAAGGTCGTGATAAATCGGCCACCCGGCGCCCGCACGCGCAAAGCGCACCCGGGCATGCGATACATGACAATGAGGCGACCATGATCCCAAACGATGCCACAGCTCCTTTTGTGCCCCACCGGCCAGACCGTCCGGTAAAATCCGAAGGCGGCATCGCGTTTGAACTGGTGTCTGAGTTCACGCCGTCGGGCGACCAGCCCACCGCGATCAAGGAAATTGTGGAGGGCATCAAGGCCAACGAGCAGGATCAGGTGCTTCTGGGGGTAACCGGCTCAGGCAAAACCTACACCATGGCCAAGGTGATTGAGGCAACCCAGCGCCCTGCGCTTATCCTCGCGCCCAACAAAACTCTCGCTGCCCAGCTGTATGGGGAGTTCAAAAGCTTCTTCCCCAACAATGCGGTCGAATATTTTGTCTCATACTATGACTATTACCAGCCGGAAGCCTATGTGCCGCGCACGGATACTTTTGTGGAGAAGGAAGCCACGATCAATGAGCAGATCGACCGCATGCGCCACTCCGCCACCCGCGCGGTGCTGGAACGGGACGATGTGATCATCGTGGCGTCGGTGTCGTGCATCTACGGTATCGGTAGTGTTGAAACCTATTCGGCGATGACCTTCATGCTGCAAAAGGGCATGAGCGTGGACCAGCGCGAACTGCTGCGCCGCCTTGTGGCCATGCAGTACACAAGAAATGACGCGGCGTTCCAGCGCGGCACCTTCCGGGTGCGGGGCGATGTGATCGATATTTTCCCCAGCCACTATGAAGACCGCGCCTGGCGCCTGATGATGTTTGGCGACGAGGTTGAAGAGATTGTCGAGTTTGACCCGCTGACGGGTGAGAAGATCCGCGCGCTTGAGCAGGTGAAGGTTTACGCCAACAGCCACTATGTCACGCCCCGGCCAACGCTTGATCAGGCCGTCAAACATATCAAGCATGAGCTTGAACACCGGCTGAAATGGTATGAGGAACGTGGCCGCATTCTTGAGAGCCAGCGCCTTGAGCAGCGCACGCGGTTTGACCTTGAAATGATGGAAGCCACCGGCTCCTGCGCGGGCATTGAGAACTACAGCCGCTACCTCACCGGCCGCAGACCCGGCGACCCGCCGCCCACACTTTTTGAATATATCCCTGAAAACGCCATCCTGTTTGTGGATGAAAGCCACGTGAGCGTGAGCCAGATTGGTGGCATGAGCCGGGGCGACGCCAAGCGTAAATCCACGCTGGCGGATTTTGGTTTCCGCCTGCCGTCGTGCCTTGATAACCGCCCGCTCAAGTTCGAGGAATGGGACGCCATGCGCCCGCAAACGCTTTATGTCTCCGCCACCCCTGGTGACTGGGAGATGGAGCGCACGGGCGGCGTGTTCACAGAGCAGGTTATTCGCCCCACAGGCCTCATTGACCCTGAGATCGATATCCGCCCGGTGGATACTCAAGTGGACGACCTGATGCACGAAGCCCGCAAAATGGCCGATAAGGGCATGCGCGTGCTGGTGACAACGCTCACCAAACGCATGGCGGAAGACCTCACTGAATATCTGCACGAGAACGGCGTGCGGGTACGCTACATGCATTCGGACATCGACACGCTTGAGCGCATCGAGATCATCCGTGACCTTCGCCTTGGTGCCTTTGATGTGCTGGTGGGCATCAACCTGCTGCGCGAGGGGCTTGATATCCCCGAATGTGGGCTGGTGGCGATACTGGACGCCGACAAGGAAGGTTTTCTGCGTTCTGAACGCTCGCTTATCCAGACCATCGGCCGTGCGGCGCGTAACTCGGAAGGTCGGGTGATCCTCTATGCGGATAAAATCACCGGCTCGATGGAAAAAGCCATCGATGAAACCAACCGCCGCCGCGCCAAGCAGGTGGCTTACAATGAGAAACACGGCATCACCCCAACCACGGTGAAGAAAAACGTGGGCGACCTGATGGGCCATGTGGCGGTGGGCGATTATGTTACCGTTGATATCGGGGATGATGCGCAGCACCTTGTGGGCTCCAACCTCAAGAAACACCTTGAAGTGCTGCAGGGCAAAATGCGCGACGCAGCCGAAAACCTTGAGTTCGAAGAGGCCGCGCGGCTCAGGGATGAAATCCGCAAGCTGGAGGCAGGTGAGCTGGGCATTGAGGACAAGCGCCTCAAGCCCAAAGGCCGCGCCACCGGTGGCCGCCCCGGCACCCGCACCAAAAAAGCCAAATCCCATAACAAGATGTATTGAGGGGGCAGTATGACCCGCGAGGAATTTGACGAATACTGCAAGGCGCTGAAGGCCACCACCCATGTTGTCCAGTGGGGTGGGGCGTCGGTGTGGAAAGTGGGCGGCAAGATATTTGCCATCTGCTCCAACTGGGGGTCGGACGACAAGCGTTCCGATGCTGATGATGCAGCGTCGCGCATATCCTTCAAATGTTCTGACCTCAGTTACCAGATTCTGTGTGAGCTTGAGGGCATTGTGCCTGCGCCTTATCTCGCGCGCGCCAAATGGGTGCAGCTCCAGAGCGCCGATGCGCTCTCAAACGATGACCTCAAAAGTTATATCGCGGATGCGCATGGCATTATCGCTGCGAAGCTTACCAAGAAGATGCAGGCAGAGCTGGGGCTGCTCTAGCGCTGCGTGGTTTCTTTGGCAGAAAATCATAACAGGCTGTCAGCCCACACCGTGCACGCTCATGGTATGGGCCAAGCCTGTTTATGCTGAGGAGGCACTTGTGCAGTTTATTGAAGCAAAAAATTTCACCGCACCTCGCGCATGGGGTGCCTTGGACATCGCCGATATTGAAGGCGCGTCAGTGCGCCTGCACTGGACGGATGCGCCCTATAAGTGGCACGTAAACGACGGTGATGAGGTGTTTGTGGTGCTGGACGGCGCGGTGGATATGCACACCCGCGACGCAGCTGGCACAGCGCATATCACGCGCATGGAGGTGGGGCATATCTATCATGCGAGAGCGGGTGACGCGCATGTTGCGCACCCCGTTGGGCCCGCCCGCGTGCTGGTGGTTGAGAAAAAAGGCAGCGTCTAAGCGCTGCCTCTTGGCTGCACGGCAGTTATTGGGCCATGGTTTCAAACTCTTGTTCAACACCGGCCACGACCGGGTTCTCGACACCCGTTGCTTGCATGAATTTGATCATATAGCCGGTGATATAGTGTGCCGGGATTGAGATAACGAGATCGCTTTTCTTGCCGCGTGAAAGCTTGAAGTCGAAGCTACTGAAGTTACCGAGCCCAGCGATAAGGTCTTGAGGGTCGAGACTGATAATGGCCTCTTCATAAAAACTGCCGATGCCATAGGACACATCGCCGGATTTATTAACAGGGATAAGCTCACGTGCCACCCCGCCGCGCAACTTGGCTGTGGAATAATTGGCCCACAGACGTTGCCGGTTGGCATAACCCACCGGCGTGAGCTTTTTGGAGGCTAACAGGTCCATATCCACAACGGTTTTTTGTTTAATAATGAGATACAGCTCTGATTTGAGGCGCCCTTCTTCCAGGTTCATGTAGGACCGAATGAAATATTGCACCTCGCCACCATTGCCGAGCTGATAGACGGTTTGCATATCTGAATATGAATATTTGGGCCCCTTGATCTGGGTATCGGCTTCAAATTCGTCACGAATAATTCTGGAGGCATCGCGAACTTTAAGGACGTTACGCGCAACTTTTTGAGCCTCTTTTTTCGCTTTTTTCTCCGCCTTTAGGCGTTTCTTTTCTGCTTTCTCCGCAGCCTTGAGGGCCTTCTTGTAGGCTTTCTTTTCCGCTTTTGAGAGTGCGTCCTTGTCTATCTGGCGCAGTTCCTCAATCGGTAGGTTATCATACGGCCCAAGCGTGCTCGCAATGCCGGGTGTGGGCGTAAGCGCAAGCAGCATGGCTGCAACCACAAATGATTTCATGATGTTGTCCCCCGAGTGTCTATCTTCGTATGAAGAATACACCATGAAGCGAACATAACAAGAACAAATGTCATGATGCTGATGAGATTAACTCAATCCAGCCCGTTTACCGCACTTCGGCGCTCAAGGATCATATTGTTGCGCCACACACCGTGCAGCTTGCCCACACGCTCACGCACACCGATAATGCGGAAACCACAGCTTTTGTGGATAGCCTGTGAGCCGGGATTATCCTCGAATATGCCCGCCTGCAGGGTCCAGAATCCAAGCTCTTCCGAACGCTTGATGAGCGCGTTCAGCAGCTTTTTGCCAAGCCCCATGCCGCGCGCATTCTCGCCTACATAGACGCTCACCTCCGCCACACCTTTGTAGGCACAGCGGTCAGACACGGGCCACAAGACAGCCCAGCCAAGCACTTTCCCGTCCTCCGCTACTGCCACAAGCTGGCTTTTGGGGATGCTGGTCTGCTCCCAGTAGGCTTGCTCTTTGGGCTCAGTCTCAAACGTGGCGAGGCCTGTTTTAATGCCTTCCTTGTAGATGCGGTCAACAGCCGCCCAGTCAGTGTGCTGGTAGTCTCTGATTTTGGTCATGGATATAGCCCCGAAAAGCGCACTCGGTAGGGCAAAGATGCCAGCAATCATGCGTGCGCCGCAAGCCGAATTCGGTCGGCCGTTCAGGAAATTTTGGTATCCCGGTCTCGCCTGCGGCTGTCAGTGCGGGTGAGGATACGCTGGATAAAGCCGGGCAGGTGCGGTGTGGCCTGCCGGATACGCGCATTTGTTTTGGGGAAGCGCCCCCGCGTGCGGCGGATAAACTTCAGCATGCGCGGGTTGAACGCCGCGACAGCAAGCCCGAGTGCAATGAGGATAACACCTGTGGGGATAGGAAGCGGCAGCGTGAGCGCGCCAAGCACCAGAAGGATGATGCTAAGCGGGATAGCGATCCAGCGCAGGATGAATTTCAATCTTTTATTGGTCATACGCCACTCGCACAAAACAGGCTGGCCGGGTAGACAGTCCTGCGCCAAAGCCCTGAGGCTATACACTCATGATTGTCACATATTTATGAAACGTGGCTTTACAATAGCCAAATGTCCCTCAGTATGGCTAAACTCACACAGTTTTATCACCTTGGGGAGGAAAGATATGAACATGAATATGTCGATGATGGGCCCGATTTTGGTGCAGGTTGCGCTAACGCTCGTTGTGCTGCTTTACATGGCGTCCCGCCGGCTGCCTGCGCTTGCCAAAACCCGTGCAACGCCAGAGCAACTTAAAGACCGCGCCACATACGATAACCTGCCACCAGCCGCCTGTTATCCTTCTGAAAACTTCAAGAACCTGTTTGAAGCGCCTGTTCTCTTTTTTGTGATGAGCTTCATCACGCTTGTGACGGGTCTTGGCGGCGATATGATGGTGACCATGGCGTGGATTTTTGTTGGTACAAGGGTTGTACATAGCTTCATTCACTGCACATATAATAACGTCACGCACCGCTTCCTTGCGTTCATCCTTGGTGTGCTGGTGCTCATATCAATGCTTGTTGTTCTCATGATGAGATTCTGGATGGTGTAATGGCTGATTTTACCGACCACATCACTGATAAACATGCGGCGTTCATTGAAGAACAGCCGATGTTTTTTACTGCATCTGCATGCGCCACAGGGCGTGTGAACCTGAGCCCCAAGGGCATGGACAGCTTCCGTGTATTGGGCCCCAACCTGTGCGGTTATCTTGATGTGACGGGAAGCGGCAACGAGACGGCCGCGCATATCAAAAACGATGGCCGTCTCACTATCATGTTCAACAGCTTCACGCGGAATGCGCTTATTCTCCGGCTATACGGTAAAGGCCGGGTTTTAAGGCCACACCATGACGGTTATGACGAGCTTGCCGCCAAGTTCCCGGTACTTCCGGGCGCGCGGCAGATCATCCTTCTGGATGTGGAAAGCGTGCAAACCAGTTGCGGTTACGGTGTGCCTGAGATGGAATTGAAGGCAGAGCGCCAGACGCTCAAAAAATGGGCTGAGAAAAAGGGTGACAAGATCACCGACTATCAGCACACCAATAACACCACCTCAATCGACGGATTTGCGTCCGGCCTCATGGACTAAACAGCGCGGCCATGACCCAGGTATTTGAGGATCATAACCGCCTTGTGGTGCTGCGCTCTGGCCTTAGCCAGCCTGATGGTGCGCTCTTGCGTTCTGTGCTTGAAAGCCGTGGAATTCACGCTTTCCTCTCCGGCGAGCATGTGGCGGGCCTGAACGCCGGGCTGCGGGCGAACCTGATGGTGCGCGCCGCAGACTTTGATGATGCCCAGAAAGCCATTTCAAACCTCGCGATGATGCCGTCAAACGCTTTCCCCGTACGCCATGACGCAGACGGGGAAGAACTTGCATGCCTCAGGTGTGGGTCAAGCCGGGTCCACACGTTTGAAGGCAGGGTGCCAACAAGCTTGCCGTTTGTGCGGATCACGGCTGAGCGGGGACAGGGATGGTATCATTGCCTGCAGTGCGGCAGCTATTATAACGACCGCAGGCCGCGGTTCTCCAGCCTCTCTATCGCCCTGATGTGGGGCGGCACGCTTGCGCTTGCCACCCTCATCGGTATCTGGGTGATCAACTGGATCAAATGGTTATAGGTTCTTTGAGATCGGCAACGTGCGAATGCGCTTGCCGCTTGCCGCAAAAATCGCATTTGTCAGCGCCGGAATAAGCGGCGGCAATGCCACTTCACCTGTGCCGCGCGGGTCTTCATCCCCAAAATCCATGATACGAACATTGATCTCTGCCGGGGCCTCATTGATGCGCATTTTTCTGTAGGTGTCGAAGTTGTTGGTGACAGGTACACCAGCCTCAAAGTGCAGGTCACCATATTTAGCGGCGCACAGGCCGTCATTGATGCCACCTTCCACTTGCGCCCGTATGCCAAGCGGGTTTACCGCCAGGCCGCAATCAATCACGCTTGTGACCTTATGCACGCGGTAGTCGCTTTCGCCCACCATTTCTACATCAACCACATGCGCACATGTGCCTGAGAAGGTGTGGTAAATGGCAATGCCTTGCCCCCAGCCTTTTGGCATTTTGCGGCCATATTCTGCGTCCTTGGCCACTTGCTTCAGCATGTCGCGGAAGCGGGAATACTCAAGAAGCGGGTAGGGCCAGGTCTCAAGTTTTTGCGCTTCCTTGCGGCTATAAAGCTCCAGAAGGAAATCTAGCGGGTCCTTGCCTGCGGCGTGGGCCACTTCATTCAGGAAACCATGGATAACCCATGCTGCTGTGTTGTGCTGCGGTCCGCGCCAGGCGCCCCGGGTGACGTTGTTTTCAATGAAGCCCCACTCGCCGCGGTAGTCGTCGATCAAGCCAATTGGTGGCTCTTTCGCGGCGTTTCTGAGCCAGCCGTCAGCGCCGATTTTTACGTGCCAGCCGGTGAGCTTGCCATCATTATCAAGGGCGGCACGCATACGGTAAGCACCGGAAGGGTTGGGGTAGTCCTGCTCAATCTCGTCCTCGCGCGACCATGTCACTTTCACCGGAGCTTTCGCCTCGCGGGAAAGGATGCAGGCCTCGACCACAAAGTCGCCTGAGTATTTGCGGCCAAACCCTGTGCCAGCACGGTAGACGTTGGCTTTAACGGCGCTTGGGGGCAGGCCGGTGATATCAATCACTGCGTTGGCGGATTCCGTGATCGACTGGTGGCTGAGCCATATCTCGGCCTTGTCTTCTTTCACGTCTGCTATACAGCTATGCGGTTCAATGCAAGTGTGTGCCCAGTGCGGGTGATAATAGGTGGCCTCAACGACCTTGTCGGCGTTTGCCATGGCCGCGTCCACATCGCCACCTTCCATACGGTCGCTCTCGGCTGATGTTCCATTCTCGATAAAGTCGAGCATGCGCTCTTTCATCTGGTCGGAGCCATCGTTGACCGAGATGCTGCCGTCCCACTCGGCGTCAACGGCGTCTGCTGCTTTACGAGCCTGCCAATAGGTATCGGCCACAACACCGACACCTGCGGCCACACCGCGGCTTTTGCTCAGGTCCGAGGGCAGGCGTTTCATCTCCACCACATGGCGCACGCCGGGCATGGCAAGGATTTCATCCCGGTTATAGGACACAAGGCTGCCATTGAGGTGCGGGCAGCGCCGGATGGCTGCGTGCAACATACCGTCAACTTCTGCGTCGATACCAAAGATGGGTTCGCCGGTGACGATGGCGCGGGCATGCACGTTGCCTTGGTCTTTACCGATGCGCTTATAGTCCTTGCGGGCTTTTGGTTTAGCCTGACTTGGCACATTGGCGCGGTCGCCGCCGCGTGTTAACGCCACAAGGTCTTTGTACGCAATCTCGCGCTTGCCTTTTTTATCAATCACCATGCCGTTTGCTGTGGTGAGGCGACTTTCGGGCACCTCCCATTTTGCCGCCGCCGCATAGATGAAGAGGTCATGGGCATAGGCAGCTGCCTGCCTTAGCGGCCCCCACATGGTCATGATAGACAGGCTACCACCCGCGCCTTGCGGCATGGGGCCTTCCTCAATACGGCCATCACTGCCTGCATGACCCTGCATGCTCATCATTTCGATGTTGGCAGAGGCGAGGTCGAGGTCAAGCTCGTCTGCAATGATCTGTGCGGCGGCGGTAATGGTGCCTTGCCCCATGTCCGGGATGGGCACGCAGATGAAAATTTCCCCGTCTTCAGTGAAACGAAGGCAGGAGGATACGTTACCGCTGTTGTCCACATCTGCGGCCAACACCGTTGGGTTTACTGAAATGCTGATGACAAGTGCGGCTGCACCTGCGCTGGATTTCAGAAATCCGCGCCGGGAAAGTTCGTTCATTTGCTGCCCCCTTATGCGGTTTGCATTTTTTGCGCGGCGAGTTTGATCGCCTTGCGGATGCGGTAATAGGTGCCACACCTGCACAAGTTGGTGATGCCCTCATCGATGTCATCATCTGTCGGGTTTGGCACGTCCTTGAGGAAAGCGGCGGTCGCCATGATCTGGCCCGCCTGGCAGTAGCCGCACTGGGGTACGTCTTCCTCTATCCAGGCTTGTTGTACCGGGTGCAGGTCGTCGCCGTTTGCAAGGCCCTCAATGGTGGTAACAGCAGCACCGTCTAGCGCCGCCATGGGGAGTGAGCAACTGCGCACCGCGTCCCCGTCTATATGCACGGTGCAAGCACCGCACTGGCCGATACCGCAGCCAAACTTGGTGCCCTTCAGGCCCGCTTCTTCACGAAGGTGCCACAGGAGCGGCATATCGCCGTCGCCATCAAAGCTGCGCGCTGTGCCGTTGATTGAAAAATTTACAGTAGCCACAATTCATCTCCCCGCCGAGTTTGTTCCGGGAAGAGTTTACGTGATGTTGTAACAATTGTCGCGGCGACTGGTCGCAGCGACAAAGCGTTTTACCGCAATTTTTTATAACGAATGGGTTAGATCAGTAGCTAAGCGCGTCAAACACTCTGGTAGCATCGCCGCCCCACACGCCGTTCAGCTTATGAAGAATCTGGCACGCTGGTGTCATGCCGCTTTCGGCACTTTCCCACAGTGAGTTGAGAAACCCCTGCTCGGTTTCACCCATGGAAGAGAGCATGGCGCGGTTCTTGAGGCCCTTGTCTGCGATCGTCAGCACCTCTTTTGCCAGTGCTGAGAAATCACGACCCTGAATTTCCGTCATCAGCCCCATTTTGGGTACGTCGTCGCGCATCTGTGCCACATCGTCTGCTGACCAGTTCTTGATAAGGTCAAGCGCGCCTTGCTGTGCTTCGGTGTCATACAGAAGCCCAACCCAGAAAGCGGGCAGCGCACAAAGGCGAGACCATGGACCACCGTCTGCCCCGCGCATCTCAAGGAAGGTCTTGAGCCGCACTTCGGGGAAGAGGGTCGTCATATGGTCTTTCCAGTCTTCCATGGTGGGCAGCTCGCCCGGCAGGGCGGGCAGCTTGCCTGCCATGAAGTCACGGAAGCTTTGGCCGGAGGCGTCGATATAATTATTGCCGCGACGGACAAAATACATCGGTACATCCAGCACATGGTCAGCCCAGCGCTCAAAGCTCATGCTCTCGTCAAACACAAAGGGCAGCGTGCCGCAGCGGTCCGGGTCTGTATCCGTCCATACATGGCTCCTCAGGCTCTTGAAGCCGTTGGGGCGGCCTTCCTTGAGCGGAGAGTTGGCGAACAGCGCTGTTGCAAGCGGCTGCAGCGCCAAGCCGATGCGGAATTTGTCGATCATGTCAGCTTCGGATGCGAAATCGAGGTTCACCTGCACCGTGCAGGTGCGCAGCATCATATCAAGCCCCATGGTGCCGCGTTTTGGCATATAGGAGCGCATGATGTCATAGCGCGCTTTTGGCATGACAGGCACATCTTCCCGCTTGAGCGTAGGATGGAAGCCGAGACCAAGGAAACCGATGTCGAGCGTCTCGCCAATCTCGCGCGCTTCGCGGAGATGGGTGGAGGTCTCGTCACAGGTGTGGTGAATGCTTTCAAGCGGCGCGCCGGAAAGCTCAAACTGCCCGCCGGGCTCCAGCGTGATGGATGCGCCGTTTTTGGTCGCGGCAATCAGGTGGCCATTTTCTTCAACCGGGTTCCAGCCAAGTTTTACAAAAGCCTGAATAACGTCGCGGATGCCGGGCTTGCCGTCACCACCTTCATAGGAAAGTGGGCCGTACCCTTCCCGGTGGAAGATAAATTTCTCATGCTCTGAGCCAATGCGCCATGTGGTGCGATCGGGCTTGCTGCCTGATTGAAGAAATTCGACAAGCTGCGCCTTGCTTTCAACAAGTCGCGCGTCTGATGTAGCGCTTGGGCTGGACATATATGTTGGGTCCCTGAACCTTATACCTTGAAGCTAAAGAGGTAAGGCGTTCATAGGGACCATTCAAGATATGTAAAGCCTGCTCACGCGATGGTGAGACGGTTATAGCGCCTGATCCTGGGTTTAGTGACGGTACGGAACGTTGATCGCACAAGGGTTTTCAGACAGGTCCATGCCATAAATATGCAGTGTGTGAGAAATTCTTTCCGTCGGGTTAAATAATCTATGGATACCGCACGGATTAGGGTCAACAGACGCAACGGCGCCGGTTTTGGCATTGATGATGCCTGTGCTTTTGGCCAGGGACGGCTCGTCACACGCCGCAAAAGTTTCGCAGCCGATCTCACCGTCCAGCACACCAACACAGCCCCAGGCGTTATGCCCATGCACGGGCGTGCAGGCACCGGGCAGCCATTTGAGCGCCAGCACACTGAAGCGCCCCTCGGGGTGGCTATAAAGGAGTTTGCGCGCATACCCGCGTGCATTCACTTCTGTGTCGTTGAGGTTGCCAAGTTTGATGTAAGGCAGTGCAAGGCGCATCAGGCTTTCAACGGCTGACTTGCGAAGACCTGTGCCCACATTGTGGGTCAGAATGTCGGCCTCATTAATCAACCGCATCAGGCTAGGTGAGCTTGCGAGGGCTGTATTTCCATCCATTGGCATATATGAAGGTTCCACAATCTGGTCATAGGTGAATATGTGGAACATCATACCAATTATCGTTTGATAATTGTTTGCGAAGTTGCGTACGGAGTGTTGATTTTTTGGATTGAAATACTATTTATGTTTATAGAATTGATAATATTTTACAATTATTAAAATAATAACATTTTTAATTCGCTACATATTGCGACAATATTGGAATATTGACTTACCAGTCACCAAGGGCGGATTGCCACAGGCTGATCGCGGCCATGGCGGCGGTATCTGCCCGCAAAACCCGTGGCCCGAGGGCGACAACGGTGGTGTTCTCATGGGCGCGGATCATGCGGCGTTCATCGTCGTCAAACCCGCCCTCGGGGCCGATCAGGACCGCCCATTTGCCGGGGGCTGATTTGCTGGCAGTTTTTTCGAGCGCCTCATGCGCGCTATCGCCAGACAGGTCCTCGTCACAGAACATGATGCGGCGGTCTGCGGGCCAGCTAGCCAGCAGCTTTTCAAGTTTGATTGGCTCATCTGATGTTGGCACATTCAGCCGCTCACACTGTTCTGCCGCCTCGATAGCGTTGGCGCGCAGGCGGTCTGTTTTCACCCGGTCCACAATCGTGCGGTGGGTATAAACCGGTATCAGGTGGCTCACGCCAAGCTCGGTGGCTTTCTGCGCCATGAAATCAAGCCGGGCTTTTTTTATGGGGGCAAACACAAGCCACAAGTCTGGCTCCGCCGTCTGTTCCCGCGTTTTTGCGTTCACCTTGAGGGTGACGGCTTTTTTCTTCACCTCGATGACCTCTGCGGCCCATTCACCGTCCTGCCCGTTAAACAGCAGGGCTTCGGTGCCCACAGTTGCCCGCATCACATTGGCCAGATAATGGCTTTGCTCCGCACCAAGGGTCAGCACACCGCTGCCGGGCAGGCTGTCGGTGATAAAAAGCCGGTGCTGAATTTTCTTTGCCATGGTGCGGGCCTTCTGTGGAGTGGCTATAGGGTCTTTGTCAGGTAGCGCACTGTTTTGCCGTTCGCAAGCGTTGCGGTGCCAACAAGCTCAAAACCCAGCTTGGCGTGAAAGGCGTCGGAGCCCGGGTTGGGCGGGTCTGCGTTCACCTCACAGGCCACAATGCTATGGCCGCGTTCCCGCGCGTGGGTGAACATGTCTTCATAAAGCGCGCGGGCAAGCCCCTGGCCGCGGGCGTCAGCGCTGGTGATGATGCGGTCGATATAGGCAAAACGTGCGTAGCGTTCCTTGAACCAGAGGAAGTTGGGGCTGGTGTAGGCTGCTGTTTCTTCAAAACACAGAAGGAAAGCTTTCGCAGGTGCCACACCGCGCGCGTAAAACGCACCGCTGATCATGCTTTCCAGCATGCTGAGGTAGAGCCTTGAGGTTTCTTTCTCATGCGCATTATTAAGCGCAAGCACGGGTTCAAGGTCGAGTGTGTTGAGGTCTCTAGTATCCACCATAGGGCTCTCCCGCTCGCTATTGGTCATTTTCGTTAGCGTGCCTGAAATTCAAATTTTGTTTAAAACTTTAAGAAGTTAGCGCTCAGAAAGCTACTGTGGCGTCGATAATTTCCCGCAGATTCACACCATCCGGCAGGCTGCCGTAAGCGCCGTGGCGGCCGCTGCCGTCAAGGCGGGTTGCCATATAGGCGCTCGACACCTCTTCCGGCGCGCGTTCCATCAACAGGCGGCTTGCAGCCAGTGTGGCAATGCGTTCTGTTAGCCAGCGGCCCTGCGCCTCCGGTATCGCGCCCGCGCTTAAAAGCCCATGCAGTTCCTTGAAGGCGGTGTCATATGTGGGGGCGTGGCCCATACCGCCTTGCAGCCATGTGATGCCTTCTTCAAACGCATCCCGCTCGCGTGCTGCCACGCGCAACAGGTCAAGGCACATCACGCTGCCTGAGCCTTCCCATATGGAATTGACCGGCAGCTCGCGGTATAGCCGCGCCAGCACGCCGTCTTCCACATAACCGTTGCCGCCGTGGATCTCCATGGCTTCATAGGCCAGTGTTGGCCCGCGTTTGGTAACCCAATATTTGGTCACTGGCGTCATCAGCCGCGCGTAAGCCGCGTCTGTTTCACTTGTTTCCATGCGCTCATACGCGCCTGCGAGGCGGATAGACAAGTGTGTGGCCGCCGTCACCTCAAGGCTCATGTCTGCCAGCAGTGCCGTCATCATCGGCTGGTCAATCAGCTTGCGCTGGAACACGGTGCGGTGCCGTGCGTGGTGTACCGCGCGGCTGAGTGCTTGCCGCATCAGCCCGGCGGACCCGAGCGCGCAGTCAAGCCGGGTATAGTTTGCCATGGTCATGATGTTGGCGATGCCGCGGCCTTCATCGCCGATCAGCACACCTTCGGCCTCAACAAATTCCACTTCGGACGACGCGTTGGATTTATTGCCAAGCTTGTTTTTAAGCCGCTGGAAGCGAAGGCCGTTCACGGTGCCATCCGTCCGGAAGCGAGGCACGAAGAAGACGGAAAGCTTCTCATTCGTTTGCGCAAGCACAAGGAACGCATCACACATGGGTGCAGACATAAACCATTTATGCCCGGTGATCAGGTAACGCTCGCCCGCGCCCGCTGTGGCTATCGGTGTGGCAACGGTGGTGTTGGCGCGCACGTCTGTACCGCCCTGTTTTTCGGTCATGCCCATGCCGATGGTGATGCCGGTTTTCGCAGCGATCGGTTTGAAGCTGGGGTCATAGCTTGGGGCCAGCAGCTTGGCTTTCAGGCCTTCAAACAGGTCCGGCTGGTTCTGGAGCGCAGGGATCGCCGCATGGGTCATGGTGATCGGGCAGATATGGCCCGCTTCCACCTGGCTCATCATATAATGTTTGGCCGCGCGCACCGGGCCAACGCCCGCGCCCTTCACGCGGTTATCATCCGCCAAACCATCAAACGCACCGCAGTGAATGCGCGCTTCTTTCGATAGCGCCATAAACTGGTGGTAGCTGGGGTGAAACTCAACCACATCACGGCGGAAGCCCTGATTGTCATGGCTCATCAGCTCAGGCAGATACCGGTTGGCCTGGTGCCCGGCGTGGAACATGGCATCTGTGCCAAGGGTTGCCCCAAAACCCGATAACTCATTCGCCGCCCAGCCTGCGCCTTCCGCCTCAAGCGCTGCCTTGAGCGGCACGTCACTGCCGTAGAGGTTCACACCGTCATATACGGGTGGCTGGTTGAAAACTTCGTGCGTTTCAAAAGCGGATGGCATGGCAAAACTCCCCAGTATCTATTCACATCAATTTAGGGCGGTGGGTAGCTAAAGCCAGCCTGATTTTAGGCCGGGTTATCACCTCGCATGATGGCGCGGTAGTCGTCTGAGCGCAGGGATTTCACAACGGTGCGGATGTCGTTCTCGTCGGCCTTGAGCGCGCGGGCTACCTCTGCCCCAAGGCTCAGGCTGGCTTCCAGCGTTTCGGGCACAGTATGGGTGGCGCCCAGTGCCTTGAGCGTTTTGGCCGCCGTGGGGTTGTGGGTTCGCACATATGTGGGCAGGTGCGCGCATTCGCGCCGTGCGCTCAGTATCATCCGTTCAGCCGCCTTCGGGTCATCCAGCGTGATCACCAGAAGCGCTGCATGGGGTGCGCCAACAGCGCGTAAAATCTCAGGCCGGGCGGCATCGCCATAAATGGCAGTAAACCCGGCGTCGCGCGCCTTTTTTACGTTCATGGGGTCAAGGTCAACGGCAGTGAAGGGGATATCAAGGTCTGAGAGGATGCGCGCGATGGTTTCGCCCACACGCCCGAAGCCCGCAATGATCACCTGCTTTGGCCCGTCGTTGATCTCATCTGGCGTGGGCAGCATGCTCGCGCGCTCCTGCGTCATCCGCCGGGCAAGCCATGTGCCACCCATGAACAGGATGGGCGTGAGCGCCATGGAAAGCGCGATCACTGCCATAAGCACCTCCACCAGCGCGGGCTCAAGCAACTTCTCGCCGAGCGCATAAGTGAAGAGCACAAAGCCGAACTCGCCCGCTTGCGCAAGCAAAGCGCCCACCTTGATGCCTTCCGGCAGCGTGAGGCCCATCATCCGTACAAGGCCCGCGATTGTGACGGCCTTGATGGCCAGCATCACAAAAAGGATAAGGGCGATAAGCCCGGCCTGGCTGGTGAGCGTGCCAAAGTTGATGCCCATGCCCACAGCCATGAAAAACAGACCGAGGAGCAGCCCGCGGAAGGGCATGATGTCCACTTCCACCTGATGGCGAAACTCGCTTTCCGCCATGAGTAGCCCGGCGATAAACGCGCCCATGGCCATCGAGAGCCCGACACTTTCCATCAGCCAGCCAAACCCAAGCACCAGCAGAAGCGCAAAACCGGTGAAAACTTCCGGGGTTTTATTGGCAGCCACTAGGCGGAACAGCGGGTTGATGGCAAGCCTGCCCGCGATGATCACACCGGTAAGGATGGCCAGCGTTTCAAGGATGGCGAGCCCGAAGGAAGCCCCCACGGTGGCTTCGCCTGCGGCCAGAAGTGGCACAAGCGCCAGAAGCGGCACCACGGCCAGATCCTGCAACAAAAGGATAGAAAAACCCGCGCGGCCCCACTGGGCACCAAGCTGGTTTTTGGACGCCATGAGCTGGATACCAAAGGCGGTGGATGATAGCGCAAGGCCAAGCCCCACAATAGCCGCAGGGCCGGGGGCAATATCGAACGTGTAAGCCGCAAGCACCGAGAGCAGCAGGCCGGTGAGGATAAGCTGCGCGCTGCCAAGGCCGAACACCTGCCGCCGCATGACCCAAAGCCGCGCGGGTTTAAGCTCGATCCCGATCAGGAACAGCAGGAACACAACACCAAATTCACCGAGGTGCGCGATCTGCGTCGGGTTATCAATGAGCGCAAGGCCCCAGGGCCCGATGATCATACCGCCGACCAGATAGCCAAGAATGGCCCCGAACCCAAGGCGCGAGAATATGGTGGCCGAGATCACGGCAACGGCCATCAGCGCGAGGATTTCTAGGAGCATGGCATCTTGGTGCATGGCAGTGAAAACCCTTTTTACCAGCGTGAGTTAGCAGGGTGACTTAGCGGATGGGTATAGTCTAGTGCCTGCCCGCTCACAGGTAAACAGGGATGTTCAGACTGCCTTACGCGATCTTTTGTCGCGCTTTATGCTCGGTTGGGTTTTGCCCGGTCCAGCGTTTGAACGCGCGAGAGAAGGAACTGGCTTCAGAGAAACCCACAAGATAGGCGGTTTCGTTAACCGACACCTGCTCCCCATCCAGATAATGCAGCGCCATGGTGTTGCGAAGCTCATCCAGCAGCACCTCAAAGCTGATGCCTTCCGCACGCAGCTTGCGGTACAGCGTCTGGCGGCTCATATTCAGCTTTGCTGCGATATCGTCCATACTCACTTCGCCGGTATGCAGCAGCGGCAGCAGCATGTTTTCCACCCGTCCGCGAACGCTGGACGCGCCTTCAAGCTTTTTCATCAGGGCATCGGCCATACTGCTCAACACGCCAAACATATAACGGTTGGTGGGCTGGATTTCGACACCGAGCCATGTGGGGTCGATGCGGATGGCGTTACGGTCAGCGCCAAAATGCACCGGCACGCGGTAAATGCGGTCATAGGCTTCTGCATGGTCGGGGCGCGGGTGTGTGACATGAATTTCCTGCGCGAAGGGGGCATCACCAAAATGGCGGCGGTAATCACACACAAAGCGGGCGAAGGTGCTTTCGCTCAACTCCGGGAACTCATTGGGTTCGGGCCGGTTGTCCTCGATCCACACACCGCTTTCAAGCTGAGCGAGGTTGAAGCGCGCCTCGCCGCCGCCGCTTTCCACGTCAATCACCAGTCGGGCATAGCGGCTCATTTGCATGAAAGCCTCCCCCATGGTGGCGGCTGAGTGGCATATCAGCCCAACAACAGAATGCCGCTCGATCGGTTCTGCCGCGCCGAACTCAAGCGCAAGGGCAGGGTCGCCGCACATGTGTTTCGCGGTGCGCATAAGGGTGCGGTAACTATCAAGTGGTACCCGGTTGTCAGGGTTGAGCAAGAGCGCAGGGGCAATATCTGCTGCCGCCAGAAGTGCATCTTTATCAGCCCCTTTTGAGGTTGCGAAACTCAGGAGCGAATGCGCAAGCCCCGCAGAAACTGTCCCTATCATCTGTTATTCCTCGCTATGCATATGCGCCTCTCTCGTGCGCTTGGGCCGTTACCTTAGCCGTGCATGATACCAAAAGCCAAACTTTTGATCCTTGCGGTCATGGGGTGGGGTGCATATATCTGATTATATCAAATAGATATAATAAAATGCCGGCGCAGACCGGCAAAGACGCGAGGAAACAAAATGACAGATTACGCTTCCGCACAGCCTGTCGCGGCACCGCCAAAACGCGCCCGCAACTGGCTCTCCCTTTCCGCCAAAACATGGTTTGTGGTCACGGCCATCGGCCAGTGGCTGTTCGTATTATACATCATGGGCTTTTACGGCACCCGCTTTGTGAACGGCGGTGTGGCCGGTTTCGCCGATACCCACCTGCCCAATGGTTATGTTGAGGGAGATACGGTGGGCAATATCGCCATCGTGACCCATATTCTGGTGGCCGGGCTTATTATTGCCGCCGGGCAGCTACAGCTTATCCCTGCTATTCGCGCAAAAGCGCCGCGCCTGCACCGCTGGGCCGGTCGGTTCTACATGGTAGCGTCCGTGGCTGTCAGCATTGCCGGGGCTTACCTTGTGTGGTCGCGGGAGCGGGTTATCGGCTCGTTTATTCAGGATGTCGCGCTCACGCTCGATGGTGTGCTGGTGGTGGTGTTCGCCTATCTCGCCTACAAGTATGCCCGTCAGCGCGATTTTGCCGCGCACCGGCGCTGGGCGCTCAGGCTTTTCATGGTGGTGAGCGCCGTGTGGTTCCTGCGGCTCATGATCTTCGGCTGGTTTGCCGCCACCGGCGGTGTCGGGATCGACGCGGAGACCTTCTCCGGTCCGTTTCTCTATATCACCGCTTTTGCACAGTATCTGCTGCCGCTTCTGGTGCTTGAGGTGTATTTCCGCGCCGAACGCCCCCAGAACAAAGCCATGCGGCCGCATGTGGCCGGGCTTGTCTTTGTGATGACCGGACTGATGGCCTTTGGCATCGCTGTTGTCAGCGCGGGGTTATGGATACCGCGGGTATTCTAGGTCTATCCCGCAGCGCGGCGGCTTGCGGCGGTGAGGATACCCGCACCGATCAGGAAGCTGCCGCCAATGCGGTCAACAACCGCGCGGAAACCGGGTTTTTCAAACCGGGCCCGCAGGCTGCCTGCGGTCATGGCCCACATCACGGTATTCAGCCCCGCAAGGCCGATGAAGGTAGCCTCGAGCAGGGCAAACTGCGGCAACAGCGCGGCGGTGGGGTCAATAAACTGCGGCAAAAAGGCGGTGAAAAACACCACGCCCTTGGGGTTAAGCGCGGTGACAATATAACAGCGCCAGAACACATGCCGGTCCCGCCCCAAAGCTTTCGAGGCCTCAGGCAGCGCATCGCCCACCTTCGCGTTTCGCCACATCTTGAGACCAAGCCAGATGAGGTAAGCCGCCCCGATATATTTGATGAGCGTGAACAAGGTGGCGCTTGTGGCCAGTATGGCACCTGCGCCCAGAAGCGACACGGTCATGGCGGTAAAGTCACCAGCCATCACGCCGGTGGTGGATGCCGGAATGCTGCGCTTGCCCTGGCTAAGCGCAAAGCTCACCACCATCATCACCGTCGGGCCGGGGATCGCCACCAATATGGCGCTGGTGACAGCAAATGATAACCAAAGTTCAAATGACACGTCTGCCTCGCTTGTTTATTGCCTTCCTGCTGCCATCAGGCCATGTTTGTCTTTAAGTCGCAAGACTGAAAGCCTGATCCGGGGGAGGGTAAAATGGCAACTGACGCACCCATGAGCTGCACCTGCGGCAAGGTCACCGGCATGATCCGTGGCCTGTCGCCTGCTTCCACAAACCACGTGCGCTGCCCGTGCGATGCCTGTCAGGCTTATGCGCATTATCTGGGCCGGGCTGATGACATGCTGGACGAGGGCGGATATTCCAACATCTTCCAGATGAACCCGCGTGATTTTGAAATCTATGGGGGGCATGAGCATCTTGCCGGTGTGTGTATCACCAACACCGGCCCGGTCAGGTGGTATGCAGACTGCTGCAAAACCCCGCTTGGCAATAGTTTCGCGCGCGGCGGTATGCCTTTCCTTGGGGTGCTGCCCATCTGTACGGGGCTGAAGGGCACCTCAAGTGCGGTGGTGGATATGGTTGGCCCTGTGCGTGCCGTGGGGTTTGAGAAACCGCCCATTCCGCTTGGCTCGCGCTTGCGCACCATGGGCATGATCATGCGGCTGTTCACCAAAATGGCGATCTGGCGCATGCGCTATGGCAAAAGCTGGAAACCGTTTTTTGACGAGCGCACCCTGCGCCCGATCAAAAAACCCATCAAGCTCACGGACGCTGAGCGCGCCGCGCTTTACGAAAAGGTGGTTTAGGGTTGAATGCCATTGCAGGGGCTGCAGGTCACTTCCCAGCACCTTACCCTATTGCAATAAAAACATTCGCATTTGCGCCGGTCTCCAATTGCACTGACGCAGAAGCATTCGCGGGGGCACCGCCAGCCGTATTCTGCATCGCCCTTAACGCTAACCTCGACCTGATGACGAGAAAATCCCTGAACCCGTCCGCCGTTGATTTTGTTCACTGTTTTGATGAAATCTGCAGGGTCGTCCTCGACAGAATGTTTCGAGTCCTCAACGGGAAAATAAAAAACGAAATCGAGGTCACTATCGGCAAGGTTTGCAGCTTTGATGCTGCCCTCTGGCGAGGCACCCGTGCCCAACTGCTGCCATGATCCGTCTTCCTTGCGAAGGACAGCTTCCCATTTTTCGATACCCTTGGTTTTAGACATGTATTTTCCCCCATTCCCTTCCGGTGTGGCACCGGAGAGTTTTCCATTACACTCCTCAAAACAAATGTGAATCAGACAGGGCGGTGTCGTGCGCGGCAAGCCAACGTACGTATGCGGAACTTCTACACCCCCATAGACAATTTAACATAACGGCGATTGTTTTACTATCCTGCCGCCTCGGCACGGGGGTCGCGGCATTTTCTTGACATCGGCACGCCCTCACCGTACGCCCAAACCCATGTTCTGGAACAACTCGAAAGATGTGGTGAAAACCGCTGATGCGGTGGAAGGCAGCTTTGTCTATCGGCAGGCGCCTGCGGCCATGCGGCCCTACCTGAAGCTCGCCCGGCTTGACCGGCCCGTGGGGGCGTGGCTTCTGTTGTGGCCATGCTGGTGGTCGCTCGCGCTGGCGGCGGACAGTGGTTTCATGCTCACCCACCTCTATCTGCTGGCGCTGTTCGCCATTGGGGCGCTGGCCATGCGCGGCGCGGGCTGCACCTATAATGATATTGTCGACCGGGATTTTGACGGCGCGGTTGAACGCACCAAATCACGGCCAATTCCGGCGGGAGAGGTGAGCCTGAAGGGCGCGTGGGGGTTCCTCATCCTCCAGTGCCTTATCGGCCTTGTGGTGCTGTTGCAGCTTGGTGAGTTCGCTATCATGGTGGGCCTTGGCTCCTTGGTGATGGTGGCCATATACCCCTTTATGAAGCGTATCACCGGCTGGCCGCAGGCGTGGCTGGGCCTCACCTTCAACTGGGGTGCGCTGATGGGCTGGGCCACGCTGAAGGGTGAGCTTTCCGCCGCCCCGCTCATCCTCTACTTCGGTGCGTTATTCTGGACGCTGGGGTATGACACGGTTTATGCGCACCAGGACAAGGAAGACGATGCGCTCATCGGCGTGAAGTCCACAGCCCTCACGCTCGGCGCGCGCACCAAACCGGCGCTTATCATATTTTACAGTCTTTTTATAATTGGGCTTATAGGTGCCGGAATCCTTGCAAAGCTGGGATTTATCTATTACATCGGCATCGCGTTTGCGGGGCTTCACCTCGGCGCACAGGTTCGGCGCACCAATATTGATGATGCAGCCGTCTGTTTGGAAGTTTTCCGCTCGAACATCGCGTTTGGCTGGATTGTGTTTTTCGCCCTTATTTTAGGGCAAGTGATCCAGTAGCCTCCCCGGCGTCCAACCCCGCTTTGTTTGTGCGATTTTTGAGTAAGCCGCAGGCGAAAGCTCCGGCTGTATTAAAGGACGCATATCCATGGATATCAGAAAAATCTCCGTTGGCGAAAACGCACCGTGGGACGTGAATGTCATCATCGAAGTGCCTGTGGGCACCGAGCCTGTGAAATATGAGCTGGATAAAGAATCGGGCGCGCTGTTTGTGGACCGTATCATGCACACCAGCATGCGCTACCCCTGCAACTATGGTTTCATTCCGCACACGCTGGCAGATGACGGTGACCCGGTTGACGTGCTGCTCGCGAACCGTACACCGATCATGCCCGGTGCCGTGGTGCGTTGCCGCCCGCTTGGCGTCCTGATCATGGAAGACGAAGCTGGCATGGACGAGAAGCTGCTGATGGTCCCGGTTGACAAGCTTCACCCTTTCTACAAGGACGTGAAAAGCTATGAAGAGCTGCCGCAAATCTTCCTTGAGCAGATCGCCCACTTCTTCCAGCACTATAAAGACCTGGAGAGTGGCAAATGGGTCAAAATCAAAGGTTGGGAAGGCCCGGAGAAAGCCGCTCAGCTTATTGAAGAAGGCATTCGGGCTGAAGCAGCAGCAAGCTAAGCGCGCTTCACACCAGACTATTCAGGAAGCCCGGCTTATATGCCGGGCTTTTTGTTTGCCTGTCGCCAATCTATAGCCAGCGCGCGTAGGTGAAGCGGTGCCACAGGGCCTCCAGCGGGCCTTGGCTTTTGTAGCGGAACCAAAGCGCGCTGAGGGCCAGTTGGGTGGCCCAAACGGCAAGCACGACAAAGGCGGTTTGCCAGCGCTCAAGCTGGCCAAAAAGCCCAAGTCCGTGGCCAAAGAAAATGCTCGTACACATCACCGTCTGGAACAGATAGTTCGAGAGTGCCGCTTTGCCCACGTTCGTGAGGGCAGTGAAACCGAACCGGAACTGTGTGGCGGTCAACAGCACCGCAATGGTGGCCATATAGCCCATGGCGACAAACAGCGAGCCCCAATAGTTCCATTGGCTGCCCGCAAACATGGAGTAGGGGAAGGCCCAACCCGCGGCTTCGTTGTTCATATAGCCCATAGCGACAAGCGCAAAACCGATGGGGAATGCGGTGGCTGCGATCAGGCCATATTGTTTGGCACTGAGCGCACCACGCAGGAAACCGGCGCGGTAGAGCGCGAGGCCAATAAGCATGGTGCCGGTAACGCGCCAGACACCCCAGTTGAGGAACACATCGGTGTGGAAATACCAGCTATGCTCGGCCCGCACGGGTTGTTGTGCAAGCCAGCCACCCTGAAAGGCTTCAACCTCATGCTGCAGGTGGTCAGCAGGCGGTAGCCACATATGGGCGCTGAGTTGCTCCAGCACGTCTGGCGGTAGCCCGTCAAACGAGTGATACCCCATGAGGCTCCAGAGGCTGCCTGCGGCCAGAAGGGTAAGGCCCGCGAGCGCGGTTATCCACCAGCGCACGTTTCTGAACAGGAACGGGGCAATGGCACCAAGTGCATAGAAGACAAGGATGTCCCCGCTCCAGAGCAGGTAAGCGTGCGCGAGCCCCATGAGCAGAAGACCGAAGATGCGTTTCGCGAAGGTCAGCTCGACCGGCATGCCTTTTCGGACAAGGCCATCACAGATGATGGCGGTACTGGCGCCAAACAGCATGGAAAATATCGCCATGAACTTCTGGTCCGCCAGAAAATACTGAATGGCCCACCAAAGCTTGTTCGCCTCTTCATGCGCGCTATAGACCATGGGGTTGAGGTAAGCGGCGCTCGGTTCCGAGAACAGGCGAATGTTCATGATGAGGATGCCAAGCACGGCGAGACCGCGAACGATATCGAGAAGCGCGATGCGCTCTTTCACCTGTGTGCTCACGCTTTTCCCCCACGCTTGCAATATAATGGAATGCCTAGCCTATATGTTGGGTAGTTGGTCTGCATTGTAAATGGAAACATGGTTTATTCAGCCGTGCCCCGGGTCACGCAGACATATTCCTCAATATTCATCTTGTATGCATGGCATGACTTCACAAGACTTTACCTGATTTAAACCGGTTGAAGGAGGATGAGGCGATGCCATTCAGGGTAAGGGTTCGCGTGGGTTTATGGCTTGGTTTCAGCCTGCTGGCGTTTGGCGCGGTGCAGGCGGCGCGTGCGGACTTGCCCGCGGGAACAGACGAGCTTGTCGGCGCCTTGAGGCAGGACCATGCTGTGCCGGGAATAGCCCTCGCCTATATTGAGGACGGCAAGGTGGCGTACAAGAAGGCTTATGGTTTTGCAAAGCTCGAAAGCCAGACGCTTTTGGGTGAAAACACCGTGATGTATGGTGCGTCACTCACCAAATTTGTGTTTGCAGCTTATGTGATGGACTTGGTGGCGGAGGGGAAGATTGAGTTGGATACCCCGATTGGGGATCTGTTGCCCAAACCGTTGCCCGAGTATGAGGACTATAGCGACCTTGATGGTGATGAGCGCTGGCGCAAACTGACGCTCAGGCATCTTCTCTCACACACCACGGGGTTCCCCAACTATCGCTTTTTCCCGCCTGAAGGTGGCTTTGACAAGGATGGAAAGCTGCGTTTCTATTTTGAGCCGGGCGCGCGATACGGCTACTCGGGCGAGGGGTATTATATCGCCCAGCTTGTGGTGGAAGAAGTATTGGGCCTTGATACGGCCACTGAGCTTGAGCGCCGGTTTTTTACTCCTCTTGGCATGGAGCGCACCAGCCTGACGTGGCAGGACCATTTCAAAGACAATTATGCCCATGGCTATACGCGGGAAGGCGAGAACAAGCGCCACAACATGCAGTCTAACGTGCGGGCGGCGGGGTCGATGGATACAACGCTGCGTGACTTTTCAGCCTTTGTCGCGGCCTTTATGGGCGGCAAGCTGGTTGGTGCTGGTGCCCAAAAGGCCATGCTGGCACCGGGCCTTGCCATTAGCTCCCGCCATCAGTTTCCGACGCTGGACGCTGCGGTGCATGATGCCAACACTGATGTTGGGCTTGCGGCGGCGGTTGGTGCCGTGACATGGGTTGGCCCTCAGGGGCGTGGTTTTTTCAAGGGTGGCCATAACGAGAAGACCGACAATATCCTTGTATGCCTGGAAGTTGGCAGGCGGTGTGTGCTTCTGCTCTCCAACACAGCCAAGGGTGACCTTATATTCCCCGAGATTGTGGATCATGTGCTGGGGGAGACGGGTATGCCGTGGGGCTGGGAATATACGGCGCTGGGACGGGAGTGAGATTTTTTTGCCGCGATATTAGATATTTTAACTTTTTCTCGGCATCTACAGGCGATAACACGACGGTCAACGGAAGTTATTGCCATGAGCATTTTTGAAAAAATTGGTGGTGAACCAGCAGTAAGTGCAGCGGTGGATCTTCTTTATAAGAAGATGCTGGCTGACCCTTTGCTGATTCCGTTTTTCGATGGTGTTGCCATGAGCGACCTGCACCGCAAACAGGCGTGGTTTTTGACCACGCTGCTGAAGGGCGAAAGTGTGGGGGCAGACAGTTATATGCGTATGGCGCACCGTCGGCTGGTGGACCGGAAGGGCCTTTCGGACGAACATTTCGATGCCGTAACGGTTCATCTTGAAGACAGTTTGCGCGAGCTGGATGTGCCTGAAAGTTTCATCACGGAGATCATGAGTGCGGCCGCCGCACTTAAAGATGCGGTTCTCGACCGTTAACCCCTTAAAATTACAGGCGTAAACCGGATGTGAAGGCTGAAAAATCCCGCCGCACCCACGCCACACAGTTGCCTACAGATTAGCCACACATTTGGGGTAAGTGTGGCGCTCATTTAGCGCCACAGCATCAGCGGTATCAGGTCGAAATACCACAGGATAAGCGCGGCCTGCACGGTGGCAATGGCCGCAAAACCATGCCCGTTCTCAATCTTGCTGCGGCCTTTGGTTTGCACCACTTTTGTGTGCGCCACCAGCGCGGAAAGTGGTAAAAATACACTTGCAATACAAAGGCTTATGCTGGCGGCGGTCATGTCACCCAGCGCCATGAAAGACTGGGTGAGATAGAAGGGCACGGGCAGGGCCAGGCTCAAAATCCCCATGAGTGCCATGCCTTCCGGGCGTTTGAATGCGCCTTTGCCGTGCCGGTATAGGGCATATATCCCCCAAGCCAGGAACCACAGGAGCCCGGCACCAGCCAGCGCAAGGCTGGCCCTTAGCCCGTAAACTATTGCAGGGCTTGTCTTTTTATAGGTTCTGAAGCCGTCGCTGATCAGCTCCTTGCCTTCATCGTCACGCAGCAAAACATGGGACGCCAGCGTGCGGTCATCGGCGGAAAGCAGGTATTCCCCAACCGGGCGAAGCGTGCGGGTTTTGCCGTGTGCGGTGGTGAGGATGAGCGTGCCGTTGTGCCATTCTGTCTCGATAAATCCAGTCAAAATATCGAAGTAGCGGAAGGCGTGAAACCGGCTTGGTGCAAGGGTATACATGCCTTCCCAGTCTTTTACGTCTATGGCGGGCAGGTCACTTTCGGGCGCGGCTGTGGGCTTGAGGTCAAGCTCCTCAGCGACCCTGGCAAAGAGGCGGTTATAGTCCGCTGTTTCACTGTCCGTGTTGACGCTGACGAAAAACGCTTTGTTTTCAGCAGGGTAGATGCAGAAAAGCGCGCGGTAACCAAGCACATTGCCCGAGTGGCAGTTGCCAAGCGCGCCAAAGCGGTCATAGGTGTTCATGCCGAGGCCGTAACCGGCCACAAGCCCCGCCCAGCGTGCGTTTGTGGCGTGTGGTATGCCTCGCGCTTTCATATATTCCGGCGCGATAAACGGCTCCCCCTCAAGCGTGCCGTCAGACATCAGGAAGGTGGCGAATGTCGCCATATCAGCCGCAGTGGTGGTGAACTGCCCCGCCGGGCGGAACATGATGGGTTGCGCGGCGGCTGGCTTGCCGCCGTCATAATGCCCCCAGGCTAACGCTATGTCGCTCAGCCCGCCGTTCTGCTCCGTATAGCCGAAGGTGCTGTTTTTCATGCCAAGCGGGCGCAGGAGGTGATCATCTAGATAGGTCTCGTAGCGCTCGCCGGTTATGGTCTCAATCAGCAAGCCCAGAAGGGCATATCCGGCGTTTGAGTATGAAAGCTGCGTGCCGGGGCGGAAACGCACACGCAGCACGTTGGGGCTGCGCTCAAACGCGCTGAAAAGTGGCGTGTCTGGTGTTACCTCAAGGCTGAACATCTGCCACAGCCGCGCGTCTTCGATCCCGGATGTATGATCGAGAAGATGTCGGACGGTGACTTTGGTCTCTGCCGCCCACGGATTATCAAACCGGATGTTGGGCATGTAGCGGGCAACAGGCGCGTCAAGATCAATCTGGCCTTCGCTCGCGAGGCGCAGCACACCGGTTGCCAATAGGGTTTTTGTGACCGACCCGATATGAACGCGCGAGCCGGGAGCGAGGGGGGTGCCATCAGCCATATTGGCGAAACCCGCGCTGGCGGTTGTAACGCTGTCCGGTTCAACCAGCGCCCAAACCGCACCGGTCAGGCCTTCGCGGTCAAGAATGGCTTCAATATCGCGTTCAAGTGATGCCGCGCCAGTTGAGCTTGCCGATCCTAATGTGGCGGCCAATACTGATAGCGCCAGCCCGATGCCTCGAGCCGCTTTCTGGGTGAAAAATCCGGTCATATCCTCGCCTATATCATTTTATGTGAGCTATGTGCTCTTTTTTATATCAACTCGATATAGGGTTGGGGGCGGCTGGGCGCAAGGGAAAGTATAAAAGAAAGGCGAGCCATCAGGCCCGCCAAGTCTGGGGTGCTGTCGTGAACGGGATGCCGGGTTTAGTCCAGCAGGAACTTCAAGCGTTCATGGGTGATGGACGGTGTGATTTCCATAATCTCAGCCTTGACGACATCCTCAGCGACAAAAGGATCTTCCGCGACCCGTGCTGCTAGCGCGTCAAACTCAATATCATGAGCGATGATGGCGCCGCCCTGGTTGGGCTGAAGGCTGCCGACTATGAGGAAGGTACCGTCCTCTACGCCTTTGGCGATCCAGGCTTTATGGTCAGCCATATAGTGGCTGGCGTTTGCCTTGTTATCGGAGAATGTGAGCAGGATGATGTACATCGGAAATCTTTCTATAGCCTTTTAAATGAAGGGCATGAAACCTATTCGGCCTCGCTCATTTCCACAGCTGCCGGATACCAGCGGGCGAGCGTGCGGTTGAAATAAGCCACAAGATTGGGATGAACGACGACCAGTTCACGTGCCCATGTTTGCTCAGGCGCTGCATAGAAGTTTGCAATGAAACCAAACACCGTGGGGTCAATAAAGCTTGGCTCTGTGCCGAAGAAATAGGGCGCATCACCGAGAAGCACTGCGAGTGCATTAAGATCAGCTTCAAGGCATGCTTTGATCTCGTCTGCAGTGCAGTTGGCAAGCCCGCTGTGCCTGAAGCCCGTGCTCATCTGGCCGCGTATGCCTTCCGCCGCCTCGTCTGGCACGCCTTCAAAAAAGATCGGGCGGGTGCGGCCCCAGCCGTCTTCCTCGACCCAGCGGCTGTAGACCAGCGCAAAATAGGTGCGCTCTTCCAGCATGCGGCAAAGCGCATGCCCTGTGGCACGTTGCCCTGCATCCAGAGTACTGGTGAAGCACGCGCCTTTTGTATTCTCCAGATATTGCCTGATGGCTTCAGAGTCTTCGACCATCGTTTTACCATCGCTCAGAACGGGCAGTTTACCTTTGGGGAAAACCTTATAATCCTCCGGGAAGGCGAGGGTATAAGGCAGGCCTACCATCTGCAGCAGTATTTCTGCCTTGCAGCAAAACGGGCTGAGGTTGAAGAAGCCGTCGTCGGTCGGAAATACATGAAGGGTGGGTATGTTTTGGCTCATGGCGAATGCTCCACCGATTGTCTTGGGTCAGGCTGCTTGTGTTTGAAGCATCTCGAAAGCTTTGGGGTACCAACGGGCAAGGCCGCGTTCCACATAGGCCTTAAGCGTCGGGTGCGAGTTAACCAGCTCCGTAGTCCAGGTGCGGACGGGGGAGGCATAGAAGTTGACAAGAAGACCAAACACCGTGGCGTCAATGAACGTGGGCTCACTGCCGAAGAAAAAGTCGTTATCGCCCAACACCTGAGCGAGTGCCTTAAGGTCTGCATTCAGGAACGCGCGAATTTCATCATCGCTATGGCGGCCAAAGCCGTCGAGCCGCAAGGTTTCACGAACCTGCTCCCGCACGATGTCCGCCAGGCCTTCCGGAGCATCGGCAAAGAAAATTGCGCAGGTTTGCGCCCAGCCCGCATCGTCATGCCAGCGTGAGTGAAGAAGGCCATAGCGGGTGCGTTCTTCCACCATGCGGCAAAGCATGTGGCCGATGGCTTTTTGTTCAAACGTCAAGGCGCCGTCAAAGTCTGCGCCGTGTTTGGCTTCAAGATGCTGACGGATGATTTCTGAATCCTGAATGATCTCGTCGCCGTCCTGAAGAACAGGCAGCTTGGCTTTGGAGAAAACCTTGAAGTCTTCTGGGGTGATCGGCTCGTAATCGATCCCGGCGATCTGGAATAACACATCCGCTTTGCAGCAAAACGGGCTCATATTGAACATGCCTTCACCGGTTGGGAAGGCATAAAGGGAAAGGGCGGAAGTTGTCATTATATTGCTCCTCGTTGTCGTGACTAAGGAGCTTATAGATCACCTATGCTGACAAAAAATGTCAGTAGTGTTTAGCGCTGGTTTGAAAGGCAGTGTTGCCCACAGTTTACCAGTCGTAACCACCCACTTCGGTGCGGCGAAGAACGCGGCGGTAGGGGGCAGGTGCTGTACGGGTTGCAAGGTCCATCGCGCGGTCAAAAAGGCCGATACGGCTACGGGCCCAGCGCACTCTGCGTGCGACCGAAGGTGTGGTCGGGATCAGGAAGAGCAAGCCTATAACAAAGAAGATCAAGCCAAAGGGGATTGGCGTCAGCATACCAATGATGCCGATGAAACAAAGCGCACCACCGATAATCCGGCATAAAAGGCGCATCATAAATCTTCTCCAGTCGCTGTTCACGAGCGCCTAAGCGCCGCCATATATTTCTTCTATCTATAACATCAATATAATGTGGCTTAACAATGGCTTCAAGATGGCCGATACAAATGCAACCGCACCGATACCTTGCTTTCACAGAGCATGTCTAATTGTTGCAAATGAAACCAATTGGCGGTATTCGGTGCAAAACAGGCGGTTTCTGCGCGCTTGCGTATGAAGCTTTCGCTGTTTTCCCTAACTTCATAGCGGGAGCAATGCATGAAAAAAGTGTTTGATAGTGCGGAAAAAGCGCTCGACGGTTTGCTGTTTGACGGCATGACGGTCATGGCGGGCGGCTTTGGTCTTTGTGGTATTCCTGAAAACCTGATCGCGGCGCTCCATAAAGCTGGTACGCGCGATATGACGGTTATTTCCAACAACTGCGGTGTTGACGGTTTTGGTCTGGGTGTTCTTCTGGACGCCAAGCAGATCAAGAAAATGGTCTCGTCTTACGTGGGGGAAAACAAGGAATTTGAGCGCCAGTATCTGACAGGCGAGCTTGAGCTTGAGTTTAACCCGCAAGGCACTCTGGCCGAACGTATTCGGGCTGGTGGCGCGGGTATTCCCGGTTTTTATACCAAAACGGGCGTGGGCACCCTGATTGCTGAGGGCAAGGAACACAAGGATTTTGGCGGCGAAACCTACATCATGGAAACCGGGCTGACGGCAGATCTTTCCATCGTGAAAGCCTGGAAGGGCGACACTGAAGGCAACCTCATCTTCCGCAAGACAGCGCGCAACTTCAACCCGATGATGGCTACGGCTGGCAGAATAACCGTGGCCGAGGTGGAAGAACTGGTGAAACCGGGCGAGTTGGACCCGGACCACATTCACACGCCGGGCATTTTTGTGCAGCGCATTGTTGAAGGCACCTTTGAAAAGCGTATCGAACAGCGCACAGTACGCATGGCTGGGGAGAAAGCATAATGGCAAACACAGTCAAAGGATGGGACAGGAACCAGATGGCAGCTCGCGCAGCGCGTGAGCTTGAAGACGGGTTTTACGTCAATCTCGGCATCGGCATCCCGACCCTGGTAGCAAACTATATTCCTGATGGGATGGAAGTGACGCTGCAATCCGAGAACGGCATGCTGGGCATGGGGCCATTCCCTTATGACAATGAGGTGGATGCTGATCTCATCAACGCAGGCAAACAAACCATTACGCAGTTGCCAACCTCCAGCTATTTCTCAAGCGCAGACAGCTTTGGCATGATCCGTGGTGGTCACATTGACCTCTCGATCCTTGGTGCCATGGAAGTGGCTGAGAATGGCGATCTGGCGAACTGGATGATCCCGGGCAAGATGGTCAAGGGCATGGGCGGTGCCATGGACCTGGTGGCAGGTGTGAAACGCGTTGTGGTGATCATGGACCATACCAACAAAGCAGGTGAGCCCAAGCTTTTGAAAGCATGCTCACTACCGCTGACCGGTACAGGTGTTGTTGACCGTATCGTCACCAACATGGGTGTGTTTGACGTAGTAAAAGGCGGGCTCAAGGTTGTGGAACTTGCGGACGGTATTTCGCTAGATGATGTGAAAGCTGTTACCGAGGCCGCGCTGATTTCCTGAGTGGAGCGCTAGCGATATGATGCGGTTATGGCGAGGAGCCATGACCGCAGTGCTGCAACAGCGGGCTCGCCCGCTTTCTCCGTGCGGGTGACAAAGTGATGGCCATGCCCCTTGAGTACGGCGCTGAAAGGCGCTTTCAAGAGCTCGTCGTCAATTTCACTTGCCAGCATATGAACACTTAAAATTGCGATGCCCTGCCCGGCAATCACAGCTTTTGCGGTGTGAGTGTCATCAGCAAAGGTCACTGACCTGCCGCCCAACGGCATGGCTATGCCTGCAGCTTTGCACCACCTCTGCCAGTTTGGCGTTTTGCTGTCTGGATGGCGCCACTCCGTATGGATGAGTGTTTGGTTGGCCAAATCTTCCGCGCGTTCAATAGCAAGAGACGGGCTGCACAGGGGTGCAAATTCATCGGTGAAAAGAAGCTGCGCATCCAGATCATCATAAAGCCCAGACCCGTATCTGACCGCAGCATCAACCGTACCGGCCTTAAGGGAGACCGGGTCATCCGACGCATGAAGGCGCACGTCGACGGACGGATGGTGCTCACGAAAATCACCGAGCCGGGGAATAAGCCAGTTGGAGGTGAAAGCCGTGGTGGCGGAGAGTGTCAAGCTGTTGCGCCGGTTGGTCTTTCGCAGGCGGTCTACCCCCATTGCGATGCTATCAAGGCCGTCGCGTGTTGGCACAAAAAGATCCTGCCCCGCTTCCGTCAATACCACCTGCCGGGTGCGCCGGATAAAGAGCGCTGTCCCTAAAATATCTTCCAGCAGCCTGATCTGATGGCTGATTGCCGTGGGGGTTACGCCAAGCTCAGCGGCTGCGGCTTTAAAGCTCAGGTGCCGAGCGGCGGCTTCAAAGGCGCGTATGGCGGGTAGGGGAGGCAGTTGGCGCATGAATGAATTTCTTTCATCTATAGCATGACGAATTCGATTTTGTGTTCTCCAATATAACTCACAATATTGGTTGGGTAGACGAGAATACCAAATATGCATGCATGATTATAGATCATTCATGATTAGAAAAGGATTTTATTGATGGCGACTATCCTGCATATCGATTCAAGTGCCCGGCCTGGCCGGTCTGGGGCGGACGCACATGGCTCTCACACCCGCCGCCTGACCGCGCACTTCATGAAACAATGGAAGATATTGTGGCCTGATGACCGGGTCATTTACCGGGATGTCGGTGCAGAGCCGCCACAGCCGGTTTCTGGTGCCTGGGTTCACGCAGCTTTCACGAAAGCGGAGGCACGAGAGCCATGGATGCATGACGTGCTGGCTGAAAGTGATGCCCTTGTTGATGAACTGTTGGCAGCGAATGTGATTGTGGCTGGTGTGCCCATGTATAACTTCGGGGTGCCGGCTCAGTTTAAAGCCTATATCGACAATATTGTCCGTGTCGGGCGCACGTTCGGGTTTGAACGCAAGGGCGAAGAGGTCGCCTATTGGCCCATGGTGCCAAACACCAAGAAATTGATGCTGCTTTCAAGCCGGGGAGACGTAGGATACGACCGGGAAGATATGCTGGCGGCCAGCAATCATGTGGAGCCATCCGTTCGCACGGCGTTTGCCTATATTGGTGTGACGGATGTCTGGAGCACCGCGGCTGAGTATGACGAATATGGCGGTGAGCGGTTGGCCGGGTCCCTCAAGCTTGCCGAAGACACCATCAGCCAGAAACTTGAAGCATTGTACGCAGAACAGAAGAAGGCAGCTTAGCCGCCGACGGTACTAATACTAGTGCATGGGGGTGTCGTTTGAGAGCGGCCGGTGCATGAACCCTAGCTCTTCCATAGCTTGCCCAAGAGCGCTGAGCGTATTTTGTGGCAGGCTGCGGCTGCACGCAATGTAGATCGGAAGTGCAGGTATGGTGCCAAGGTCATGAATCGGCACCAGCGTTGAAACCTCGGGGTTGTCTTCCATCGCGAAATGCCATTGGTCTTCGGGCACGATGGCGTAATGCGCGCGGCCCGCAAGAATCATATTCAGGAGCTGAAAGTCGGTTTTTCCAGTCCTTAAAATCCAGCGCGGGTGCTCTTCGTTGAGGATTTTATCAAATTCTTCACCGTAAACACCGCTCTCAAGCAGGGTGCCGATCAAGGACTTTTCATGCGCCAGTTTCTCAAGTGAGCCCAGTTCACGGATTCGGTCCGCATATTGCGGTGCTGCGACAACAAGGTCTCCCGGCACTACATCAAAGACATAAGGCAGGAAGCTCCAAATCTTTGCGCGCTCCGGTGTGCGCAGACGTCCGGTCGTACAAAACAGGCGGCGACCATCATCCAGCATGCGTGCTTCTTCATCGATGCTGGAAAACTGCCACGCCACGCGATAGCCCGCTCTTTCAGCGATCTTTGTTAGCTGGTCAGCATATTGGCCAGTGGGTTTGCCGTCCTCAATTTTGAGATGCGGGGGGTAATGATAATAGGTGACAGCAAGCGACGGACGATCATCGGCAATGGCCGAAGCACCCATCTGCAGCACTAACCCCAACAACAATACAAGTGATTTCATTCACTCATCCCTACCGCCCCACGCGGAAAACAGCGCACACACTTGACGATTTTGCTCTTTGGTTCAAGAGGCAATTCCAAAGCCATGCCGCTTGCGTGCGTTTACCGACATGGTTTACCGTTCATAGTCATACAGGGGTTTGGGTAAATATTTTCTAAGCAGAGAGCAAATTTATGGCCGTGCGGGATTTTGTGCCAGAATTGCCAGCGTTCGCCGATCATCCAGCCTTGCGCGATTTTCTGGAGGTCTGGAACGGTTGGCGTGGTGTAGCCATTGCTCCCCGGCGGGCGGATATTAATCCGCTCGATATTCCTGAGCTTATGCGCGGCGTGACGCTTATGGATGCAATCGCACCTGAAAATTTGCATATACGCTATGTGGGCAGCTTGCTCTGCGAGATCGTCGGGCAGGACATCACTGGGCAGAACTATATTGAGTATACCGCCCCGGAGGTGAGGGAGATTAGGTCTCGGCGCCTGTGGGGGGTGGTATCGCAACCCGCCGCTGCCGTCTGGATGTCCCCGTGGGAACATGATGCGCAGTTTGTGGGGTTGAGTGTCCCGGTTTTACCCAGTGTAGATGGGTTGCCGATGAAGCTCATGCAGGTTCTTATTCCGCTCAGGGACACGCACCACATGGCGAGCGAGCGCAAAAGAAACCCGATCAACAACGTTACACTCTCGAATCAGTTCCGTTATGTGGACATTGGCGCTGGTAAGCCAGACATCAGCGTCGAGGCCTGACAGGCTGACGAGCAATCCTGTTTATTTGTCTTGTGTCAGGGCCCTTTTTTCAGGCGCTGCTGTGTGAAATAGGCAGCCATGGCTTCCTCATATTTACGCACATTCACGGATTGCTGCGCGTATCCTGAACAGATATGGCCTTCCCTGTATTCCGGGCAGGTGTTGCACTTCCCTCTTTTGGCCTTCTGGCGGATGGCACCAAACGTAAACCAGATGATGACCAGCACGGCGGCGTTTATAAGGGGGAGTGGAGCCAGAGGGGCTGAAATCAGCTGGGCGGCAGTGACCGCGATAATCGCACCGAGCGAGCCGCGGGCCAGGTCACACCCCCAGCGGGGCAGCTTCCGATACAGCGGCGGGTATGAAACCAAGATGGTTATGACCATCAGGCAAGCAAGGGCTGTCTGTGCCGTCTTCGTGGCTACACTATCCGAAAAAAGGGCGCAGGCGATGCCCGCAAGCGCCATCGTCACATAGACAATGGTGCAGCTGCGGCAAACGGCGAGTGGGCCAATACGCAACACTCCCGCCTTATAGTGGTTGCACAAAGGTTTGTGAGCAAAGGTAAACCAGCCGCAATAACGGTACCAGAGAGCCCTATCAATCAACCTTGTTCGTAGCGATCCGATCATGAATCTCCGCCAGGATGTTGCCGATAGCTCCGGCGGGCACATAATTTTCGATTGCCACGATCTTCACGGCGGTCCCAATGGCGACCACCTGTGCGGACCCTGTTGCGACGGGTTCCACTTCGAACTTCACGTTGATCACAGCGTTGGCACGAAGCCGGGATGCCATGGAAAGCATTTGATCAAGGGCGCGCTGGCGAGCCTCGTGCCCCATCGCAGAATAAGCGCTCAATTCGCCGCCCGTGATATTCTTACAGCCCATGGCGCAGTCTTGTCCCATATCCTTTGCGCGGACGGAAATACCCCAGGCAACGCCGAAGTATTCGGTGATTTCATATCCGTCGAAACCGTCCGCGGAGGTCATGATGATGCGATCGTGTTTGATTTCTGGACGTGTGCCAGAGACCAGACCTTCGCGGTTGATCAGATTGTCAGCCATCTTTTTTACCTTTCCCCAAGGTGGCGCCGCATACGCTGCAGCGCTGAGCGTCGAGATATTCGGTTTGAATTTTTTCACCGCAGGACGGGCATGTGAAAGTCCGCCGAGACTGGTAGGCGAAATAAAAAGCTATCAGGCCGACCAGCCCGAGAATGACCAGAAAAATCAAATCCCTTCTCCCCCCCAAAAAAAAAGCTTTAACTAGACATGGGGTGAAACCGCCAGTTTTGCAACCTAGCTGGCCGTGCCGCCCACAGTGAGGCCATCCACACGCAGTGTTGGTTGCCCAACACCTGCGGGTACGCTTTGACCACCCTTGCCGCAGGTCCCCACGCCGTTATCAAGCTTCAGGTCATCCCCGATCATTGAAACGCGTTTGAGCACATCCGGTCCGTTACCGATCAGCGTTGCACCCTTCACCGGCTCAGCCACCTTGCCGCCGCGCACGCGGTAGGCTTCAGTGCACGAGAACACAAATTTGCCCGATGTGATATCAACCTGGCCGCCGCCGAAACCAACAGCATACAGGCCGTCATCCACGCTTGCGAGAATCTCCGCAGGGTCTTTGTCACCTGCCAGCATGAAAGTATTGGTCATGCGAGGCATTGGTTGGTGTGCAAATCCCTGGCGCCGACCGTTGCCGGTCGCAGCCATACCCATCAGGCGGGCGTTCAGCCGGTCCTGCATATAGCCTTTAAGGATGCCGTCCTCGATCAGCACGGTACGTTCGGTTGGCGTGCCTTCGTCATCGATTGTAAGGCTGCCACGACGCCCCTCAAGCGTGCCGTCGTCCACAACCGTGATGCCTTTGGCGGCAACCTGCTCGCCCATCAAGCCGGCGAAGGCAGATGTTTTTTTGCGGTTGAAGTCACCTTCAAGGCCGTGGCCAACTGCTTCGTGCAGCAGCACGCCGGGCCAGCCTGGCCCAAGCACAACTGTCATCTCGCCTGCAGGTGCATCAACGCTTTGCAGGTTAACGGATGCCTGGCGGATCACTTCTTGCACCTGTGCTTGCCAGTGATCTTCATCAAACAGGAAGTCATAGCCACAACGGCCGCCGGCGCCTTCATGTGCGGTTTCCTGCCGTGTGCCGTCCGCCATTACGACGGCAACGCTCAAGCGAACAAGCGGGCGGATGTCCCGTACCCGGTGCCCGTCTGCACGAATGATTTCAACAGCTTGCCAACTGCCAAGGAGGCTGGCGCTGACCTGCCGGATACGGTCATCCTGCGCGCGGGTGTAGGCGTCGATGTCTTCAAGCAGCTTGACCTTGCGGCTGAACTCAATCCCGCCCAGCGGGTTTTCGTCTGTATAGAGCTGTTTGTTGGTGCGGGCAGGGGCAATGCTCATGGAGCCCCCTGTGCCGGTTTTAACGGCGCGGATTGTATCGCCCGCACGGCGGATCGCGGCTTCTGATAATTCGTTCGAGTGAGCGTAACCGGTCGATTCGCCGAGTACAGCGCGCAGGCCGAAGCCCTGGCTCGAATCAAAACTCGCGCCCTTGAGCCGTCCGTCATCGAAAGAGAAAGACTCGGATTGCGTCGCTTCCAGGTATAATTCGCCATCATCCATGCCAGAGAGTGTTTCGCCCACCAATGTCTCGGTGCGGGTTTCATCTAGCTCCGATTCTTGGAAAAAGAAATTCAGCGACGCGGGGGCATCGGACATGGGTGGCTCCTCAACTGGGTTTTGGCGGGAAAATTGCGGCGAAATGACGCATTTTCTCCCCTAATATCAGGATTAACATGATATCCTTGCGGCATAAACGCAAGCGGGTGAGCGGAAAAATTAACGAATTGTAGCAGAAAAATGGCCAAGAAGTGTCTCTCGGGCTTGAGCCTGAGAAAACGTCTGGTATAACGTGCCCGCATTCAAGTCGGCAGTCTGTGTCTTTTGGGAGGACCCAGATCAAGCCGAACCACCGAAACGGCTGTCACAATGGCCTTCGGTTGCCCGGGTAGGGTAGGAACAAAAGGAAAGCAGAACTATGAACGTCAAAAGGCTTACCGCCGGAGTTATGGCCGCTCTCGTGGCACTTTTCGGTTCTACGGTTGGCGCGATGGCTCAGGACCGCGTGAGCGGGCCTAAAGACAAGGGCCTGTGGCTGCAGGAAGCTGCATCTGAACAAGCCGCTAAGATCGCCGATTTTAACGAGCTTCTTCTCTGGATCATTCTTGTGATTACGGCTTTTGTATTCATCCTCATGTTTTATGTGATGATTCGCTACCGTGAAAAAGCAAACCCAGAACCTTCCAAGACCAGCCACAACACGCTGATCGAGTTCATCTGGACGGTTGTGCCGATCGGCATTCTGGTGGTGATTGGTTTTGTATCGATCCCGCTCCTGTATTATCAAGACGTGGTGCCGGAAACCGATTTTGCCATCAACGTGACAGGCAACCAGTGGAACTGGACCTACGCGTACCCTGACCATGACGGCATCGAATTTACGGCGACAGTTGTGCCAGACAGTGCCTTCAAAGACGCTGAGGAGCGCGCTGGTTACGAGGCAGACCTTTCCTCTCACCTCGGGCGCCCGGCGAAGCTGAACGCTCGCCTGTTGGATACGGACCTTCGTCTTGTTGTGCCTGTAGACACCAAGATCAAAGTGCAGTTGACAGCAAGTGATGTGATCCATGCTTGGACAGTGCCTGCATTTGGCGTGAAGCTTGACGCAGTGCCTGGCCGTCTGAACCAGACATGGTTTGAAGCAAACGAGCTTGGCACATACTATGGCCAGTGTTCAGAGCTTTGCGGCAAGGACCACGCCTACATGCCGATCGCTGTTGAGGTGGTCTCCAAAGAAGAATTCGCCAAGTGGGTGGAAAGCGCGAAAGCAAAATATGCTTATGCGCCAACTACCGCTCTTGGTCGTTAAGTTTAGGTAGGGAAAGGAAGAGCAATGGCTCACGAAAACCCGACTGGTTGGAAACGCTGGGTTTATTCCACCAACCACAAAGACATCGGTGTGATGTATCTTTGGTTCGCGTTCATCGCTGGTCTGATTGGTTTCACCATGTCCGGCATGATCCGCATGGAACTGATGCACCCTGGTGTTAACTTCCTGCCAGACCTTCTGGGCATGAGCGAAGATCAGGCGCGTCACATGTTTAACGTGCTGACCACTGGCCACGGCCTTATCATGGTTTTCTTCATGGTAATGCCAGCGCTGATTGGTGGTTTTGGTAACTATTTTGTACCGCTGATGATTGGTGCGCCTGATATGGCGTTCCCGCGCATGAACAACATTTCCTTCTGGCTGATGCCTCCGGCTTTCATTCTGCTTCTCCTATCCACGTTTGTGGAAGGCACAAGCGGCATGAACGGTTTTGGTGGCGGCTGGACGGCATACGCGCCGCTCTCGACATATGGTCACACAGGCCCATCGATGGACCTTGCGATCCTGTCGCTGCACGTTGCTGGTGCTTCCTCGATCATGGGCGCGATCAACTACATCACGACCATCTTCAATATGCGCGCACCCGGCATGACGATCCACAAGATGCCTTTGTTCGCCTGGTCTATCCTGATCACAGCATTCCTTCTTGTGCTTAGCCTGCCAGTTCTCGCAGGTGCGATCACCATGCTGCTGACAGACCGTAACTTCGGTACGACCTTCTTTGACCCGGCAGGCGGCGGGGACCCGATCCTCTTCCAGCACCTGTTCTGGTTCTTTGGTCACCCTGAAGTGTACATCATGATCCTGCCAGCGTTCGGCATCGTCAGCCACATCGTATCCACCTTCTCCAAGAAGCCGATTTTCGGTTACCTCGGGATGGCATATGCGATGGCTGCGATTGGTTTCATCGGCTTTGTAGTGTGGGCGCACCATATGTACACCGTTGGCCTTGATGTTGACACCAAAGCCTACTTCGTAGCGGCAACCATGGTTATTGCGGTGCCGACCGGGGTGAAAATCTTCTCCTGGATCGCAACGATGTGGGGTGGTTCCATCCGTTACACGGTGCCGATGCTTTATGCTATCGCGTTCATCCTTCTGTTTACTTTGGGCGGTGTAACGGGCGTGGTGCTTTCAAACGCTGGCGCTGATGTTCCGCTGCATGACACCTACTATGTGGTTGCTCACTTCCACTATGTATTGTCGCTTGGTGCGGTGTTTGGCATCTTCGCGGGCCTCTACTACTGGATTGGCAAGATGTCGGGTAAGCAGTATCCGAACTTCCTCGCACACGTTCAGTTCTGGATTACCTTTGTTGGTGTGAACATGATCTTCTTCCCGCAGCACTTCCTTGGGCTGCAGGGCATGCCGCGCCGTTATGTGGATTACCCAGATGCGTTTGCATACTTCAACAAGATCTCGAGCTACGGCTACCTGGTAACACTTGTTGGTGTGCTTCTCTTCATCGTGGTGATGGCTATGACCATCTTCAAGAAGAAGAAAGATTGTCCGGATAACCAGTGGGGCGAAGGTGCGACGACGCTTGAGTGGACGCTCAGCTCACCGCCACCGTTCCACCAGTTCAACGAACTGCCACGTATTAAGTAAGCTGGCAGCTTCAAAAGGAACAATGTTTTGGCAGATAGCCTGACATCTTATAGTGAAAGCGCTCAGCCTTCCCGTTCAGGGGAGGCTGAGGCACGTGATTTCTTCGCGCTTTTGAAGCCGCGGGTAATGTCTCTTGTTATTTTTACGGCTCTGGTTGGGCTTGTTGCCGCACCGGGTGAAATGAACCCTGTGTTGGCGTTTGCGGCTATCGTCCTGATCGCTGTCGGCGCGGGCGCAAGTGGCGCACTCAACATGTGGTATGACGCTGATATTGATGCGGTGATGGACCGGACGGCAAAACGCCCGATCCCCGCAGGTAAAGTCACCCCCGGCGACGCGCTGGGCTTCGGTTTGACCCTGTCGGTGGCGTCCGTTGTGTTGCTTGGCCTGATGGTTAACCTGACGTCTGCGGCGCTCTTGGCCCTCACCATCTTCTTCTACGCAATTATTTACACCATGTGGCTCAAGCGCCGCACACCGCACAACATTGTGATTGGTGGTGCTGCAGGTGCCTTCCCGCCAATGATCGGCTGGGCTGCGGTGACGGATAGTGTCACCGTTGAGAGCATGGTTCTGTTTGGTATTATCTTCCTGTGGACCCCGCCGCACTTCTGGGCACTCTCGCTTTTCATCTCGAAAGACTATGAAAAAGTGAATGTACCGATGCTGCCGGTTGTTGCAGGCGTGGCTGAGACGCGCCGCCAAATTCTTCTCTACAGCCTTCTGGTGGTGCCCTGCGGCATCGCGCCCTATTTCCTCGACTTCGCGGGCCCTGTATACGGCATCGTGTCGAGCCTTCTGGGCGCGTGGTTCCTAACACTCGCGATCATGGTTTGGCGTGGCACGGAGAAAGCAGACAGGAAGCTGTTTGCCTTCTCTATTTTGTATCTATTTGCCCTGTTCGCCACCTTGGCGGCTGAGCGGGTTATTACGGGATGGATCGCATGACCGAAATTTCTGAAATGCACGCACGCATGAAAAAGCGGAACCGTGTGCTCGGGCTGACCCTCGCGGCTTTCGTGATCATTGTCGCGGTGGTGAGCTTCTTCAAGATCGGGTCGCTTGCACCATGAGCACGACAGCCAATAAGAACGGCCGTATGGCCATGACGATTGCAGGTGTTGCTGTGGGCATGGTTGGCATGGCGTATGCGGCAGTGCCGCTCTATGACCTGTTTTGCAAGGTGACTGGCTACGGCGGAACCACCCAGCAGGTGGACGTGGGTAGCGACGTGGTTATCGACCGTGAAATTAAGGTGCGCTTCAACGCGGCCGTTCACCGGGATATGCCATGGAACTTCAAGCCGGTTCAGATCAGCCAAAAAATGCACATCGGCGAACAGCAGCTTGCATATTATGAGGCTTATAACCCGACCGATAAAACCATTGTCGGCACAGCGACCTACAATGTTACACCGCACAAGGCGGGTGAATATTTTGCAAAGATTGATTGTTTCTGCTTTACAGAGCAGGAACTGAAACCGGGCGAACGGATCAGTATGCCGGTCGTTTATTTTATCGACCCTCTCATTGATGAGGATCGCAATTTGGATGAAGTTAGCGAGGTCACCCTTTCCTACACCTTCTTCGTGAAAGACGTTGAAGATGCGGAAACGACGGTGGGGCGCTAAAGCTTGGGTAGCAATAAGGGGCGCCGGTTAAGGGTATCGGCACTTTGTTAGGAGAGAATATATGGCGGGCGACGTGAAACACGATTACCACCTGGTTAATCCAAGTCCTTGGCCAGCAGTGGCATCACTGGCTGTTCTGTTGTTGACGGTTGGCGCGGTTTTTACCATGAAGCCAGATGCTGAGCTTTTTGGCATGACCGGTTTTGGTAGCTATCTTTTTGTGATCGGTTTTGCCGGGCTCATCTACACCATGTATGCGTGGTGGAAAGATGTGGTTAAGGAAGCCAATACGGGCGACCACAAGCCGGTTGTTCGTATTGGTCTTCGGTACGGCATGATCCTTTTCATCGCTTCTGAGGTGATGTTCTTCGTGGCGTGGTTCTGGGCCTTCTTTAACGCGTCGCTTTACCCGGCCATGCCAATCCCGAGCCCTGCTGAGTTCTGGGATGTCATCGGCAACGAAGCACCTTGGCCGCCCGCAGGTATCGAGACGTTTGATCCGTGGCACTTGCCGCTGATGAACACGCTGATCCTGCTTTTGTCTGGCACAACGGTTACCTGGGCGCACCACGCCGTAATGCATGGTGACCGCGAGGGCCTCAAAAAGGGCCTCTGGGTCACGGTTATACTTGGCGCCCTGTTCTCATGTGTGCAGGTTTACGAGTACCAGCATGCGGCGTTTGAGTTTGCAGGTAGCATCTATGGCGCCACCTTCTTCATGGCAACCGGCTTCCATGGTTTCCACGTTCTTGTTGGTACTATCTTCCTCGCAGTTTGCTTGGGTCGTGCCTACAAGGGTGACTTTACACCTGATCACCACTTCGGCTTTGAAGCGGCGGCCTGGTATTGGCACTTCGTAGACGTTGTGTGGATCTTCCTTTTCTTCTGCGTTTACATTTGGGGCGGCGCATAAGGCGATGGCCGACAAGGCAGACCAGAAACAATCAGGAACCGACCGAGAGCAACCCTCCCGGTCGGTTTCGCCTTATAGGGCAGGGCTTAAGGGTAAGTGCCCGAACTGTGGAGAGGGTGCACTTTTCAAGGATGGTCTTGGTATCCGGGATGCCTGCGAGGTGTGTGGGTTTGACCTTTCAAAAGCGGACCCGGGTGACGGTGCACAGGTGTTTGTGATCCTGATCATGGGGGCGCTTTCAGCACTTCTCGGCTTCATTGTTGTGGGTGCGCTTGCTTGGCCAATGTGGGCGGTTGCAACCACGCTTTTCACCTTCATCATCCTGGGCAGCATCTGGATGTTGCGGGTTTTCAAAGCAACGCTCATAGCGCTGCAATTTCATCATGATGCCCGTGAGGGAACGATGGGAGATGACGGTCATGACAGCTAGATCGTTCAGCCCCGGTTGGCCCTTAACTGTGGCGGTTTCGCTTGCGTTTATTGTGTTGCTGTCGCTTGGCACATGGCAGGCGCGCAAGGTGGCGCCAAAAACAGCCTTGCTTGCGCAGATCGAAGCGGGCCTGAGCGCCGAGCCAATGCCGCTTCCCGTACATCTAGATGACCCGAGTATGCTCGCTTATCACCGCGTTAGCTTCACAGGCACCGTGCTTGAGCGTGAGCCGATCAAGGTATTTGCCACATCGCTGAGCGGCAAATCCGGTTACCACGTTTATCTGCCTGTGCAGAAACAACACGGCATGGCGGTGCTGGTTAACTTTGGCTGGGTACCAGCACACCTTGCTACGCTGCCAGAGCTGCCGACGGGTGAAACCATTGAGGTTACGGGTGTGCTGCTGACAAGCGCGGTACCGGGCTCGATGACGCCGCCGAATGACCCTGCCGCTGGCCAGTGGTTCACAGCGGACGTGTTTGAGATGGCAGCGGCTTTCGGTTTGCGCACCAAGGAGTTTTATCACTTCAGGGTGGCTGCTGATGCTGACGCGCCACCCGGTGATATGCCGGTCGGTGGTCAGGTGCGGGTGGATATCCCGAATGACCATTTCCAGTATGCGCTGACGTGGTATGGTCTCGCGCTCGGCCTGGTTGGCGTCTATATTGCCTTTAGCCTGAAGCGGGGCCGCGAAAAAGCGCAAAAACCAGCCAAGTAGGGGCCATTGGCCTTGCATCAGCGGGCGTCTACTCCTAAGAGTAAGCCTCGCAATTTTCATAAAGTTGAGTGTTGGTATCGTGAAATATATTTCTACACGTGGTCAGGCGGAAAGTCTGGACTTTGAGGGTGTGACGCTAACGGGCCTCGCACGTGACGGTGGCCTTTATGTGCCGGAAGAAATTCCAACCTTCAGCGCGGATGATATCCGTGCCATGCGCGGTAAAACCTATGCCGAGGTCGCATTTGAAGTGATCGCGCCGTTTGTGGGCGATTGCCTGAGCGAGGCCGAGCTTAAACGCATGCTCGATGCCACTTATGATGAAAATTATGGCGGGCAGTTCCGCCACCCGGCTGTGGCGCCACTTGTGCAAACGGGCGCTAACGACTGGTTGCTCGAGCTTTTCCATGGGCCCACACTTGCGTTCAAGGATTTTGCACTGCAGTTGCTGGGCCGTTTCTTTGATCATTTCACCGCCAAGCGTGGCGAAAAGCTCACGATCCTCGGCGCCACGTCTGGTGACACGGGCTCTGCCGCTATTGAAGGCTGTCGTGGGCGCGATAATGTTTCTATCTTCATGCTACACCCTAAAGGCCGTGTCTCTGAAGTGCAGCGTAAGCAGATGACCAGCGTGATAGAAGACAATGTGGTCAATATCGCTGTTGAGGGTAACTTCGATGATTGTCAGGCGCTGGTGAAAGCCAGCTTTAATGATCTGGAGTTCCGGGACAGGATAGGCCTGACTGCTGTGAATTCGATCAACTGGGCGCGGGTGATGGCTCAGATCGTTTATTATTTCACCTCGGCCGTAGCGCTTGGCGCGCCGGACAGGGCGATTTCCTACAGCGTGCCCACAGGTAACTTTGGTGATATTTTCGCAGGCTATATTGCCAAGAAAATGGGGTTGCCGATCGAGAAGCTGGTGATTGCCACTAATTCAAACGATATCCTTGCGCGCACGCTTGAAAGCGGGCGGTATGAGCGCGGTGACGTATATTCCACTTTATCTCCCAGCATGGATATCCAGATATCTAGCAATTTTGAGCGCATGCTGTTTGACATTGCAGGCCGCGATGCTGATGTGATCAGGCGTTATATGGATGACCTCGCGGGCACCGGAGGCTTCACCCTTGACAAAGAACACCATGATGCGCTCAAAAGCCTGTTTGCGGCGGAGCGCGTGGATGATGAAACCACCAAAGCCGTGATGCAGGAACTGCACGCTAATGCAGGTTATATTGCGGATCCTCACACTGCCGTGGGCATCGAGGCTGCCAACAATTGCCTGCCGGATAACGCTGCGCCTCGCGTGACGCTGTCCACAGCGCACCCCGCCAAGTTTGGTGACGCGGTTAAGGAAGCAACGGGTGTAGATCCGGCACTGCCGCAGCACATGGCGGACCTGATGGGCCGCGACGAGAGAATGATAACGCTCCCGAACGATCTGGCTGCATTGCAGGCACGGGTGCTGGAAGGAAACTGGTCTTGAGTGTAAGAATAACCCAACTGCCTAATGGCTTGCGGATCGTAAGTGAGAGCCGGAAGTCTATTCAAACAGTGGCAGTGGGCGTTTGGGTAGATGTTGGTGCACGGCACGAGCCAAAAGAGCTGAACGGCATCACGCATTGCCTGGAGCACATGCTTTTCAAAGGCACCAAACGGCGCAGCTCCCGCGATATCGCGTTTGAGATCGAAGCTGTAGGCGGCCACATGAACGCCTATACCTCGCGTGATAACACCACTTATTATGCCCGGGTTATGAAAGACGATCTGCCGCTCGCGGTTGATCTGCTGTCTGACATTGTGCTGAACAGCGTTTGTTCGGAACGCGAGCTCAAGCGTGAAAAAGAAGTTATCCTGCAGGAAATCGGGCAGGCGCTTGATACACCAGACGATATTGTCTTCGACCATCTGCAGGTTGCTGCGTATCAGGACCAGCCGATTGGCCGCACCATTCTGGGCGAACCGGAAACCGTGCGTGGCCTGACATCAGAAAACCTCCTCAGCTACCTCTCGCATAATTATACGGCGAGCAACGTGGTTATCTCCGCTGTGGGCAATCTTGACCATGACAGGCTGGTTGAGATGGTTTCGGAAAAGTTTGCGGACCTTAGCACCGAGAAGGTCAAAGCGGCAGAACCCGCGAAATATATTGGTGGGCGCATCGTTGAGCGGCGTGAGCTTGAACAGGTTCATGTCACGGCAGCGTGGCCGGGATGCTCGTTTAATGATCCCGACTATTACGCTCTTCAGGTCTATTCGACCATTCTGGGCGGTGGCATGTCATCGCGCCTGTTCCAGGAAGTGCGCGAGGAGCGTGGGCTTGCATATTCTGTATACAGCTTCACGAGCAGTCATAAAGACACAGGCATATTCGGCCTCTACGCTGGTACAGGACCAGAGCTTGCACCGGGCATGATGCCCGTCATCAAAGCTGAGATGGAAGCCTTGACGAAGGGCCCGACAGATGAGGAATTTCGTATAGCGCTCGCACAGCTGAAGTCCGGCTTGATGATGGCGCTTGAAGCCACAACATCACGCATGGAACAGCTTGGCCGCCAGATGCTGATTTTTGAACGTATTCTCCCGATTGAGGAAATGATCGAAAATGTAGAACGAGTGGACGGAAAAGACGTCGCCCGTGTTGCTCAGCAAATAATGGATTCGAATTCGGTTTCCATGGCGATAGTTGGTGACGGCGAATTGGATTCGATTACTTTCTGATCGTTATCAATCTAATCAAAAATAGCTAAAAATATCCCGCGAATAGATACTCGTCTAAGTATTGATGATTGCGGCGTAAGATGGTAACGTCGCGCAGCAAAATCTGAGGGGGTATTGTTGTTAAGTTCAGAGGTGTGCCATTTACTCAATTACTGGCGCTCTCTTGGTGGTGGCAAGGCCATTCCCGAGCGGACCTCCCTTGACCTTCGGAAACTGACTAACTTGTTACCCTGGATGTTTATTCTGGAAATGGGCGATGACGGAAGCCTGCGCTACAGGCTTGCGGGCTCCTCCCTCGAGGCAGCCGTTGGACGCGGTATGGCGGGACGAACTTACGGCGAGATTTTCTCTGATCGGGAGCAGGCGGGCTTGATGGCTGAACTATATGCCGTTGCGCTTGTTCAATCATGCGGCGTATTGCGTACCGGCGCATTGGCGTTTGACAAAAACGAAACATTCGAGATGGAAGTGCTGGCGCTCCCCTTTGTTGAACCTCGCGCGATGGGAGGAACCATTCTTGTTGGTGTGGTGCGCCCCTTCGAGTATGACAATCAGGGCTTTACGGACAGGTGGGGTGAATTTCAGCATGACCTCTCGGAAATACTGGTTGTGCCTTCGCCTCGCGTAATGCTCACGAGCCAGTTATCGCCTCGGGTGTTAGTGGCGCTGGAGCGCCTTGATATCAAGATCAAAGCCGTTGACGTGGACAAGGTTTTGGAGATTGAGAGTAAAGGTGGTGTGCCGGGCATGATGGGCATTCCGTCACTTGAACTGGACCGCTTGGGCAGCGACCAAAGGCAGTGCCTCAACTGACACTGCCTTCTTCGGTGCTATGCGTGCCCGGCCTCAGATGACAACATCGAAACATTGACACCTAACATGGCCATGGCGCGTGGCCATTTCTGTTCAAGCTCCGTATGGAACACAATCTCTTCGTCCGCTTCTGACGTCAGCCACGCGTTGGCTTGGATTTCCTGCTCCAGTTGCCCAGCGCCCCAGCCAGCATAACCAAGTGCCAGAAGATGATTGCGCGGGCCACTGCCGCCAGCCAATGCCTGCAAGATGTCGACCGTGGCGGAAAGCGCGAGTGTTTCGCTCACCACCAGTGTGGATTCCTGTACAAAATCAGCGCTATGCAGCACAAAGCCGCGGCCAGGTTCCATGGGGCCACCCGAGTGCACCGGAATATCCGGAGCGTCGCCATCGGTTTCGATCTCCAACTGCTCAAGCAGGCTCTCAAAGGTGAGGTTGTTGAAAGCTTGATTGACAACGAGGCCCATAGCGCCGGAACTGTCGTGCGAACAAATATAGATAACGCTGCGTTCAAACCGGGGGTCGGACATGCTAGGCATGGCTAAAAGTAGTTTGCTGTCTAGAAACGTGGAAGATGTCATCTGCTTCTCTCTGTCTGACCATCAGCTTACCGTGTATGGCGGCTACACGCAATCGGCGTGGACTGAAACCGCTAGTCTCATACATTGAGATATGCAGGTACGGCGTCAACCGGCTAACGGCAATGTGAAGAAACGCGACTGGTGCCTCATGCCTAATGTTGTTACATAAGGCGGAATTCATCGCCGGAGTTTTGTATGCGTTTTGTCCTTATGTTTTTATGTTTTACTGTGGCGTTTGCCAGTCCGGTTTCTGCTGGAGCAGGGCCATGGCAAGATCATCAGGGCATGATCAAAACGCGCATCGTGACCGCATCGGCTGATATGGCTAAAGATGGCAAGGCGTTGCTCGCTTGGGAAGCTGAGTTGGAGCCGGGCTGGAAAACATATTGGCGGTCCCCAGGTGAGGCTGGACTTCCTGTGCGCCTGCAAAGTGGTGGCAATGGCATAGAGATATTATATCCGGTGCCGGAGCGTTTTGAGCTGTTTGGCCTGCAGACATATGGATACAGCCATAAAGTGCTGTTGCCATTCTATACGCAAGTACCCGAGGGAGGTGCCCCCTTGGCCGTGAGCGCTGATTTTATGGTGTGCAAGGATATCTGCGTGCCGTTTGAAGCAAACTATGAGGTTGCCGCTGCCAGCTTGGCTGAGGAAGCCTCGGCGCAGGATATCAGGTTCGATGTGTGGCTGAAGCGCGTGCCAGCCCGTGAGGGCTTAGCTGAAGCTGGGCTGAGCATTGTGAGCGCGCAGGTTATGGGCACGCCCGGGCACCAGCGTGTGATTGTTGATGTAGCGGCTGACAGTAACTTATCCAGCGCTGACCTTCTGGCGGAAGCAGGGTCAAAGTTTCATTTTGGTGCCCCCGATAAAAGTCTTTCAGGCAACGGCATGACAGCCCGCTTTGTGCTTATGGCGATGACGGGTAAAAAGCCCGACGATTTGCGCGGCCAGTCGGTGAGGCTGACGTTTATGGATGGCAACGGCCATGCCATCGACAGGACCGTGGAACTTGAGCCTTAATGGCCCTTGCCTCACCGGATAATCTAAGTAAAGTGACACCAGATTTCAGCTATATTTCAGCTATCGTGAGGAGCGAGCAATGACCATTAAAGTTGGTGATAAAGTACCCAGTGCAACCCTCAACACCATGACGGCAGACGGCCCCGGGCCAGTTGCTACAGACGAATTTTTCGCAGGTCGCAAGGTCGCTCTGTTTTCTGTTCCTGGCGCCTTTACGCCAACCTGTTCGGCGAAGCACCTTCCTGGTTTTGTGGAGAATGCCGATTCCATTCTTGGCAAAGGTGTTGATGAGATCGCCTGTATGTCTGTAAATGATGTGTTCGTGATGGACGCATGGGGCAAAAACGCTGGCGTCGATGGCAAAGTGACCATGCTGGCAGATGGTAACGCACTTTTTGCCAAGGCACTTGGCCTTGAAATGGACGCGTCCGGTTTTGGTATGGGGCTCCGCTCCAAACGGTTCTCCATGATTGTTGAGGACGGTGTTGTCACCGAGCTTAATCTTGAAGACCCTGGTGCGTTTCAGGTGTCGAGCGCGGAGCATATGCTCGCGCAGCTCTAAGCACTTAGGACTTATAAAAAAATCAGGGCGGCTTTGGCTGCCCTTTTTTATGTCTCGCGATATCCCTATATATTATCTATGCCTACATGAGACAGGCTCGGCAGGCGTAGTTATGGGGGATTTGATCTATGCTTGAAATGTCGTCAATCGTTGTTGGACTTATTGTTCTCTTTGTTATCGTTCTGATTTTCTCATCCGTTGTGATGGTCAAACAAGGCTATGAATACACCGTTGAGCGTTTTGGGCGGTATACGGGTACACTTTCACCTGGCCTGCATCTGATCATGCCACTCATTGATCGTATCGGGCACAAGATCATAATGATGGAGCAGGTGCTTGATATCCCCACACAGGAGGTGATCACGCGTGATAACGCCATGGTTGCGGCTGACGGCGTGGTGTTTTTTCAGGTGCTTGACGCCTCCAAAGCGAGCTACGAGGTCAGTAACCTCGAGATCGCGACCCTGAACCTTACGATGACCAATCTGCGTACGGTGATGGGATCTATGGACCTTGATGAGCTTCTCTCCAAGCGCGACGATATCAATGCGCGGTTGATGAACGTGGTGGATGGTGCAACCCAGCCATGGGGCGTGAAAATCACCCGGATCGAGATCAAGGATATCGAGCCTCCTCGGGATATTGTGGATTCGATGGCACGCCAAATGAAAGCTGAGAGGGAAAAACGGGCGGCAATTCTTGAAGCCGAAGGGCAAAGGGAATCAGAAATCAAGCGTGCAGAAGGCCAGAAAATGGCGGCTATCCTGCAAGCTGAAGGCCGGCGGGAAGCAGCCTATAAGGATGCTGAGGCGCGGGAACGTGAAGCTGAAGCCGAAGCCAAGGCGACAGAGATGGTGTCAAAAGCGATCGGTGACGGTAATGCACAAGCCATCAACTATTTTGTGGCCCAGAAGTATGTTGAAGCCCTTCATAGCTTTGCACGCTCACCTAACGAGAAGCTTGTCTTTATGCCGATGGAAGCGTCCAGTGTTATTGGTTCACTCGGCGGGATCTCCGAGCTGTTCAAAGATTTGAATAAAGATGGCAGCCGCCGCAAGACCACGGCAAGTGGTATACCAACGACGGAGTAGGACGATGGAAGCGTTTCTAAGTTGGGCGGTTGAAAATGCCCATTGGCTTTGGTGGGGCGTTGGCGTTCTGCTGCTTGCTGGAGAGATGGTTATCCCTGGTGTCTATCTGCTCTGGATCGGTATAGCAGGGCTGGCCACTGGGCTTTTGGCCTTTTTCATGCCGGATATGGGCTTTGACGGGCATGGCCTCGCGTTTGCTGTTCTTGGCGCGGCGTCCATCTATATTGGCAACCGGTTCTTCTATGCCAAAATGATGGAAGAAGGTGAGCCGGTTGTCAACACTCGAGGGCAGTCGCATGTTGGCAAGGTTTATCTCGTGTCCGATGCTATTGTGAACGGACGCGGGCATGTTACGGTGGGGGACAGTCGCTGGCTCGCGGAAGGCCCGGATAGCGCCGAAGGCACGCGAGTTAAAGTGAAGTCTATCAATGGCATCGTCATGAACGTGGAGCCTGTCGAAGATTGACAGGCTCTTCTTTTTCGATCATCAGCATGTGATGAACATTGGGAATACCATAAAATCATATGTTGGAGCATGGCTCGCGAGTGAGGGGCGGCAAAATCTTGCGCGCACCCGAGCCGAAGTTGCGCGTAAAATTAAGCGCAAGCCGCGGGAAATTCTTTATTTCCACCGGGCGGACGACCCATACAGTCAACTGATGGTGCAGGTTTTGCCTGACCTTGCAGAGCGTTTTGATGTGCGGATAAGACCGCTCGTTGTGGAGCGTTTGCCTGCCAACATGTACCCGGACCCACAGCGTTATGAGGCCTATTCAATTATAGAGGCCACAAGGCTGGCGCGCCTTTATGGGCTTGGTTTCCCATCTTCCGCCACGGTGCCAGACAGGTTGGCCGTTGGTATGGCGAACAGACAGCTCGCGAAGATGCAGAACGACCCCAATTTCTTCTCGGTCGCGGAAGAAGTGGGTTCGGCTCTCTGGCAGCAGGATATCAAGGCGGTGCGGGGGCTCTGTGTTGCAGCGGACCTTGACGAAAACCTCCTTGGCCAGAATGAGAAGCTTCTCTCAAAGCTCGGGCACTATGCGTCTGGCAATATCTATTATGATGGTGAGTTTTATCCGGGCCTAGACCGGCTTGACCATCTTGAACGGCGATTGAACCGGCTCGGCATTGGTGATGGTGAGGTGCATTTCGAGCTGCACCGACTGTGGCGCTACGGCCTTGAGAACCTCGACCGAAGCGTTTCGGGGCGAACGCTGGAGCTCTTCTTCTCTGTACGCAGCCCCTATAGCTATATTGCCCTGCATCTCGCATCAGATTTTGCCAACGCATCCGGCGTGCGGCTCAAGCTTAAACCAGTGATGCCCATGGTTATGCGTGGTTTGCCGGTGCCTGCCGCCAAGCGGCGGTATATCTTTACCGATGCAGCGCGAGAGGCGCGAGTTGAAAGCATTCCGTTTGGCCGCGTTGTTGACCCGCTTGGTGAAGCAACAAATCGGGCTATGGCGCTTGGTTTCAGGTTGGCTGAAGACGGTGAAGACCTGGCCTTCTTTAAGGCTTTTACCCGTAGTGTGTGGGCTGAGGGTATTGACGGCGCGAGTGACGCAGGCATCAGAAAAATTCTTGAGAAGGCGGGTATTGCACCTGCAAAAGCCGCAGGTGCCATGCCGCGCGATGTGTGGCAACCCATTGCAGAACGTAATCGCCAGATGATGTTGATGAACGGCAGCTGGGGCGTGCCCACTTTCCGGATCGGTACCGAGACACTGTGGGGACAGGACCGTATGTGGGCGATTGTTGAGGCGCTTAAACAACAGTGAGCCATCATTGTTCATAAGGGCTGTGTGACCAACTTTCGCTTGGATTGACTATTGGGGGTGGCTGGTTATCTTCATATGATAAATTGAAAAGGCCCGGGGTGGGGCTTGGTACGGCGCTTTCGCGCCAAGATATGGGATAAGACAGTGAAAACGAAAAAAATACTACGCAAGGGATTTTCCCTTCTTGCGCTTGGTGTGCTGGCTGCGTGCACTGGCGCTCAGGTGAAAACCGCGACTTCTGACAGCGACATTCCTACTTTCAGCGCAGACCGCATCAAAGCTGACGTGACCTTTCTGGCGGATGATCTTCTGCGGGGGCGGGACACCGGTAGTGAGGGCTATAGGATCGCCGCCAATTATGTGGCAGCTGAATATGCTCGCCTTGGTTTGAAGCCTGCAGGGGCAGGGGGCTCCTATTTTCAGGAAGTTCCATTCCGCACCGCCAAGCTCGATCAGGCCAAAGCCAGCATGTCGTTGACGCTGGGCGGCGAAGAAAAGACGCTGGCCCTTGGTGACGACTTCTTCATGGGCGGCGATGTTCGTTTGCCTTCAGGCGATGAGACTGGTGAGATTGTATTTGCAGGGTACGGCATTCACGCACCCGAAATTGGCTACGATGACCTCGAAGGGCTTGATCTCGAAGGCAAAGTGGTGCTGGTCCTCTCTGGCGGTCCAACTTCCTTCAATACGGAAGTGCGCGCGCATCATGGTTCTTCCACAACCAAACGGGCTGAACTTGCGCGTCGCGGTGCCATTGGTTTCATCTCCTTCGGGTCGCTCTCTAACGAGAAGCGTCGACCGTTCGAGCGCCTCAAAAAATATCTGACCACAGAAAGCTTTGACTGGGTAATGCCTGAAACGGATGAAACACCAGCGCCGGCTATCGCCTTGTCAGCAGCTGTGAGCCATGACGTTGCGCGCCAGATTTTTGAAGCATCTGGCAAGTCTTTTGATGAGATGCTGAATGAGGCTGAGGTGGGCTCCCCCGCCGGTTTCAACACCGGCGTTACAGCACACATGGCGTTCGCGAGTGAGCTTTCTGACGAGTTTAACAGTCCGAACGTACTGGGTGTGCTTGAGGGATCGGACCCTGTGCTCAAAAACGAGTATGTTGTGATGTCCGCGCACCTTGATCATATCGGCATCGCCAAGCATCCCAAAGGTGATGACAAAATCAATAACGGGGCCATTGATAACGCAACAGGCGTTTCTGTGATGATGGAAGTGGCTCGCGCCTATGCGCGTGCTGGTGTTAAACCGCGCCGTTCCATCTTGTTCGCTGCTGTGGTGGCGGAGGAAAAAGGACTGTTGGGCGCTGAGTATTTTGCGCGGTTCCCTACCGTTGAAAAGTCGGCCATGGTGGCAAACGTCAACCTTGATATGCCAATCCTGCTCTATGATTTCAGCGACGTGGTGGCCTTCGGTGCGGAACGCAGCAGCCTTGGTCCTGTAACAGAAGCTGCGCTTGCGCAAATCAATGTATCGCTAGGGCCTGACCCAATGCCGGAAGAGGGCATTTTTACGCGCAGCGATCATTACCGCTTTGTGCAGCAGGGCATCCCTTCGGTGTTTTTGGTAACAGGCTGGGGTAAAACCGAGGCTGGCGAAGACGGCGGAGCTATCTTCCGCGAGTTTCTGGGCAAGACGTACCATTCCCCGCATGACGACCTGAGCCAGGAAATCAACTATGACGCTGGCGCCAAGTTCGCCAAAGCCAACTGGTTGATTGTGAATTCCATCGCGAACACGGATGCGCGCCCTGGTTGGAATGAAGGTGATTTCTTCGGGGATACTTTCGCCAGATAAGAGGCGAACGGATTGGAGAAATGAAAGGCGCAGCCATGGCTGCGCCTTTTCCATTATTGGGCGGTGAGGGCGGCCCTTAGGGCCTCAAGGCCCACATGCATCAGGGCTGGGAATGCTTGGCCATGATTGGCCAACAGGCCAACAGCGATGTCATGTTCTGTATCAACAAGAAGAAGCGCGACACCCCCCATGGAACCACCTGAGTGCCACACCAGATGGTCATGTATTGCAGGCATATATTCAGTTAGACCATCACGTTCAAGCCGCGCGCGCATGTTGCCTGCTGTCATCCAGCCAATGCCAAAACCGGCGGGCTTTCCGCTACTCAAAAATTGCTCAGTGAATAGCAGGTCCAGCGTTTCCTGCTTCAGGAAGCCGGGTTCGGTATGGGAGAGGCCAAAGCGCACCATATCACTCGCGGTGCCAATGAAGCCCCCGCCTGCCCACTTGTAGCTATTGTCCACAAAGGGTGCGATTGCCGGGCTACCATTTTCATCAAGATGAAAAGCGCTAAGGTTCGGGAAGGTTTTGGTCGCGTCTTCGGCGGCGGTATCGTGCATCTCAATGTCACTAAAGACACGATCGTCCATCATGCTCAGGAAATCATTCCCGCCTGCGCCTTCAAGTGCTGCACTGATCAGGTTCCAGGCATGGCTTGAGTATTGGACGCGCGTGCCCGGCTCGAAATTCAGCGGGTCATGGATAAACATTTCAATGCCATCGCTTACAGTCGCAAAGTGCCGGGTGTTGAGAAATTCGTCGCCTTTATAATGGCGAATGCCACTCATGTGCGCCGCCATTTGCCGGGTGCTGACGGGCCATTGCTTTGAGGGAAAGGCGGGTACATAGGTTTCAACTGGCGCGTCGAGATCAAGCTTGCCATCTTCGTACAACTTAGCAAGCAAGGCGGCTGTGAATACCTTGGAGACGCTACCGACGCGCATTTGTGTGTCGGGCGATACCATGTCGCCTGTCTCAATGTTCGCCACGCCAAATCCACGGGCAAAGATGAGATCGTTCCCTTTCCCAACAGCAACAGAAAGCCCGGCGACCGTGGTTTTCTGAACCTCGCTTTCCGCCGCCGCGATGATTGCCTGGTCAAGATTGTTTTCAGCATAAACGCTGGTGCTCAACAGGCTCCAGACGGCTCCGATGAATGCAAGGTTGTACGCTTTCATAAAATCTCCCCTTGTGATTGAAGGGAAGGATAGCGTGGCAACGGGGAAACGCAATCGGCGTTTAGGGTTTATAGGGTGCCATGCCTTGGTTCGCGAGTGCGTCTGCCCGCTCGTTCCCGGGGTCACCGGCGTGGCCTTTCACCCAGATCCAATTAATATCATGACGCGCGACAGCCTTATCAAGCGCCTGCCACAGGTCTGCATTCTTGACCGGTTTTTTTGAGGCGGTGCGCCAGCCTTTTGCCTTCCAGCCATGAATCCACTTGGTGATACCGTCGCGCACATAGGTGCTGTCGGTGTGGAGGTCCACCTTGCACGGACGACTGAGGGCCTTGAGCGCTTCAATGGCTGCAGTTAGTTCCATGCGGTTGTTGGTTGTTTCCATTTCACCGCCGGTCAACTCTTTTTCATGCTCACCGTACAGCATGAGTACCCCCCAGCCACCGGGGCCGGGGTTGCCCGAGCATGCGCCGTCTGTGTAGATGTCGACCGTTTTGCCTTTAGACGACATAATCAGCCGCATCCCGAACGGATTGATGAAACTTCAATTTCTTGAGGTATTCTATGGGGTTGTGTGGTTTCACAACGGCACCTTCAACTGGGTTAAGCCAGTCATACAGCCGTGTCAGCAGGAAACGAAGAGCGGCGCCCCGGCACAATATAGGTAGGGCCGCGACCTCTGCACCTTCCAGGCGGCGGTGCGTGTCATACAGTTCGGTCATACGTTTGGCACACTGGGCGTTGAACTGCTGATCGCGATCAAAACACCAGGCATTAATGCAGATGGCAATGTCATATGCGAGAAAGTCGGTACAGCCGAAATAAAAATCAATAACGCCGGTGATCTCATGTCCGGTGAAAAGCACGTTATCAGGGAAGAGGTCTGCGTGAACCGTACCCTTGGGCAGGTCTTTGGGCCAGTTGGCGTTAAGGAAGGCCAACTCGTCTGCGATAAGCTGCGCGAGGCCCGGCGCCACTTCATCCGCCCGTGCTTTAGTGTCTTGTGCCAGCTTTTTCCAGCCTTCAAGCGATAGGTCGTTCGGGCGGTTTTGGTCAAAATTCCTGGTCGCGATATGCATCCGGGCCAACATGGCGCCGAGCGCTGCGGAGTGCTCAGGGCTTGGCTCGTTAACGCTAACGCCAGAGAGAAAGCTGATCAGGCAAGCGGGGCGGCCGTTTAGCGTTCTGAGCGCGTCCCCCGTCTTGTCTCTGATAGGCAGAGGCGCAGGAATATCGTGTTTGGCCAGATGTTCCATCATGTCGAGGAAATAGGGCAAATCTTCCGGGTTTGCGCGCTTCTCGTACAGCGTCAGAATAAACCGTGCTTTGGTGGTCTCCAGCAGATAGTTGGAGTTTTCCACCCCCTCTGCGATTCCCTTGAAACTTGTGGCATTACCAACGTCATAGTCAGCGAGAAAGGCCGCAAGGGTGCGGTCGTCAACCTGAGTGTATACTGCCATCAGGCAACGTCCTTGAGCATAGGGGGCACCTTGAAGATCACGTCCTCTTCGGCCGTGGTCACAAGCTCAACATGAGCGTCAAAACGCTGTTTGAGTGCCTCGATCACTTCCTCCACCAATATCTCGGGTGCGCTGGCACCGGCTGAGATGCCGACCGCCGTTGCACCTGCGAGCCATTCCCAGTCGAGATCTGCTGCGCGCAGCACAAGGCGCGCCGGGCAACCTGCTTTCTCCGATACCTCAACCAACCGCCTGCTGTTTGAGGAATTGCGGGAGCCAATCACGATCACGCGGTCGGCTTGCTTGGCAACTTCCTTCACCGCGACCTGCCTGTTGGTGGTCGCGTAGCAGATGTCTTCCTTTTTTGGTTTGGTCAGACCAGGGAAACGACGCTCAAGCACAGCAACGATTTCTGTAGTGTCATCCACCGATAGGGTTGTCTGGGTCACGAATGAGAGTTCATTCGGGTTTTGCGGCAGCACATTTTCGGCGTCCGCTACCGTTTCAATCAATGTCATTGAGCCGGGCGGGACCTGACCCATGGTTCCAATCACCTCGGGGTGGCCAGCATGGCCAATCATCAGGATATGCCGCCCGTGCGCCTGGTGGCGTTCCACTTCGCGGTGCACCTTGCTTACCAGCGGGCAGGTGGCGTCCACATATATCATTTTGCGTTTTTCAGCTTCTTCGGGCACCGCTTTGGGTACTCCGTGCGCCGAGAATACGACCGGCACATCATCGGGCACTTCATCAAGTTCATCAACGAATACAGCGCCTTGCGCCTCAAGCCCCTCAACCACATAGCGGTTGTGAACGATCTCGTGCCGCACATAAACCGGTGCGCCAAATTTCTTGATCGCCAGCTCGACAATCTTGATGGCGCGGTCAACGCCTGCACAAAACCCTCTGGGGTTGGCAAGCAGTATGCGAAGGGGGGTGGTGCCTGTTGATGACATGTCATCATCTCCTGAGAACTCGGTCCCCCTCTAGCTACCTGCCATGCAGGCGCTGGTCAAGGCGCTGTCTTACCGGAAGTAGGCTTTTATTGCCCTAATATTGTCACGCTTCACACGTAGCTGGGACTCTGGCATTTTATGCGGCCTGAAAAAGAAACTTGCGTGAGGCAGATGCCTGCTTGCGCTTGGGTCGTCTTCTTTTTATGATCGCCGCCAAAATCCGCATGGCGCAACCTCAATATTTGCGTGCCATGGTGGGGAGGAATATTTTGAAAGGGTTCTTGATGTCCGTTCGTTTTGTGTTTTTGGCAGCGTTCACACTCATGCTGGCTGCATGTAATAGAAGCCCGCTTGAGGTGGTGGTTTCTCGCTGCCCCGCCGTTGCTATTGTTGGCGACATGGGCACGCTGACCCGTTTTAAAGGTGAGGGGCGCACGACAAACGATGTGCAATACACAGCCTCCATCATGGATGTGACGACGGAATGCACTGAAGGCGAAAGCGTTCGGAACACTGTCACCTTTTATGTGGGCGGAAACACAGGCCCTGCATTCGCCGGGCGCGAGGTCACTATCCCTTATTTTGTGGCTGTACTGAAAGATAACAGCCAGATCGTCTCGAAAGAGATATTCGATGTAACACTGCGCTTTGACCGTGATGGTTTTGCCCGCAGCCGCGAGGTTGTACGTCAGTTGGTGCCAACGATCGAGCAGGCTCGCCGCTATAACTATGAAGTGCTCATCGGTTTCCAGATGGACGCGCAGGACGTTGTCTACAATATGGAACGCTAGTCTCTTCGTCGGTTTTAACCAGTGCACATATGACTTTTTATTGGTTTTGGTGACGAGCCTGATGGTTGGAGCTTGGGCTGCTATAATGGGGGTGCGCGATGGATGCAATCGAAGTCACTAACGATTGGTTCGTTCAATCGGCTAGACCAGTTTGGGATAAACTTATCCCATCCTTAAAACCCGAAAAAATTCTGGAAGTAGGCTCCTTTGAAGGGGCAAGCGCTTGCTATTTGATCTCCAGCCTCGCCTCCGAGCATGCTCTTGAAATCCACTGTGTGGATACCTGGGAGGGTGGGGTAGAGCATGAAAGCGAGCAGATGGGCCTGGTAGAAGATCGCTTTCGTCGGAATACTCAAAGTGTGATTGATGCGGCCGCGCAGCCTGTGGACCTAGTGGTGCATAAAGGTTCATCCGATATGGAGATGGCCTCCTTGCTGGCGGGTGGCAAGAAAAATTATTTCGATTTTGTCTATATCGACGGCTCGCATCAGGCGCCGGACGTACTGTGTGACGCGGTCCTCGGTTTCAAGCTTTTGAAGGTTGGTGGTATTATGGCTTTTGATGATTATCTGTGGTCAGAGATGCCACCACCTAAGTTGGATGCGCTCAGAAGCCCGAAACTTGCCATTGATGCTTTTGTGAATACACATCTTAACAAACTGAAGTTGATCCGCACTCATTTGCATCAACTTTATATCCGAAAGCTGTCGAACTGACAGCAAGGCTCTCTTTCAAATATGGGTTAGTCGTCGCAGTCTGCCGAAAGGCTTTTCGCGATTGACTCCGCCCGCTTTCTTCTGCATATGATCGCCCACATCAGGTCACGTGGCAGCCAATGCATTTCGGGGTTGCTGCATCGCCTGTGCGGGAGAGATCGACACCCGGGGAAACCCACTGTCGGCGCCGAAGGAGCAACCGCCCCGGAAACTCTCAGGCAAAAGGACCGCACAGCTATGTGACCCTCTGGAAAGTAGCATCGCAGCAATGCATGCTCACCGACGGGGTAAGCCAAAGCGCATCATTTGCGACTTGGTCAAATCTCTCAGGTTCCGTGACAGAGGGGGCGCTTACTCCGGCTTTGCCGGAAAAATGCGTATGCGGAGGCCGCCCTGATGACTGATGATACCCTGCTTAAAACCCCCCTTTATGATTTACACGTGGCACATGGCGGCAAGATGGTGCCGTTTGCAGGCTATTCCATGCCTGTGCAATACCCACTGGGCATCATGAAAGAGCACGAATTCACACGCGAAAAGGCAGGTCTTTTTGATGTGTCTCACATGGGGCAGTGCTTCATTCACTCCAAAGACGGTAGTGACCCGGCAGCAGCAATTGAAAAGCTGATGCCTGGTGCCTTGCAAGTGCTGAGGCCCGGCAAGATGCGCTATACCCTGCTTCTGAACGAAGAAGGGGGTATCGAGGATGACTTGATGGTCACCCGCACCCATGAGGCTGAAGGCACACTGTATGTGGTCGTGAACGCTGCATGCAAAGACAAGGATTACGGCATCCTTGAAGAAAAACTTGGCCACCTGATCTCTGTTGAGCCGCTGGAAGATCGCGGTTTGATCGCGCTTCAGGGCCCTAAAGCCGAAGCAGTACTCTCGGACCTTGCGCCAGAGGTTGCGGGCCTCGGGTTCATGGAAGCCACAGCCGTAACGCTTGAGGGTGTTGTGTGTTGGGTTTCCCGCTCCGGATACACGGGTGAAGACGGATATGAGATTTCTGTACCGGAAGGTGAAGCAAAAGCGCTGGCTGAGCGCCTACTACGTTCTGATGATGTGGAGCTGATTGGCCTTGGGGCGCGGGATAGTCTGCGCCTTGAGGCTGGCCTCTGCCTCTCAGGTCATGATTTTGATGCGACTGTGAGCCCGGTTGAAGCTGGTGTTACCTTTGCACTTGGCAAAAAGCGCCGCGAAGATGGTGATTTTGCGGGAAGTACGCGCATCCTGAAAGAGCTGGCGGAAGGACCCTCAAAGGTACGTGTTGGTTTGCTGCCGTCCGGTCGTGCACCGGCACGCGAAGGCACAGCTATCGCAGACGCGGATGGCAACGAGATCGGGACCGTTACCTCAGGCGGCTTTGGCCCCACAGTAGGAGGGCCGGTTGCTATGGGTTTTGTGCCAAAGGCTTTTGCGGAAGTTGGCACTGAAGTACAGTTGATGATCCGCGGCAAGGCCCACCCTGCCGTGGTTGCAAAAACACCATTTATTGAGCAGCGCTACGTGCGCAAGAAAGCATCTTAAGCCTGGATTTTGGAGGATAGGCGCATGATTAAATTCACTGAAGAACATGAGTGGCTGGAAGTAGACGGCGATATCGCAACTGTTGGCATTACCGATTACGCCCAAAACGCGCTCGGGGATGTTGTATTTGTAGAGCTGCCAGAAGTTGGCGCGACTTACGAAAAAGGCGACGAAGTTTCCGTTGTAGAATCCGTCAAAGCAGCAAGCGAAGTTTATGCTCCGCTCGCTGGCGAGATTGCTGAGGTGAACGAGGCGCTTGAGGGGGAACCCGCGCTTGTGAACACCGCAGCACTCGACAAGGGCTGGTTCTTTAAAATAAAGATCGCCGATTTGGGCGAGCTCGACGACATGATGGACGAGACAGCCTACAACGAGTTTGTTGAAGGCCTCGACTAAGGCAAATATAGCGCTGGCCGGGGCTCCCCGGGCCAGCGTTTCTTTTTGTGCCAGGCCAAAGCACGCAACCTCGGGCCTGACGCGTGATCAAAGGAGCCAGTTGCATGCGCTATCTGCCGCTTACGGCCACCGACCGGCAATCGATGCTGGAAAAAATCGGTGTTCGGCATATTGATGATTTGTTCAAGGACGTTCCAAACGATGTCCTGAACCCGGAGATTGACCTTCCTCGCCATAAGGCTGAGATGGAAGTTGAGCGCCACCTCTCAAGGATGGCCGCGAAGAACACCTCAGCGGGCAGTGTGCCTTTTTTCATTGGAGCCGGGGCTTATAAACACCACGTGCCTGCAACCGTTGATCACCTGATCCAGCGCGGTGAGTTTTTGACAGCTTACACGCCGTATCAGCCAGAGATCGCGCAAGGTACACTCCAGTACATCTTTGAATTCCAGACACAAGTCGCGCAGCTAACCGGCATGGATGTGGCGAACGCCTCCATGTATGACGGCTCAACCGCCACCAGCGAAGCTGTGATGATGGCGCGTCGTGTAACGCGGAAGAAAAAAGCTATCCTTGCGGGCAGCCTGCACGCGCATTACCGCGCTGTGGTTGAAACCACGACCCAATACACAGATGATGTGATCGTCGCACAGAAACCAAACCCCGCCGACCCTGAAGCAGAGCTGAAGGCGGTTATTGACGCGATCGATGACGAGACAAGCTGTGTTGTTGTGCAAAACCCGGGTGTGTTTGGCCATGTGCTTGACCTGACACCTGTGGCGGAAGCGGCACACGCCAAAAAAGCGTTGCTGATTGTTGTAGTGACAGAAGTCATGAGCCTGGGCCTGATCAAAAGCCCCGGTGAAATGGGCGCAGATATCGTGGTTGGCGAAGGCCAATCTATCGGTAACGGTCTTAATTTTGGCGGGCCATATGTGGGGCTTTTTGCCACCAACCAGAAGTTTGTGCGCCAGATGCCAGGCCGTCTTTGTGGTGAAACGGTGGACGCGAACGGCAAGCGCGGGTTTGTGCTGACGCTCTCAACGCGTGAGCAGCACATCCGTCGTGAGAAAGCAACGTCCAACATCTGTACAAACTCCGGCCTGTGCGCGCTTGCGTTCACGATCCATATGAGCCTGTTGGGTGAAAAAGGCTTGCGCGGTGTCGCCAAGGTTAACCACCGGAACGCGATAGCGCTGAGGGACGCACTGGCATCCGTCTCGGGTGTGGAAGTGCTTACAAACGCTTTCTTTAACGAGATTGCTGTGAAGCTGCCAAAAGCTGCTGCGGGTGTGGTTGATGCGCTCGTGGGCAAGGATATCCTTGCGGGCGTACCGGCATCACGCCTTTATCCGGGCGCCGGGCTTGATGATGTGTTGATTTTGGCTGCGACGGAAACCGTAACAGCGGACGATATTGCTGCGCTCAAAGGCGCGCTCGAGGAGGTGCTCTGATGTCTATGAATAGTCAAGGACGACCTACCGCTGCAACAGGCGGGGGCGAGAGCGCACAGTTCGAAAGTTTCTCCGGTCATGTGGGCCTTCGTCTCGCGGAGCCCCTGATCTATGAGCTTGGTACTGTTGAGACCACCGGTGTGGATTTTGAAGCGCTGGATGACCTGGAGCTCGCCGTTGGTGGGCTTGAGCGTACAAGCGAAATCGGCTGCCCAGGCCTTGCTGAACCGGATGTGGTGCGGCACTACACACGTCTCAGCCGCCGCAACTACGGTATTGATATGGGTGTGTTCCCGCTTGGGTCATGCACCATGAAGCACAATCCGCGCCTCAATGAAAAGATGGCACGGCTACCGGGCTTTGGCGATATTCACCCACTCGCGCCAAAGCGTGCGGTGCAGGGCGCTTTCCAACTGATGGACGAGTTGAGCCATTGGTTGATGACACTCACCAACATGCCCGCAGTTGCCCTAAGCCCCAAGGCGGGCGCGCATGGTGAGCTTTGCGGTGTTATGGCTATCCGCGCAGCGCTTGAAGCACGAGGCGATGCCCGTGAAATCATTCTCTGCCCGGAATCAGCGCATGGCACCAACCCTGCAACCGCGGCCTTCTGTGGCTACAAGGTGAAATCGATCCCCGCCAAGGATAACGGCAAGGTGGATATTGATGCGCTTAAGGCAGCACTCGATGATACCGTCGCGGCTGTGATGCTAACCAACCCGAATACCTGTGGCTTGTTTGAAACGGAAATCCGTGAGATCGCCGATGCGATCCATAAGGCTGGCGCGTTCTTCTATTGTGACGGTGCGAACTTTAATGCCATCATGGGCAAGGTGTGCCCAGGTGACCTTGGTGTGGATGCCATGCACTTCAACCTGCACAAAACCTTCTCAACCCCGCATGGCGGCGGCGGGCCGGGTTCTGGGCCGGTGGTTTTCTCCGATGCGCTCAAGGCCCACGTGCCGGTGCCATATGTGGTGAAAACAGCGGACGGCTTTGACCTTGTTGAGGATATCGATGACGCCTCAATGGGGCGCCTCACCGCCTTCCATGGCCAGATGGGTATGTATGTCCGTGCCCTCAGCTATATGCTGAGCCACGGCGGTGATGGTATCCAGCAGGCGGCGGAAGACGCTGTGTTGAACGCAAACTATGTGCTGGCGTCGCTTTCCGACGTTATGACGGCCTCATTTGATGGCCCCTGCATGCATGAAGCTCTGTTTGATGATCGTTTCCTCAAGGATACGGGTGTCACCACGCTTGATTTTGCCAAAGCCATGATCGATGAGGGCTATCACCCCATGACCATGTATTTCCCGCTGGTGGTACATGGTGCGATGCTGATTGAGCCGACCGAGAGCGAAAGCAAGGCCAACATGGACCAGTTTATTCGTTCCATGCGCGGGCTTGCCGGTGCTGCGAAGGCAGGCGAGGTTGAGCGTTTTTCTGGTGCGCCATATCATGCACCGTGGGGGCGTCTGGACGAAACGCAAGCCGCGCGTCAGCCTGTGCTTCGGTATGCTTCAGAATAGCAATTTGATGCTTTAATTCAGTAACTTGACCACCCGCCGCTTGGTGGGTGGTTTCGTTCTTGGCCCGATTTCGCTTTAGTGCTAGCTTAAGGCGCGATGAGGGAGGAACATTAGTGAGTAAGCGCATTCTCGTTGTTGACGACTCTGCTACGATGCGGGATCTGTTGACCCAGTATCTGCTGTCACCGGGTTATATGGTGGCGGGCGCAGAAAGCGGCGTTCAGGCGCTTGATATCCTCAATACCGAAAATTTTGATGTGATTATCACCGATCTGGCGATGCCGGAGATGGATGGTTTTGGTCTCATCAAGGAAATTTCAGAGCTCGATTCGGACCCCGGCGTCATCCTCTTGAGCGGCCATGATGCACGCATGTTGCAGGCCGCCCGTGATATGGCGCTGGCTTATAGCGTCAATCTGCTGGGGACCCTTACCAAGCCAGTGAATAAAGAGCTGCTTTTGTCCATGCTCAGCGATGTTGCCAACTCTCGCGCGAAGGGCCGCTCCGGCTCCGAGACAGTGCTTGCCGAAGGCGAGTTTATGCGCGGTTTGATGACAGATGGCTTGTCGCCGGTGTTCCAACCGAAGTTAAACCCTAAAACCGGCGAATTGGTCGGGGCTGAAGTGTTCGCCCGGTGGCGGGCACCCACGGGCGGTTATCTTGGTGCTGGGGCGGTTATTAAAGCTGCGCAGGAAAAGGGGCACATGGATGTGCTCACATACCGGATGCTTGAGCTTGCGATGCAGCAGCAGGGACGCTGGCGCAAGCAAGGGCTTGAAGTTGTGCTTTCCATCAATGTGGCCAGCGATAACCTGCGCAAGGCTGACTTTGCGGATGTTGTCTCTGGCCTCACGGAACAGTTTGAGGTGAAGCCTTCCATGGTTCGCCTTGAAGTGACAGAAGCAGACCTTGAGATTGACGCGAAAATACCGCTTGATGTGCTCGCAAGCCTGAACGCGCGAGGCTTTGGTATTGCGCTTGATGATTTTGGTGCCGGATTCGCGTCTCTCGTGCGGCTCAAGGAAATCCCGTTCGATGAGCTGGTGATTGACCGCATGTTCATTGGGCGCGCAACGGAGCATCATGTGGCCCGAACAGTGCTTGAGGCCGCAATTGACCTTGCGCACAAGCTCAGCCTCAAATGTGTATGCGAAGGCGTTGAGACCGAAGACCAGCTCAAGCTTGTCAGAGACATGGGGGCAGATGCGGTGCAAGGGTATTATCTTGGCAAGCCGATGTCTGCGGACGAGTTCCTTATCTGGTATGAAGATTACCGCGACGGGGTGATCAACATATCAGGTATCGGTGATTAATTAACCATTGGCCCCGCTGTAGAACAGCCTGAGGGCATCTTCCCTGAAACGTATCATCTCCTCGTCACTGAACGGTGTTTCTGAGAAAACCCCGCTGAGAGGGGCCACGACAAACGGGTAGATCAGCATCCCCATCATCAAAACCACGTGCCTGAGCTCATCAGCGTCCGCGCGCATTCGGCCTTGTTTCTTTTCTTCAGCAAACAACCCAAGCCACTTCATGGCGACACGAGGTGCGTAGGTCGCTGCAAAATACTCGCGCAGGTGCCCACCTTCCATAATCACCTCCCGAAGCATCAGGTGCGGTACCCAGCGCCGGGCAAGGATATGCTCATGGAATGTGATAACCCATTCCTCAAGGGAGGAGGGGGCATCAAGCTTGTCCATCAGCGGCTTGAAGGCGTTATCGAATACTTCCTGAAGCAATCCGTCTTTGCCGTCGAAATAGTAATGCACCATAGCGGGGGTTACGCCTGCCGCTTTGGCAAGGTCGGGGATTTTGGTGCCGCCATAGCCTTTCGTTGAGAAAATTGGGCCTGCTGCTTCAACAAGGCGCGCGCGACGATCCTTGTTATTGCTTTCTTTAGGGCGGCCTACGCGGCGCTTCTTCTGGGTGTTTGATGTCATGAGTCTAAATTAATTGACTAATTAATTAATTTCAAGCATATAATGCATCAACCGAGTCCTTCAGCGAGGAATTCGTGTTCGGCGAAATAAAGCCACTAATGGCAGCGCCACAAATCATTAACGATTGCACGTATGGCCAGCCAACTTCGGTTGCGTTTGGATGTGGTCATTCACAAGAGGAAGAGGGTGTAGATGAGTATTGCGAAGCGACTGGTGGGTTTGCTTATCGCTGCAGCAGCAGCGGGGGCGGCTTGGTACTATAACCAGCTTGAAACCGACAACAGCATCTACACCGGATATGTTGAGGGCGAGTATATCCTGCTCGCAGCTCCTATCTCGGGAGAGCTTAAAAGCCTTGATGTCCGGCGCGGTACACGGGTCTCAAAGGGTGCGCAAGTATTCTCGCTTGATAAAACTCTGGTTGAGGCCGAAGTCGCCCAGGCTCAGGCTGCACTAGCGAAAGTGAGGGCTGAGCTCGCTGATATGGAGAAAGGTGCGCGCGCCGAAGAACTGAGTGTGCGCTCAGCGGAGATTGATGAGGCGGAAGCCGCACTGAAAAACGCGGAGCTTGAGCTTTTGCGCCAACAAGCACTGGAAGGAAGCACTGCGGCCGTGGAAGCGCGATTGGACGACGCCCGCGCCGCGCGTGATCAGGCCAAGGCGCGGGTAGCAGCGCTCAAGAGTGCTTTTGATGTGGCTAATCTGCCCGCACGCGCAGACCGGCTTGATGCGGCACGCGCCGCGCTTGTTGAAGCTCAAGCCAGTGTCGAGAAAGCGGACCGTCGGCTCGTCGAGATCGCGCCAGCCGCCCCAATCGAAGCGATGGTGCAGGACACCTACTACCAGCCGGGGGCATGGGTGCCAGCCAATAGGGCTGTGGCGTCTCTGTTGCCGGATGACAAACGCAAGCTTCGCTTTTTTGTGCCCCAGGCTGATGTGATGAAGCTTTCCGTTGGCACCAAGGTGGCCTTCTCATGTGACGGCTGTGGGGCAGGTCTGACCGCATCCATCAGTTTCATCGCGCCAGAGGCGGAATACACTCCGCCTGTGATTTATTCCGCGGATAGTCGTGAGAAACTGGTTTTCCTGATTGAAGCTATGCCGGACGGCGAGGTCCTGTTGCCCGTGGGGTTGCCGATTGAGGTGGAGCGCCCACAATGAATAGGGACGGTGAGTTGGCTATTGATGTTTCGGGGCTGGTGAAGATATTTGATGGCCGCCGCGTGGTGGATGATTTTTCAATGCAGATCCCGGAAGGCAAGATATTTGGCTTCCTTGGCCCCAATGGCAGCGGCAAAACCACCACGCTCAGGATGCTTTGTGGCCTTCTGACGCCTGATGAAGGGCAGGGTACCTGCCTGGGGCTTGACCTGCGCGCTGAAGCGCCGCTCATTAAGCGGCAAACCGGATATATGACGCAGAAATTCAGCCTGTATCAGGACCTGACCATCCGGGAAAACCTGGAATTTGTCGCGCGGCTTTATGAGATGGATAACCGCAAGGACCGTGTAGATACAGCGCTCAAGGACTTGGGCCTGTGGGGGCGCCGCGACCAGCAAACAGGTGCGTTGTCGGGTGGCTGGAAGCAGCGTCTCGCGCTCGCAGCCTGCATCCTGCATGAGCCAAGACTTCTATTGCTTGATGAGCCCACAGCGGGTGTTGACCCCAAGGCCCGGCGCGAATTTTGGGATGAAATACATACGCTGGCGTCGAACGGGATCACGGTTCTGGTATCCACCCACTATATGGATGAAGCCGAGCGCTGCCACGAGATTGTTTACATAGCATACGGCAAGCTCCTTGCCGCAGGCACGGCAGAAGAAATTATTGACGGCACAACGCTATATACGTGGCGGGCGCATGGCTTTGAGGCCGACCGGCTGGCGCAAAAGCTTCGCGGGCGCGACGGTATTGCTTCAGCAGTAGCCTTTGGCGCCAATCTTCATGTCAGTGGCGCAGACGAACAGGCGCTTGAAGCGGCTATTGCCCCTTACCGGCAGGGCCATAACCTGAACTGGCAGCAAACCAGCCCAACGCTTGAGGATGTTTTTATCCATCTGACCTCTGGTTCGCAGGATAACTTCTCATGAGGCGGCCGTTTTCACTCCTCCGGCTTGGCGCAATGCTGATGAAGGAATTCCATCATATGCGCCGTGACCGGGCCACACTTGGCATGATGATGGGTGTACCGCTTATCCAGCTTGTGCTTTTTGGTTTCGCCATCAATACAGACCCGAAAGCGTTGCCAACAGCCATTTATTCAGCGGAAAGTACTGTTTATACACGCGCCTTCACCTCCGCGCTTGTGAACACAGGGTACTTCAAGGTTGTGGTTGAGGCAGACGGTGCAGACGTTGACCGCATGTTAACGCGCGGCCAGGTGCAGTTTTCTGTCACGATACCGCCGAATTTCTCGCGTGACCTTGTACTTGGCGAGCGGCCTGAAATACTGGTGGAGGCTGATGCGACTGACCCAGTGGCCACCGGCAGCGCGATCAGTGCGTTGCAGCAGCTCAAGCTTTCTGCGCTTGAACGTGACCTGGCGGGCGTTGACATCACACCGGCACCCGCGCCGCCGCCCTTTGATGTGGTGGTGCACCGCCGTTATAACCCGGAAAACATCACGCAGTATAATATTGTGCCGGGCCTGATGGGCGTTGTGCTGACCATGACACTCGTGATGATCACGGGGCTTGCGGTGACGCGAGAGCGTGAACTGGGCACGATGGAAAACCTCCTCGCTATGCCGGTGCGGCCGTCGGAGGTGATGCTGGGCAAAATCACGCCGTATGTGATTGTGGGGTACGTGCAGGCGGCCATCATCCTGGCGGCTGCGGTATTTTTGTTCGATGTGCCTTTTGAGGGAAGCATTCTTCTTCTTTCGGGCGCGACCATCCTGTTCATGATCGCTAATTTGGCGGTTGGTTTCACATTCTCAACCATCGCGCAAAACCAACTTCAGGCTGTGCAGATGACTTTCTTTTTCTTTCTGCCATCGCTGCTTCTCTCTGGTTTTATGTTTCCGTTCAGAGGCATGCCCTTATGGGCCCAAACCATCGGGGAGGCGTTGCCGTTGACTCATTTCCTGCGCATCGCACGGGGGATACTATTAAAGGGAAGTCAGTCTAACGACATCCTGCCGGACCTTTTTGGGATACTGGCGTTTGTGGTTGTAGCCACAATGATTGCGCTCGCGAGATATCGGCAGACGCTGGATTAATATGTTGCATATGCAATATTATTGAGATATTGCTCACTGCATACCCAATGCTAACGGAGCGATATATGAAGCCTCACGATAATGTCCCGCTACCCGATTTTCAGGAATATTCGCCGGATGAAATGAAGGCCCGCGCGCAGGCGTTTTATAAAGAGATGCGCCGCCGTCATACGGTGCGGGAATTCTCCGACCGGCCAGTACCGCGCGAGATTATTGAGGATTGTTTGCGTACCGCAGGCACCGCACCAAGCGGTGCCAACCATCAGCCGTGGCATTTCGCACTGATCGGGAACCCGGAGATCAAGTCAAAGGTGCGCGTAAGAGCAGAGCAGGAAGAGCGTGGGTTTTACGACGAGCGCAGGGCTGGGGAAGAGTGGCTGGATGCTCTTGCGCCACTTGGCACCGATGCCAGCAAACCCTATCTGGAGCACGCGCCGTGGCTGATAGCGATATTTGCGCAGCGCCGCGGTGGTATTGAAGCAGGCATGGAACGCAAAAACTATTATGTGTCAGAATCGGTGGGCATCGCGACCGGTTTTCTGATCGCTGCCCTTCATAATGCCGGGCTCGCGACACTCACTCACACCCCTAAGCCAATGAATTTCCTTAACGAAATTTGTCAGCGGCCTGAGCATGAGCGTGCTTATATCCTGCTGGTGGCAGGGTATCCGGCTGAAGGCGCAACGGTGCCGGTGCATGCAACGATCAAAAAGCCGTTTGAGGATATCGTTTCTGTCTTCTAGGTGTGGCGTATGTGTGCGCGAAAGTGTGGCGCGAGTGTGCGCGAGTGTGCGCGAATCTGCGGCCAATGTGTGGCGCGGGTGTGGCGTGTTTTCGCCACACATCGGCCTTAGGTGCCCAGGCCCTTGCGGTACCAGCGGATCAGCTCTTTCTGGTCAGCGGGTAATTCATCACCTTCCTGCACACGGTCGAGTGCATATTGCGCCATCACCTGTTCCGCCTTGCTCTCGATACGCGCCAGCATATCGCAAAGCTGTACCTTCTCGTTTTCAGTTAATACTTCATCAAGAAGGTTGGCGCGCTTTTCAACGGCGTTGGTGATCAGCCCGTAAACCTGCTCGCCTTTTTCTGTAAGGATCAGGTTTTTCGCCCGCTTGCTTGTCGGTACGGGCTCAAAATCCACCAGCTTGGCTTGGCGAAGGGCTTTCACCGCGCGGCTCACCGTATAACTATCCATCCGGCTCTGGTAGGCGATATCGGCTGACTTGATCGGCATGTAAGAGCCAATGTTGATCAGCACGCGCATCTCCCTGACGTCCAGATCACAATCCTGACGAACGCTCAGGTCCCGGTTGAGAGCGAGCAGATTGCTTGCGGTTGCGATGCGGAAAGGAACGTGGGACATCAAATCCAGCGGATTCCTGATGCGGTCTGTCAGCTTGAAATAGCGCTTACGCGCGGGCGGCAGATCATATTTGTTCATGCAAGCTATGTATCAGTGGTTTAGCGGTTTGAAAAGCCAACTTTTAATTTGGCTTGTTCCTATCCCGATGAAAACAATGGTTTAATCAGCCATGAAACCGCCATCAATAGCCGATAAAATACCATTTGTTCTTGTTTTGTTCTTATGTTAAATTAAAGCATGGAAACGAGAGATAGACAGATGCAGGTTCAAAATTCACCATGGCTTATGCGGGGCCGGGGCGCAGTGTCCAATTCGTCGGGGCGGTTTGAAAAGCTGAACCGGGAACCGGTATCTGACGGCTGGCTTTCAGACATTGTCGAAAGTCAGGTTAAAACAGAAGTCAGGGAAGAAAATGCCAAGCATATCCTGACGCGCAACAAATCACCTGACATTCCGTTCGACCGGTCTATCAACCCGTATCGTGGATGTGAGCATGGCTGTGTTTATTGTTTTGCACGGCCCACACACGCCTATATGGGGCTTTCTCCGGGGCTGGATTTTGAAACCAAGCTGTTTGCCAAGCCAAATGCAGCAGAGCTTTTGAAGGCGGAGATTTCAAAAAGGGGGTATGAGCCCAAGCCAATCGCCATGGGCACCAATACGGACCCATATCAACCGATTGAGAAAGAGCGCCGTATCACCCGTGAGATACTGAAGGTGATGCTGGAATATAACCACCCTGTAACGGTGCTCACTAAATCCCGGCTTGTGGTTCGGGACATGGACCTGCTTGTACCGCTGGCGGAAAAGGGGCTTGTGCGAGTGTCTCTGTCTGTCACCACGCTTGACCGCAAGCTCGCACGACTTCTGGAGCCGCGTGCCAGCACGCCCGTGCGGCGGCTGGATGCCATCAAGTTGTTGTCTGATGCCGGTGTGCCAACGGGCATGATGTTCGCACCTGTTATCCCGGCTCTGAATGATCATGAAATGGAAGAAGTGCTTTCGGCTGCGGCCCATGCGGGCGCGAAGCGCGCAAATTATATCCTGCTAAGACTGCCGCTTGAACTTGGTGGATTGTTTGAAGAATGGCTGTCGGAGCATTACCCGGACCGCAAGAGCAGGGTGCTCAACCGGCTTCGGGAGATGCGGGGTGGCAAGGTGAATGACCCGCGTTTCAAACACCGCATGAAGGGCAAGGGACTTGAGGCAGAACTTCTGGACCAGCGCTTCCGCAATCTGTGCCGTCGTCTTGGCTTCAACGCGGGGGAAGAAGTGTTGAACACGGATGACTTCAGGGCACCGGTGCTTCAGGGCGGCCAGTTCAGCCTGTTCGATAAACTCGCGGCGACCCACTAAAAAAGGCCGGGAAATTCCCGGCCTTTAAAATGATTTTATGATGGCCTTTTAGGCGCTCTCATCCATGCTGAACAGCTCTGCATTGCCACCAACAGCTGCGGTGTTGATGGTGAGCGTATGTTCTGCCGCAAAGCGGAAGAGATAGTGCGGGCCACCGGCCTTTGGTCCGGTGCCTGAAAGGCCTTCACCACCAAATGGCTGCACACCAACCACAGCACCAACCATATTGCGGTTGATATAGGTGTTGCCAATGCGTGTTTTATTGAACAGCTCAGCCCAGCGGCTTTCAAGGCGAGAATGGATACCGAAGGTGAGGCCATAGCCGGTACCACGGATCTGCTCGATAACCTTATTGATCTCGCCAGATTTGAACCTGAGGATATGAAGCACGGGGCCAAATACTTCCTGCTCAAGCTGGTCAAGGCACTTGAGCTCAAAGATATGGGGCGCAAGGAAAGTGCCTTTCTCGGCTTCTTCGGTCATCTCCAGCTTGGCAACAAGCGTGGCTTCCTCTTCCATGCGGGCACAATGCTCGGCAAGGCGTGTGCGGGCTTCTTCATCAATGATAGGGCCAACGTCGGTTGTCAGCTTCGCAGGGTCACCCAGTACTCGTTCCTTGAGCGCACCTTTGATCATATTGATCACTTTGTCGGCTACGCTGTCCTGCACAAACAACACACGAAGGGCAGAGCAGCGCTGACCGGCTGAGCCAAAAGCAGACTGGATAACATCATCCGCGACCTGTTCAGGTAGCGCCGTGCTGTCCACGATCATGGCGTTCTGGCCACCGGTTTCTGCAATCAACGGCACAATGGCGCCTTCGCGCGCCGCAAGCGTGCGGTTGATGATCTTGGCGGTTTCTGTAGAGCCGGTGAAAGCAACCCCCACGATACGTTCGTCTGCCACCAGCTTGGCGCCTACACGGGCACCATCACCGAGCAGAAGATGCAGGACATCGACAGGCACACCAGATTCATGAAACAGCTTTACCGCGTGATAAGCCACAAGCGGCGTTTGCTCGGCCGGTTTTGCGATAACCGCGTTGCCTGCCGCCAAGGCTGCTGCAACCTGGCCGACAAAAATCGCCAGTGGGAAGTTCCACGGCGCGATGCTCAGGAAGGTGCCTCGGCCCCCGAAATAAAGCTCGTTCCGTTCACCGGTCGGGCCAGGGAGAGCCACAGGCGCGCCAAAGTGCTCTTCTGCACGCGCTGCATAATAGCGGCAGAAGTCAACGGCCTCACGGACCTCTGCGATCACATCGCTGAGCGTTTTGCCAGCCTCGCGCACCAGCAGGTCGGCGAACAGGTTGCGGTTGTCTTCAATTGCATCGCCAACAGCGCGCAGGATATCTGCCCGCGCGTTGCCGCCCATGGCGTTCCATGCCTGTTGGGCCTCAACTGATTCTACCGTCGCCACATCGATATCTTCATCGCGTGCTTCACGCCATGAGCCAACAACCTGGCTGGTGTTCGCGGGGTTCACAACGTCTGTGGGGTTTTCGCCCACGTCTTTGCCGCTGACGATGCTGGCGCAGGCATAGGTATGGTTTTTGCGCTCATCAAGGGCGCGCAGAAGCGGCGCGTACTGGCGGCTATCCATCAGGTTGCAGCCCTTGGAGTTTTTACGCTCAGCGCCGAAAATATCTTCTGGTATCGGGATCAGAGTATGCCGAAGTGCAGGTGCATACTCGATCGATGTGATCGGGTCACCGGCCACTTCTTCCACTGGCACGTCCGCATCCATAAAGCGGTTTACAAAGCTTGAGTTCGCACCGTTCTCCAGAAGGCGCCGCACAAGGTACGGCAGCAGGTCTTCGTGAAGCCCAACAGGTGCATAAGTACGGGTGCGAATGGGTTTGCCTGCAACCCGGCCCGCGGCTTTATAGAGCAGCGCGCCCATGCCGTGCAGCTTCTGGAACTCATAACGCTTGTCGCCCGCCATGGCCGAAATTGCGGCAATGGTGTGCGCATTATGGGTCGCGAACTGCGAGTAGATGGCGTCGTCCGCCTCAAGCATACGCGCAGCAGTATAAAGGTAGCTGATATCTGTTGCCTGCTTGCGGGTGAACACTGGGTAGTCCTCAAGCCCTTGTTCCTGCGAGTGCTTGATTTCAGTGTCCCAATAAGCGCCTTTCACCAGGCGCACGGCAAACTTGCGGCCGTTTTCGCGGCCCAGATGCACCAGCCAGTCAATCACATAAGGCGCGCGCTTCTGGTAGGCCTGAACGGCGAGGCCGAGGCCTTCCCAACCAGCAAGGTCCGGGTCAGATGCCAGCGCTTCGATAATCCTGAGAGAGATATCAAGGCGGTCCGCTTCCTCAGCGTCAATTGTCATCTGGATGTCGTATGATTTTGCCTTGAGTGCCAGTTCTTTAACACGCGGCAACATCTCGGCCATCACACGGTCGTTGTTGGCTTCGTCATAGCGCGGGTGCAGCGCGGAAAGCTTGATAGATATGCTTGAGCGGTCGTGCGGGTCAGCGCCGTCGTCTTTTGTCGCGGTGCCCACTGCGTCGATGGACGCCTGATATAGCTCGTAATAGCGGTCCGCAGTCGCCATGGTGCGGGCGCCTTCGCCCAGCATATCAAAGCTCATCATCTTTTGCTCTGGCGGCTGCTTGGCTTGGCGGGCAAGGCCTTCCTTGATGGTGCGGCCAAAAACAAACTGGCGGCCCATGATTTTCATGGCCTGGTTTACGGCCTTGCGGATAACCGGCTCACCTGTGCGAGCCACGAGGGATTTCATCCACTGGCCCGGGTTTTTGGTGATTGTGCGGTCAAGGCGCACAACCTCGCCGGTCAGCATCAGGGCCCAGGTTGAAGCGTTGACAAAAAGGCTGTCTGAGTGGCCTTTGTGCGACGCCCAGTTGCCCGACTGCATCTTCTCTGAAATGAGCTTGTCCTGCGTTTCAATATCAGGGACACGCAACAGTGCTTCCGCGAGGCACATAAGCGCCACCCCTTCCTGATTGGAGAGACCAAATTCAGCAAGGAAGGCATCAAGCGTGCCTTGTTCCTCTTTCATGGCGCGGGACTGGGCGACAATAGCGGCCGCTTTAACCGCCACTTCATCCCGGCTTTCGGTATTGAGGGGGAAATTGTCGATAAGGGCGCGAACGGTTTTCGCTTCATCTGCGAGAAACGCGTTTTTGAGCGCTGTCATTGCAGCTTTCCGGCTGGGTGCCGGGGCGGGGCTGATGCGAAGCTTGGCCATAATTGGTTCCTTCTACCACACTTCGATTGAAATCTTATTTTGTATACAATCCCTCAGGACCTATCCCCCTCTAACCCCGAAAAAAAACGCTGGGAAGGAGAATTTATGTTGCAGCGCAACAAGTGAGGAAAAGTCTAACATATCTGCGGTAGATACGCAGAATTTGGAAGCAGAACTGTGCCGGGCTTGTGTCCAAAATATGAGATTCTATAAAAAAGGCGACCCACAGGGCCGCCTCTTCGTTTTCTCGATTTTTGAGTGTTTTAGGCGAGCTTGGCCAGCAAGTCCTTGGTGTAAGGCAGGATTTCATCGTGCAGCTCTGCTTTGACCTTGTTGGCCCAGTCCGGGTTGGCGATCAGCGCCCGGCCAACAGCCACGAGGTCAAACTCGTTATTTTCCATCCGGGTGACAAGGTTCTCGAGGCTTGCTGGTTTGGCTTCAAGGAAACCTTGCGCGCCTTCTTCCGTAAAGGCCTCATCCAGCCCAACGCTGCCAACAGTGATGGTTGGCTTGCCGGTCAGTTTTTTGGTCCAGCCTGCCAAATTCAGGTCGCTGCCTGAAAACTCGCTCTCCCAAAACCGCCGTGTGGAGCAATGGAAAATATCAACACCAGCAGCAGCGAGAGGCTCTAGGAACTGCTCAAGCTCAAGCGGATTGTTTGCAAGCTTGGCGTTATAGTCCTGCATCTTCCACTGGGACCAACGCAGTATGATCGGGAAACGTGAACCAACGCGGGCACGGATAGCCTTGACAATTTCGACAGCGAAACGAGTGCGTTCTACCCGGTTGCCGCCCCAGGCGTCTGTGCGTTCATTGAGGTCACCCCAGAAGAACTGGTCAATAAGGTAACCGTGGGCACCGTGAATTTCCACGCCATCAAATCCTGCGGCTTTGGCATCTTCTGCGGCTTGTGCAAAGGCATCGATCACATCTGCAACATCGCTCTCGCTCATCTCGTGGCATTTCTTTTTGCCTTTGGCGACAAGGCCGGATGGGCCATAGCCAGGCACTTCAGGGTCTGGCTCAACACCGGGACGCCTGACGGCACCCACGTGCCAAAGCTGAGGCATGATTTTACCGCCCTCAGCGTGCACGGCGGCTGCCACTTTCTTCCAGCCCGCTAGGGCCTCGTCGCCATAGAAGAAGGGCACATTGGGGTAACCGCTGGCGGCCTTGTGGCCAACACAGGTGCCTTCAGTGATAATAAGGCCAACGCCACCTTCTGCGCGGCGACGGTAATACTCAACATTCAGGTCGTTCGGTACATTGCCCGGAGAGAATGTACGGGTCATAGGGGCCATCACGACCCGGTTTTCAAGATGCAGGTCCTTGAGGTCAAACGCTTTAAAGAGCGGCGCATTGCTTGCCGTCATCAGTAGTTCCTTCATTGTGCCGGGCCGGGCCCGGGGTGATATCTGGCTCCGCTTGGAAGTAGGGCCTGATGATCCGTTTTCAAGCTGCGGGCGTAGACGGAGAGGTATCACACTTGCGTCAGCACGCTTCCCTGTGGCGCGAAGCCAAGGTATATCTGGTCAATAATTTTGGCAGAGGAACAAAAAATGCGGTTAAAATCGATCATGGCAGCAGCGGTTATCCTGATGGGGTCAGCGGGTGCGCATGCAGCCAGCGCCACTTCAGCACATGATTTCACACTGACTTCTATTGAATTTACAGAAATGCCGATGGCGCAGTATGACGGCAAAGCGGTACTTCTGGTGAACACCGCGTCCTATTGCGGTTACACCCCACAGTATGAAGGCCTTCAGGCGCTGTGGGAGGAATACCGCGAGAAAGGGCTTGTTGTTGTTGGGGTGCCAGCGAATGATTTTGGCGACCAAGAGCCCGGCTCAGAACGCAACATCAAAAATTTCTGCAAGGTGAACTTTCAGGTTGATTTCCCCATGACCAAAAAGATGGTTGTGAACGGCGGCGAAGGCAATGCGGAGATCTATGACTGGCTGGCATCTGAGCTTGGTGAAGACAGTCGCCCGAAATGGAACTTCCACAAATACCTGATCGGGAAAGACGGCAAGCCGGTTGCTTATTTCACCAGCAAGGTGGAGCCGCAGTCGAGTGAGCTCAAAGCCGCGATTGATCAGGCGCTTCAATAAGCACCTGATCCTTATGGGTATCTAAAGAAGGGCCTCTGAACCGACAGTTGGCCCTTTTTTAATAGCGTGGCTGCCAAGGCCTTCACCAAACATCAGCGTTGTGATTTCATCCATCGCCTGTTCAAGCTTTTCCTCAAACCCTTGTGGGGCATTGAAGATCATCAGGCCAGTGCCCATCATGCCACGGCGGTCTGCCACGTCGGGCGCCATCAGCAGCGATTCGAACACAGCATTGCCACCCAGCGAAAACAGGGACCGCACCATCTGTTTGTGCCGGTCATCGGGCAGGATAGGGTACCAAACCACAAAAACACCGTTTGGCCAGCCGCTAAGCGCTTTCATGAGAGATTTTGGCACACTGCGGTAATCGGTCTTCACTTCATAAGCAGGATCAACGAGCGCTACCCCGCGCAAGTGGTGGGGGTATTTAAGCCGGGACAGCATCTCAAAACCGTCCTGCTTTCGGATATCTACGCTTTTGAAGGCAATGAAGTTTTCCTCAAGGATGCGGTGCTCTGTCGGGTGTAACTCAGTCAGGAACATCTTGTCGCCCGGCCGCATGAAATGGTGGGCAATTGAGGGCGAGCCCGGGTAGGCATGCTCTCCGTGTTCCTTGCGGAAGGTCTCGATAAGGTCGAGGTAACGGGCAGGCGCGCGCTGGTCATCTTTAGGTTCATCAATCGCGGAAACACCCATCTTGTGTTCACCGGTTTTCTCGGCTTCCGGGCTTGAGAGGTCATATATGCCCCGACCTGCGTGGCTATCATAAAAGCTGAAGGCGCCAGAGTTTTCGGCAAAGCCTTCGAGCAGAAGCATCAGCGCAAGGTGTTTGTGCACGTCGGCGATATTGCCTGCGTGGTAGGCGTGCTGATAACTGAGCATGAGGTGCGCTTTCTTAAAGCCTAAGAGCCGAGTATCTCGGCGGCAATTTCTTTGAATGGACGACTGTCGTCCGTGAGCATATTTTCGTCGACATTGACGCTAGCGGCAATGATTTTTTTGGCGTTCATGAATTCAGCGATGCGGCCAACGCAATCAGCGGCCAGCATACGGCCCTCTTTAAGGTAGAAGAAAGCGACGGAGCGATCCTCTGGCGAGCCGCGCATCACCAGCCTGTCATAGCCTTCAGAAAGCCCGGCAATCTGAAGCTTGAGGCCATACTGGTCTGACCAGAACCAGGGAAGGGCGTCGTAGGTTTCCTCTTCCCCCATGATGTGGGCGATAGCAACCTTGGCTTGGTCGACAGCGTTCTGGACCGATTCAAGTCTGAGCCAACGACCGTAATGGGCATTGTGGTGCCAGGTTACGTCACCAACAGCATAGATATCCGGGTCGCTGGTCTGGCAATGAGCACCGACAGTGATGCCAGCAGGTGTTGTCTCTATCCCCACTTTTTCAGCGAGTTCGGTGTTGGCGATGAGGCCGATGCCTGCCACAACCATATCTGCTTCAAAACGGGAACCGTCGCTGGTTACAACGGCGCTGGCGCGGTCGTTGCCTTCAATCTCCGTCACCATCTGCCCGGTGTGTATTTCCACACCCTCAGCCCGGTGCAGGCCTGTGTAGAATTCTGAAACTTCAGGGGCGACAACACGCTGCAGAATGCGGTCTGCTGCTTCAAGGATAGTCACCTTTTTGCCTGCCTTGCGGGCGACTGCCGCAACCTCCAGCCCAATGTAACCGCCGCCGATGATAACGATGCTGCGGGCGGTATTAAACTCACCGCGCATACTGTCGGTGTCTGTCATGGTGCGCACATAGTGAATGCCAGCGAGGTCATGGCCGGCGCAGCTCAGGCGCCGTGCATGGCCCCCAACCGCCAAAATGAGCTTGTCGTATGCGAGCGTGCTGCCGTCCGCGAGTGTTATATTATGCGCCGTGCGGTCAATAGCTGTGGCACGAAGGCCGAGCTTGAGTGTGATGCCAGCCCCCTCATAGGCCTGCGGCCGCAGAATTGGCAGCCGGTCAGCACTGATCTCACCGGACAGATACATTTTAGACAGCGGCGGGCGCTGGTACGGCACAACCGGTTCATCGCTGACAAGTGTAACGTCCCCTTCAAACTTCTTTATGCGAAGGGAGGTTGCCAGTTGGGCGGCCGCGTGGCCGCCCCCGATGATGACAATTCTGGTCACGCGTTAAAACCTCTCAAGGGTAGATACTCAGGTCGCCTGAGCCAGTTATCTGCCGGGTATTCGGCCGCGCCGTCTACCACATGCAGGGTATAGGCGTGGCGGGATTTGTTTGACCTGTTAGCAGAAGACATGTGTGGGAACAATCCACCAAAGACCAGAACCGTCCCTTGCGGCGCCGGTAGCGGCACTTTTTTGTCTTCCTCAAACGGTGCCTCGTTCAGCACTTCCGTGAGGGTGCCGTCGTCATCTGGCTTGCGGCGGAAAACCGACCTGAGCCCGCCAGTTTTGTGGCCGCCCGGTATACCCCACAGGCAACCGTTTTCTTCTGTCGCGTCTTCAAGCGCGACCCAGAGGCCAAGGCAGCTGTTGGGTTCGGTCCTCAGGTAGGTTGCGTCTTGGTGGCAAACCACCTCACCACCGATTTGAGGCTGCTTGAAGATATACATGGACTGAAGCGGTAGTGGCTCCTTCTGGTCCAACCCTTCGCAGATCAGCTTGAAAGCATCTTGCCGTGCGAAGTGATCAAAAACCGGGTCGAGGTCATGCATGGCATGCCCCACCTTGTTGAGCGCAAGCGGCAGGGGTTTCGTAAGCTCACCGTCTTCATTAAAAGCTTCTTCTTCAAAGAAGAAATGGGTGCCAAAACCTGAATCGAGGAAATATTGATAAAGGTCCAGCGTGTGGGCCTGAGTTTTTGAGGAAAAGACGGCCTTGTGCTCTGTGGCATCAAAACCTTCGACCAATTCAGCCATGCGGTTCATCAAGCCGTCGCAAATCTCGGGGTTGATCAATCCGTCTAAAACCAGAACACCGTCTCTTTCAAAGGCCTCACGCATTTCTGGGGTGATGCCGGTAAAATCTCTCGCGTCAAAACGAGGTATCATCTCCTGCTCCTGAAGGGCCGTCACCCGCCGATTAGACACCTGTCTCACGGAGGTTGATTTAGGCAACTGCCCGATGAGAGATACGAAGCATATGAGGTACTGTGCGTCAAGCTTTTGCAAGCACCTTGCAAGCTCTCAAACACTAGTCTAGTTGAGGAAGGGGCATCTAGCAGTCGGGAGCACAAAGAGTGGGTTTGGAAACACTGGTAATCGTTGGTTTTGCGGCTTTGGCCGTGCTTATTGTGGTTTTGCTGGTCAAGCTTTTTAGCCTCGGCCGGGCCCTTGATGACGGGGAAAGTCAGAACCAGTTGATCCGTATTGAGACCCGCATGTCCGACATGACCCGGCAGGCGGCGGAGCGCGAGAAAGCGATCCGCGACGAATTTCGCACCAACAGGGAAGACCTGACCAAGGCGGTCACGCTTTTGGGCGAGACAGTGCGCACGCTTGGCACCAATCAGGCGAAAGACCAGCAGCAGTTCCGCGACAAGCTTGATGAAAAGATGAAAGAATTGCGCACGGAGAACAGCCAGAAGCTGGATGAGATGCGCAAAACGGTGGATGAAAAGCTTCAAACCACCCTTGAAAAACGCCTGAGCGAGAGCTTCAAAACAGTGTCTGAGCGGCTTGAGCAGGTGCACAAGGGGCTTGGTGAAATGCAAACGCTGGCGACAGGTGTGGGTGACCTCAAGCGCGTGCTGACGAACGTGAAATCACGCGGCACCTTTGGGGAAGTGCAGCTTGAGTTGCTGATCGAAGACGTGCTGACGCCCAACCAGTATGTCGCAAACTACGACTGTGGCCGCAAAGGCACCCATGTTGAGTTTGGTATTCGTATGCCGGGTACAGACGCCGAAGTTTACTTGCCCGTTGATGCCAAGTTCCCGACAGAAGATTATGAACGCCTCCTGATCGCTGTCGAGGCTGGTGACACGGACGGCATTGCCGCGATGCAGAAGCTGCTCGCGAACAGGGTAAAGGGTTTCGCGAAAGACATCGCCACCAAATATATCAACCCGCCTTTTACCACGCCATCGGCGATCCTGTTTCTACCAACTGAAGGCCTATATGCAGAGATGCTGCGCATTCCGGGCTTTGTGGAAGGCTTGCAGCGTGAGTTTAGCGTAACCGTGACCGGGCCAACCAACTTCCAGGTATTGCTCACCACTTTCCGCATGGGCTTCCAACAAATGGCGATGCAGGCGCAGGCGCAGGAGGTCTGGAAGGTGCTGGGCGCGGTGAAGAATGAGTTCGAACGCTATGGCGACCAGATCAGCGCCATGGGCAAGAATGTAGAGGCCATGGAAAAGCATATCGAGAAGCTGAGTACGCGCCGGAATCAGATGCTGCGTGCACTGAAGGGTGTTGAAGCGATTGAGGACAATACTGCGTCCGCCTTGCTTGGTGACGACGAACAATAGACACGGCTGAATGCTGCGAACTTCCGGCGTCTCGTTAGCCTGCCAAAATTTTCAAATTTTAGATAATTGATCTGCGCCTGTTAGCGCCTTGTAAACCCTTGGGATTTGAGGGTGCTTGCCCACTGGCCTATGCGCTGTGCCGCAATTGTGGCTGAACCGTGGCGTCATTTGCGACGAACGGTGCGATAAATGAGGTGGGCACCATTGAAAGTTTAGGGGCATGCCATTAGATTAAGGATGTAGCCGGGAGCAAAGACTCCACTCAATAAAACGGCCACGACACGACAGTCATAAATGCCAAAAACGGCAATATATATGCTGATGCAGGAATGCATGAACAGCGAGGAGAATAAGATGTTTACCGAATTCATGCGCGGTGCGAGTGCCTACTCGCCTGCGGGAACCCCCCAGAGTTTAAGCGTTAGAGCTGAGACCCGTACGTGGCGCCGTAAGCGCCGGACGGCTCGATTGGCACGCGTTCCCCTTGCCGCTTAAGCGGCAGATGTTTTGAACCTACTGCTGCGCTCTAGCTCAGTCTCTGTGCATACAAGCGATAGCTAGCAGCAGGTTCCGGTCGGGCGGGGGTTTGCACAATACCCCCTGACCCTAGCCCCAAGCGCCCACCCCGGCCCGGCCAACCTCATTTGTTCTGAGTAGGAGCTTACCGAGCTCTGCAATTCTTTCCTAAACCTACCCAAGCACTAAGGCGTTCCCTCCCCAAGGGGACGCCTCCTTTCTATTGGCTCGGTCTGTTTACCGGGAAAAGTGTCTTTATGCGTCGGCTATCAGGCTATCAATCGCGAGCACAATGATGCGGGATACGGCGCCGTGCACCCCTTCAAACGGGTAGAGGTGACCGTCAAACCTATATACCCGGCCGTCTGCCAGAGTATATTCGTCCTGTCGGCGATTGATTACGCGCTCGTCCACAGCCTGATTGAAGTTATGCACATATTCGTCATAACGCCCGCCGGTATCGAGCTCATCTAGATAGACGCCTGTCAGGTCTTTGCCGTAGGCGGCAACCACGGACGTGCCGGCCAGGCGATACCGAAACCTGCGAGGTCGTTCTTCCACTTGCATGAGCGACATGAAGGGGAGCGCATCCACTGGTACGTCATTGATGTTGAAGTCAATAAAGCACGGAATAGCGGCCCCCTTCTTCAGGGAATTCCAGTAGTCATCGAAGGCTGCAGCAATAGGGTGCATTGAAAGGCTGATCCATGCTTGTTAGAGCCCTCGTACCATGCAGCGGATCGGCTAGGTGGGTCAAGTCGCTGTTGCACAAGCCGGGCAAGCGCGGCATTACAGAGGCTTGATTGCAACTCTATATGCAGCGGATCATGAGATGGACCTGTTTGATAAAGCCGGGGTTGACCTGAAGCCAAAGCCGGACTGGCAATTTGAAGCCGCGCTAATGCGCGGTGGTTTTTCGCCGGTGTGCGGGGTTGATGAAGTTGGTCGTGGGCCGCTTGCGGGGCCAGTGGTGGCGGCGGCTGTTGTCTTTGATCAAGGAAATATTCCTGAAGGGCTGAACGACAGCAAGAAGCTGAGCGCAAAACGCAGGGAAGCGCTCTATGACCAGATCATGCAGCAGGCGACATCCGTTTCTATTGCCGAGGCCAGTGTTGAGGAGATTGACGATATCAACATCCTTGAAGCTTCCATGCTGGCGATGCGGCGGGCGGTGGCTGGCCTTAACGTGAAACCTGAAGCCGCGCTGGTCGATGGAAACCGCGCACCCGGCCTTGAAATACACACCCGTACGCTCATTAAGGGTGACGCGAGGTCGCTTTCTATTGCGGCGGCGAGCATCATTGCAAAAGTTTTTCGCGATCGTTTGATGGAAAAACTCGGTGAAATGCACCCGGAATATGGTTGGGCGTCAAACGCAGGATATGGTGTTGCAAAACATATGGCTGCACTAAAGCTTGTGGGTGCGACGCCTTTTCACCGAAAATCTTTTGCGCCGATTCGGCAGATTCTAAATGAAGAATAGCTTATAACTAGCTGATTCATATTAAAGAATCGCTTGACGTCGAATCGAGTCGGAATCATAATCGCCTCAATAGTTCGCCGAAACTTGAGCAAAAATGCCGCCTGAAATCAGGCAGTTTCGGTCTCTTGGCTCCAGGGACGGGGCCCAGTCGGGACGGAGAAAATTGATGGCTGAAGCAAAAAACGCGACCCGCACGGGTAGCGGGCTAAAAACGCTGCCTGTGAACAAAATTGTTCAGGGCGATTGTATCGATGTAATGAATGCGCTGCCCGAAAAGTCGGTCGACGTTATTTTTGCAGACCCACCCTATAACATGCAGCTCAAGGAAACGCTGTCACGCCCTGACAACAGCAAGGTGGACGGTGTTCATGACGCTTGGGACAAATTTTCAAGCTTTAACGCTTATGATGAATTTACCTACCGCTGGTTGGCCGCGGCGCGTCGCTGCCTCAAGGATACCGGCACAATCTGGGTGATCGGGTCGTACCATAATATCTTCCGCGTTGGCACGGCGCTGCAGAACCTTGAATATTGGGTGCTGAACGATGTGATCTGGCGCAAATCCAACCCGATGCCAAACTTCCGCGGCACGCGCTTCACTAACGCGCATGAGACGCTTATTTGGGCGGCGAAGTCGGCAGACAAGGGTGGGTACACCTTCAACTATGATGCCATGAAAGCCATGAACGAAGACACGCAGATGCGGTCTGACTGGGTGCTCCCGATCTGTTCAGGCAAGGAGCGCTTGAAGTCGGGCGACAAGAAGGCCCACGCCACACAGAAGCCGGAATCGCTGCTGTACCGTGTGCTGATGTCGTCTACCAAGCCGGGTGATGTGGTGCTGGATCCGTTCTTTGGTACAGGCACAACAGGTGCTGTAGCCAAGATGCTGGGCCGCAATTACATCGGTATCGAGCGCGAAACAGATTATATCAAGGTGGCGCGTGAGCGTATTGCCGGTGTTGAGCAGCTTGATGACGAAGCGCTTGGTTTTACCGAAAGCAAGCGCAGCCAGCCGCGTGTGCCTTTTGGCTCGATCGTTGAGCGTGGGCTTATCACGCCGGGCACAACACTTTATGACAGCAATCGCCGCTATGCCGCGCGTGTGCGCACAGACGGCACGCTGATCTCTGAAGCTGAAAAAGGTTCCATCCACAAGGTTGGTGCCAGTGTGCAGGGCGCGCCAGCATGTAACGGCTGGACCTTCTGGCACATTGAGAAAAAGGGTGAACTGCTGCCGATCGACATTTTCCGCCAGCAGGTACGGGCGGAGCTGAATTAGGCTTTCACTCGCGATATTGGCTTATGCTATGGCTGCACGCGACCGCGCCCCGGGCTGTATTCCGGCGGCGGCGTGATTGCAAAGAAAGTAGCCCCTGAGACATGAAAATCTACCTTCATATAGGCACGCATAAAACCGGCACGACCGCGATACAGTCTTTCGCTACCTTTAACCGAGAGCTGTTGGCCGAGTATGGCGTGCACTGGCCGAAGGAACGCCTGAAACCTCATTCGAAACAGCATTCAAGCCTCGCACTGCTGATGCGTGCCGGGGAAGACAAAAAAGTCAAAGCCTATCTGGACCGTGCGCTTAAGGATGCCAAGGCATCGGGTGCAGAAAGCCTATTTCTCTCCGGTGAGGCGTTTAGTCATCTGGACAGCCCAAACATAAGCCGGTTCCTTGCGATGCTTGAGGGCCATGATGTGGAGGTTATCCTCTTCTTCCGCAACATATATAGCTATTCCGTCAGTGCCCTGAACCAGCAGATGAAAAGCAGCGAAAAGCTGTTGCCTCTGACGTCTCTCGTGGCAGTAACGCGCACCCATCTCAATTATACCGGGCTTCTCAGCAGGTGGGAGGAAGCTCTTTCGCCCGAGCAGATACAGCTCAGAAACTATGAGGACGAGAAGAAGAACCTGCTGCCCCGCTTTTTCAACCGGTTTGGAATTCCTGCAGCCAAAACCAAAGACTGGATGTCAGATGAGCCGCGCGCACAAAACGCGAGTATCGACCTTGTCACTCAGTTGCTGCTAACCGGTACGGGCGCGAACAAAACCATGCGGTCCTATCTCGATACACGAGACCTGTACGCTGGCGTATTTGGCGATGCTGGTTTCAAGTTTCCGGTGGATAGTTTGGTGGCTGAGGCTATCTGCCAGCCCGGCGTTGCTGACCTTTCGCATCCCCGGCTTGCGCCTTTTAAAGACAGCCTGATGAAAGAACCGCGCAAGAGTGCTGGCCTGAGCGATGACGCAATTGCTGACTATTTTGAAAAGCTTGGCCAGTTTGCGTTGCAGTTTGCCAAAGAGAAGCGAAGCAAAGGCAAAAAAAGCGGTTTTCTCAAGAAGATCAAAGACAAGTTTTAAACCTACCTCCGGCCATATGGATGCCCATCCGTGTGGCCCATGGCGCTCCTCTGCCCAGGGGAGCGCCAATTTCTTTTGGTCTTGGTCGCTTATGCCGATGATATGTTGTGCATTGTATTCAGGCTGTGTGGCATTCACGGGTTTATTCACAATCTTTTCTAATCTGATCTATACGCGCTTGATTTTCGCAGTGTTATACCAAAATGCTATTGTTGCCGGATGTTTGTGTGGCCCGTCGGTCACCCCGGCTCGGTGATGCAGTGAATGCGCACCAATTGTTTGTTCGGAGATGAGAATGAGCAAAGATCGCAACGCGAAAAAAGAAGCGAAGAAAAAACCAACTCTCGACAAGAAGGCGAAAAAGGCCGCGAAGGTTGGCAAGAAAACCCCGGCTTACCTCGACGCTTAAATCAGGTCAGGTTTCTTCATAAAGCAGGAACCCCCAAATGGGCCGCATATGCGGCCCATTTCAGTATAGCAAAAGCGCTCATGTCTTGTGCTGCCCTCTAATGAATGGTTCACAAGCTTAAGCTCCTGCCGTCTTTCCGGTGAAAAGGGAGCACAGCATGAGCACGATCAACCTTACTTTTGAGAACAACAGCGGTTTTGACGCCACGGATATCTATGTCGGCTTTGTCGGGGGCTCTGGAGGCACGGCGTTCAGTGTCACCAACACGGCTACAGGCGCCGCACTCGCACTGGTAGATGGTGGCGTTAGCTCATTTCCCGCAACCGGGAACTGGTATACCCTTGATAGCCTTTCTTCGGGCGCGACGGTCACCTCGTTCAGCGGCCGGGTTTATGTATGTTACGGGTCACCGTGGGCCGTTCAATATACCGGGTATGAACCCGGTCAGGCGGTGACAGACCCCAATTTTTTCCTACGATATGATAAAATGGAAATGACATTCACCGGCGCCCCAGCGGATGTGGCCAACCTCACCTCAATCGATTATTGGGCTGTTCCGATGAGCCTTGAGACCTCCAAGGCGGGCAAGTCTGTGCAGACCGTATCCGGCCTTGTTGGGAAAACCACAGCGCAGGACGTGTTCGATAAGCTCAACAAGCTGACAACACCGCCCGTATCCGGCGTGGCGGGACCCGGTGGAACGGATGGCTCCCCACTCCCTGCTCTCGTGCCGGGGGCTTTCACACAATATCCGGGTGGCCCTGCGCCGGGAACCTCTTTCGCGCGTATCATCGGCCCGTCATCTTATCCAAGCGTTTATCCGAACGTGGGCATCCCGGTCATGCCGTACGATACGCTTGAGGAATATCTGAAGTGGCTTCGGCACAACTACGGCAAGGCTACAAAGCGCGGTGTGGTGGTTAAAACACTGGGCAAAGGTGTTGCGGGTTATATCGTAGGAGAGTTTGCGGGCGTTGGTCCTAATGTGCCAGCTTCAGGCCCGCAAAGCCGCCAGAGCTACAACTACGCAGCCTTCATTGAAGACAACCTTGATATTTGCCTGCGAGAGCTGGAGATTGACTTGGTTGAGGGCGCTGATGTGAACGAAGACGGCAATACAATCCTCTTCAAGCGGGACGATTTGCTTAACCCCAGCGGCATTTATGGCGGCAACACGCCCTTCTACCTGAACGGCGCCAGCACGCCCACAGCACCCGCCAATGATGTATACGGCTGGATCGGCGGTGACTTGTTCTCAGGCATGAATATCGGGGCACTCGGCAGCCAAGCGAAGGTTGACGGCAAAGTGGTTGGTGCAATGCACAGCCAAGACTGGTTCAAGCTACCTGTTTCAGGGTTCTATGGTGGCTTACAAAAGGGCACAGAGAATTATAATCAGTGGTCCGCCGCGCTGGCTGAGTTGTCTGATGCCTACAATTTTGCGTATTCGGACCGTTTTGCACATGTGTTCGCGAGCCTTGATGCCCAGCGCATTGATACGCTCACGCTCAAGCTGGAAGATGCGGCAGTACAAATGCCGTAAGGGTCAGGATTGTGCGAGGGCTACGATCTTTTTAAACACCGTTGGCAGGCCAGCTTCGTCAAGCCGGTCTGCCTCATACCAGAACCCGTCTTCAATATTGTGCCGGTGGCTCGCTTTTGCCGCTATTAGCTGTGTTTCCAAGTGAAAGTGCGTGAAAGTGTGTTTTGCGATGCCGTCTAGCGGTTTCCAATAGTCCTCGGTTGGTGCGTGCTGCAGCCACTCGCTTTTTTGCGGGATATCGGCGCGCTCAAGCCATGGGCTTGAGAAAAGCCCCGGCATGCCTCCCAAAAGCCCTTTAGGGGGGCGGCGTTCCAGAAGCACATGCCCGTCATGCACCAGCCAGAAGGATACAGCTCGCCGTGTAGGTTTCAGCTTCTTCGGTGCCTTTATGGGGAAGCGTTCCATATCGCCTTCGGCTTTCGCCAGACAAATACGGTTGAGCGGGCACAGCAGGCACTTTGGGTTCTTTGGGGTACAGACGCCGGAGCCCAGATCCATCATCGCCTGGGCAAAGTCACCGGCGCGTGCGGGCGGTGTTATCTCGTCCGTTCTCGCTTTGATGGTTTTTTTTGCGCTTGGCAGAGCTTCCTCAACACGGAAAAGCCGGCTGACCACACGTTCCACATTGCCGTCCACCACAACAGCGCGTTCGTCAAAGGCGATAGCCGCGATGGCCGCCGCCGTATAATCACCAATACCGGGTAAGGCACGCAGCGCGGTTTCCGTGGTGGGGAAGTGCCCGCTGTGGTCTGTGCTGACCGCCTGTGCGCATTTGTGCAGGTTGCGGGCGCGGGCATAATAACCGAGGCCAGCCCATTCGTTCAGCACATCTTCAAGCGGTGCAGCGGCCAGCGCGTTCACATGCGGCCATCTTGCCAGAAACTTGGCGAAATACCCCTTCACTGTTGCGACCGTGGTTTGCTGCAGCATCACCTCAGACAGCCACACATGATAGGGGTCAGGCTTCACGCCCGGCATTGCCCGCCAAGGCAGGGTGCGCCGGTTGCTGTCATACCAATCTAGAAGTGCAGAAGCTGTTGAGGTCATCACAAGGCTTTGAAGGGTTCGCTTTGTTCTTGCCCGGGGCAGGGCCATCAGGTAGCACAGGACCATAGCGTAGCGCTGCCGAGTTGCAAGCAATATGCTTTGTAGGATTGAGGGAGCCAACCCTTTGGCACGGAAACCATCAAAAAATGCTGTTAAATCTGACCGTCGTTGGCGTGCCGATAGTGCATCCAATGTTGCGCGGGCGTTGATGTCGCCTGCCATGCGGGCGAAAGGGTTTGCGCAAATTGAGGTGGTGACCCGCTGGGCTCATATTGTGGGGCCTGAGCTGGCGGCCAGCACACTCCCGGTGAATTTGAGGTTCCCGCGTGGTGAGCGCATGGGCGCGACGTTGCAGGTGCGTTGTGAATCGGCTTTTGCACCGCTTCTTAGCCACAAGGCCGAGCGCGTGATCGAGATGGTGAACAGCTTTTTTGGCTACCGCGCGGTGGCCAAGCTGGAAGTGAAGCAGGGGCCGTTACCTGTCTCTCGGAACAAGCCACTGCTTGAGAAAAAGCCGCTCGCGCCCGAGGTTGCCCGGAATTTGGACACACTTGTGGGCCAAGGAGAGTTGAGCCCGCTCAGGCAAGCGGTTAAAAGTTTGGGAGAATATGTGTTCTCCGGCACAAAAAAAGATCAGTAAATCAGGATGGGAAACTATGAGCTTTAAACAGATAATGATGGCGATGGTGTTGTTCGCAGTACCGCAAATGGTGTGGGCGCAAGACGAAACCGCACTGGGCCTCCGGGGTGAGATCACTTATGGCGAAAAAACCGCGCCGGTTGAAGTGATCGAATATGGCTCATTCACCTGCCCGCATTGTGGTGAGTTTGCCACCGATGTGTTCCCGCAACTGAAGGCCGAGTATATCGATACGGGCAAGGTACGCTTCGTGTTTCGCAACTTTGTGCGGGACCGTTATGACATGGCTGTTGCTGCCATCAGCCGCTGCACCACAAAGCCGGAAGACACCAAGGCGATGATCGCTGCGTTTTTTGAGCGCCAGAAAGAATGGATGACCTCGGAAAACCCATACGCCACAATGGCGGAAATCGCGGGCGAAGCCGGTGTGAGCGAGCAAGCGCTTGGTGAATGTGTTTCCGACCGTGGCCTGCAGGAGCACATCGTTGAGATGCGGACGGTCGGCATTGAGACCTATGAAATCAATTCGGTGCCTTGGGTGCTTGTAAACGGTGCGAAGGTGCATGCTCATTCCTATGATGAGCTTAAGGAAGCGATCGACGCAGCAAAATAAGATGAAGGTTAAGCGGGCAGGGTGTGGGTCAAAAAAGACTCGTCAGCCCGCTTTTTGCGATGTAAACACAATATATAGTGGGTGAGGACATTATGAGCTACAACAAATACGGATTTGGTTTTCGCATGATTGGCGCAGCGGCGCTTTTGACGCTTGCGGCCTGTGGCGAAAACTCGTCAGAAAACGGGTCAGGTGAGGCGGTAACCGTTGAAGGTGTGGCGGAAGCCACTGTGGTTGACGCCGCAGACCGTGAAGGCACATGGGGTGACATCGTTTACGGTGATCCAAACGCTCCGGTAACGATCGTTGAATATGCGTCTTTGACATGCCCGCACTGTGCAACATTTGCCAAAGAATATTTCCCGGACTTCAAGAAAAAATACATTGAAACGGGCAAGGTGAAACTCCTGTATCGCAACTATATCATGAACAGGGTTGACCTGACGGCTTCTGCCGCTGCCCGCTGCGGCAACCAGGAAGTAACGCAAAAGCTCATGAGCGTATTTTTCGCGCGTCAGTATGACTGGGCGCGGTCTGAGAAGCCGGTGGATGAGCTGGCGTCACTTGCGCGCCGGGTTGGTATCAGCCGCACACAGTTTGACCGCTGCGTGAATGACAAGGACATGCACCGCCACCTTATGGCGCTGACCAAAACTGCGTCAGAGGATTATGGGGTCAACTCGACGCCAAGTTTCTTCGTTGAGGGTGAGCGCATGGAGTTCACAACATTTGAAGACCTTATCGAGACGATAGACAAAGCAATCGGCGACGCCAGCTAGGGGTCGCTTCAAAGCGGCACTTGTGGGGACTGGTGCCGCTTTGCTGAAAGGGGGAGTGTTACGCAGCCATGCGTTTCTCGCGACTGCGATTATCGGGGTTTAAATCCTTCGTCGATCCGACCGAGCTTCATATCGAGCGCGGCCTGACCGGCGTTGTGGGTCCGAACGGCTGCGGAAAATCCAACCTTCTTGAAGCTATACGCTGGGTGATGGGCGAAAACCGCGCCAAGTCTTTGCGTGGGTCTGGCATGGACGATGTGATCTTTGCGGGCACCGACAAGCGCTCCCCGCGCAACATGGCCGAGGTCACGCTGGTTATCGATAATCAGGACCGATCCGCCCCCGCAGATTATAACGAAGAAGATACGATTGAGGTCACGCGCCGCATTGAGCGCGAAAGCGGCTCTGCTTACCGAATCAATGGCAGAGACGTGCGCCAGAAAGACGTGCAGCTGTTGTTTGCGGACGCTGCCACGGGCGCACACTCACCGGCGCTCGTCAGTCAGGGCCGGATCGGCAGCCTGATCAACGCCAAACCGCAAGACAGACGCGCGATTTTGGAAGAAGCTGCAGGCATTTCCGGCCTGCACACCCGCCGCAAGGAAGCGGAAAGCCGTCTGCGCGGTGCCGAGGGCAATCTCACGCGCCTGCAGGATGTTATTCAGGCCATGGAAGCGCAGGTGCAAAGCCTGAAGCGTCAGGCCAAACAGGCAGTGCGCTACCGCAGTATATCTGGTGATATCAGGCAGGCGGAAGCGAGTCTTCTGTACCTGAAATGGCGGCTTGCCTCTGAAGAGGTTATCACGCTGGAACGCACGCTTCGTGAGGCGGAGAAAACCACCGGTCAGGTTGCCGAGATCGTCGCAAAGCTTTCCAGGGAGCAAACCGAGGTCGCAGCCGCCCTGCCGCCGCTGAGGGAGGCTGACGCGGAAGCCGCAGCCCGCCTGCAGCGCCTGACCATTGAACGCGAAAATCTGGAAGCTGAGGCTGAGCGGCGTAAGCAAACTGCGGCAGGCTTGAGGGCAGCACTTGAACAAATCGCCGCCGACCGGGAACGTGAGCAAGAGATCGCCAACGACGCCAAGGCAGCTGTTGATCGGTTGGGGACGGAACGCACACGACTTGAAGCTGCGCGGGATAGCGAAAAAGCATCTGAGGTTGAAGCGCGAGAGCGGCTGGATACATCCGCCAAAGCCGCGAGTGGTGCCGAATCGGAATTTGATGTGCTGTCTGAGCAGGCGGCGCAGGCGCGTGCCCGGCGCTCCAGCCTTGAAAGCGACAAGCTGGCGATTGCTCGCCGCACTTCGCAACTGCAGGCCGAGCAGGAACGCCTGGGGCGTGAGCTTGATGCAATGACCGCCGCTGACGATGTGCTTTCGGCCCTAAAGGCTGCGGAAAGCGCTGTCGCGAAGGAGGAGGAACGATTGGCTCATGCGGGTGAGGCGTTGCAGGCAGCGGAAGCCGCAACCCAACAGGCGCGTGCGGGCCGCAATGATGCTGACGCGATCCGCTCTGAGCATGAAGGACGAGCCAAATCTCTGACCGGCGAGGTGGCCAGCCTTGAGCGCATGGTGGCAGACAGCAGCAAGGGTGACACAGCGCCTGTTGCCGCAGATGTACGAGCCGCGCCGGGTTTCGAGCAAGCCGTTGGTGCAGCACTCGGTGACGACGCGGAAGCAGGTCTTGCCGACAGTGAGCTCCGTTTCTGGGCAACAAGGGATGCGCTTGACGCCCCTTCATGGCCTGAGGGTGTTGAGGCCGTCACAGCGCATGTAGAGGCACCAAAAGCACTTGGCCGCAGGCTGACCTTCACGGGCCTTTTGAAAGACGGTGCAGACGGTGACCGGGCCGCTAGCCAGCTATTACCAGGACAGGTGCTGGTCTCGAAAGACGGGGCGCTCTGGCGCTGGGATGGTTTCTGCCAGCGGGCGGGGGCACCCTCGGAAGCGGCGGTACGGTTAGAGCGCAAGAACCGGCTGAGCGCACTTCAAAAACAACTGACAGAAGCAACGGCCGCCGCAGATAAAGCCGCCAAAAGTGCGGAGGTTGCCGCTGAGGCACACCAAAAAGCACGTGAGGCAGAGCAAGCACAGCGGGACATTCGGCAGGCTGCAGAAAGAGCACTTGCAGACGCACGGCGTAGCCTTGTGACCGCGGAACAGGAAGCAAGCAAGCGGGCCAGCAAGGTCACGATGCTGAAGGATACGCTCGCGCGCCTTCAGGAAGAGGAGAAAGAGACCCTAGGCAGGCAAGCCGCTATTGATGAGAAAGTCGCTGCCCTGCCGGAGAACGCAAAACTCGAGGGCGAACTGCAGGCACTGCGTTCCCGCGTGGAAGGATTGCGCACTGAACTGAGTACCGCGCGGGCGGCCTATGATAGCTTGCGGCGTGAGGCAGAAGTACGGAATGACAGGCTTAGCGCTATCCGTACCGAATCGGGCGCGTGGGAGCTAAGGGTTAAAAGTGCTGCCAAACAGCTCGCAGCGCTTGATGAGCGGCAACAGGACACAAAAAAGCAGCTTTCTGCCGCTGAAGCCAGCCCTGAAGATATCGAGAATCGCCGGCAGGCGCTTCTGGATCAGATAGCGATTGCAGATAAAGCGCGGGCTGAGACAAGTGAGAAGTTGCGCGCTGCCGAAACCAGCCTGGCGGAGAAGGACAAGGCGCTCAAGGAAACCAGCGAAGCTCAGGCAGAAAGCCGTGAGCGGCAGATCAGGGCGGAAGCTGCTGTTGAAAATGCCGTCAGCCGCCGCAAGGATATCGCCGGCCAGATTGGTGAGCGGTTTGAGTGCGCACCCACGCACCTTCTCGAGAAAGTCGGTCTTGAAGCGAGCGATAGTTTGCCCGAAGCCATGGTGCTGGAAAGCAAGCTTGAGAAGTTGAAACGCGAGCGGGACCGCCTTGGGGCCGTTAACCTGCGCGCAGATGAAGAACTCACTGAAATCGAAGAACAACTTGCGCACCTGACGGGGGAACGCGCTGACCTTGAGAATGCCATTGCGCGGCTCAGGCAGGCGATTTCCAGCCTGAACAAGGAAGGGCGCGCGCGGCTTCTAAGTGCTTTTGAGGTGGTGAACAATCACTTTGGCGAATTGTTCAAAAGCCTGTTTGGTGGCGGTGAAGCGCATCTGGAGTTGACCGAATCCGATGACCCGCTTGATGCAGGACTTGAGATTTTTGCAAGCCCGCCGGGCAAGAAGCTGCAGGCGCTCTCGCTGCTCTCGGGTGGAGAGCAGGCGCTAACGGCACTTTCCCTTATATTTGCGGTGTTTATCACCAATCCGGCACCGATTTGCGTGTTGGATGAGGTGGATGCGCCGCTTGACGATGCAAACGTGGAACGTTTCTGTAATCTCCTGGATGAGATGATCGACCGCACCGATACCCGTTTCCTGATTGTGACCCACAACGCGGTATCCATGGCCAGAATGAAGCGCCTGTTTGGTGTGACAATGGCGGAACGGGGAATTTCGACGCTTGTCTCGGTTGACCTTGAGCGCGCGGCAGAAATGCGCGAAGCAGGTTAGTGAAAGATTTCTCATAAAATCTTTATAAAACAATAAGTTAACTAATTTTTATTGGTTCTTGACACGGGGTAGGGCGTTCACTATGTTGCAGGCGCCTTTTATGGCGCTTCCCTTATGGGGGAGAGGCCCGGCAAAAACGTAGGTCAGACGCGGTTTGACGAGAGGTGGATGGCGATGGGTAACGAAGATCGAGACCCGGCCCTGAAGTCCCTCGAAACGCGATTGAACCAGGCCCGGCAAAAGAGGCTGTGGAACGATGGAGACGATGATGCTCCTTCACCCATGGGTAGGGCTTTTGCAATGGGTATTCATCTGGTAGTTGGCGTGGTCGTAGGACTGATGGTCGGCATTAATCTGGATGAATGGCTTGGAACATCGCCAGTTCTTCTGATCCTCTTTTTGCTGCTTGGTTTTGGTGCAGGTATCCGGAATGTGATCCGGGATGCCATGCGAATGCAAAACGAGGCCATGAGCGCCGAAGAGAAGGTTGAGCCGGCCAAAGGGGCCGACAAAGATTGACCGCGATCCGCATAAAGCGGGTGGCATAAAAAAAGAGATGGTAGCCGTGGCAGGACCTCTTGAGCAGTTTAAAATCAATTCCTACGCAGAAATGCAAGTTGCTGGTGTTGATGCTTCCTTTACCAACAGCTCCCTTTGGATGGTACTTGTAGTGACCGCACTGACCACATTTCTTGTGGGTGGCATGCGCAAAAGCGCGCTGGTGCCGGGTCGCTGGCAGTCCATGGTCGAAATGGCCTACGAATTTGTCGCCAATATGGTGAAAGAGAATGTTGGCCGTGACGGCAAACAGTTCTTTCCCTTCATTTTTACACTTTTCATGTTTGTGCTGGGTGGCAACCTCGCCGGCATGTTGCCTTATAGCTTCACCATCACCAGCCACATCATCGTGACGCTTGCGCTCGCGCTTGTTGTGTTCCTTGGTGTTACCATTCTGGGCTTTTATAAGCACGGCCTTGGTTTCCTGAAGCTTTTTGCACCGTCTGGTGTGCCTGCACCGCTTTACCTGCTGATCATTCCTGTTGAAGTGCTGAGCTACTTCACACGTCCGATCAGCCTGTCGGTGCGTCTGTTCGCCAACATGATGGCGGGCCACATTATGCTGAAAGTGTTTGCCGGTTTCGTCGTCAGCCTTGGTGCTGCTGGTGCGCTCGGCGTGTTTGGGGCGATCTTCCCGTTCGCATTCAACATCTTCCTTACAGGTCTGGAACTCCTGGTGGCGTTCCTGCAGGCCTATGTATTTGCCATTCTTTCCTGTATCTATCTGCATGATGCCCTGCATCCTGCGCACTAGGCTACAGGCAAAGACAAAGTTAAACTTAGAGATAATCCAAATCTTCTCATAAACGAAGGAAACGAGAAAAATGGACGTTCAAGCTGCAAAAATGATCGGTGCTGGTATTGCAACCCTCGCACTTGCTGGTGTTGGTATTGGCCTTGGTAACATCTTCGGTAGCTTCCTGTCGGGCGCACTTCGCAACCCGTCTGCTGCTCCTAAAGTGTTCGGCAACCTGCTCCTTGGCTTCGCACTGACTGAAGCCCTCGCGATTTTTGCCCTTCTGATCGCTATCCTGCTTCTCTTCGTAGTTTAATCTACAAGAGTTGAAGGTTGGCCCCGGCTGGGCCTTTAGGGATTTGCCGGGGCAACAGTGATTGACCATGGGGTGCTTAGGTGCTGTATGGTCTTCTAAAGCGATTGAGACAGGCTATGGCAGAAACGCAAACTGAAGTGGCGGCCGCTGGACAAGGTGGACTTCCACAGTTCGACGCCACGACATTCGAGACCCAGCTCGTCTGGTTGCTCCTGAGCTTTGTCGTTCTCTTCATTATCGTGTCGCGCATGGCATTGCCGCGGGTGACCAAGGTTCTGGAAGAACGTGAAGAGCGCATTGCTACAGACCTTGATACTGCTGAGCGTCTTCGCCGTGAAGCGGAAGACGTGAAAAACGCGTATGAGGTTTCTGTTGTTGAAGCTCGCCGTAAAGCCCAAGAGACAATCCTGAGCGCGAAAGACAGCATTAAAGCTGACATCGCGAAAGCACAGGCTGAACTTGACGCGAAGTTGGGTGCAAAAGCTGCTGAAGCTGAAGCCAACATCGCCAAGGCTCGTAAGCAGGCTCTTGCCGATATCGACGCTGTTGCAAGCGAAGTTGCCGCTGAAATGGTGACCAAGCTGGCGGGTGTTGACGTGGACGCGGCAGACACAGGCAAGGCTGTCAAGGCAGCTCTGGCCGACGTGAAGGGAGCATAAAGATGGCATCTGGTGTACCCTTTTACATGGATCCAACCTTCTGGGTTGCAGGTTCATTCGCTGTGTTTGTTGGCGGCGCAATCTGGGGCAAGGCACACAAGAAAATTGGTGCCATGCTCGACGAGCGTTCTGCTGTTATCAAGGCTCAGCTTGAGGAAGCACAACAGCTGCGTGAAGAAGCTGAAAAACTTCTGAGCGAGTACCAGCGCAAACAACGCGACGCTGAAAAAGAAGCTGCGGATATGGTTGCGCAAGCGAAGGAAGACGCGAAGATCATGGCGAAAGAGGCGAAAGCCGATATCGAAGCCATGGCTGCTCGTCGGACCCGCGCAGCAGAAGAAAAAATTGCACAGGCTGAAGCCAGTGCAGTGAAAGAAGTTAAAGCTGTTGCCGTGAATGCGGCGGTGGCTGCAGCGTCTGCAGTGATTGCAGACAAGCTCAAAGGCAAAGAAGGCGGCGCGCTTGTTGATCGTGCGATTGCCGGTGTTGAAGAGAAGCTGCACTAGAGTTTTACAAGTTCTGAGTATATTTTTACGTTCTGAGTTCTAAGACGCTCCGCCTATTTGGCGGGGCGTTTTTTCTTGGCGCAGCGACGGCTATCGGATACCCATGCTTGCAACATTGTGGAGCATGAAGTTGTGACAAAAGACCAGGCTGGAAAATTGATGAAGATGGCCACTTGGGCCGCAATCACCGTTGCGAGCACGCTGGTCATTGCCAAGGCTGTTGCATGGTGGTTTTCCGGCTCGGTCGCGATGCTGGGATCGCTTACGGATTCGACACTTGATCTGGCGGCGTCTCTCGTCACCATGTTTGCGGTGCGCGTGGCGCTTATCCCGGCTGATGACGACCACCGGTTTGGCCATGGTAAAGCAGAAGCCCTGGCGGGCCTTTTTCAGGCGGCGGTGATGACCGGGTCTGCGGTTTACCTGATCCTCGAATCCATCAGCCGGATATGGGAACCTGTGCCGCCTATGCGCTCGGATATGATCATTGCAGCCTCTGGCCTTGCTATTGCCCTGTCGCTCTGTCTGGTGATTTTCCAGAGCTATGTGGTGAAACGCACAGGCTCGCTCGCGATCGCCGGGGACCATTTGCACTATAAGGGCGACCTGCTCCTGAACGCTGCAGTTATCGGCTCCACGTTGATAGCGGGCTCAGGTTTCCTGTACGCGGACGGCATTTTTGGTCTGCTGATTGGCGGTTACATTATCTTTGGTGCTTATGATATTGCGCGCCCTGCCATCGACATGCTGATGGACAAGGAATTTGATGATAGTGAGCGCGAATGTATCTTCAATATCGTGATGGCAAACCCTGACGTCCTTGGACTGCACGAACTCAAAACAAGATCGTCGGGCCGGGACCGCTTCATTCAGATGCATATTGAGGTGCCGGGCACCATGACGGTGGCAGCAGCGCATATTATTGCCGATGAGGTGGAAGCCACCCTCGGGGAAGTTTACCCTGATACAGAGATCTTTATCCATATGGACCCGCCAAGCCAGGGCTCTGATGAGCTGACGGTGCAGGAGCTGGGCAAGCTGGAGGAGTTTAAATGATTACTATTTATGGCATTAAAAACTGCGACACAGTAAAAAAGGCCCGCAAGTGGCTTGAGGCCGAAGGGCTGGAGCATCGCTTCCATGATTTCAGGGCCGACGGTATTGATGCAGCGCTTGTGGCGCGCTTTGTGGACGCACTGGGCTTTGAAGCGGTGCTGAACACTCGCGGCACCACCTGGCGCAAGCTGAGCGAGGCTGAGAAAGCTGATGTGGACAGTGCTAAGGCCTGCGCGCTTATGCTGGCGAATGAGGCTTTGATCAAGCGCCCGGTATGGGAGAAGGGCGGTGACTACCGTCTTGGCTTCGCAGCGAAGGATATGGATGCCCTGAGAGCGTGGTTGAAAGCCTAGAAAGGCAATATGGTGCGCGATATACCTTTTTATCAGGTTGATGCATTCACCAGCCAGCCATTTGCGGGCAACCCGGCGGCCGTGTGTGTGCTGCCAAGCTTCCCTGATGATGGGGTGATGCAGCAGATCGCCGCGGAAAATAACCTTGCCGAAACCGCCTTTATCATGCGGCGTGACGGCGGCGCTGCCCACTATGACCTGCGTTGGTTCACCCCCACTGTGGAGGTGGAGATTTGCGGCCACGCAACACTCGCGAGCGCCCATGTCGTATTCACGCATCTGGAAACTGATGCTGGCGCTGTGGTGTTTGAAACCCGATCGGGCACCATGACGGTGATGCGGCAGGCGGACGGCAAGCTGTGCCTTGATTTCCCGAACTATGCACCAGCGCCTTTCCCGTGCCCAAGCGGGCTGGGGGCTGCTATGGGGCGCGAGCCTGATGCCGTACTGAAAAGCGATAAGGGCGACAGAGACCTGCTGTTGGTTTACGTGTGTGCGGCAGACGTTGAAGCACTGACGCCAGACCTTCACGCATTAAGGCAGTTTGCGCCATTTGGTTTTATCGCCACAGCAAAAGGTGAGGGGGATATCGATTTTGTATCCCGCTGTTTTTTCCCCAACCACGGCATCCCGGAAGACCCGGTAACAGGCTCAGCCCACTGTGTGTCTGCGCCCTACTGGGCCAAGGTGTTTGGGAAGAATACGTTGCGCGCCCGGCAAGTGTCTCCGCGAAGTGGTGATCTGTGGCTTGAGGTCGCGGGTGGCCGTGTTCTGATCGCGGGTTATGCGGTTGAGGTTATCTCGGGTACTATGTGCCTGCCTGATTAATCCTGCGCCCGCGCGAACCTTTCCCGCCTGTTTTGCGTCCTAAGGGAAGAAGGAGGATGCAAAACCCATGCACCGTGCGGAAGAAGATTTGCTGGTACTGAAGGCCCAAGCTGGTGATAGCCGGGCATTTGGTGTGCTTTACGGGCATTATAATCCGCCGCTTCGGCGTTTTGCCTTCCGCCTTTGTGGTGATGAGCAGCTTGCTTTTGATGCGGTGCAGGAAGCGTGGATATCGCTTACCACCACCCTCAAAAAACTTGAAGACCCCCGCGCGTTTCGTGTGTGGATGTACCGTACAGTGAGATGGCGCATCACGGACCTTGTGCGCAAGCGCGGTGATGTGCACCAACCGCTTGAGGAAGCAGAGGTGGGGAGTGTGGACGAAAGCCCCGAGCTTGCCACGTCCACACAACTTGGCGCGCATATCAGGCTGCTCCCCGATGAAGCGCGGGTGACGCTGGTTCTGTTTTACCTTGAAGAAATGAAACTCACCGAGATCGCAGCCGTGCTCGCGGTCCCTGTGGGTACTGTAAAGTCCAGACTGTTCCGGGCGCGTGAGCACCTGCGGCAGCAAATGTCAGGAGAAGAATGATGGCAAATTTGGATGAAATGATCAAAAACGAGCTTGAGAAGGAAACATCGGAGATCGATGAACTGCTGGCGAAAGAGGGCGGTTTGCCCGATATGGTGGCGGCTGCATGGAAAGGCAGCATGCGGCGCTGGGTATGGGCTACGGGTGTATTTGTTTTTGTGTTCACGGCGCTCCTGGTTTGGTGCGGCTATGAGTTTTTCACCGCTGCGACAGGTGACGATCGCATCTTCTGGGGGTTCTGCACTTTGTTTGCGCTTGCGCCGCAGGTAGCGCTCAAAGAGTGGCAATGGATGGAGATGAACCGGGCTTCCATGATGCGCGAAGTGAAGCGGCTCGAGATTGCTGTGGCACATTTGGCGGCACGACTGAAATAGTCGGCTGGCATTTGCTTATCCTGCGGCTTGCACTAGTTTGATAGGGCAAGCTGAGAGGGAGAGAACCGATGACAACCGTACATGATTTCACCTGCGATCGTTTGAACGGGAAAGCAGAAGACCTGAGCGCATACAAGGGCAAGGTCATGCTCATCGTCAACACAGCGTCCAAATGTGGTTTCACACCGCAGTTTGAGGGGCTCGAGACGCTTTATAAAGACCTCAAGGACAAGGGGCTCATCATCCTCGGGTTTCCGTGCAACCAGTTTGGCAAGCAGGACCCGGGCAGCAACGATGAGATCGGTGAGTTTTGCCAGATCAACTATGGTGTCAGCTTCCCGATGTTCGCAAAAATAGACGTGAACGGTGAGGGGGCGGCCCCCCTGTATAAGCACCTGAAAGCTGAAAAAAAGGGCGTGCTGGGGTCCAAGCGCATCAAATGGAACTTCACCAAGTTTCTGGTGAACAAGGACGGCAAAGTGGTGAAACGCTTCGCCCCCACCGACAAACCCGAAGCGATCCGCAAACATATCGAAGCGCTGCTTTAAAGGCTGCCATCCACAAGCCTCATAATGTGATCACATTTTTGCTTTTGTCTACCTCGGTTCTCAGATAAGCTCTTGCGTCAAGGGCGCTAGGGGTAGGGCCTTTTGTGTGGAATAAGAGGGGTGGTTATGTCCAAGCTTAAGGGCATCAGTAGACGCGATTTTCTGGGTGGTGTTGCGCTTGTGGGGTTGGCTGCAGGCATGTCACCCGCACGTGCGATGGCGCAGGGGCTTGTGCCATCTGACGGTGCCTGGACCTATCCGCCCGCCAAAATGGGTATGCGCGGTAGTCACGTGGGCAGCTTTGAGGTTGCGCACGCGATCTCGTGGGAGGGACAGACGTTTGAGCGGCCTGATACCCGCAAGGACGGCCTTTATGATCTGGTGATCGTGGGGGGCGGTATCAGCGGCCTTGCGAGTGCTGTGCTGGCGCAGGAAAAACTGGGGTCTGATGCCCGCATCCTTATTCTCGATAACCACGACGATTTTGGTGGCCATGCCAAGCGTAACGAGTTTGATGTCGACGGCAAGAAGCTGATCGGCTATGGCGGTAGCCAGACCATCGAGGCGCCCGGCAGGTATAGCGAAGGTAGCCGTGCTTTCCTCGAAACGCTGGGTATCGAGACCGAAAAATTCTACCGCTATTTTGACCAGAGCTTTTATGAGCGGGCCGGGCTTGGTGCCGGGGTGCACCCGGACGCGGAAACCTATGAGGGCAGCAAATTGATGCGCGCGGGTGCCAGCTACGGTGTTTGGGCTGCCTATGACGAAGAGGACAAAGCGCGCCTCGCAGAAGTTATCGCAAGCCTCCCCATATCCGCCAGGCAACAACAAGCCATGCATCGCTGGCTGATGGAGCAACCGAATTGGCTATCCGATATGCCGGAGGGTGAGAAGATCGAGTTCCTCCGCAACCATTCTTACGAGCATTGCATGCAGGAGTTTGGCGGGCTTGAAGAAGAGGCGCTTTTGTTGATGCGCAACGAGATGACCGGCCTTTGGGGTGTGGGATGGGATGCGATCTCGGGCCTTGAGGCGCTGCGCCTCGGTCAGGGCGGTACATTGGGGCTGGGGATTGACCCGCAGTCTGTGCCGAAGCCCTATCAGACGGATGAGCCTTATATCTTCCATTTCCCGGATGGCAACGCGGGCGTGGCCCGGCTTGCGGTCGCCACGCTGATCCCAAATGCGCTTGAGGCAGAGAGCATGGAGGCCGAGGTAAACGCACGAGTGCATTATGACCGGTTGGACCTCGCTGAAAACAACGTGCGTGTTCGTCTTTCAAGTACGGTGGTGGAAGCGCGCAACACGGATGCTGGTGTTGAGGCCACCTATGTGCGCGACGGCAAGGTAGAGCGCGTTGAGGCCCGTGCGGGTATTATGGCGTGTTATAATCATATTCTGCCGTTTATTATGCCTGAACTCCCTGAAGAGCAGCGCGAGGCGCTTGATTGGCCGGAAAAGGTACCGCTTGCTTATATCAATGTGGCGCTCAGGAACTGGCGGGCGTTCAAGGCCGCAGGCGTGCACCATGTGCTGTCGCCCGGCAGTATGTTCTCAAACTATTCGCTCGATTTCCCGGTCAGCATGGGGGGCTATAATTTCGCGGCCTCGCCTGACGATCCTATATTGCTGCACATGACCTATGTGCCAACGGCTCCCGGCCTTATCGCGCGCGAGCAACACAAAGCGGGGCGCTATGAGATGTACGGCCTGAGCTTTGAGGACTTTGAAGAGGCCATCGTGCGTGAGTTGACCGATGCCATGGGCCCATACGGTTTTGATGCGGAGCGCGACATCGCGGGCATTACGGTCAACCGATGGCCTCACGGTTATGCCTATGAATATAATGAGCTTTTTGATGGTGATTGGAGCCCGGAAAAAGGCCCCCATATTGCGGCGCGAAAGAAAGTCGGCAAATTAGCCATCGCCAATTCCGACAGTTCAGCATACGCTTATGTCAATGGTGCGGTTGATGCCGCCATCCGTGCGGTTGGGGAACTGTACGGCTAGACATATCTCGGGGGAGAGACGATCCATGCAGGCGAAGGGGGCACACCCGTCGTTCACGTCACGGCTGGCGTTTATCATTGTAACCGCAGGTTCGGCCATCGGGCTTGGTAACATATGGGGCTTCACCTATGTTGCCGGGGCCAACGGTGGTGGCGGTTTTGTTCTCATTTATCTGCTCGCGCTGGCCTTTGTGGCAGGCCCCGCCTTTATGGCGGAACTGTTGATTGGCCGCATGGGCAAGGCAAGTCCACCCAATGCTATGAAGAAGCTGCGTGAAGGGGCCAAGGCGCACCTGCCGTGGCAGGGTGTGGCGTGGATGGGGCTCTTAAGCACCATCCTTGTGCTTAGCTTCTACGCGGTGATTGCCGGGCAGGGTATGTACTATGGCCTTGTGGCGCTTCAGGGTGGTTTTGAAGGCTGGGCTGAGGATGCCGTGGTCGGGCTCGATGCTTCGTTTCGCGATGCCCCCTTGATGATGACCTTCTGGTCAGCGGCCTTCATGACAGCAACGGCCATTATCGTATCTTTTGATATCCGCACGGGGCTTGAAGGTGCCGGGAAAATCCTGATGCCTATCCTTTTCCTTATGCTGCTTGGCCTTGTAGTTTACGCGGGCCAGATCGGGGATATGTCGTCAGCGGTGGATTTCCTCTTCGGTTTTCACGACATGCAGTTTGGCCCAAGGCTGTTTCTGGATGCTGTTGGGCAGGCGTTTTTCACCCTTGGTGTGGGTGTTGGCGGCATCATGACATATGGCTCCTACATGGGGGATGATGTGAACATGCCGCGCGCGACCTTGTGGATTTTGGCAGCTGATCTGTTCGTGGCGTTGGCTGCGGGCCTCGCGATCTTCCCGCTGGTGTTTGCAAGTGGTGTTGATGCAGCCGCTGGACCTGGCCTTGTGTTCATGACACTACCGCTTATTTTCTCAGACCTGCCGGGCGGCGCTTTTGTGGCGTTCGCCTTTTTCCTGCTGTTGACGTTTGCGGCCGTGACATCGTCAATTTCGCTACTGTCACCCACCGTGGCGCGGCTTGAAGAAGCCGGTTTCCGCCGTGGCCCGTCTGCTGCCGTGATGGCCTTCACGGTAGTGACCGTCAGCCTTCTGACCATCATGTCATTTGCCGATTGGCGTGATTTTTACCCGCTGGCCGCAATAGGCCTTGACGGTATGACGCCGTTCCAGCTGATCCGTGAAGGAGTAAGTAACATTGTGATGCCTTTTTCCGGGCTGGCTTACTGTCTGATCATTGGTTGGGCGCTGAAACGGGGTGATGTGCGCGCAGCCTTGCCGATGAAAGAAGGGGGCCTATTTACTCTTTGGTACGGGGTCATGCGTTTTGTGGCACCGGCAGCAATCGCGGCTCTGTTTATCGGGGCAATGCTCAGCTAACAGGGGAAGAGAATGACAGACTGGCCCACACCGGAAATGGTAACCACAAACGGTGTGACCATCGGTGTTTACCGTATGGGGCCAGAGGTTAGCGCGGCCAGCAAACCGCCGATTGTTTTCCTGCACGGCTTCCCTGAGATTGCCTACAGCTGGCGTGCGCAGATGACCGCGTTCTCGGAAGCTGGCCACCCGGTTTTTGCCCCGGACCAACGCGGGTATGGTGTCTCAAGCGCGCCGGAAGGCGCGGCGGAATATACCATGCAGAAGCTGACGGATGACCTTAAAGGGCTTCTTGATCACTACGGCATTGAGAAGGCCGTCTTTGTGGGGCACGACTGGGGCGCGATTATCCTGTGGTCGTTGCCTTTTTATATGCCGGAACGGTTGCTTGGCTGCGCGGGGCTTAATGTGCCGCTTCTGCCCCACTATCCCATGGACCCGATTGAGATGTTTCGCGCCCGGTTCGGCGACGACATGTATATCGTGCGCTTCCAGACAGAAGGGGCGTGTGAGCCAATTCTTGAGCGAGATCTGATGCAGACGTTCAAGTTTTTCTTGCGTAAGCCCAACAAGGGAAAACCGGAAAAAAAGGACGTGCCGTTTGAGGAAAAAAGCCTCGACCTTCTTGGTCTTCTCGAGATGGGGCCGGACGCATGGGGCGGAGAACAGCTGCTATCGGACAAGGAAACGGCGGTTTATGCCAAGACGTTTGAGAAAAACGGTTTCACCGGAGCGTTGCACTGGTACAGGAATTTTACCGCTAATTGGCAGGACCAGCGGCGTTTCCTGGTGGACGGCAAACTGCCCAAATTAACATTGCCCTGCCTGATGATCACTGCGGACCTTGACCGGGCGTGCCCACCCGCGATTGCGGAGCCCATGGCTGGTATGTGCGAAAACTATACCCGCGTTGACCTTAAGGGGTGCGGGCATTGGAGCCAGCAGGAGCGCGCGGCAGACGTGAACGCGGCGATCATGGCCTGGATAGCTAAAATCTAGTCAGCTCAGGAGCCTTTCGAAGCGTCCTCAATGCGGGAGAGATAGGCCTGCAGCAGCTTGCTGAGCGCCTCCAGTTCATCGCCGGTCAAATCAGCGGTTAATGCCAACTGGGTTGCGATATGGTCCTTGAGCATACCGTCAACGAGCGCAAAGCCCTTGTCCGTAAGCGAGATCAGGAAACCCCGGCCGTCATCCGGGTTTTTGACCCGTTCCACCAAACCTTCCTTAGCCAGCTGGTCAATCCTGTTGGTCATGGTGCCGGAGCTAACCATGGTCGTGGCCATCAAATCACCGGGCGACAGGCGGAAGGGCGCGCCACTGCGGCGCAGCGTGGCCAGCACGTCAAAACTGGCTGCGTTCAACCCATATTTTGCGAAAGTTTTCCCCATGCCGCGGGAGAAGTGTTGCCCGAGCCGTGAGATGCGGCCAATCAATGCCATGGGCTCCAGCGTGAGGTCTGGGCGTTCGCGCGTCCATTGGGCGATTATCTTGTCCACATGGTCCATATGATTTTTTTTCACGGGAATATCTTGAAGTCAAGATATTATGCATTATCTTGACTTCAAGATAAATGACGAGGCTGAGCCGATGAACAGAAATATGGACCTCTTGATAACTGCGTTGGCCCCTGCCATCTGGGGGTCGACGTATCTTATCACCACCGAGTTCCTGCCGGATGGTTATCCGCTCACAGTTTCCATGCTGCGGGCGCTTCCGGCCGGGTTATTGCTGCTTCTCTTGGTGCGGCGGTTGCCTGAAGGCAAATGGTGGGGCCGGGTGTTCCTGCTGGGTGCACTCAACTTTTCCGTCTTCTGGTCGTTTCTGTTTCTTGCCGCTTACCGCTTACCGGGTGGTGTGGCTGCAACCGTCGGGGCAACCCAGCCCCTGATGGTGATTTTCATCGCGCGTATGGCGCTTGGCGCGCCCATCTTTCCGCTGTCTGTTGGGGCGGCCCTTGTGGGGCTTGGCGGTGTGGCGCTTTTGATCCTCAGCCCGGGCGCGGAATGGGATGTGGTTGGCATTATGGCGGGCATCGGCGGCGCCGTGTCCATGGCGTTTGGTACGGTCTTGAGCCGCAAATGGCAGCCGCCTGTATCGCTTCTCACCTTTACGTCATGGCAGCTCAGTGCAGGTGGCCTTTTGCTGGTGCCGGTTGCTCTGTGGTTTGAACCGCCGCTCCCCGCACTCACAGGCGATAATGTGTTCGGCTTTGTTTATCTTGGCCTTATTGGCGCGGCTTTCACCTATCTTTTGTGGTTCCGCGGGATCGCAAGGCTTCCGTCATCGCTTGTGGCGTCCCTTGGGTTTCTGAGCCCCTTGATGGCGGTGCTGCTCGGTTGGTTTGTCCTTGGCCAGTACCTGAGCGCGCAGGAGCTCACAGGCGTCGCGCTGGTACTTGGCAGTGTGTGGCTGAGCCAGAATGCGCATCGTGTGAAGAAACCTGTGCCACTAGAAGCTTCTTCCAACTAAGGGCTTAAAGTGAGTAAGCTTGCTCGATCTTGATAGTCGGAGTGATTGCGGTGACGGCGTATTGGCCAATGTTGATTGAGGGGTTTCTGGTGTCCTTGGGGCTTTTGCTCGCCATCGGCCCGCAAAATTTCTATGTGCTCAGGCAGGGCCTTCGGCACCGCCATGTGGGGGCGGTGACAACCACCACCTTCCTCTCGGATACCTTGATGATCGCGCTTGGCGTGCTGGGGGTAGGCACCTTCTTCTCAAACTATCCCGTAATCGCTTATTGGCTTGGTTGGGGTGGTGTTGCTTTTCTCACTTGGTTTGCCCTTAAAAGCCTGAAGGCTGCAATGAACCCGGACGCGCTAACGGACGAACGCATTGATGCTTCGGCGGGGGATGCCGCGGGGGGCACAGTGCGCGTGGCCGTATTGCATGCGCTTGCGTTTGCTTGGCTCAACCCTTGGGCCTATGTGGATACCATGGTGCTTATTGGCGGCGTGAGCGTGAAATATGAAACAGATACGGCGCGTTACGCCTTTATGGTGGGGGCCACGATTGCATCCGCCGTGTGGTTTTACAGTGTCGGGTACGGGGCTAAGCGCGCCGCGCCGCTCTTTAAAAAGCCTGTAACCTGGCGCATTCTTGACGGTATCATCACAATTATCATGCTGGGGGTTGCCGCGTTGCTTGTCCGGCACCAATTGACTCTATAGGCCTTCGACCAAATCCATCAGGAGCAAGCCATGAAGCTGACAGGCATCAGCCTTTCGCCCTATTTTGAACGTGCGCTCATCACCCTTGATATGAAGGGGGCGCTTGACCGCGTTGAGCTTGCACTGCCGCCAGGGTCTTTTGGTTCGCCTGAGCTGCGCGCCGCCAACCCCACGGGAAAAATCCCATACCTGACACTTGATGACGGCACTTTCATTCCCGAAGGGCAGGTGATCGTTGAATATTTCAATGATACCTTCGGCGGCCCAAGCCTGATGCCGGCTAATGCGCTGGATGCCGCCCGTGCCAAACTATTGTGCCGCACCATCGACCTTTATGTTGGCCCGCAAACTTCCGTGCTTGCCCGCACCATCACCCGCCGGGTGCGTGATGAAGCTGCGATCAAGGCAGCGCTTGAAGAAGGCTTGCCACTTGGGCTTAACCTTGTTGAAAGCCATATCACAGGCGAGCGCTTTGCGGTGGGTGATGCCTTCAGTATCGGCGATGCGGCCCTTATCCCTCATATGTTCCACTTTCTGGTTTTCCTGAAAGATTTTGATGTTGATGTGTTCACATCTCGCCCCAAGCTCGCAGCATGGTGGGAGAAACAGCGGGAATCTGATACGGTGAAACGAAGCCATGGACGCATGGCCACGTCGCTGGAGTTTTTAAGGTCGCGGCTGGCGAAGACGAAAGCCCAGTAGGCTTGCACAGAACGGGGAGGGCTGATTAATGAAACTGGTTGGCGAAAGCGTATCACCTTATTTTGAGCGTGTGATGATCGGCCTTGATATCAAGGGCATGATGGACAAGCTTGACTACGGCATGCCGGACGGGGGCTTCAAGTCTGAAGCCCACTGGCAAGCGCACCCGCTGGGTAAAATTCCGTATCTTATTCGGGATGATGGCAGCACGCTCACGGAAGGACAGGTGATCCTTGAGTATCTTGATCGCCAGCTTGACGGCACGCCCCTGACACCGTCAGACTTTGAGGTAGCGACAAACGCCCGCGCCATCGCGCGCATCCTTGATCTCTATTACGCGGAAGCTGTACGCCCCATGGGACGCGTGGCTTTCGGTGGCGCCGCAACAGATGAAGAGATTGCAAAAGCACGGGAAGAAGACATCCCGAAAGCGCTGGCTTATGCCTCAAAATATATGGGGGACGGCAAGTACGCCGTGGGCGACGATTGGACGATCGCGGATTGTGCGCTGATCTCCCACCTCTATTGGTATGGCGCCTTGATGCCGCGCTTTGGTCTGGAAGGTTTTGGGGATAACAAGAAGCTTGCTGATTATTGGGACCGGATGAAAGACAGCCCGCTTGTAACCCGCAGTTTTGAGCGCACCAAAAAAGCCTATGACAAGTTCTTTGGCGGAAAAGACAAATAAGGGGCCAATAGCTATATGAGTGATGATGTAAAATATAATGGCCGCTGTTTGTGTGGTGACGTGAAGGTGGAAATTGTGGCTGAGCCCCTGTGGTCAAGCCACTGCCATTGCCCCAGTTGCCAGAAGGCTACAAGCGCAGCATTCGCAACATATGTGGGTTTTGACCGCACGGCTGTGCGTTTCACCGCAGAAGAGCCGAAGATGTACCGCTCCAGCCCCGGTGTGAAGCGGCGCTTTTGTGGCAAATGCGGTAGCCCCGTGTCGTTCGAAGGCGAAGAATGGCCCGGCGAAATTCACTTCCATGCGCTCTTTCTGGAACAAGCACCCGTGTTTGAGCCGGAGGCAAATATCTATGTTCGTTCCCGCATGCCATGGGTGGAACTAAGCCAGCATCTGCCGAAACATGACCAGTTTCCCGACGAGTAGCAGAATTTAACGTTTGCGCCCTTAATTTGTGCGGTTGCGGCTTGTTCTAGCCGCTGTTCTGCGTTAAGTCAGGCGCAAAGTTTTATCCGAATTTGAGGACCGATTTCATGGCTTCCTATCAGTATGTCTACCAAATGCAAAAGCTGTCCAAAACCTATGCGGGCGGCAAGCAGGTTCTGAACAATATCTCGCTCAACTTCATGCCGGAGGCGAAGATCGCCGTTATCGGTCAAAACGGTGCCGGTAAATCGACACTGATGAAGATCATGGCGGGTTATGACACGGAGTTTGCGGGCGAAGCGTGGGCTGCAGATGGTATCCGTGTGGGCTACCTGCCGCAGGAGCCCAAGCTGAACGAAGAAAAAGACGTGCTTGGTAACGTGATGGAAGGCCTTGCCAAAACCCAGGCGCTGGTTGACGAGTTCAACCAGGTTGCGGGCGATTATGGCATGGACCCTGATAACATGGACCTCCTCAACCGTATGGGTGAGTTGCAGGAACAGATCGACGCTGCCGATGCGTGGGACCTGCAGTCTCAGGCTGAAGTCGCGATGGACGCGCTTTGCTGCCCGCCAAACGATTGGTCCGTCGACAAGCTTTCAGGTGGTGAACGCCGCCGTGTGGCGCTTTGCAAACTGTTGCTTGAGAAGCCTGAAATTCTACTGCTCGATGAGCCGACCAACCACCTTGATGCTGAAACCGTGGCGTGGCTTGAGAAACACCTGCAGCAATATAAGGGCTGTGTGATCCTTGTAACTCACGACCGTTACTTCCTTGATAATGTTGTGGGCTGGGTGCTTGAGCTTGACCGAGGACAGGGCATCCCGTTTGAAGGCAACTATAGCGCGTGGCTTGAGATGAAAACCAAGCGTATGGCGCAGGAAGAGCGTTCCGACAAGGCTCGCCAAAAAGCCATGCAGTCTGAGCTTGAGTGGATCAGGCAATCACCAAAAGCGCGCCAAGCCAAGTCAAAAGCCCGTATCAAGGCTTATGACGAAATGCTTGAGCAACAGCACGACCGCGTTGCCGGCCCGGCCCAGATCAAGATCCAGCCACCAGCCCGCCTTGGCGGCAAAGTGATCGAAGCCAAGGGCCTCACGAAGGCATTTGGTGACAAACTTCTGTTTGATGGCCTTGATTTCAGCCTGCCGCCCGGCGGTATTGTGGGCGTGATTGGGCCAAACGGTGCGGGTAAAACCACGCTCTTCAAGCTGATTACCGGACAGGAAAAGCCGGATTCAGGCGAAATCGGCGTTGGTGAAACGGTACAGCTTGGTTATGTGGACCAAAGCCGTGATGCGCTTGATGCCAATAAAAACGTCTGGCAGGAAATCTCTGGCGGGCATGATGTGTTCTACTTCGGCAAACATGAAGTGAATACGCGGGCTTACGTTGGCGCGTTCAACTTCAAGGGCGGCGACCAACAGAAGAAGGTTGGCCTGCTTTCTGGTGGTGAACGGAACCGGGTGCATTTGGCGAAAATGCTGAAAGAAGGCGGCAACGTGCTGCTCCTCGATGAGCCGACAAACGACCTTGATACGGAAACATTGGCGGCACTCGAGGAAGCGCTTGAAAACTTCGCTGGTTGCGCTGTGGTTATCAGCCACGACCGCTTCTTCCTTGACCGTATTGCGACCCACATCCTTGCGTTTGAAGGGGACAGCCACGTTGAGTGGTTTGAAGGTAACTTCGAAGCGTATGAAGAAGACAAAAAGCGTCGCCTTGGCGCGGATGCAACACAACCTCATCGCATCAAATACCGCCGCTTCACACGATAAACTGGCGACGGTCCAGATAAATGAATAAGGGGCCTCAGTGGCTCCTTATTTTTTTGTCTCTGGTATGAAACCATGGTTTTCATTCACAAAATGGGCATTTTCTCTGTCTTCCCATGAGGCTGGGCGTGTTTGTGTCGTCAGCCACCACTTGGAAATGGGAGGAGGCGTTTATGAAATCCGGAATTTTGAAGAAAGCGCGCCACAGCACAGCGTTGATGGCGTTTATGTTTGGGGCAAGTGCGGCACAGGCAGACCCTGCGGCGCTACTTGGAAAAACCATTTGCGACAACCAGGCGGATAGTTTTGATTATCAGTGGATTACCGCGAATGTTGCAGATGTTGACCTGTTTTTCCTTTCTGGCGACACGGTGGAAAACGGCACGATCAATGCTGTTGGTCATGAGGAAGATTTCAACGATGCAGATGATGTATATATCGCGCTGCACGGGGCAGTGGATGTCGTCGGGGATTTCAGCGGTGCAGACTTTGCTGCGCTCTTCCTCGCAAACCATGCGAGCACTCCCACCAGTGTCACGTTTTATGTATGCCAGTCCGGCACCCCACCTGAGGGTGGTGTGAGCAGCATGGCTGCTCTTGCCAGGAGCTACCCTGGCGAGGTCGAGCATTCCACGCTAATTGGTGCGGTGAATGCGCCGGGGCCGAACACCTGCCCGGCATTGGCCGTAGATGCAGACGCGGAGCCCTTCGACCCGATCGATGCGCTTGGGCAGGCTGTCTATCACACGGACATCGACCATACGGACGATTTTGACGAACGTCTGGCCTATCTGATGGACCGCTGGGATGGAGGTGGTGTCACCTACCCGGATACCGAACAAACCTATGAGGATTATTGCGAAGCCCAACTCGCGAATGACCCGACAGGGCAGTGGGTGAGCGGTTTTATCGCAAACGTCAATGCCCAGTTTGGCGCGGCATATTTAAGCCTCGTTAACGCGAACTACGGCGGTGATGACCTCGTTACCTGCGGGCCGGATGTCCAGTGTGACTAGCAGCTAGCCCACACACAGCCTCTACTCTTGGGGCTGTGTGCCACTTTCCTCGGCGTCAATCTCTGCTTGCTGCTCTTCAAGCATGTCGAAAAGGTCTTCTTCCGGCTCTGGCGGGTTGCCGTCAAAAATTTCATGACGACGGTTCTGCCAATAAAGTGAGCGCGAGATGACATAAGGGTCATCTTCCTTGTAAAGCTCGTTGATCTCATCATGGAAACGCACCCGCGCATCAAAGGCATCAATGCCGGTACGGATCATGCTCAGGTCGAAAAACTTGCCGCTGTCGTCAATTTCCTTAAGCGTAAGCGCGGTTGGATCGGCGAGGAAATAGGTACCGAAGCCAATGGCGTCTCGCCCATTTGAAGAACCAAGGAACGGCAACACAAGATACGGCCCGTCGCCAATGCCCCAGGTGGCCAGCGTTTGGCCGAAGTCTTCACTATGGTAGGGGATGCCCATGTCGTCAGACACCTTGAAAAGCCCTGCCATGCCCACTGTGCTGTTGACAAGGAAACGCCCTAGTGTGCGCCCGGCCCGTTTGAACTTGAATTGAAGAATATCGTTCACGAACACCCATGGTTCCCTGAGGTTGCGCATCACGTTTGAAACACCGTCTCGTGGTGCTTCAGGCACCACGGCAATATAGGCGGCGCTGATCGGGCGAATAAGGGCCCGGTCTGTTACCCGGTTAAACTCAAACACGGCGCGGTTCATTGGCTCAAGCGGATCATATGCTTCAGTCGCAACGTCAGGCCGGGTGGAAGCGCAAGCGGCTGTCATCATCAACAGCAGGACGCTCATCAACCGTTTTGAGTTCTGGAGAAATGTCATAAAGTCCTCTGTCGTACAGGCGTGTCTAGCGGGCTTGTCTTATATTTTTTTGTTCGAATATTTCGACAATGTGGCAATAGTGGGATGCTTGTACAAGAGGAATGCTGTAGTTTCACCTATGAAAAGTTCACGTTTTGATGAACGTGCTTTAGAAAAATTTGCCTCTCACCCACAGAAAATCATCACTTTACAAATATAAAGAAATCTTTATATTGAACTTCATTCGAGTTTGAGGATCAGCCGTTATGGATGAATTGTTAGCAGCCCTCCGCGCAGCGGGTGAAGCCACGCGGCTTCGCGTTCTTGCTCTCCTTGGCAAGGGTGAACTGACCGTGGGCGAGCTTGTTCATATTCTGGACCAAAGCCAGCCGCGTGTATCGCGGCATCTGAAATTGATGGGCGAAGCCGGGCTTCTGGACCGCTTCCAGGAGGGCACACAGGTGTTTTATCGCCTTTCGGACAGTGGCCTTGGTGCGGAACTGAACGCCGCGCTGCTTGCCCTATTGGCGGACGACGGCGAAGCGCTTGAAGGTGACTTCAAGGTGCTTGAAGACATTCGCGCAGAACGGTTTGAGAAGGCGCAAGCCTACTTTAGGGCCCACGCGGCTGAGTGGGACCAGATACGGTCCCTGTATGTTGCTGAGGCGGAAGTTGAACAGGCGCTCCTTGATATGCAGGGCGGGGCCAAGGTTGAGCGCTTCCTTGATATGGGCACCGGGACCGGGCGCATGCTTGAGGTGTTCGCGCAGCTGGCATTACAGGGGCTGGGCATAGATGTATCGCGTGACATGTTATCAGTGGCGCGCAGCAACCTTGCCATGAAGTCGCTTGACCACTGTCAGGTGCGGCAGGGTGACATGTATGAACTGCTTTTAGGCGATGAAAGCGAAGACCTTGTGCTTTTTCATCAGGTTTTGCACTTCGCAGATGATCCGCAGCGCGCGCTCAAGGAAGCCGCGCGCGTGCTGGCGCCGGGCGGCACACTTCTGGTGGCAGATTTTGCACCGCACAGGGAAGAATTTCTACGTGACGAACAGGCGCATCGCCGCCTCGGCTTCGCGGATGAGGAAGTCAGCCACTGGTGTGAGCAGGCAGGCCTTAAAACAACAGAAATACGCCACCTTGATGGTGGGCGCCTCAGGGTAACGATTTGGCGGTGCGACAAGCCCGCAGATGTAAAGGAGTAGGGTGATGGTACCCACAAACGGTTCAAGGTCTGTTACGCACCTTGCTTCAAGAGCACGGTCGCTGTTTCAGGAGATCGCGAGCGATGTGAACGTTTCTTTTGAATTCTTCCCGCCTAAAACGCCGAAGATGGAAGAAACCCTGTGGAACTCTATCAAGACGCTTGAGGCGCTGAACCCCAATTTTGTCTCCGTCACCTATGGTGCGGGTGGTTCCACGCGGGAACGCACCCACAAAACCGTAAAACGTATTCTGGATGAAACCTCGCTTACCCCTGCGGCGCACCTCACTTGTGTGGGCGCTACCAAGGATGAAGTGAATGAGGTGGTGCGTGATTACTGGGACGCGGGCGTTCGGTCTATTGTGGCGCTGCGCGGTGACCCGGCGGAAGGTACGAGCAGGTATGAGCCGCACCCGGGTGGATATGCGAACGGGGCTGAATTGGTCGCGGGTCTGCGTGCTATCGGTGATTTTGATATCTCGGTTGCGGCCTATCCTGAGCGCCACCCGGATAGCCCGACGCTGGCCGCGGACCTGGAAAACCTCAAGCGCAAGGTAGATGCTGGCGCGAACCGGGCAATCACCCAGTTCTTTTTTGAGCCGGATGCCTATTTCCGTTTCCTCGACCACTGCGAAAGTTATGGCATCGACGTGCCCGTGGTGCCGGGTATTTTGCCCGTAACCAATTTCACCACGCTTAAAAGCTTTGCGGGCAGCTGTGGTGCGGCGTTGCCGTCCTGGCTCGCCGATATGTTTGAAGGGCTTGATGACAAGCCGCAAACCCGCAGCCTTGTGGCCGCGAGCGTTGCGGCCGAGATGGTGCGCAGGCTTTATGAAGGCGGTGTGCGAGATTTCCACTTCTATACTCTGAACCGCGCGGAGCTAACCTATGCCATCTGCCATATGCTTGGCATTCGCGGCACGGACGAGGAGGCTTGACCATGACAAATAAACTGGACCTTTTGAACAAGCTGGCTTCTGAACGTATTCTGGTGATGGACGGTGCCATGGGCACCATGATCCAGAAGAAAAAACTGCAGGAAGCAGACTATCGGGGTGAGCGTTTCAAGGATTGGCCGTCTGACCTGAAGGGCAATAACGACCTTCTGGTGCTGACGAATCCTGACGTAATCGCTGATATTCATGACGCGTTTCTGGCGGCCGGTGCGGACATCATTGAAACCGATACCTTCAATGGCACGTCGATCTCCATGGCGGACTATGACATGCAATCACTGGCGCGCGAGATCAATGTGGAAGGCGCACGCCTTGCCCGCCGTGTTGCGGATGAATGGACAGCGCGCACACCAGACAAACCCCGCTTTGTTGCTGGGTCTGTAGGCCCGACCAACAAAACGCTGAGCGTTTCACCAGATGTGAATAACCCTGGCTTTCGTGAAGTGAACTTCGATGATGTTGTCGCGGCTTACGAGGAACAGGTGGACGGCCTGATCGAAGGCGGTGCAGACATCATCCTGATTGAAACCGTGTTTGATACCCTGAACGCCAAGGCGGCGATTTTCGCGACCGAGAACGTGTTTGAGAAACGCGGCACCAAGCTGCCGATCATGCTTTCCTGCACGGTAACGGATATGTCTGGCCGCAACCTCTCGGGCCAGACGGTCGAGGCGTTCTGGTATTCAGTTCGCCACGCAAAACCGTTTACCATTGGTCTCAATTGCGCCTTTGGGGCGGAACATTTGCGCCCGCATGCGGTTACCCTCTCCCGCATCGCAGATGCACGCATCGCTATCTACCCTAACGCAGGACTGCCAAATGAGATGGGCGAATATGATGAAACGCCTGAGGTAACCGGCGGTCACCTGAAAGAGTGGGCGGAAGAAGGGCTTCTGAATATCGTTGGTGGGTGCTGCGGGACAACGCCCGAGCATATCGCAGCGATCGCAAAGGCGGTTGAGGGCATGCAGCCCCGGCGCGTGCCCAAGCACAAGCCTGCCATGCGCCTCTCTGGCATTGACCCCATCACCATTATTAACGCGGCCGAGTAAGAATTATGAGTAGACCCACAGCCCAGTTCATCAACGTCGGCGAACGTACCAATGTTGCGGGATCAGCCAAATTCAAGAAGCTGATCTTTGAAGAGAACTATGAAGAAGCCGTTTCTATCGCCCGCCATCAGGTTGAAGGCGGCGCGCAGATCATCGACATCAACTTTGATGACGCGATGCTGGATGCCGAAGAAGCGATGGAGAAATTCCTCAAGCTGATGGCGGCAGAGCCGGATATCGCGCGTGTGCCGGTGATGATCGACAGTTCCAAATGGTCGGTGATCGAGACAGGCCTCAAATGTGTGCAGGGCAAGGCGGTGGTCAATTCCATCAGCCTAAAGGAAGGTGAGGAGCCTTTCATTGCGCAAGCGAAACGAATATTGCGTTATGGCGCCGCCGTGGTGGTGATGGCGTTTGATACCAAGGGGCAGGCGGACACCATTGAGCGCAAGTTCGGTATCTGTAAACGCTCTTACGATATTCTGGTGAACGAGGTTGGGTTTCCGCCTGAGGATATTATCTTTGACCCGAACATCTTCGCAGTCGCCACCGGCATTGAAGAGCACGACAATTACGGTGTCGACTTCATTGAAGCCACACGATTGATAAAGCAGAATTTGCCGCATGCCAAAGTGTCGGGTGGTGTGTCCAACATCTCCTTCTCCTTCCGGGGCAACAACCCGGTGCGGGAGGCGATGCACAGCGTATTCCTTTATCACGCCATTCGTGCGGGCATGGATATGGGCATTGTGAACGCAGGCCAGCTCACGGTATACTCTGACATTCCTCCGGAGCTGAAGGAACGGGTAGAGGACGTGATCCTCAACCGCCGGTCAGATGCTACGGAACGCCTGCTTGAAATTGCTGACCAGTTCAAAGGGCAAGGTGGTATCGCCCGCGTGGAAGACCTATCCTGGCGCGAACAGCCGGTTGCCAAGCGGCTGGAGCATGCGCTCGTCAAAGGCATTGCGGATTATATCATTGAGGATACGGAAGAAGCCCGGCAGATGTTTGCCCGCCCGATCGAGGTGATCGAAGGCCCGCTGATGGACGGTATGAACGTGGTGGGTGACCTGTTTGGCGCGGGTGAGATGTTCCTGCCGCAAGTGGTGAAATCCGCCCGTGTGATGAAGCAGTCGGTGAATTACCTGCAACCCTATATTGAAGCCGAGAAAGCTGAAGGCGCAAAAGCCAAAGGCAAGATCGTGATGGCGACAGTTAAAGGCGACGTACACGATATTGGAAAAAACATCGTCGGCGTGGTGCTGCAGTGTAATAATTTTGAGGTGATCGACCTTGGCGTGATGGTGCCATGGTCTGACATCCTAAAGGCTGCGAACGACCACGGCGCGGATATGATTGGCCTGTCTGGCCTGATCACACCAAGTCTTGATGAAATGGTCACGGTCGCGCACGAGATGGAACGCTCCGGCTTCAGCACACCGCTTTTGATTGGTGGTGCCACAACAAGCCGGGTGCATACGGCGGTGAAGATCGCGCCGGAATACTCAGGTGCTGTGACCCATGTGCTGGATGCTTCCCGCGCGGTGGGTGTGGCCAGCACGCTGGTGTCCGAGGGCATGCGCGCTGATTTTGTCGCCAAGGTGAAAGCCGAGTATGACGATATCCGGCAAAAGCGCCTCGCTAACCCCAAGGTGAACCGGCTGGTGAGCCTGGAGGGCGCGCGCATCAACAAAGCGACCCCTGATTTTGAGGGCTTCACACCTGTGCGCCCTGCCTTTACCGGTACGCGGGTGTTTGATGATTATCCGCTGGAGGAACTGGTTGAACGCATTGACTGGACACCGTTCTTCCGCACGTGGGAGCTGGCGGGCAATTATCCTGCTATCCTTGAAGACAAGGTCGTGGGCGAAAGCGCGCGCAGCCTGTTCGCGGACGCAAAAGCCATGCTCAAACAGATTGTGGATGAGAAGTGGTTGACTGCTAAAGCTGTTGTAGGGTTCTGGCCGGCAAATGCGGACGGGGATGATGTGGTGCTTTATACCGGGGATAACCGGTCTGAAGAGCTTACACGCGTTCATTTTCTCCGGCAGCAGGTGCAGAAACGCGAAGGCCGTGCGAATGATTGTCTGGCAGACTTTGTGGCCCCTGTGGGCACAAAACCTGACTGGTTTGGTGGTTTTGCGGTTACGACAGGCCACGGTATCGAAAAACATCTGGCGCGCTTCAAGGCAGCGCATGACGACTATAATGATATCCTCCTCAAAGCGTTGGCTGACCGTCTGGCCGAAGCTTTTGCCGAGCGCATGCATGAGCGGGTACGCAAGGAGTTCTGGGGCTACGCGCCAGATGAAAGCCTCACGAATGTGGAGCTGATCAAGGAGCGTTATCAAGGCATTCGCCCCGCTCCCGGCTATCCGGCATGCCCGGACCACTCTGAAAAGCCTGAGCTGTTCCGGCTTTTGGATGCGGAGGCCGAGGCAGGTATCAAGCTCACGGAGAGTTTCGCCATGATGCCGACGGCAGCAGTGTCCGGCTATTATTTCGCCCACCCTGAAGCGCACTATTTTGGTGTTGGCAAAGTGGGGGAAGATCAGGTGGCTGAGTATGCCGAGCGGCGCGGTGTGGACGTGGAGCAGATAAAACGCTGGATACGCCCGAACCTCGCGGATTAGGGCTACCTGCAGGCACCTAAAATTCTTCTAAATTGCATAAAATACACCTTCGCGTGATAATTGGCGTGCTGGCCTTAAGGCCAGCGCGTCATCAACATAGCAAGGAGGGGTGTTATGGCAGACGTATCCGACGAGTTGATCGAACAGGTGATGGGTTCATTAGCCGACGACCGCTACAAGTGGCGCACCATTCGCGGTGTGGCCAAACAGGTTGACGCACCGGAAGATATGGTGCGGCATATTTTCAAGTTGAAAGAGGAGGACATCGTTCAGTCCTCCGTGCCGTCCACAAAGGGTGAAGATCTTTTCACACTCAGGGAAACCTTTTCGGCCAACACGAGCCTGGGGTCGCGTTTTCTGGGCGCTCTGAAAGGGAGGGCACGGTGATGGACGGCTTTCTCTCAATCCCTGAGGCGGTGTGGTTCGCAACTGGCGGCGCGCTTGCCTATAAGTCGCTCGATTTCCTTGAGCTTCACAAGTTGCCCAAAAGCCAATGGCCGAACTTCAGCTTGCTTTACTGGTTTGCTTTCCTGTTGCACGCGATCTTGGGCGGTGGTCTGGCTTATGTTTACCTGCGAGCCGGGCAAAACCTCGGGCCAATACTGGCGGTGAATATTGGTATCACCGCACCGTTTTTGTTGCGCACCATCGCCAATCAGGCCGATAGCCCGATACAGGTGGACCCAGACGCCTGACTGTTTCTAGTCGAGCGTGAAGAGGTCGAGGTCTTTGGCTGAAACAAGCGCGCCGTCATACCCGGCAGCGCGGATTTCCTGCACCAGATCTTCGTCTGATGTGCCCCAATATAGCTGGTGATACAGCACAAGCAGTTTGGGTTTTGCCTCATTCGCGATGGCGGCCAGTTCGCTGGCGGAGGTATGGAAGCTGGCGTGATATTTTTGCCAAACTGACTCGCGGCGGGCAAAGCCAGCATCTGAATAAACCTCATGCACCAGAATATCAGCGCCTGTTGCGGCTTCAATCAGCTTGGGGCTCACGCGTGCGTCGCCTGAAATCACGATGGTTTTGCTGTTTGCCGAAACCTTGTAGCCGTAGGACTCTTTCCAACTGCCGTGCAGCACAGGAACAGCATCAATGCGGACGCCGCCTTCATCCAGAAGCCTATGCTCCTTACCAATCTCAACCACGTCGACCTTGTGGCCCTCTGGCATGGCGGGTTCCAGTCCATTCAGGCGCAAATGCACATCTTCGCTGTACGCTGCGGTAAGATGCTTTGCCATCGCCCTCGTGCCTTTGGGGCCATAGAGTTTGAGTGGTACCGGGCGCTCTAGCACCCAAGAGGTGAAGATAAGATCAGGCAGGCCCACGGTGTGGTCTGAATGCAGGTGGGTGAGGAAGGCGGTGCGCAACTGGTCTGCGCCAAGGGCCGGAATGTTATGTTTCTGGCTGGCCGCTGCCGCGCGTCGCACAATGCCGGGGCCTGCATCAAAAATGAAGGACCTGTCCCCCACAACCACGGCAACCGCGGGGCCAGACCGCCCCGGGTCCGCATTCGGGGTGCCCGTGCCCAACATTACAAGCTGAAGTTTTGGGACTGTATTATCAGTCGTATTATCAGCCGCTTGCACCCCTGTGCCCATAAGGCACAGCGCATAAAAGCATATAGCCAGATATTTCATGGTCCTGGACCTCCCCTTCACCCTGGCGCCATTATGGCATGGGGCTTGGGGGCGGGAAAGACGGGATATCAGCCCTCGGCGTCCATGGGGTGAAAGGCAATACCGTAGAGCACCATATCAACCACCTTGCCGTCCTTGGAAAGTGGCAGCGCCAGTACACTATAATGCTGGAAGTCTTTTGGGGCCCATAGCGCACGCACATTCGAGGCATAATAGGGCATGCCGGTTTTCACCAGTTCGCGAGAGCGTTCAACCATAACCTCGGTATGAGAGAAGCTGAGCCAGCTCTTGCCGGTAAGCTCTGCGCCAGCTTCTTCGGTGATGGCAGTGCCACAAATGCGGAAACGGAAGTCCTCGCCGCCGTCAATCACATCAGCAATGGCGATGTAGGGCAGGAGGGTCTTGATCTCTTTTGGTGCGATGTCGCGGCGGGCGGGGATGCGCCCCAGCGCTGTCTTCTTTGCAGACCAGAAGCCAAAAAGCTCTGACAATGTGGCATTGCGGATCATTGCGCTTTCAGGCGCGATCTCATGCACGTTGTTAGTCTCAATAGGCGAAGTTGCCCGCTCGGGGGCAGCATCTTTGAACAGGCGGAAACCCGGCAACATTTGCGGCACTCACTACTCGATACAAAACACATGTCCGCGCACTCTGCGTGGAAGCGCTACCACCTGACGGTTTATGGTGCATCAGGAAACACTGGTGGCGATGCGCGAGGCAATACACCGCCTTGGCGTATGGTTAAAGACATTTAATCGTAATATTTAAAATTTTACGCAGTTTTCCGCCACTTTGTGGGGAACAAAGCACGTACGAATAATATTGTTATGCTGACGCCATCGTAAGCGCAATAAACTGACGGATTAGAACAAACTATCGTTTATGTGCGCAGGGTGGTGTTTTAGGGTGTGACGTGGTTTCTTGACGCGATGGGGCACGCGTGTCCAGACCGGGGGAGAGATACATGAAACTATCGCGCTTATGCAGAGCCGTCCTTTTATGGGCTGTATTTGGCCTGTCAGATATAGCCTCTGGGGTGCATGCGACGGAGCAGTGGGATTATCTAATCACAGGCGGCATGGTCTTTGACGGTACTGGCGGCCCAGGCGTGCCCGCCAGTGTGGGCGTGGATGACGGCCAGATAGTATATGTCGGCCCGGCCGATGCGGCGCACAGCGCAGACACGGTGGTGGACGCGCGCGGCCTTGTGGTGGCGCCGGGCTTTATTGACCCGCACACCCACGCGCTGGCGCTCAGCGGTGATGATGGCCCTGTCCCGCTTACTGGGTATCTAACCCAAGGTGTAACAACGGTTTTTTCAGGCAATGATGGTGGCGGCCCGGTTGATATCGGTGGGACGCTCGCGAAGCTTGAGGCCCGAGGCCTTGGCGCCAACATGGCGCTTTATATCGGGCACGGTAACGTGCGGCGCAAGGTGATGGGCATGACCGCTCGTGCGCCGTCTGCTGAAGAGTTGGGCGCGATGGAAGTGCTGGTCTCAAAAGCCATGCTAGGAGGAGCCTTTGGCCTCTCGACCGGTCTTTTTTATGCGCCGGGCAGTTTCGCGGAAACGGATGAGGTCATCGCACTTGCCCGTATTGCCGCAAAGCATGGCGGTATTTATGACAGCCATATCAGGGACGAAAGCAACTATGGTATCGGCCTCGTAGCGGCCGTTGATGAGGTGATCGAGATTGGCAGGCGAACTGACATCCCCGTGCATATCTCCCACATCAAAGCGCTGGGCGTGGATGTATGGGGCCTGAGCGCAGAGGTGATCGCGCATGTCGATAAAGCACGAGCGGAGGGTGTTGAGATTACCGCAGACCAGTACCCCTGGCGAGCGTCCGGCACTGGCATTGGTGCGTCGCTTGTGCCGCGCTGGGCTATGGCTGGCGGCAGGGAAGCCATGATCACGCGTTTTGATGCGCCCGAGACTGCCATGAGGATCCGCACAGAGATGCGTGAGAATATGCGCCGCCGGGGTGGGCCTGCATCGCTTCTGCTCACCGGTGGTAGCGAAGACTGGCAGGGCATGACACTTGATGACTATGCGACATCACGTGGTGAAGACCCGATTGAGACGGCGCTGCATATCGTGCGGGAAGGTGACGCCAGCGTGGCATCCTTCAATATGAACGAAGATGATATCGAGGCTTTTATGAAACAGCCGTGGGTGATGACCGGGTCTGACGGCAGCGGGGGGCACCCGCGCCTTTTTGCCAGTTTTCCGCGCAAATACCAGAAGTATGTGATTGAAGAAGGTGTGCTGACGCTAGCGGAATTTATCCAGAAGTCTACCTCGCTGGCGGCAGATGCGCTGGGCCTTGAAGGGCGCGGCCAGCTTAAGCCGGGGTATCATGCGGATATTGTGGTGTTCGACCCTGAAACCTATGCCCCGCGCGCCACCTTTACCGAACCTACCCTTCTGTCAAACGGTGTGCGGTATCTGTTTGTGGGCGGTGCACCTGCCATATGGGGTGGTGAGGTGACGGGGGCAAGCCACGGCAAGGCGCTTCGGAGGCAGGCCGGTGAAGGGCAGCAGGGTGACTGACAGATGAAAATTGTCGTGCTTGATTTTGAAACCGCAGACACCGGCGCAGACAGCGCCTGCGCGCTCGGCCTTGTGACTATTGAACACGGCATCATTGTGGACGAGCGGGCATACCTTATCCGCCCACCCAGAAAGACGTTCCTGTTCACCGATATTCACGGCCTTACATGGCAGGATGTTTGCCATTCTCCCACCTTCGAGGATTATATCCCCGAGCTGAATGCCTACCTTGCTGACGCGCAGTATATTGCGGCCCACAACGCGGGGTTCGACCGCAAGGTTTTACTCACAAGTTATGGCGCGGCGGGGCATAATCCGCCTTATATGGATACGCTCTGTACCGTAAAACTGGCGCGGCACGCCTGGGGCCTGAAACCAACAACCCTGCCGGATGTTTGTGGGTATTTTGGCATCAAACTTCAGCACCACGATGCACTTTCAGACGCCCGCGCCTGCGCCCAAATTCTTACCCATGCCATTGAGCAGGGGTTTCCCATTGGTCGGGCCAAACTGGGTGAGCCATCCTACCATGTGCCGGTTCGAACATACAGGTAAGGGGCATGAGGGTAAGGGCGGCTAGAGGATAGCGTCATCCAGCAAAACACCGCTTTTTGAGACAGCAGGTTCCGTGCACTGGGCACGGTCGAAACAGCAAACCCTGCGTTTGCCGCCGGAGAGCATATCGCACGCGTTGGCAATGCGCTTTGCGCGGGTCGCAGCTGATTTTGTTGCTCGCATCCAGCGCACCCAGTCCCACCGGGCCATAGGGGTTGTATCCAGCCAGGTAGCGTAAGCGTCTGGCGTTGCTTCAAGTGCGGCCTTGAGGTCTGCTGGCACTTCTGGCTCGATCCAGTCCTTGCAGCTTTCTACCTCCAGCGTGACCCTATCACCAACTTGGGCGCCCGCCGCCTTGAGCATGCCCTTGTCCACATTCAGCCAGTGGCTTTTTTTACCGTCAGGCTCCAGCACGGTTTTAATCGGCGCGCCGTTCAGGGTGCCTTCCACCATTGTCACCCCGCGAGACGGCAGGCCCGCACTGGCTTCCTTGGGTAGGTGCACAAGGGTATGCTCCCCAATTTGAGAAAGCTGTGCTTCAACGCGGATGGCAGACATATGGGGCGGGCTCCTATTGACATGCTTGCGCCAGTTTATAACCCCTGTGCTTTTGATGCTGCAAGCCCAAAGGCTCGCAGAAATCCCGTGCTTGGCCAGCTATCCGCTTGATGGAACGTCAAATACACAACTTGCTGATCTCTTCAATATGGTGTTGGTTGGTCCCACAGCATCCCCCTAGAACCCGAAGTCCAGGCAAGCGATTTTTCAGCTCCAGATACTGAAGGGCCAACTCACCTGGGTTGCCTGGGTCAAGTTCGGTCATGGCATCAAGCTCTGCATGACTGCACCGTGAGGCGTTGGCACGAACGCCTTTTATACGGGATGTCCACGCCCCATCTTGTTCCAGCACGTCAGTGAAGTGACTTGGGTGTGCACAGTTTACCATAAAATATACTGGTGCACGCTCGGTAGCAGTATCCACCGTATTGATGGCCAGCGCGAGCGCCTCCCCGGTTGGCAGGCGACCATCTGTCTCAACCGTGAAAGATATTGCCACTGGCACGCGTGCTGCCTTGGCGGCGTTAACAATTCCGACGGCTTCATTGATGTTGGTCATGGTAATCGCCGTGACCATATCAACATTGGTGTCAGCGAAGGTCCTGATCTGGCGTTGATGGTACCGCTCTGCTTCCTCGGCGCTCATTATCGCGCCCGGATCATAGCCATCACCTCGTGGTCCGATACATCCGCTGATCACAATGGGGCTCAGTGGAACTTCAAACTCTTCACGGAGCTCTTGCATAAGGGATACGGCGCGCCGGTTCAGGTCGTCCAGCTTTTCCATGCTGTAATCCAGCCGGGTAGCCCAATCAGGACTGGCCCGCCATGTGGGGCTTTCCAGAATAAAACCTGCATCTTTGGTTCTGGCGATGCTGATATACCGGTGATAGTAGCGCCGAAGTGCGGCATAGCCTTCATGGTTTCTAAGAAGGTCAAAAGCGGCAAAATAAGGAAGCTCAAGCCCGTCGTCATAAATCAGGCTGGTTTCAATTCCCCCATCGCTCAGGAATGTGATCTGCCCGAGCTGGGGCAGGCAGGTGCGATATTTACTCATTATAATTTCCTCGGTTGGTCGTGATCTCGGTTGTGATTTTTTAAGGCCTGATCATCAGGCCATTTTTCGCCAGATTAGGAGCGATAGAATTTTGAGCGTGCTGCCTTCAAAGAACCCGGCCTTGCCTGACCATCGTGTTGGGTTGACAAACGTACCAAAGACGATGTCGAAAAGCGGGATGTCACCATAGTTGTTTGCGTGATGGTCGCGTTGGTGATGGACGGAGTGGCTTTCCGGGCGGGTAACGATGTAACCAAGCCAGCGAGGTGTTTTGATATTGCTGTGCTGAAACATGGAACAAAAGGCTGCCATGAGATTGACAATAGCAGCAGTGCCGCCATCAAGGCCAAATATGCCGACGAGCATGATGCTGGCGAGCAACGACCAGCCAAGCATATCAAGCGGGTGGAAATAGAATGCGCCGTATATATCTACACGCTCTGCAGCATGATGTGTCTGGTGAAAGGTGCGCCATAGGAAATCAACATTGTGCATACAGCGGTGCCAGACATAAATGCCGAACTGCAGGATGATGAATCCGGCAGGGACAGCGACCCAGGGGTCGAGGCTGGAGGCGTTGAAAAGGGTATAGGTACCAAGCCAATGATCCCACATCAGCGGCGCATATCCCGCAATAAAATAGTTAACGATCAAACTGAGCAGGCCAACAAGTGGCCAGCCAGCCACATGGGCAAAGCGCCGGGCGGGCATGAGAAAATCCAGAAGGCAGAAAATGCCAAACATGCCGATAAAGATTAAATCAAATTCACTCAACATTATGCAAACCTCTTTTCATGGAACTCAAAACATGTCCGGTCGATATGAAGGCAGATGCCTTCCTCGCGGCCGCATTGTGTGAAATTGACCATGGGGTCCGCTAGTGAACTCGTGGTTCAGTAAGCTGTTTTTATATTTCTTATTTTGTTTCAATCGCCTAAAAAGATCATAGGGTGCCAGCGCAGGGCGGATGGTGGCTCTGCTGTGTGAAAACTGCACCAAAGGTACAGTTATGGAAAGCCGGATATCAAAAGGTGAACTGACACGAGGAAGGATATTGGACCTTGCCGAGGAAGCCGTTTTGCAAAAGGGCTTTGCTGCGACATCAATTGATGAACTGATTGCTGCAGCAGAGATTACCAAGAGCGGTTTTTTCTATCATTTTAAAGACAAGGCGCATCTGGCGAAGGAAATGTTCCAGCGGTATCTGGAACGCGAGGATGAAATCTTCGAGGAACTGGAGGGGCGTGCCGACGAGCTGAGTGACGACCCGCTTCATAGTACTCTGATCTTGATCAAGCTATTTGCCGAGATGTTCGAGAATATACCAAAAAATCATCCTGGATGCCTGGTTGCTGTTTATTGCTATCAACACCAATTATTCAACGATGAAATCCGTGAGCTCAATGTTGCCAGTCTGTTGCGTTGGCGAAACGTGTATCGTACTCGCCTTGACCGTATTATTGAGAAATACCCTGTCGAGAATGTTGATCTGGAAGCACTCTCTGATTTGGCGCTGACCTTCGTTGAGGGAGGGATTATCCTTTCAAAAACGCTTGATGATCGGGAACTGTTACCTCGGCAGATGCTGTTGTTTCGCGATTATATTCGGCGTATTTTCAGCCCTGTATGAGGTTTACGGATATTGCTTCAGAATACCGTCAGGGGGTGCCATGACAAAACACCGCATTTACACCATGAGCTTCGCGAGCGTCTACCCGCACTATGTTGCGAAGGCGGAGAAAAAGGGCCGCACCAAAGCCGAGGTTGATGAGATCATCCGTTGGCTCACCGGGTATGATGACAAGGCTCTGGCGGGTGTTAGTGAAAACAGGACTGACTTTGAAACCTTCTTCACCGAAGCGCCAGAAATGAACCCTGCGCGAGACCTTATCAAAGGCGTGGTTTGCGGCGTGCGGGTGGAAGAGGTGGAAGAGCCCACCATGCGCGAAATCCGCTACCTCGATAAGCTTATCGATGAGCTGGCAAAAGGCAAAGCGATGGAAAAAATTCTGCGCAAGCAGTGAGGTGCTGTGGGGCTGGATTTTCGACAGGGAAAAATGGTGCCGGCACCAAGATTCGAACTCGGGGCCTGATGATTACAAATCAACTGCTCTACCAACTGAGCTATACCGGCACTTTTTCAGTATGACGCGTTTTCGCGTGGCGCATCTTCTAACACAAAAAAAAATCAGTTCAAGCCCTTTTGATGAGATTTTTGCGTAGGGCTATTTGATGCTGATGTCGGTATGAAATGCTTCGGTTGTCCATGCTTCGATATGGAAGGCTGAAGCCTTGAGATTCAGCGTCTTCCGGGCCTCTTTCCCGGTGTCCCTCAGGCATTGCAGGGCACGGTCTTTCTGCGGTGGTAGCACAGAAAGGTGAATCGCCAGCGCTTGTTCTTTAAGTACATCGCCGTCGTACCGGGCTTTCACCTCATCCCCGTCTGTCGCCCAGAACCCGGCGGCAGGCGCTATTGTTGCGCCGCCAAACTGGCGGGCAAGGCGCTCCCCAAAAAAGGCGGTGGCTTGATCGATCTGATCGCTCTCAACGGTGATATAGGCGATAAAGCAGACGCGTGCGTTGCTCATGAATTATGGTGTCCTTCCCTTAGCGTCTGCCGCGGTAAACGGAAACGGTTACCAGTAGCACGATTGCGATGGCTCCCCAAATCCAGCCGTCCGGCGGCAGGGCGGCAAATGCGTCCAGCACGCCGGGCACGCCATCTTGGCGAATAGCCTCGGTGTGAGAAACTTCCGCGAGGCTGAGAAATAGATCGACCACGGCAACGCCACCGATAGCCGTGAGTATCAGCTCGATCGACCTGTTCTGTTTGCTGCGGCGCCGGCTTTCAAGCCGCTCAAGTCGCTTGCGGGCAAACTCGGCCATTTCAAGCGCGCCATCGGCCACTTTATCCAGCTCCCAGGCGTCTATCGTGGTGTCCAGAATCTGCCGCCTGTGGTTTTGTGCCCCGCGCCGACTTTCACCAAACTCCATGCTGACAAAGCTCAGATGATCCAACCGTTTGGTCATGGACTGCAGGAGAGCGTTGGCCCGACGACCTTTCCTGAGGCCGCTTTTCTCCAGCGCGCCGATTTGCAGCAGGATACGTTTTAGTATGGCGTTATAGGTAGAGAGAATTGCGTTATAGAACTGGCAGAGCGACTGGGCGCGAAACCACTCTGTGGCGGCACTGTTGAGGTCGCCTTCTGTAATAACTAGACAATTGCCGGAGCCGATGTGGGCCTTCCCTAAACCGATGTCCTTAAGTTCGCCATCTTTTGGGCAAGCTGCCCAGTCTAAAAGGGCGGCTTTCTCCGTTGCAGGCAAGTTTGTTTCGCTCACAAGTATGGTGCGCCCTGTCCACAAAACATGGCGTTCATTTTTGTGTTCTTGGTCATCAAAATGAATGTCGTTAAAAACATCGAAGTCCGCCTGCTTGCGGAAGCGGATATCGTCATTGTTGATGGCTTCCAGCTTGGGCTTCGCCTTGACGAAGTTGGGGTAAATCAGCTCGTGGTAAAGGGCGCTGGCCAAGATTGATACTGCCGCATCGAAGCTTGATTGTTGCTCGCGCGTAACAAGGTCAAATGGATTTTCGCCCGGTGGACGTTCGAAGTCCAACCGCAGAAGTGCGAGTGTGTCATCAAAAATATACAGCTCAGCGCAAGCAAGGGTGAGCTTCCATTTTGTGCAGAAGGCGTTGATGATTTCCTGTTCATTTGTTCCGTCTGCAAACCGGATGTCGCGTTTGAATAGAGGCCGGAAGAAGCGCGGGCAGAGGTCATTCTCGAGGCTGCCATACCCATAGCTCCAGTTGAGCGCTGAAGGTTCACCAATAGCGCTAAACAGCTGGTCAAAACTGTCGCCGGTGAGCGGCAGTGGTGCGCGAGCCTGAAAGTCAAAACCCGCCAGATCTTCGCTCTCAAGATTGATCGGCGCGCGGATGGGTGTGATCGTGTTTAGTCGGAAATGTGCTGTCATAAGCGGTCTGGAAATTGCCCCCGGGAAATTTTGAATTGATGGTAGGGGCTGAGGCCGGAGGGGTCAATCATGGGATGGGATATGAGGAAAATGGCGGTTGGTTTAATGCCACACCTGCGCCCCATAAACCGTCACACTTCCCGGGAATCTGTGGCGTGTTTCGCCCCATATACGCCTCACATCCGCCACAGCCTTTGAGTATTTTTCTGGATCAATGGGCCCTTCGGAAGGTTAAATTGATGCGTTTTTCACCTATTCTGGCGTCTCGCGCCCGCTCAACCTTCTTCACACCATGATAAATAAGCCGTGCTGGCCCACCAAAGACGATGACATCTCCGTCATAGAGTGGGATGTTTTCCGCCCTGCCACCACGGGTGAGGCCATATAGCTGGAACACGGCTGGAATACCGATGGAAACCGAGACAATAGGCCAGTTCCTGTCGGCTTCGTCCTGGTCGATATGGGGGCTTAGCCTGATGCCGGGCGTATATTCATTGATCAGGCAGGCGTCAGGCTCAAACCCGCTGAAACCGGCCTGTTCTGCGGCCTCTCTGGCGAGTGTGCGGAAGCTTAAAGGTATATCAGGCCAGGGGTTTCCGCTTAAGGGGTCGTACGCGGTGTAGCGGTATCCAGTGGGCTCCGACACCCAACCAAGCGGCCCGCAGTTGCTCATGGCGACCTGCATCTGGCGGCCGCCTGGCGTTAACATGCGCCGAAGCGGGGAAGCGCCCAGAAGGACCGGTATTTCTGCCAGTAAAATGTCTGTATCCGCAAAGGATGTAAGCAGGGTTACACCTTCGCGGATTGACTGTTTTTCAGGCCGGAGTTTGGTGAAAAGGTCCATATTTTATAATGTCTTATGTGGCATCATGATAGATAACGCCGAGCATATACCGTGTGCCGGAGGTGACCTCGCTCACCCCGTGGCGGAGTGTGGTACGGTGATAGCCTCGGCTACCCAGCCGGGGGCGTTCATTCACAGCAAAAACAATCGCTTCGCCTTGTTTGAGGCTGACAACCTGCGGCCTTGACTGCATGCGGGGACGGTTCTCCACAAGGACAAATTCACCTCCAGTGAACTCTTCTTCCGGTTTGCTGAGCATGACGGCCATCTGGAACGGGAAATACTCTTCACCATACAGGTCCTGATGCAGGCAATTATAATCGCCAGCGCCATATTTGAGGATAAGTGGTGTTGGGCGTTTTTGGCCCTTTTCATGGCAGTGCGCGATATAGCCATCATGACTATCTGGGTATCGTGTGTCCCGCGAAAGTCTTTCATTCCAATGGTTTGCGATCATGCTTAGTGGCGTGTAGCTGGCACTTCTAATTGTGGTGAGCGGGTCGGGCAGAGGATAGGAGAAATATTTATACTCCCCTTTCCCGAAGCCGTACCGTGCCATGTGAATATGGCTGCGATACAGGACTTCATCGTCATACCGGGCCCGGAAATAGGAGCATTCCGCGGGGCTCAACAAGGGCCCGAGCTTTGCAAAACCGTGCTCAAACAAGCTCTCTTGGGCTACGGTCCAGTCGAGCTGTTCAACCCGTTCAGTCAGCGTAGGGTTAAGCGTGGGTTGGGGCACGTTCATCATGCGCTCTCCTTCTCAAGGAGGACGCGTTTGCGCTCAACACCCCAGCGGTAGCCGCTGATGCCGCCGTTGCTACGCACAACCCGGTGGCATGGGATAGCCACAGCGATGCGGTTGCTGGCGCAGGCACGGGCTACGGCGCGCACAGCCTCCGGCGACCCGATAGCTTCAGCCACATCTTTGTAGCTCTTTGTTTCACCTGACGGAATTTCCCGGAGCACAGCCCAGACCCTTTGCTGGAATGCGGTGCCACGGATATCAAGTGGCAGTGTCGCGGGGGCTGATTTTCCGTCTTCGATCATGGCAATTGCGGTGCCGACCCAGGCTTTCAGCTCAGTGCTGGCTTCCTCAAGCACTGCGCCGGGAAACTCGCTCATAAGCGCCGCTTCCAGCCCCGCATGATCGTCGCCCAACTGGATGGTGCAAATGCCCCGGTCTGTCGCGCCCACCAGGACAAACCCTAGGGAACATGCAGCGATGGCGTAGCGGATGGTTTTGCCGGAGCCGCCCGCGCGGTATTCCTTGGGCGTCATGCCCAGCATGCCTTGGGCGTTTTCATAAAAGCGGCTGTTGGCGTTATAGCCTGCGTCATAAATTGCTTCGGTTACCGTGCGGCTTTCCTTCAGGCTGCCTTTCACATTTTTTGTGCGGTGGCTTGTCGCGTATGCCTTGGGGGTCACCCCGGTGACTTCCTTAAAAACCCGGTGGAAATGATAGGGGCTCAGGCCTATATGCGCGGCAACTTCCGCGAGAGGCGGTGCTGTCTCAGATTCTTCAATGAAACGACAGGCCTTGGCGACAAGGTCGGTGCGTTCGTGCCATGTGGGTGTTTCTGTCGGTTTACAGCGTTTGCAGGCGCGAAAACCGGCGGTCTCAGCGTCCAGCGGCGAGGTGTGAAAATCCACATTCTCCCGCCGCGGTTGGCGCGCACCGCAGGATGGCCGACAGAACACACCGGTCGTTGCGACAGAGAAGAAGAACTGGCCATCTGCCGTTTTGTCACGGCGTAGTACCGCCTGCCATTTTTCTTCATCGGTCAAATATTTGCCGTCGGCTTCATCACTCATGTTTATTCGCGTCTCAACACTCATTATCTTCTCCTCGCATTATATATCAGGCGATGGGTAAAAGATAAGAGAGCTTGGCTGGTACTGCTCTCCGAAGTTTGCTCTTGAATTCAGTTTTTGGTGAGCAGACCTCACAAAGCTTGAGCCAGGCCCGGTTTGGGGCCATATAAATAGGTGAAAAGAAAGAATAACTGACGACGAGGAAGACTGATGTGGCAGAAGGTATCTGAGCTCCTGGGCCTGACGGGTGAGCAAAATGGCGGCAAGGCAAACGAACTGCAACTCGCGACGGCTGCATTGATGGCCCATGTGGCGGCAAGCGATGGCGACTTTTGCGCTGATGAACGTGAGCGGTTAAGTGATTGCATGACCGAGCATTTTTGGCTCTCAAGCGAAGATGCTGATGATATTATTGAGCAGGCGCTGGCGGAAAAACAGGATGCGACGGACCTTTACCGGTTTACCCGAACTATATCCAAAGAGCTGGATCAGGACGGCAGGCAGGAAATTGTCAGGCTGTTGTGGCAGGTGGCCTTTGCTGACAATCGGATTGATAATTTTGAGGCCAATGTTTTGGCCAAGATCGCAGGCCTTCTTGGCGTGACGGAGCAGGACCGTATCCAGATCAAGCATGAAGTGGAAGCGTCAATCGCCTGAGGGCTGTGCGGCTAGCCAACCACAAACATATAGATAACAAAACCACTTACCGCGAGCATGTTCAATACGCTTATGATGGTAGATGAGCCGCCGGGCGATGGCATCCGTTCCTTGTTTGAGGGCATATTCATTTTCTTGTTTCCTTCGTGTCGTGTCCGTCAGAAGTGGGGAGCAGTTCACACCTTTTGAAGTAGCGTGAAACGCAACACCCCGTTCCATTTTTGAGAACATGCTGTTTTTGGATCGTTCACACCAAAACCTTGTGAAGCATACCTAATGGTGCAGACCATCCCTTGAAAAGATACCGACCGGTATGTATATAAGGTAATAGAATTCAGCCAAAGTAGGGAAGAGGTTGAGATGACAAGGTCTAAAAATACACGTGAGCGTTTGCTCGATACTGCAATCGATCTGATCTGGAAGAGCAATTATACACGCGTTGGCGTGAACGAGATCTGTAAAGCTGCAGGCGTGACCAAAGGTGGTTTCTATCATCACTTTGAAACGAAGGCCGACCTTTTCTATGAAGCGTCTGTGCACCATTGGGAGCAGAAGAAGCATGAGCTGGATGAAGTTTTTTCCGCCCGGTATACACCCATCGAACAGCTGGAAAATTTGGTGAACCACATTCTTGCTTATCAGACTGAAGAGGAGCTTGGAGACGATAACCCTGTATCCGGCTGCCCTTTCTTCACCTCGGGCGCGCAGGTGGGCACGGGAGAAGACAAGGTGCGGCAGGCAGGTCAGCTTATGTGCCAGAACGCGCAGAAGTATGATGAAGCCCTGGTTCGGGGGCTGCAGTCTGGCGGTTATCTGAACAGCGAGTGTGACCCGAGGCAGGTTGCTCGTATCTTGTTGCAATATGTTCAGGGCCTGCTGCTTTACGGTCGTACCTTTTATGACCTTGAGGTTGTGAAGGCCGATATCCGTGAAGGGCTGTACCGAATCCTCGATGTAAAGGCCGAATACCGGGCCGTGGCGCAACCGAAAGCGGCCTGAGCCGCATAAGCTGCCCATAAATGAATAATGAAGCTGTCCGCACCTGTTGTGCTGGCAGCTTTTTCTTTCAAGTGCCCGAGGCCTCCTCGCGCCAAGTTATTGAAAACACGCCACTATAAGTCTCGTGAATAACCGCAATCAGAATTAAAAATCGCAAAAGGGGTTGAAAACATACCGATCGGTATGCATTTAGACTTCAAGCGAAACAAACCGACCGGTATGTAAACGGTCATAACGACACCGAGGACACGATAATGAGCAGCACAAAAGCATATCTGAAAAGACACACTGCTGTTGCCGCACTGATGGCTACAGCAATAGTGGGCGGCTTCGGCGCCTACCAGCTCAATGATGTACAGGCTGAAGAGGCCGGGGTTGCTGAGGCACCTGCGGCCCCTGAAGTTGAGGTAACGGCAATCCAGCCTGAAGAGCTTAGGCAGTGGCGTGAGTTTTCTGGCCGCCTGACAGCTGTTGACTATGTGGAAATTCGTCCGCGCGTTGGGGGAACCATTCAGAAAGTTGCCTTTTCAGACGGTGATTATGTTGAAAAAGGTGAACTGCTTTTTGTGATCGATCCACGCCCGTTTGAAGCCGCTGTTGCTCGCGCTGAAGCCGATATCGCTTCCGCCAAATCGCAACTTATCCTGACGGAAGCGGAGCTGAAACGTGCGGCAGAACTTGTTGAAAGCAGCTTTGTTTCCAAAAGCGCGTATGACAAGCGTAAAAATGACCATGAGGTTGCTGTGGCGACGCTCAAGTCTGCCGAAGCACAACTGACAACAGCCAAACTTAACCTGGACTACGCCCATGTGACCGCGCCTGTTTCAGGCGTCGTCAGCAGGGCGGAAATCACAGTTGGCAACGTTATTGAAGCTGGTGCGTCTGCGCCTGTGCTCACCACCCTTGTCTCGAACGACCAGCTTTACGCTGAGTTCAATGTGGACGAGCGCACTTATATTGCGGCAAAGCGTCAAGCCTCCAAAGGCGGTGCTATGCCGGTTGTGATGACACTGGCAGGTGACAGCGTGTCATATGAAGGTGAGCTTTCGTCCTTTGATAACCGCCTTGACCTGCGTTCAGGCACAATCCGGGCTCGCGCCGTTTTCCAGAACACAGATGGTGCGCTGACACCTGGCATGTTTGCAGACATTCGTCTTGGCTCACCCGCCAAGGAAGAGGTACTTGTTGTCAGTGACAAGGCCGTGGGCACCGATCAGGACAAAAAGTTCGTCTACACGGTAAACTCTGATAATATTGTGGAGTACCGCGAGGTGAAACTTGGCCGCAGTGTTGGTGGTGGCAGGGTTGTGCTTTCGGGTCTTGAAGCTGGTGAGCGGGTTATCGTGAACGGCTTGCAGCGTGTTCGTCCCAATATTCAAGTGGCGGCCCGAACGGTAGACCAAGCTGTTCAGACAGCCATGGCGAGCCAACGGTAAGCACCGCGCACTTGCGGCGGGCTGATAGGCCCAATCCAGAGATATGACATCCGGGTACATTCTTGCCCGGGTGCCGCTCGTAAAGCGCCGGATGTTCTTTGGCGTATCGTTCCGAAATTTCGATGTGCCTGGTCAGAAAGAAGGCTGAGGCGCGTTCTATTGTGTGCCGCGCGGGCTAGCGCGTGAACACAACAGCACGGAGACAAGAGATGAATATCTCCCGTTTTTTTATTGATCGCCCCATTTTTGCTGGCGTGCTTTCGATTGTGGTTTTCATGGCAGGCCTTATCGCCATGTTTCGTCTACCGATTTCTGAGTATCCGGAAGTTGTGCCACCCTCCATTGTCGTCACTGCCCAGTTTCCCGGCGCGAACCCTAAAGTGATCGCGGAGACAGTAGCAACGCCACTTGAAGAGCAGATCAACGGCGTTGAGAACATGCTCTACATGTTTTCCCAAGCTACCTCAGATGGCCGCATGACGCTCACCGTGACCTTCAAGATCGGTACAGATGCGGACCTTGCACAGCAGCAGGTGCAAAACCGGGTGGCGCAAGCCACACCACGCCTGCCCGAAGTCACGAGGCGCCTCGGCGTTACCACTGTGAAAAGCTCGCCTGACCTCACTATGGTGGTTCACTTGCGCTCCCCTAATGAGCGCTACGACATGCTTTACCTTCGGAACTATGCTGTCCTTAACGTGAAAGACCAGTTGGCCAGAATTGAAGGCATCGGCCAGGTGCAGATTTTTGGTGCTGGCGACTATGCCATGCGCCTTTGGCTGGACCCTGAGAAAATCGCTGAGCGCGGACTGTCCGCTACGGAAGTGATCGCTGCGGTCCGCGAGCAGAATATTCAGGTCGCTGCCGGTGTTGTTGGCGGTGCTCCGTATGACGATGGTATTGAGCTTCAATTGCCGATCAACGCCAAAGGCCGCCTTGGCACCACCGAAGAGTTTGGCGATATCATTATTCGTGCAGGGGATGCGGGCCAGATCACACGGCTGCGTGACGTTGCACGTATTGAGCTTGGAGCTTCGCAATACGCGCTGCGGTCAATGCTTGATAACAAGCCCGCTGTTGCTGTGCCCGTTTTCCAGGCACCGGGCGCAAACGCGATTGAAATCTCCAACAATGTCCGTGCGACCATGGAAGAGCTGAAAGCCAACTTCCCGGAAGGCGTTGACTATAGCATCGTGTATGACCCTACGGTTTTTGTGCGCGGGTCGATTGAGGCGGTTGTCAAAACACTTCTGGAAGCGGTCGCGCTTGTTGTTCTTGTGGTTATCGTATTTCTCCAGACATGGCGGGCGTCGATTATTCCGTTGCTTGCTGTTCCCGTGTCGATCGTCGGTACCTTTGCGTTGATGTATGTGTTCGGATTTTCCATCAACGCACTCTCTCTATTTGGCTTGGTACTGGCGATCGGCATCGTGGTGGATGATGCCATTGTGGTGGTTGAAAACGTTGAACGTTATATCGAGAACGGCATGTCGCCGAAGGAAGCGACCTATCAGGCGATGCGCGAAGTCAGCGGCCCGATTATCGCAATCTCTCTCACCCTTGTTGCTGTGTTTGTGCCGATTGCGTTTATCAGCGGGCTCACGGGCCAGTTCTACAAGCAATTCGCGCTGACCATTGCGATCTCAACGGTGATCTCCGCGTTTAACTCGCTCACTCTCAGCCCAGCGCTTGCAGCACTGCTGCTCAAAGGGCATGACGCACCAAAAGATCGCCTGACCCGGGGTATTGATACTGTGTTTGGCGGTTTCTTCCGCCTGTTCAACCGTGCGTTCAAAAGCAGCTCAGAAGCATACTCCGGTGGTGTCTCCAAGATATTGGGCCGCAAGACAATTGCTGTTGTGATCTATGCTGCGCTTTTGGGGCTGACCTACCAGAGCTTTGAAGAAGTGCCTCAAGGTTTTGTGCCGGGGCAGGACAAACAGTATCTGGTTGGTTTCGCGCAACTGCCGGACGGTGCTACGCTAGAACGTACGGAAGCGGTTATCCGCGAGATGGGTGAGATCGCCCTTCAGGAGCCGGGTGTGAAAAGCGCGGTACAATTTCCCGGTCTTTCTATCAACGGTTTTACCAACAGCTCAAGTGCAGGCATTGTGTTTGTAACACTCGACCCGTTTGAAGAGCGCAAAGGTGACGCCATGTCAGGCGGTGCGATTGCTGGCCGACTGCAGCAGCAATTCGGTGGCATCGAAGAAGCATTTATCGCTATCTTCCCGCCGCCGCCTGTGCAGGGCCTTGGAACTATTGGTGGCTTCAAGCTGCAGATAGAAGACCGTACAGACCTTGGATATGAGGCCTTGAATGGTGCATTGCAGCAGGTGTTGCAGAAGGCATGGGCTACGCCTGAGTTAGCCGGTGTGTTCTCGAGCTATCAGATCAATGTGCCGCAGCTTTATGCGGACCTTGACCGGGAACGTGCGAAACAGCTCGGCCTGAATATCGATGAAATCTTTAACACGATGCAGGTCTATCTCGGCTCGCTCTATGTCAATGATTTTAACAATTTTGGTCGTACCTATCAGGTGATCGCACAGGCAGACAAACAGTATCGCTCGTCTGCTGAGGCAGCGTTGCAGCTCAAGGTTCGCAATTCTTCCGGTGATATGATCCCGCTTGCTTCGGTTATGACGATGGATGAAAGCTACGGGCCGGAAAGCGCGCAACGCTACAACGGTTTCCGGGCGGCTGACCTGAACGGTGACGCAGCTCCCGGCTATTCAAGCGGGCAGGCGCAGGCTGCAATCTCGAAGATACTTGATGAAACACTGCCAAAAGGTATGACCTATGAGTGGACAGACCTGACCTACCAGCAGATCCTTGCTGGCAACACGGCAGTGTTTGTATTCCCGCTTTGTGTGCTTCTTGTGTTTCTTGTGCTGGCGGCGCAATACGAAAGCCTGACATTGCCGCTTGCCGTGATACTGATTGTGCCTATGAGTGTGCTTTCTGCCATGGTTGGTGTGTGGCTCACGGGTGGCGACAACAACATCTTTACCCAGATCAGTCTGTTTGTGCTGGCAGGGCTTGCATGTAAAAACGCGATCCTGATCGTGGAGTTTGCGCGCGAACTGGAGACACAGGGTCGGTCTATTGTTGAGGCAGCCATTGAGGCGGCGCGGATGCGGCTTCGCCCGATCCTGATGACGTCTTTTGCTTTCATCATGGGCGTGGTGCCGATGGTGCTGTCAACCGGAGCCGGGGCTGAGATGCGGAACGTAATGGGTATTGCCGTGTTCTCAGGCATGCTCGGCGTAACCTTCTTTGGTCTCTTTTTCACGCCGGTGTTTTATGTGCTTCTGAGGAAACTGGAGACCCGTAAAAAGGCTGCCTAGCACCTCACAACAATTTAAGAAAATGACCCTGTTATGCTTTGCATGATGGGGTCATTTTTATTCAAGCTGATGCAACCAGTGCAAATTGTTCGAGCGCGCAAACTATAGTAGAGATTGACTAAATTAAGCCGGTGGCGAGATAATGCTTACGACAATGCAAAAATGTGCAAGAATGTGATCCATGGACGAATCTGAGAAGAAAAACCTGAGACGACTTGAGGACTTAGCGCTACTGGCCAATGTTTCGATCTCCACCGTTTCGCGGGCTTTGAATGACAGCCCGCTGGTGTCGGACCGAACGAAAAAGCGCATCATGTCGCTCGCGCACAATAATAACTATTCCGGGCGTCTGAAGGACAAGGTCTATGCAGACGAGGCCGACAAAACCATCTCGATCATCATACCGCCGCCGCAAGGGCGCGATACACGACTTTCCGACCCTTTTACCCTTGATCTGATTGGCGGCATCGGTGACGCGCTCAAGGAGCGCAACTGCGATATGCTGATCTCTCACCTGACGATGACGGATTACCAAAGCGCGGCCAATCTGGTAGCCAGCGGGCGCTGTGATGGCCTTGTGGTAATTGGCCAAAGCACCTTGCATGCGCAACTGAACCAACTTGCACAAAAGAAGGTGCCCTTTGTGGCCTGGGGTGCGCAACTGCCTGAACAGCAGTATTGTTCTGTTGGGAGTGATAACCAGCAGGGCGGGCGCCGCGCGACCAACCATCTTATTCGTATGGGCTGCAAACGCATTGTGTTTGTGGGGGACGCGGAAGGGCCCGAGGTGCAACTGCGCTTGGCAGGATACCGGGAAGCGTTGGAACTGAACGGCATTGCCTATCAGGAAGAGTTGGTCAGGCCCGCGCATTTCTACCCGGAGTCTGGCATGGAGGCGATTGATGTACTCATCGAGCAGGGCATCAAGTTTGACGGTGTGGTTGCTGCAAGTGATATGATCGCTATTGGTGCCATGCGGGGCATTGCGCGCGCGGGCTTGCGTATCCCGCAGGATGTTTCCGTGATTGGTTATGATGATGTGCTGGTCGCGGCATATTCAAGCCCCGCGCTCAGCACGATCCGCCAGGACGTGACGAAAGCGGGCCGTCTGCTCGTAAGTAAACTCTTGAGAATGCTTGAAGGGCAGACCGTACAATCCTCGAACCTGCCGACGGATCTGATCATCAGGGAGTCTTGCGGCTCATAATACCGCAAGACCATATTCGCTTAGCCTAGATTGATGCGATAAAACCGCCACACACCGGTAGGCTGGCTTGGTCTGCACGTTCAACGCCGCCAACACCCAGCAAAAGCTTATCTGTAGCCATGGGGCAGGTCCAAGGTGTCTCTTCTTCACCCAGGTTGAAGACGCAAAGCAGAGTTTCCTCATCCAGCGTGCGGGTGAAGGCAATCACAGGCTCAGGCACATCAAGAAAAGCGATCTCACCGGTTATGAGGGCTGGGCGCTCTTTCCTGAGCTTTAGCAATTTGCGGGTAAAAGCGAGCGACGAAGCAGGGTCGTCTTCCTGCCTGTTAACCGCGAGCGGAAAGTGGGCCGCATCAAACGGCAGCCAGGTTTCTGCGGGCCAGCCACCATTTGTACCCTCACATGACCAGGGCATGGGGGTTCGACACCCGTCCCGCCCCAAGGTTTCCGGCCAGTTTTTGATTGCTTCCGGGTCGACCAGGCGATCAAAAGGTACATTGGCTTGTGGCAGGCCGAGCTCTTCCCCCTGATAGACAAAGATGGTGCCTTTAAGGGACAGCAGAAGGGCGTTCATTGCCTTGGCGAAGGCGTCTGCGGGGCGCGATTTGCGCCAGCGTGAAACCACGCGCTTGCGGTCGTGGTTTGAGAAAGTCCAGGAAGGCCAACTGTCTGCCGCGCCGTCCCAATCTTCAATCGCACCCCGTATGCCGGGAACAGTAAGTTCTTCCTCTTCCAGAAAAATAAAGCTGTATGCTGTGTGAAGGAGGCTATCGCCCTTGGTATAGGCGGCCATTTCCTCAAGCGAGCGCCTGCCGCCAACCTCCGCGACGGTAAATTTGGCGCCGTAGCTATCCATCAGCTTGCGCAACCTCGCGAGAAATTTTTCTATATCCGGGTGCGACTGGTTATAGATCTGGTCCTGCATGTCGAAGGGGCGCACGGCGTTACCGTTTTTGTACGGCGGGTTATCCTCCAGATTCGGGTCATGCATATAGAAATTGGTGGCATCAAGTCTGAAGCCGTCGACCCCGCGGTCGAGCCAGAAGCGCGCGACAGACAGGAGTTCCTCCTGCACGTCCGGGTTATGGAGGTTCAGGTCCGGTTGTTCGGAAAGGAAGTTATGGAAATAATACTGTTTCCGGGCAGCGCTCCACGTCCAGGCGGGGCCTGCAAAAACTGATTGCCAGTTGTTTGGCGGGCTGCCATCGGGTTTTGCATCTGCCCAGACAAACCAGTCGGCTTTATCGTTGTTTTTGCCTTTTTTGCTTTCCTGAAACCATTCGCAGTCCTTTGACGCGTGGGAATAGACTTGGTCGATCACCACCTTGAGACCCAGTGAATGGGCTTTCTCGAGCAGACGGTCAAAGTCATCGAGTGTGCCAAATACTGGGTCCACATCGCGGAAGTCAGCCACGTCATAGCCAAAGTCATGCATGGGTGATTTGAAAAAGGGCGACACCCAGATGCCATCAACGCCAAGGCTTGCCACATAATCCAGTTTTGAGGTTATGCCGTTCAGGTCGCCGACACCGTCGCCATTGCTGTCGCAAAAGCTGCGGGGATAGATCTGGTAAATTACGGCGCCTTGCCACCAATTGGTCACGCTTGAAACTCCATCATTACTCATTTGTGCAACCATTCAGGCTGTGTGCGGACCAGCTCAGAGGCGGCATGGACACAGTTGTTGTTGTGCCGTTGGTTGAAAGTGAGGCTTTTGCGCCCCCAACCCAGCATAAAGGTGCGGCTATTTCGATTTTGGCTTTCGCTTTGGAGGACGACGTGTTGAAGACAATCACCAAGGCCTCGCTTCCGCTTGAGCGTTCAATGGCAAAAATCCCGGGCTTGTCATCCGCAAACAAAACCTTTTGCTCACCGCCGCGTACGGCCCCGTGTTTCATCCTGAACGAAGCTAATTCGGTAAGCGACGTATAGAGCGGGTGGCTGGGGTCAAAGTTATCTGCCTCTGGCGTCACTGTAGAACCAATGGCCTGATTGTCGTTGTAAACAGCGACCTTGCTCGGGAACATATCCTCACGTGCATCCTGGTCATGGCCGTCACCCGTGAAGCCTTGTTCGTCGCCGTAATAGACAACAGGGACACCGCGGGTCAGGTACATGAGGGCATGGGCCAATTTGCTGCGATCAAGTGCTTCTGCCGGGTTGGTGTTATCTGCCGTTACAATAAAGCGTCCAATACGGCCCATGTCGTGGTTGCCCAGGAACGTGGGCAGAATGGATGCACTGCTCCAGGCCGTGTCGTAAAGATGATCGTGAGCGTAAAATTCTTTCAATAAAGCCGGGGCTTTACCATCGGCAATGACCTGACGAGCCTGCCATTGGAAACCAAAATCCAGCACAGCCGGTAGCTTGGCGACGCGGGTGAAGTGGCTCAGATGTTCCGGGTTGCCGTCATAAACCTCACCGAAGACGTAAAACTGACTGATCCCTTCTGCTTTTGCGTGATCAACAATCGCAGGAGCGAAAGTTTGCCAGAAGCTATCGTTTACGTGACGGACCGTGTCGATACGGAAGCCATCAATTTTAAACTCGCTGATCCAGAATTTATAGATGTCTATAAAGCCTTGGGTCACATACGGATGTTCAGTGAACAGGTCATCAAGGCCGGAAAAGTCACCGTACAGCGAGCTTTCGCCCTTCCATTCACTGTCTCCGCGATTGTGGTAATAGCGAATATCGTTAAGCCATGACGGGACTTTGACGTTCTGCTCGCCTTCAGGAATGTAGGGTGTATAGGCAAAATTCTGGTTCGTCAGCTTTGCAAAATTTTCCGTAGTCTGCTGAGCAGGCTCATCGCCCATAAAGCCGTCATTGATGGGTGCCCCATCTGCCTTGCCGATAGTGGTATATGGATAGTCGGCTTTACTGCGGTAGTCGCACAAAGGCACGTTGCCATCGGCTTTCAGCTCATCTTCGGGCAGGCACTCTTGATACTTGATCACGTCCGCCGTGTGATTGGTGATGATATCAAAAATCACCTTCATGTTGCGTGCGTGCGCGGCAGCCACAAACGCCTTAAGGTCATCATTGGTACCAAGGTGTGGGTCGATCTGCGTGAAATCTGTGATCCAATACCCATGATAGGCAGCGGTTACATTTTCAACGTTACCCTGCGTGGGTTTGTTTTTGAAAATGGGCGTCAACCAGATGGCGCTGACCCCCATATCCGCAAGATAATCCAGCTTTTCGGTCAGTCCTTTCAAGTCACCCCCGTGGTAGAAGCCTTTGTGGCTGGGGTCAAAACCGTGATCGATCGCGCTGCCTTCCATGCCGCCCCGGTCATTGCTTTCATCGCCATTCGCGAAGCGGTCGGGCATCACAAAGTACATGATGTCATCTGTGATGGGGCGTTCGGTATAGGGTTTGAGCGCCTCGGGGCGTGGCGTCGCGGGTTCCGCAAAAACGGCGCCGGTGAGGCAGCCAATGATTGCGGTCGCCGCGAGCAACCTGTTGCCAATTGAAGATTTACGCATTGCTTGTTTCACCTTTGCCAACAATGAGAGTGGCAAAGCCACCGATGATCATGGAGATGCCGCCAATAACGAGTGCGAAGATCGGCTCACCCTCAAAAAAGGTTCGTACAATCAGGCTCAATACACTGGCCGCGAGAAGTTGCGGGATAACGATGAAGAAATTGAATATGCCCATATAGACGCCCATTTTTGCAAATGGCACGGCGCTGGAAAGCAGCGAGTAGGGCACAGACAGGATGGACGCCCATGCGATCCCCACCCCGACCATGGAGACGAGAAGCCAGTCTGGATCATTGATGAAGAACATGGACACGAGACCCAAGCCGCCAAGGCAGAGGTTGATGAGATGGGTCATCCGGCGCCCAAATACGTCTGCAAGTTTGGGGATCATGAGGGCTGCAAGAGCCGCAAAAACATTATAGGCTGCGAAAAGCACACCAACCCAGTCCGCGCCTTCATTAAAGGCTGTCGACGCGGTGTTTGTCGCACCGAAGTGATAGGCCGTGACGGCGGGTGTGGCGCTTGTCCACATCGCGAACAAGGCGAACCAGGAGAAGAACTGCACGGCTGCCAGTTGTTTCATGACGCGAGGCATGAGGAAGATGTCGTCCACCACCTCACAGAAACCGTTACGGGCATGGTTTTGCTGTTTCAGGAGGCCCGTGGCTATTTGCAGCACACCAAAGGTAGCGATCCCGCCAACAAGAATATAAAGCTGCTTGTCGAGCCCCTGTGACGCGACAAGCCAAATGCCAATAGCGCCCACTAATAACCAGAGAACCGATGCCTTCAGGTACTGTGTTGCAGTACGCTCGCCGGTTTCCCGACCCAGGGGTGCTGCAGATACTGACGCAAGGGCTTCTTCGGCTTTCGCGAAGGCTTCCAGTTCTTCGGGGCTATATTCCTTGCTTTTGAGGATGGTCCACAAAACGGCAAGCAGCAGCGCGCCACCACCGATATAAAAGGACCACTTTACCGAATCCGGGATGACGCCTTCTGGCGCAATATTGCTGACGCCAAACCAGTTGCTCATCATATAGGGGAGGGCTGATGCCACGACCGACCCGACACCAATGAAAAAGCTTTGCAGTGCAAACCCTGTGGTGCGCTGGTCTTCCGGCAGGTTGTCCCCTACGAAGGCACGAAAGGGCTCCATCGTTACGTTGATAGACGCATCCATGATCCAGAGCATTCCTGCTGCAATCCACAGTGCAGGCGAGTTTGGCATGATGATCAGGGAGGCGGTCGCGAGCAGAGCACCCCAAAGGAAGTATGGCCTGCGGCGGCCAAGGCGTGTCCAGGTGCGGTCACTCATGTAACCGATGATGGGCTGAACGATCAGGCCAGTAAGGGGGGCAGCGACCCAGAGAATCGGAATGTCATCGAAGCTGGCTCCAAGCGTCTGGAAAATGCGGCTGACATTGGCATTCTGCAGCGCAAAGCCGAACTGTATGCCCATGAAACCAAAGCACATGTTCCAGATTTGCCAAAACCCCAGATGCGGTTTGTTGGTCATGCAATAACCCTCTTCCCAAACGATATATAACCTTAACTTCCGATTGCCGTTTCCCCTCGGCAATTTCCGTCTTACCAGTTTTTGCAAAAAATGCAAAAAAAAATGAAAATATTTTTCAATGCCACGCATTTGGTGCTTCTGCGTGAGAGAAAATAGAAGCCAAATATTGTCAAGATGTTAAAAATACAGCGCTATAATAAGGATTGTTGCAGGAAAGGCACGGTATTTTCATTGATTGCAATGTTTAACAAAAAAATGAAAAAAATGCTTGATTTTTGCAAAAATATGAACGCATTTTGAAAAAAGGGAATGCCAAAGCGCTCCGGTGGAAGGGGGTGCGTAGGTTCATGATGGCACTTTAGCTTAGGGGAAGAGCCAGGTGACCCAGGAAACGTTAAGAGCGGAAGGGGAAGGTTGCATGCGCACCTCAAGGACTAGGTCTACACTTTTATCATTTGCGTCTCTATCAGCCATCGCACTCGCAGCAGCGCCTGCGTTTGCACAGGATACAGACAATCAAGATTCAGAAGTTGCTGAGCTTGAAGAAATCACCGTAACCGGCATTCGTGCCAGTATCATGAGTTCCATCGCACGCAAGCGTGAGAGCTCGTCAATCGTTGAAGCGATCTCTGCAGAAGATCTGGGTAAATTGCCTGATGCTTCGATCGCAGAATCGATCGCGCGTTTGCCGGGCCTTGCTGCTCAGCGGCTCGATGGCCGGGCGAACGTGATCTCGATCCGTGGTCTCGCGCCTGATTTCACAACAACCACACTCAATGGGCGCGAACAGGTTTCTGCAAACAATAACCGCGCCGTGGAATATGATCAGTATCCATCTGAGCTGATCAATGGCGTTGTGATCTACAAAACCCCTGATGCCAGCCTGACGTCACAGGCTGTTGGCGGCACCGTTGATATGCAGACCATTCGCCCGCTTGCCTATGGTCAGCAGGCGCTCGTGGTGAACGTGCGTGGTGAATATGCTGATCTGGGTGCGCTCAACTCAGGCACTTCGGCGTGGGGTTACCGGGCCAGCGTATCCTATGTTGACCAGTTCGCGGACGATACGATTGGTGTTGCGTTCGGGTATGCCCGCATGCTCTCCCCAACACAGGAAGAACGCTGGAACGCTTGGGGTTTCCCAAGCGATAACGGCAATGCGGACGGCAACCTGGTGATTGGTGGCGCCAAACCATACGTGAAGTCTAATGAACTGACACGCGACGGGCTTCTGGGTGTGATTGAATACGCACCGCATGACAGTGCGTTCCGCACAACAATTGATGCTTATTACTCCAAGTTTGATGATGAGCAGACCCTGCGCGGCATTGAGATTCCACTTTCATGGTCTGGTGCACAATTACAGGACGGCTGGACGGAAGCTGACGGCCTGATCACAGAAGGTCAGTTCAATGGTGTTGAAGCGGTTGTCAGAAATGACTTTGTTGACCGTGAGGCAGAAACCATCGCGCTCGGCTGGAACACCGAATACCAGATGAACGATGGCTGGCTTCTTGAGGCTGATGTCAGCTACTCCAAAGTTGACCGGGTTGAACGCAACACGGAAACCTACGCCGGTACGGGCCGTGGCTCAGGTGTTGGCGCAACCGATGATATAGGCTTCAGCATCACGCCAGACGGTGCTGCTATCTTTACGCATGGCCTGAATTACGCTGATCCATCGCTTATGCAGCTTGGCGGCCCGCTGAGCTGGGGCGGCGGCCTCGTCAACGCTGGTGCTTATCCAGCGGATAACGCGCAGGACGGGTTTATCAACGCGCCTGAAGCGGATGACGAGCTGTATGCTATCCGCTTGAGCGCTGAACAAACGGTGCAGAACGACTTCCTGAGCTCCATTGAGTATGGTGTGCGTTATGCCAAACGCACCAAGAGCCTTGAAGACAAAGGATATTTCCTAACGCTGAAGGACTATCCGGCTGACGTGCCAGTACCGTCGCAATATCTTCTTGATCCGACATCGCTTGAGTTCATCGGCATGGGCAATGTGTTGTCTTATGACGCGCGCGCACTGTTCGAATCTGGTGCTTATGTCCTGACGGATGCGTCGGAAAGCGAACTGTCTCGCTCCACCAACAGTTGGCTTGTTGAAGAGAAAGTCTTCAATGGCTACGTACAGGCCAACATTGACACGATGATCGGTGAACGTCAGCTGACAGGTAACGTGGGTGTGCAGGCCGTGCATACCGACCAAAGCTCAACGGGGGCGGCGGTACGTGTTGTAGTGGTTGATGGCGTGAATACCGTTCAGCTTATTGACGTAACAGACGGCGCCAAATACTGGGACTTCTTGCCAAGCATGAACCTCAGCTACAACCTTGATGACAATAACAAAATCCGCTTTAGCGTGGCGCAGGTGCTTGCCCGTGCCCGTATGGACCAGATGAATGCGGGTTTTGAGCTCGGGTACGACCAAACCACGCGGATCGTTCGTGGTAAAGGCGGCAACCCGCGGCTTAAGCCTTTCAAAACCTGGCAGTTCGACCTGGCGTTTGAAACCTACTTTGGCGACGGTGGTTATGCGTCGGTTGCGGGCTTCTACAAGAAGGTGCAAAGCTTCCCGTTCACCACATTCACCGAGTATGACTTCTCTGACATCCTGGCTCAGGCCAATATTGATGACGCAGTATCAACAACGGGTTTGATCGAACAGCCTGACAATATTGATGGCGGTAAGCTTTACGGCGTTGAATTTTCTGCAAGCCTGCCTTTCAGCATGCTGACAGAAGCATTGGACGGTTTTGGTGCCCTGTTCTCTGCAAGCTTCACCGAAAGCTCGATCAAGGAAACGCCGGATAGTGATCCGATCCAGATGCCTGGCTTGTCGAAGACAGTGATCAATAGCACTGTCTACTACGAGAAATACGGCTTCCAGGCTCGGGCGAGCCTGCGTCACCGGTCAAGCTTCCTCGGTGAGGTATCAACGCTCAGCCTGCAGCGTGCGCTTGTGGACGTGAAACCGGAGACGATTATCGACGCACAGATCGGTTACGACCTGAGTGAGGTTGGCATTGATGGTCTCTCCGTCCTGTTCCAGGTCAATAACCTGACTAATGAGCCGTTTACGTCTTACTATAACGGTGACCCACGTCAGGTACGTGACTTCCAAAGCTATGGTCGGACGTACCTGTTTGGTTTGAAGTACCGCATGTAAGGCGCTTCGTATTTGTGAAACCTTGAACCCCCAATCCCCGCCGGTATAGTCATCGGCGGGGATTTTTATTGAGCAGCACTTAAGGGACTGAGATGGGGCAAGCATCTAGAGAGCGCATCAGCAAGGTCATCATCGCAGGCGGGGGCACCGCGGGTTGGATGGCGGCAGCCTTCCTTGCCACAAGGCTAGGCCGGAACCTCGAAATAACGCTGGTGGAATCTGAGCAGATTGGCACCGTCGGTGTTGGTGAAGCCACAATCCCGCCTATCCAACTCTTCAATAAGGCTGTTGGGATAAAAGAGAATGATTTCCTGAAACACACCAAAGGTACCTTCAAGCTTGGTATCCAGTTCCAGAACTGGGGCAAGTTTGGCGATAAGTATATGCATGCTTTTGGCATGACCGGGCACAACCTCGGCATGACTCCGTTTCACCATTATTTCTTCAGAGCGCGTCATGAGGGCATGAAAGAAGGGCTTTGGGACTATTCCTTCAATGATTTGGCGGCGAACGCGGGCAGGTTCGCGCCGACCGATAAGATCGAGGGCTCTCCGCTCGCCGGGCTTGTGCACGCCTATCATTTTGATGCGGGGCTTTACGCGGGATACTTGCGGAAGCTGGCGAAGAGCAGGGGCGTAACGCGCGTTGAAGGCAAGATTGCGAGCGTCGGGCAGGATAGTGAAACAGGATTCCTAACATCCCTCACTCTCGAAAGTGGTGCTGTTATCGAAGGTGATTTCTTTGTCGACTGCACCGGCTTTAGAAGCCTGTTGTTGGGCGAGCAGTTGGGGGTTGAGTTTTATGATCTTGGACACCTGTTGCCGTGTGATACCGCGATCGCGGTGCAAAGCGAAAACGTGGCACCGCCCCAGCCTTATACGCAATCGATCGCCCATGCTGCCGGGTGGCAGTGGCGTATTCCGCTCCAGCACCGTACGGGCAACGGTCATGTCTTCTCCAGCGCTTATATGAGCGAAGATGAAGCAGCATCAATCCTTCTAGGCAATCTGGATGGTGAGCTTGTAACGGAGCCGCGAACAATTAAGTTCCAGACAGGTCGCAGACAGGTGTTCTGGGAGAAAAACTGCTTGGCCGTTGGCTTGTCTAGCGGCTTTCTTGAGCCGCTGGAGAGCACGAGCATTCATCTGATCCAGTCGGCCATCGTGCGGCTGGCAAAAATGTTCCCGTCTCGCGGCATTACAGACACTGTGGTGCAGGAATATAACCGACAGGCGGTCGCGGAGTTTGACAATATCTCAGACTTTATCGTCTTGCATTATTGCCTCAACCAACGAACAGACAGTGATTTCTGGCGATACTGCGCTGCCATGGAATTGCCTGAGAGGTTGCGCCGGAAAATTGACCTTTACCTGGAGGATGGTTTCCTCTTCAGGGAAGATGATGAGCTGTTTACCGAAGGTTCTTGGCTACATGTGCTTCTTGGTCAAAATGCGGTGCCGAAAGGCTATTGTGCGCTGGCGGATGATATCAGTTCCAAAGAGCTGACAGACTTCATGGCCAACCTGCGCACCATCATGAATGGGGCGGTTAAGCGCTTACCGGCACACGAGGCTTACATCGCCAAATTTTGTGCATCCGCTTAGATCTCTGGCGCTTGATGGTAGAGGTTTGACAAATCTTCACCGACAGTGTCGTAATGGCGCGTCATTTTTTGAAGCAGAATTGAGCCAGCTTTCATGCGCCTTCGTCAGATAGAGATTTTTCATGCCGTTTATAGCTGTGGTTCGGTCACCATGGCGGCAGAGTATCTGAATGTATCGCAGCCTTCGGTTAGCAAGGTATTGCGTAACGCAGAGGATACACTGGGGTACCGCTTGTTTGACCGGGTGAAGGGCAAAATGGTACCCACGGCCGAGGCGCACGCGCTGTTTGATGATGTTAAAGGCATCTATGATCAGGTTGGGGCTTTGCAAAACAGAGCCAACAACCTCAAGCTTGGCCGCTCAGGCCATGTTCGAATTGCTGTTATGCCGGCTTTGGGGTTAGAAGTGCTGCCGCGCGCGATTGCGGGTTTCAGGCAACAGAATCCTGACGTGACCTTTGACATCAGCACTGCCCATTTCAGTGAGATACTCTCTTCCATCAGGGAGCAGAACTGCGACATCGCCATTGCGTTCAACCCGCCAGCGCTATCAGGGGTTTCGCGGCATCCGGCGGGGCGGGGCGAGTTTGTCTGTGTCCACAAACCGGGGGATGTAGAGGTTAACTCGGGTCGTATTCGGCTCCAGGATTTGAGCGAGCGGGAGGTCGTGGGGATCAGGTCAAGCGGGCCGCTGTCCCAGTTGCTTGCCGCACATCTCCAAAACAGCCAGGTGCAGCTTCAATCGGTTGTGTCTGTGCAAACATATTATATCGCTAAAAGCCTTGTAGGTTTTGGATGCGGCATTGCGCTAGTGGATCACCTTACAGCGCTGGCGGGCGGTGATCAGGCGCTTGAATATACGCCTCTTGAGCCCGCGATTGCCTATGATGTTGTTGCACTATCTGATGAGGTCAGGCCGCTATCGAGGGTGTGCGCCCACTTTTTGAAATACTTCAAGCAGGTCTATTCAGAGATGGGCTCTCTCTAGTTCATAACTTCAGGTTATGGATGTGTGAAACGACAGAATTATCCTCATCTACCCAAGGAATGTATGGTCTGCCTAAATCTCTGTAAAACCAAGAGATATGAGAGGCCTTCTACATGATAAAAACCCCATATTTACTATTCCTCGGTGAAGCGCAAGACCCGATAGCGGTGAAAACCGCGCGTGGCGTGGCGCAGTGGCGACCGTCGCAGTGTCTGGCAGAGCATAGCCTTGTGGGCTGTACCATCAGCCTTGGGCTTCCGGCTATGACACCTAAGGAAGCCGCGAAAGCAGGCGCCCGGTCCTATGTTCTGGGCCTCGCGAATGCGGGCGGGGTTATTACCGACAATTGGGTTGATGCGATTGTTGAGGCGATTGAGGCTGGGCTTGATATCGTCAGCGGCCTGCACCGCAGGCTGTCGAGTGTGGAACGGATCAGGGATGCAGCAGCGCAAAACGGCGTGGCGCTTGTTGACCTGCGCTTTACCGACAAGCCGCTACCCGTTGGCAGTGGTACAAAACGCGCGGGCCTGCGACTGCTGACCGTGGGCACGGACTGTTCTGTTGGCAAGATGTATACCACGCTGGCGCTGGAAGCTGCGATGCGGGAGCGCGGCATGAACGCTGATTTCCGTGCGACAGGTCAGACCGGTATCCTGATTGCGGGAGAGGGGCTGCCGATTGATGCGGTAATCTCCGATTTTATCTCAGGTGCGGTCGAGAAGCTGACCCCGGATAATGATGCAAATCACTGGGATTTGATTGAAGGTCAGGGCTCGCTCTTTCACCCGTCATACGCGGGTGTCAGCCTTGGCCTACTGCATGGTGCGCAAGCCGATGCGCTTGTGCTATGCCATGAACCTGATCGCCCTCACATGCGCAGCCTGCCGCACTATAAGTTGCCCACAATGGCGGAAACGCTGGAATTGAACCTCCAGATGGCGCGGCGCACCAACGCCAAAGCCAGGCTGGTTGGCATCTCGCTGAACACCTCAGCGCTTGAATCTGAAGCCGCGCAAAAACTTTGCGCAGACACAGCAAACGCTTTTGGTGTACCGTGCGTCGACCCGTTGCGCATGGGTGTGGAAGAAATTGTAACAGTGCTAGAAGGTTTTACCTGTCCATGAGTAGACGTGTAGAGTTCCACGCTGAAACCTGGCCCCTTAAGGAACCTTTTCAAATTTCACGGGGTGTCAGAACGGAAGTGACTGTCACAGTTGCTGAAATTCGTGAAGGTGCCTGTAAAGGCCGTGGTGAATCAGTACCTTACGCCCATTATGGCGAGAACGCGGAGAGCGTGATCGCAGCCCTGAAAGGTGTAGAAAAAAACATCGAGCTTGGTTGCAGCCGGGCAGATTTGCTCGGGCTATTGCCCGCAGGTGCTGCGCGAAATGCGCTGGATTGCGCGCTGTGGGACCTTGAGGCCAAACTGGCAGGCAGGACAGCATTTGATATGTCTGGCGCCGAAGCCGCGCGCGACCCGAACACGGCCCTGACAATCGGGATCGATACTGCAGATCGCATGGCCGTGAAAGCCGCACTTCTGAAGGATTGCAAGCTGTTGAAGGTCAAGGTTGATCGTGATCAAGTTGTTGAAAAAATTAGAAGAATCCGGGAAGAGGCTCCATCACCCCGGATGATTGTCGACCCTAACGAGAGCTGGGATTTCGAGCTCCTCAAGCAGGTGCATGAGGATCTGGCTAACCTACGCGTAGATATGCTCGAACAGCCATTGCCAGCCGGAAAAGATGAAGAATTACAAGGGTTTGTGTCAGCCGTGCCGCTGTGTGCTGACGAAAGTTGTCATACGCGGGCAGACCTGCCGCGCCTGAAGGGCCGCTACGATATCATCAATATCAAGCTGGATAAAACCGGTGGCCTGACCGAGGCGATCGCCCTTAAAAACCAAGCGGAATCAATGGGTTTCAGGATCATGATCGGTTGCATGATCGGTACGTCGCTCTCGATGGCGCCAGCGCTTTTGCTGGCTGAAGGTGCGGAGTTCCTTGATCTGGATGGCCCGGTCTGGATGGAGCGCGACCGCGACGGTGGTCTCAATATCGACTTTGGTGCAATCAGCCCACCATCGGCAGAATTCTGGGGATAACAGCCCGTTTTCGGGTGTGGCGTAAGTGTGGCGTTCAATGCCACACTTTTCCGGAAAGTGTGCGCGTTTATGCGGCGTATGTGTGGCGCGGGTGTGGCGTAATTTCACGGCTTTCCTGATAACCTATAATCTCAGGTTATGGAATTGCCTAAACCCAGGTCTCCAATCACCTCAAAATGCTCGGCCTTGTCGGGCATCTTAAGAAGAAAGTCGGGGTCAAAGTCATAATATTTTGCGGTGTCATACGCCTCGCCTGCAAACTGTTTGATCGCATCAATATCCGGCCAGAAGGTGAGCATGGTCACCATAGTCGCCGGGCCTAGCTGGCGGTGCAGACAAAGAGCACCCAGATTGGCGCTGATGCTCTTATAGTCGGGGATCGCAACCTCTTTCATCAAGCCCAGATATTCATCGGCTTTTTCATTGGGCACGTAGCCGGTCCATAGTCTTGCAATCATGCTTCAACCTCTAAATTGTCCGCAGGATGGTGGTGAAAAGAGCCAGTGCAACGCGATAGAAGCACGCGTTTGCGAATGATCATCACGGCGCAGGCGGTGGAGATACCCAGAAAGCGCGAGATATTTTTTCGGCGCCTCGAGCCGCGCAGCAGCCCCGCTGACGTGAAGTGACTATTGTTAACCGAAATGGTTTTTGTGCATTTCATGATGGGAATATCAGCAAATGTGGTGGCATTGAAAAGTGGCGTAAATGCCATTATATGGGAATATAGTGCCAACGAGGTATTTATGATTCAACCTTCCCTGACATCTACAACTCACAAAGCAGCGCGCCCGGCCAGCGAGCCACACCGCATCGCCATATTGGCCTATCAGGGTTTGTGTCTTTTTGAGTTCGCTTTGGTGCTGGAAGTATTGGGCAGCCGAACAGACGGGCAGGGCGGCACATGGTATCAGCTTGAGGTGTGTTCGCTTGAAGGGGCATCTGTCACCGCAAGTGGCGGCGCGGTGGTGAACGCCCCCGGCGGGCAGGAGGCATTGATAGCCGCCGATAGCATCGTCGTTCCCGGTTGGCGCCTTGGCGACGTACCGGGTGACATTACCGACACACTTCAGGCAGCACATGCTGGCGGTGCACGCATCGCCGCTGTCTGTACCGGCGCTTTTGTGTTGGCGGCGGCTGGTTTGCTGGACGGCAGGCGCGTAACAACACACTGGAAATATGCAGACGCCTTGGCGCAAGCCGCACCGGGTGCCGCTGTTGAGCCGGGCGTGCTTTATATTGATGAAGGAGATGTGATCACCTCAGCGGGGTCGGTTGCAGGCATTGATATGCTGCTGCACCTTCTGAGGCGCGATCACGGCTTGGAGGCCAGTAACAAGGTCGCCCGCATGATGGTGGCGCCGCCGCAGCGCGACGGTGGGCAGGCGCAGTATATCGAGCATAGGCTGCCGCTTGATATCTCCCCCGCGCTTGGGGCGGTTCTTGATGGTATCCGCAAAAATCCGGCAGCAGAGCATAGTGTGCTTGATATGGCGCGGCAGGCCCATATGAGCACTCGTACCTTCTTCCGCCGCTTCAAGGCGATCACCGGGCACACCCCGCTCGAGTGGGTACTTCTTGAACGCCTGCGTATTGCAAAAGAAATGCTGGAGTTCACCGACCTGACGATCGACCGTATCGCGTTTGACGCAGGCTTTGGGGCGGGTGATACCTTCCGGCACCACTTCCGGCGTTTTGTTGGCACAAGCCCGGGTGCATACCGGCGCACGTTTCAGGCCAGATTGGCGTCCTGACCTGTGCGAACAAGCTATCCCGTCTTTATGTGATTTTTATCTAGGCCCTTGCCCTCCCTATCGAAAACTCATGCGCAATTGCTGATCATGCTCCCAGTTAGGAGATAAAAAATGACAGCAACACACACACCATATGGCAGGAGTTCAGATTTTGATTCTTTTGCTGTCAGCCTCCATCAAACCCTCAACCGTCATCATGACGCGCTTGAGGAGGAGGGCTTGGGCTCTGACGCGCGCCAGCTCGCGCGTTGGATAGAGCGAGTTTACTCTGGCTCTGCGTCTGCGCTGGAAGCGCTTGAAGCTTACGGCCCCAAAAACCTTATGCATTTGCGCGACCAGATCGTGCATGCGCTTGAGGAACAGAACCACATTGCGGAAGAGAGCCCTGTCGCAGATGCGGAACAGGATGCCAAGCAGCACGAGTATGCAACTGCTCTTCGCGATGTATCAGAGGCTATTGATCAGTTGATCAAGGCCACAAAACCCGAAACCACAGGAGACGACGACATGAAGCTCGTAACGCCGATCAAAGATGGCCAGTCAATGGATACCGGCATCAAAGCAGACAGCCGGACAAAAGTGGCAGAGGCGCTTGGTGGCATGTTGGCTTCCACATATTCACTTTATGTGAAGTCGCTCTTTTATCACTGGAACGTCACCGGCCCACGCTTTCACAGCCTGCATAAGCTGTTTGAAGAACATTATCAGGACCTGCACGAAGCGGGTGATGACGTTGCGGAACGTATTCGTGCCCTTGGTCATTTCACGCCAGGTACACTGAAGTCATTCGGTGCGCTGTCGGCGGTTGATGATGACGAGAAGCTGCCTGAAAGCGCCGAGGACATGCTTAAAAACCTCAAGGCGGCGCACGCTGTTTGTGCAGCAGAGGCCCGCAAGGTGCTGAATGTTGCAGAAGAAGCAGGCGATGAAGTTACCGTCGACCTGATGGTCAGCCGCATGCGCTTCCACGATGAAGCGGGCTGGATGCTGGGTGCGTCGCTTTAAGCTCTGGCTCCCACCCCACTGCTTAGGTTTAAAAAACAAACGGAGAGTGTTATGTCTAGAAATATGAAAATTCTGCTGGGTGTTGTGCTTGCGGCCATTGTTGTCTTGGTGGCAGTAGATCGTGAGCCGGACCTTGGTGATCAGATTGAAGAAGCGGCTAATGATGCAGGCCGTGAACTTGAGGATGGCGCGGAAGAGTTGCCGGGGCAATAACTCAAAAGCGCCTATGCCAACAGGGTTGGCAGAAGAAATAAAGACGGGCCTCTGGCCCGTTTTTTTGTGCTTGGAAGGTGCCGGATTTTGGCCAAGGTTATGTTCCTAATGGAATATTTATCTGGCAAAACTTAGGCTTAGGTGAGGGTAACAAAATCGAGGTCGCCATGTCACTGGACGTACTTGTCTGTATTGATGGTCATCCACGTAGCCATCTGCTGTTAGATGCAGCGCTCAGGAAAATGCCTGCGTCTGGCGCTGAATGGCGTCTTCTTTATCTGGAACGCCCGGATGAAGACGTGGGCAACACCATGCGGCAGGAGCGTATCATGCGCCTGTTGCGTCGGGCCGAGGCCGCCGGTGCCACCATCGTGCACCTGGACGGCGGCAAAAGCACCAACGCTATCCTCGACTATATTCAAGCCTGTTTCGCAGCGGATGAGGAAATCGAGCATATCTTCATTGGCCAACATACCCGGTCGGGTCTCGCGGCCACACTGACACGGAGCACCGCAGACAAGCTAGCCCGTCGCTTTGGACGTAAAGCGCAGGTCACTATCGTGCCGCTGGACGGCGTGATGTCGAAACCGAGCCTGCTATCTCGCCTGCACACAGGGACATTTACGTGGGAGCATTTTGTAGCCCCCTTTGCCGCAGTGGGTCTTGCCTATCTGGCGGCGGAGGGTCTGCGGTCCATGCTGCCCATGATCATGCACCGCATCAATACCCACAATATTGCCCTCATTTTTCTGTTGGCATGCGTGATGGTATCGCTGCGCTATGGTCTGCTGCCCGCCCTTGTTTCATCGGTGCTCAGTTTTCTGGTGATCAACTATTATTATACCGTGCCCATTGAGCAATTCTACATGGGCACGCTTACAGACATTATCAATGTGGCGATCTTTCTGTCTGCGGCGATTGTGGTGTCTGTCATGGGGGGGCATGTGCGCGCAAGCGTTGACAGTGCCCGCATGAAAGAACGACGCAGCCGTGCGCTTTATGACATTCACCAGATGACATCGGGTGCCGATAGCGCCCATCAGGTGCTGGAGATACTGGACCGGGAAGTGCACAAGCTGTTTGGCATGGAGGTGGGTTTCTTCCTGCCTACCACCGAGACAGGGGCGGACCTTGTTGTTACCTCGGTTGCAGGAGCGGAAGACGCCCGCTTCTTTGCTTATCCAAGCGATGCAGAGCTGAACGAGCGCGACAAGCTTGCGCTCAAGAAATGCTGGGAGCAGGGGCAGACCGCGGGCTTTGGCTCGCTTTTGGGTATTGGGTCCAGCTGGCGTTTTGAAGTGATGAGCACGGGCAACAAAAAATACGGTGTGTTTGGCGTGAAAATACCGATGCGGGCGCGGCTTGATGCCGCCTTTGGCCAGCTTTTGACATCGCTGACCGACCATGTGGCCGCCACGCTTGAGCGGGTGGAGCTGATGAACGACATGTCGGACAGCCGTTTCCGGGAGGAACGCGAGAAACTGCGCTCCATGCTGCTCTCAAGCGTTTCGCACGACCTGAAGACACCGCTGGCGTCCATCATTGGTAGCATTAGCGTGCTGAGAAGCCTGCGCGCATCAGGGCGGATATCCGACGAGCAGGAAGATACCCTCACTGAAACCGCGCTTGATGAAGCCCAGCGGCTTGATAGTTTTATCACCAATATCCTGTCCATGACCCGTATTGAAAGCGGTGAGATAGAGTTCGCCCGCAACCCGCATGACCCTATGGAGCCTGTGGGCACGGTGCTCAAGGCACTGAAGTCACGGCTGAAGGGCAGGGAGGTGATGGTCGACAATCAGGTGGAAGGTATACGCGTTGAGATGGACGTGATGATGACCACCCAGGTGCTGCAAAACATTGTCGACAACGCAGCGAAATATTCGCCGGATGGTGCGCCGATTACCATCACCTTGAAACAGACCAGTGCGGGCTTCTGCTATCGGGTGCGGGACACAGGCGCAGGCATACCGGATGATATGCTCCAGAAAGTTTTTGATAAATATGAACGGCTGAATAAAAGCGATAGCCAGGTTGCGGGCACAGGCCTTGGCCTGGCCATCGCAAAGTCCGTTATGCAAGCACAGGGAGGTGACGTGACTGCAGGGAACCATAAGGACGGCGGTGCCGTCTTCACGCTTAGTTTCCCCGCCAGCCAGACTTTGGTGGCGGAGGCTGCGCAATGACAGTATTGGAGAATACGAAAGTACTGGTGATAGACGACACGGCGTCGATCCGTACCTTCCTCAAGATATCGATGATGGATCATGGTGTTGACTTCCTTGAAGCAGCGACAGCGGCGGAAGGCATGACGCTATGCGAGACCGAAAGCCCTGAAGTTGTGATCCTTGATCTTGGACTTCCTGACCGGGACGGGCTTGATATCCTGCCTGAAATTGTCTCCAATGCGGACGGCACAGACCCCAAGGTTGTGGTGTTGACCGTGCGCAGTGACAGGGAAACGCGCGAGGCAGCCTACAATAAGGGCGCAAGCGCTTACCTCACCAAACCCTTCATCATGGATGACCTGATCGAGACGATCGAGCATATCCTGCACTAGGGTCTTTATTGCATTTTTATAAACTCTCCTTAGGGCCACATTGTTCCCTAAGTCGATTATCGCCACTCTTAGGGTGTCAGCGCGACGGAGCCACTAACTTGGTTCACCGCGCATAATTTGAAACACATAGGAGACGACAATGGCTACTGCTCAGCAGGAAATTAAGACCCTCAAAAAAGATCTGGCACAGATCAAAGAGATGCTTGCAGCCAGTGCGAACGGTCATGCTCCTAACGGTATCGGTGAGAAGTTCGATATTGATGCAATCAAGGAGCGCGCGCGTGAAGCTGGCGTGAAAGCACGCGAGTATCTGAGCGATAAGCAGGACCAGGCGAAGGTTGCCCGCGATAAGGCGGAGAGGACCATCCAGAAACGTCCGTTTGCCTCAACTGCTGCGGCCTTTGCAGGCGGTGCGATTGTTGCGGCTCTTCTGAGCCGGAAATAAGCACCCGCGATGTGGGATACAGCTTTAAAGCTGATCGCCGAGCAGGCCTTGAACTCGAGGCCTGCTCTTGAGCGGCCTATCACCCACGCCAAATATGGCGCACTTGGTGCCATTGCGGCCGGTTTAAGCATAGCGGTGGGCGCGGGGCTCGTGGTTGCGGCGCTTTATGTATGGCTTACGAGCGCCGGGGTGCCCCAGCATATTGTACTTCTGCTCTCTGGCTTGGTTTTGTTGCTTAACGCGGTGTTTGTCTGGTGGTTATGTCGCCGCATGACGGCGCGCGAGCTTGAAGCCCAGGCACGAGAGCGTGCAGTGGAAGAAGCGGCAAATGCCCCCACAGACATGGCCTCAATTCTGGCGGTGCTCGCGCAGGAAGTAGCGCACGGCTTCGCGGAAGGTCTGGCAACAGCCAGGCAGAAAAATGAACGGGCGGCAGATGCTCGGCCTGAAGATGAACAATAATACCTACCGGAACACGCGTATGCGTGTATGCCGGCGGTGCCTCGGGGCCGTTTCCTCGGGTTTCCTCGCTTCCCCGGGGCACCTTTTTTATAAGTGCGTATGCCGCGCGACGGGTTTTTATGCCTTCCTTATGAAGGCAAGGTGCTGACCAATCGAAAACTTGCAGGCGGAAGCGTACATATGAGTTGGGCGGTTACTATGTGTGCCCCCCAAGGAAGTGGCCCGGGCACGGTCATACCTCCCCCAGACTAGCAGGTTCGGGCCGCTTCCTTCCTTAACTTCTATCCATCTAAGCCCGGATGTTATCTGGGCTTTTTTTTGTGCTCATCTGGCTGTGGCAAGAATGAAGCGGCAGGCCCTGGTCTCTTTATAACTATTTTACCAAGCGCCCTGGTGCCGCCAATCGAACCCTGACGCGGGGCAGACTAGTATCAGACCATCAACAAGAAATTGGAGGCAAAAATGGCCAAGTTCACAACTGCACTTTTTCTGATCGCCGCGCTTTTCACGGTAAGCGCCTGTAACACGATACATGGCGTTGGGCGGGACGTAGAGTCCGCTGGTGACGCGGTTGCTGACGCGGCCAAAGACTAAGGCTTTTGGTCACTGATACCTTCACCGATAACATGGAGGAGACTTGATATGAAAACGACAAGCTTGATGATTGCAACGGCTCTTTCGGCCTCCCTGGCGCTGGCACCTGCATATGCAGCTGCTGCCAAGCCACCAACGGATGCCATGACGGAGCCGCTGACTGTATCGAAAGTAGAAGCGAAGAAGGCTGCCGCGTTCGAGAATGACAAACGCGAGATTTTTGAAACGTTGTTTGACGCACACATGAGCCTTGAGCGCGGTGCGAAAGAAGAAGCTGAGCGCTATATCAACGAGGCATTCGCCGAACTTGAAGATGCGAACAGCAAAGGCGCCACCACAGAAGGCGTGCGCGACCTGCCTGTTACCAAAGTGGTCGAACTGAAGTTCGGTAACGCGTTGATGCCCAAGGTGGTTTATATCCCCGTTGGCGATAAGGACCTGGACGTCGAAGATTTTTCAGACGCGCTGAAGATCAAAGGGATCGAGCGCGGTGACATTGAAGATGCCAAGGTGAAATATGTGCGGCTGAAAATTGATGAAGCCAAACTGATCCACGACCTCAATGAGGCACGGGAAGAGATCACCGACGATGACCTTGGTGGCGCACAGGCGCAAATTCATGACGCACAAACCACAATGATCCATGAGTTTGATGGCAGCCAAAGCGCTGAAATTATCGCCCGTGATCACTTGTCGCTCACCCGCTTCATGTTGAAGGCTGCTGAATATGAGGGTGCGCGCGAAGCCCTTGAAGTAGCAGAAACTGCCTTCATCGACCTTCAGGAGAAAGACGTAGACGCAGCCGGTCGTAACGCACCGGGGATCGAGAAGATCCGTCTGGATATGGACGAACTGCAGGCCCTGATCTCGCGACGTGACCCGTCACTCGCTGACCAGATCGACGCGAAGCTCGAGAAATGGTGGAACTCTGTGGGCTAACTAGCCCCCCGGAGCGAGCGAGAATTGCGAAAGAGTTGGAAAAGGAGCCTTCGGGCTCCTTTTTTGTATTATTCCGTCAATTTGTCATCAGCTTTCAGCGGTTTGGCATCCGCTGGCGGTTTGTCGTAATTGAAGACGTCAGGTACATCCGCCCCGCCTGAAATGATGAAAGACATGGCTTCATCAAGCTTCCAGTTTGTCGGCACGACATTCTCAACCGGTACGATCTCGAGATAGCCTGAGGTCGGGTTCGGTGTTGTGGGCACATACACGGCGGCAAGTTCACGGCCTGTGCGGCTGTCCTTGAAAGTACGAGTGACAAGCCCAACGGTTTTCATGTCCGCATTGGGGAACTCAATCAGTACCACGCGCTCCACATCGCCTGAGCTGGTTTGCATGGCGTCCGCGAGGCGCTTGATGGTTTTATAGATCGTGCGCGCAACAGGGATACGCTGGATCATGTCATCCAGCAGCTTGAGGAATTTTTGCCCAAGCCAGCGAGAGGCCAACCAACCTGCCGCATATAACATGCTGAGCATGATAATGACCGCCAGCGAGGTCTGGAACCACGGGTGTTTGACAATCTCATAAGCCAAACCGCCCGGGTCAGCCCAACCGGTCAAGAGGTTGATCGCGGGTGACGCCATAGCGTGTATGAACTGCAAGATGATGTTGAGGAGCAGCAGCGTAAGCCAGATCGGGATAAGCGTAAAAAGCCCCACGAGGATATAGCGTCGCGCACCGATCAGGAAGGAGGGTTTGTCTCCTTGTTGCATTAACTCTCTCCGAATTTATGGTCGTAATGGGTGGGGTGTATATAAGCCTGAAGGGCACCCCATGCCCCGGGCGCCGAGTATGGCGAAGCGCGCAGGTGCATGAAAGTGTTTTGTTGGTTTATCTATCAGGCCTAGACAAAATGTCCCGGGCGCCTGATGGGGGTGCGGGGGTCTGAAAGCCGTTTACTGAGCCAGTGGCCAAGGGTAAGCAGAACAATGAGCGCAAGTGCGATCAGGCACATCTCAAGGCTGACAATGTCGCCAGGCGTGCGGATGCTTGCAAGCTCTCCGCCCGCGACCACATAAAAGCCGATCCACGGCACAACACCAATCAGTGTAGCGGTAAAGAAGGTCATGGCCGATATGCTGGTCACCCCCATAAGAAGGTTGGTGAGCCCCACGGGCAGGCCGGGCATGAGCCGCAGCAGCAACACGTAGAAGCTTCCCTTCTCTGAAATGGTTTTGTCCATGGAGATTACCTGCCTCGGGAAACGGCCCCGTACGGCGTCGTATAGAATGTAGCGCGAAACCGCAAAGGCTGCGACGGAGCCAAGTGCAGCCGACAGAGACGCCAGCGCAGTGCCGACAAGGGGCCCGAATATGGCACCCGCAAGCAGGTTCAAGATGAACGGGCCAGGCAGGTAAAGCGCCACAAAAACAAGGTAAAAGCCAATAAAACCAAGCGCAAACATGACCGGGGCGCCGGTATACTCCTGACGAAGCATCTCAATGTTTTGCTGGATAAAGTCGAGCGAGAGATAATCCCCACTGAAGGCCAGCAGGAGGGCGGCCACGGCAGCAAGAGTGAGCGTGATCGTGGCTTTCAATCTGAAATTTTCCATGGTCTCCTCGCATGTTTGCATGTGTTGGTGACCAGTATTCCATGTGCGCCCTCAGCGGAAAATTGGGCGAAGTGGCCTACACATCAATATCTCATAAACGGACTGGGCTGCATTTTGTGAAACCCTGCGTTGCGGATGTTATTGAAATTTATAGCGTTTTTATGAGATTTTTATAAGGGCCCCTATAGGCGCCAATCTCAAATTTAGCAGTGTTTGCCTATGCTGAAAGCATGTTGTTGAAAGGAAATAACGTGCCAACGCGAGACAATACATCCGGGGACAAGACGCCTGCGGCCGCGCTTGACGTTGGCTATAAAACAGACAAGGGCGCCGAGCGTCTCGTCGGGTTTGAGATTGAGTATGCTGGTGTGCCGCTCAAGAGGGCCGCTGACATCATTCAATCTCTCTATGGCGGCAGTGTGAAACAACACTCCAAAGCCGAATGGAGCGTCGAAGACACGCGTTTTGGCGCCTTCCGGCTGGAGATTGACGCCGAGCCCGTGAAAAGGTTTGTGTCTGAGACCGCTGAGAGGGCTGCGTCGCTTGAAGGCGGCATAGACGACCTGTACCGTAAAACGCTAGATGCTGCGGATGATATTGTCACCGCGATCAGCGAGAAAGTGGCACCCTTCGAAATCATCGCGCCGCCGGTGTCTATAAAGGATATTGATGCGCTTGAAGATTTGCGGCGTGCGTTGTTTCATGAGAATGCCAAGGGCACCAGATCATCCTTTCATCATGCTTTTGGGGTACATATCAACCCGGATGCCGTGTCGCTCAAAGCATCCAGCTTGCTTGCTCATATGCAGGCTTTCACGCTTCTATTCCCGCTGCTCAAGGAAGCGCACGACGTTGATTTTTCACGCCGCATAGCGCCGTTTATCGAACCCTATTCAGATGAATACGCGGAGTTGATCCTCGCGGATGATTATGCGCCAGACCTTGAGGCGCTGATCCGCGACTATCACACTCATAACCCAAGCCGGAACCGGGCGCTGGATATGTTGCCTGTTTTTACTCATCTGGATGAAGATCTCGTGCGGTCGCTTTATGGCGAAGAAGAGAAAATCAACGCGCGGCCCACCTATCATTACCGCCTGCCAAATTGTGAGCTGTCCCGCAGTGACTGGACGCTCACTCAGGAATGGCACCGCTGGTGTGTGCTCGAGGATCTCGCGCGCGATAAGGACAAGCTTGCTCGGCTGACGAAAGCCTGGCGTGACCGCCCAACCGACTGGCTGTCACAAATGGCAGGTGGCGGTCTGGCGTGGCAGCGGGTTCTGCGCGACCGACTGGGTAATCTGGGAGAGGCATATGGCTAACCGCACACATTCGCCACGAAACAGGCCGTTGATTGGTGTTACCACGGGGTGCAAAGCAAATGCCGTGGCTTACACGGCTGTAACCTTCGGTGTTTGGCTGGCGGGCGGTCGCCCGGTGCGTATCAGCCCCATCCATAACATCGATATGGTCCGCGAAATCAGTGGGTTGGTGGTAACAGGCGGCGTGGACGTGAACCCGCGCCTTTATGGCGAAAAGAACATAGCCAGCGCGATCCCTGAACCTGAGCGCGACGCGCTTGAGACGGAATGTCTTGAGATGGCGTTTGCGGCAGACGTGCCTGTGCTGGGCATTTGCCGGGGTGCACAGCTTTTGAACGTGGTGCGCGGTGGTAGCCTTTATCAGGATGTGCCGTCGGTATTCGACGGTTTCCTGCCAACCAAAAGCACGCTGGGGAAGATTTTTGTGCGCCGTCAGGCCGAAGTTGAAGAAGATAGCAAGCTTGCAGGTGTGCTGGGGCGGCACGGCGCTTTCTGGGTTAACAGCTTGCACCACCAGGCGATCAACCGGTTGGGGCGCGGCTTGCGCGTGGCGGCACAAGATGAGCTTGGCATCATACAGGGTATTGAAAGTCGTGCTCACGACACCTTCATGATGGGGGTGCAGTGGCACCCTGAGTTTATGCTTTATTCCAAGCCGCAACGCCGCATTTTTAAAGCGCTGATCGCTGCCAGCTCGCCGCGTCATGCTTTGTCTGGCACGAAGGCAGGGCATTTTGGACCAAAGGATGAGGAATTGGCATATTTCAACTAAGTATTGAGCTTTACCACCAGCTGTATTTTACCGCATAGTGAATATTGTCAGGGATTGGCGAAATGCCAAAACGAGGGGTTAAACGGTCATGAAACAGAAGAAAAGCACCATTCTGGTTGTGGATGATGAACCACAGATCCGTAAGTTGCTGAAAATATCGCTGGAAGCCAACGGCCTTAAGGCGGAAGCAGCTGAGAAGGGCGCAGAGGCGATCCGTCTGACGGCATCCCTGAAGCCCGATCTGATCCTTCTGGACCTGGGTTTGCCTGATATGGACGGCAAGGAAGTGATTGCACAGGTGCGGGAATGGTCGCAGGTGCCGATCATCGTTTGTTCCGTACGAGACGCAGACAAAGAGATGATTGAGGCGTTTACGCTGGGCGCGGATGATTATGTTACCAAGCCGTTTAACCCGGATGTGTTGCTGGCCCGGATTACCGCAAACCTCCGTAAAGCTGCGACGCAGGAGGCGGGGGAGCCTACCCTTGAAAACGGCCGTATCAGCATGGATCTGGTGCGCCACGAAGTGAAGGTGGATGGTGCGCGTGTGGATTTCACACCCAAGGAATATGACCTTTTGCGCTATTTTCTTGTGCACCGGGGCAAAATGCTCACCCACAGGCAGATACTGCATGAGGTTTGGGGCCCGGCCCACGGTGACGATATGCAATATCTTCGGGTGTATGTCAGCCAGGTGCGGGAGAAGGTGGAGCCTAACCCGGCAAGCCCGGACTATATTATCACTGAATCCGGTATAGGATACCGAATGGAGACGGTGGAAAAGGATCAGGTGGACGCTTAGCGCTATAAAGCCGGGAATTTATCCCGGCTTTATATTATCCGGTACAGCCTCCTATCGAGAATTCACACGCCGCGCCCCATAGTTGCAGCATTGAGAAACCGACCCAAGAGGAGGTTACGATGAAAAAAATGCTGCTCACCCTGCCGATTGCCTTGATGGCAGCTGCATGTGCGTCGACTGGCCCACGTTATGTGGCGGCGAACGACCCCGGCGATTTTGGCTATTATGAAAGCGTGATTGATAAGAACCGCTACCGTGTTGCCTATAAAACCAAGGGTGACGAAGCTGGTTTGGCGAAAGATTATGCCTTGTTGCGTGCAGCAGAGCTGACGCTTGAAAAGGGCTATGACTGGTTTGAGGTTGTTGACCGCGACACGGATATTGACCGTAGCGAAAACCATTCCCATGCGGTTGCGTCTATGCGGGTGCATGCAACGACCTACCGCGAGTGTGGGGTGTTGAGCTGTCGTACCGTTACCCGTCCAACCTATATTGAGCCCGGTGTGGCTGAAACCCGTCATGCAAACCGTGAAACTACGGTCACCCTGATAGAGATTGTCATGGGTGCGGGCCAAAAACCTGATGGTGGTGCATTTTATGAGGCGCATGGCCTTGTAAAGACCCTGCGCGACCGGGTTTAACATCTTCTGAATATTTAAGAGTTGATAACCGCCAGGGCGCCCCAACAACGCCCTGGCGGTTTTGTTTATACATTTTTGCCATGCAGACGTTTGAGAGCGCGTTTTGTGAACACAACTTTGGTTTAGTGTAAGATTATATAATTTGCCGATGCGAAGTCGGCCCGAAAACATGCAGGCAATGGTTTTCGACAGCAGGGAGTTGATGCGGCAAACGTTGGGCTCAATCCTATCTTCATCGGTTCCTTGCCTCAAGGTGTCTGGCATTGGAAGCATGGGTGGTTTGATCAAACAATCGCTCGATCCAGTGTGTTATGACCTGATCGTGGGTTCGCCCGCGTCATTCGGTAGCGAAAACGGCGCCTGTGTGACAACCAGAAGGGCAGGTGCCTAGAGGAAATTGAGCAGACTCAGGCTGCCTCCCGAGGAGGTGCGTACGCCTGATGTACCTATGTTGAGGGTCTGAGATATTCTTTGGGATGTTTCGTAATTTTTGACGATCGCATCGTAATAGCTTTTATCCAGGCCCGCTGCTTCCCTTTCTTCAGCGCTCATGGAAGAATACTGAGCGATCAGCCTTTTCGAGAAATTAGTAGGGTCACCACTTGTGTTCGCTTGCTGGAATGCACTTTGTACAGAGGCCCCGACACGCGATTTTATTTCGTGTTTCGCGGCAATGATTTCCCGATCACTGAATTGGTCGGATACATTGACCGCAATGGCTGAAAGGGTTCGACTGCCAAAACGAGACAATCCTTCCATTTGTCCGTTGGCGCCGGAAATGCGATCCAATACCTTGCGTGCCTCTACCGCGATACCTTCCAGATTGCCATTTTCTGATACGGCGCCAGCATCCAGCCGCTCAAGATAGTCGGCCACCGGATCGTTCGCTATTCCGGTTGGGGCAGTATCTGGATGGGTGTCCAGATACGTCGAGGCCTGCTTAAGCGCATTAAACTGTGCCTGCCAATCAGTTGTTTTCTTTTCAGCCTCGCCAGCGTTTTGCAGATATTCAAGTGCACTCTCATAGAGGTCCTGATAGCTTCCTGTAACGCGCATCAACGCCACCCCTCCGGTCAAGGCTGCGTCAAAGCGTCGTTCAAGTTCAATTTTGCCAGCTTTTTGCTCTGCTGTCGTAAATAAATCGCCACTATTACTCGAGGCGGCAAAAACTTCCTGCCGACTTAAGCTGGACAAATCTACGGCCAGTTTCCCATCATCAAGCAACGAAGTTCGCCCGAGGCGTTCAAGCAGCTGCTCTAATTTTTGATGAGCTACTTTTCCTATATCGGTCGAAATATTCTTGGTGTTAGCTGCGAGCGCTGCTTGTGCGGCATTGGATAGGGTGATGTTTATTGCCGACGCATGTGGCTGCTTTTCAGTGCCGTTGTTTTCATTTGTTTGCTGGCTACGCGTGGTCAACATACCCTGAGGTGTGTAATGCGCAACATAGGTGTTCGAAACAATACCGTTCAATTTTGCCCCCTGTCGTGTTTCCTGCTTAAGGAACGCAAGGCGCATGCCAAACATCTCAATCCTTTGACGGCAAATGTGTGAGCTGAAGTGCTGTGTGGTTGGTCGCGGGCAGGGACGGTTTTCTTAGGCGGTTTGTTCGATTTCTTGTTCGATTGCGGCGATCTGATCGGCATAATCTTCGAGCCGCTCAGGCCGTCCGAGCAGGAAGCCCTGAACCTCGTCACAGCCCATCTCACGCAATAGCGCCAGTTGGGCTTCGGTTTCAACACCCTCGGCCAGCACGGGAATGCCAAGGCCGTGGGCAAGACCGATCACGCCGCGCACAATGCCAACAGAGTGACTATCATCATCCATTTGCATCACAAAGCTGCGGTCGATCTTGATCTTGTCAAACGGGAAGGTCTGCAGGTAGCTGAGCGAGCTGTAGCCTGTGCCAAAGTCATCCATCGCGAGGCGCATGCCTGCTTCCTTGAGCTTCTTGAGGATACGCAGGGCGCGATCCTCGTCGGCGATCAGGATGCTCTCGGTGATTTCGAGCTCAAGCCGGTCAGGGGTCAGGCCGTGGCGCCTGACGATACGGCCAATGATTTCGACTAGGCCGTCCTGCTCAAACTGGATGGGAGACATGTTAACAGCGAGGCTAAGGGATGCTGGCCATGTTTTGGCTGCCCGACAGGCTTCGTTCATCATCCAGATGCTGATTTCGTTGATCACACCAGTTTCTTCCGCCATCGGGATAAACTCACCGGGGGAGATAATACCCTTCTCAGGGTGTCGCCAACGCAAGAGCACCTCAAAGCCCGAAAGCTTGCGGTTTTCTGTGTGATATTGCGGTTGATATTGCAGGTAAAGCTCATGTCGCCCAAGGGCTTGCAACAGGTCTTGCTTGAGTGCACGTCGTTCTTCGAGTTTCTCGTCGATCACGGGCTCAAAGAAGCAATATTTGCCGCGGCCTTCAAGCTTGGCGCGCTTCATTGCAATCTCGGCCCTCAAGAGCAGAACCTCGGGGTCCTGCGCGTCATTCGGGTGCATGGCAATACCGATTGATGCTGTTAGCGATACCGGTTTCTCTGCCACAGGGAAGGGGGCAACAAGCGCTGTTTTGAGGGCGAGCGCGAAGGTATCCGCATCATCATTGTGCTCAACGCCGTCATGGAGGATGCAGAACTGGTCGGCTGACAGGCGGGCAACCAAGCCTTGGTCACCAACAACTTTCTTGAGCCTTTCGGCAACTTCTTTGAGGGCAGCGTCGCCCGCCGCATGGCCAAGCCGGGCGTTCAATTCCTTAAAATCATCAATATCGATGAAGTAGAGCGCGTGCTTTTTAGGTGCGTGCCTGCCAGATGATCCCTTGGTAACAGCGTGTTCCAGTTGTTGCTGGAAGACGGCGCGGTTAGCGACACCAGTGATGCTGTCGTGGTGCGCGAGGAAATTGATCTGCTGCTCGGCGGCGCGGCGCTCGCGGATGTCGCGCACGATAGCAACCATTTGTGCACCAATGCGGTCCTGCACCGGGCGGAAGAAAATCTCGGTCGGGATTTCCTTCTCATTGGCGCCAATGAGGATGGCGTCGTTTACGAACCAGGCAGACCTGCGGTCCGGGTCAAATTCAAGTCGCTGGAAACACACTGTGAAAGGCATGCCGCGAAGTGGTTCCAGGTGTCTACCACATAGGCCCAGAAAGCTGTGGTTGGCATCTACGATGGCGCCCTTGCCGTCCAGCAGCACAATACCTTCCATCGCGGCGTTGGCGAGGTTTCTAAGGCGCCTTGCTTCCACGGTGCGGCGATCAGCCAGATGTTTGTCGATAACGCCTGTTGCCAGCGCGGATGCGAGTACCATGAAGGTGGCCAGCGTAACAGCAACCAAAAGCACGCCGTCTGATACTAGTCCGTCAGTTTGGACGATTGTTGGGTCTGGTGTGACAGTAAGTGCCGTCATGGCGGTGAAATGCAGGCCACAGATCGCCAGTGTCAGCGACACAGCAGCATAGGCTTGCGCTTTCACACCGCGAAGTTTCTCAAGGCACAGCAATGTCGCTGTGCAGCCAAGGATGCCAATAATCAGGGCGCTTATCACCCAAGACAGGTCGTAAGCGAAGGTGCCCCAGATATGGAGGCCTGACATGCCGGTGAAGTGCATGGCACCAATACCAAGCCCCATGAGCCACGCAGCGACATGCAGGGACAGTTTATTTTCCCTGTTGGTAAATATAGCAAAACCGGCGCCCATCAAAATAATTGCAATTAGGATAGAAGCCAGCGTGGGGACCATATCGTAGGATTTTGGAGAGCCCGCGTCATACGCAAGCATTGCAATAAAATGCGTAGCCCAAACACCGATGCCAGCGGCAACAGCCGTAAGCAGCAGCCAGCGGTTTTGATGCTTTTTCTGGCTTCCGGCGGTGTGTTGCTGGAGGTTGATTGCCGTAAAACATGAAAAGGCGCAGATCACGGCCGCAAGGAGCACGAGCCGGTAATCGTGGTCAACTACAATACATTGATACAGTTTTTCGAGCATAAATGCAGGCTATCCCGAACTATCTACGTCTTCCCTCCATACAGGAAGTTCCTTTAACGTTTATTAATTAAAGCGTTGCTGGAAAGGTTTCCAGTCTTGAATTTACGGTGTGGTCCGGAGGTGTCACGTTTGGTGACCAGTAAGGGACATGCTTTTGATCAGCGCAAAGACCTCAAGACCCGCCTTAAGCCCGAGTTCTCTTACCGCTTGATGGGTAATTTGGGCACGAATCGTTGCCCCTTCTACATCCAGTAACAGCTCAGAGAGGCCCGAGTTGGTGTCATCACGAATTTCCGTAATCGTGCTCTTTAAAATGTTGCGGATGCTGATGAATTCAGGCCGTTTGGTCGCGATTGCCACATCGCAGGCCTTGATTCTTACACTTATCTCGTCGTTCCCTTCAACACGGCTTAGCGGAATGTTGAGCGATTGGGTGCCAATTTGCAGTTTGGTCAAGCTGTTCTCTGTGTCATGCCCAGTTAGCCTCGCTTTCACCACCACGCTGGCCTCTTGGCGCCCCTCCGGAGGCTGAAAATCCAACGCGGAGAAAACAGTGCCTGCAGGGCCGCTCAGCGTTTTTTTGCCATTTTCGATCATCACGACATGGTCTGCGAGGCGGGAGACTTCGGCCATATCATGGCTAACATAGAGGATGGGGAGTGAAAGTTCGCGGTGCAGAACCTCAAGATAGCTCAGCAGTTCCTGTTTGCTGGCATAATCAAGTGCGGCGAGCGGTTCATCCATCAACAGGATGTCCGGTTGGCTTAAAAGTGCGCGGCCAATGGCAATGCGCTGTCGCTCACCGCCCGAGAGTGTGCCGGGTGCGCGGTCAAGGAACGGGGCAATGTTGAGCAGGTGAACGACTTGATCAAATTGAAAGCTTACAGCCTCGTCGGTTTTGGAGGCGGCCAGTTTTTCTCGCCGGTTCATACCAAACATGAGGTTTTGTCTCACATTCAGGTGCGCGAACAGGCTGGCTTCCTGAAAAACATAGCCAACTGACCGTCGGTGGGGCGGGATAAAAACACCGTCCTTATTTTGCCAGCACGTATCGCCGAGGTGAAAGCTCCCCTCCAGCCGTGTGAGACCAGCGATAGTGCGTAGTAGGGTGGTTTTGCCGCTGCCGGAGCGGCCAAAAAGCGCGGTGATACCCTGCATCGGTGCCTCAAACGCGACATTGAGCGAGAAACCACCGAGACGACCTGAAAAGTCTGCACGTATCATGCCTGCCGTCATGTCGCTGTCCTCGTGCGCCGACCCAGCAGGGTGACTGCAAAGATAACGATGAAGGAGAAGGCCAGCATGCCACCTGCCAGAAGGTGCGCCGGCGCCCACTGCAGGGTTTCTACATAATCGTAGATCGCGACAGACAGCACCTTGGTTTCCCCAAGGATATTACCACCGATCATGAGCACCACGCCAAACTCGCCAACGGTATGAGTGAAACCAAGCACCGCGCCGGTGATAAAGCCTGTGCGGGCGAGCGGGAAAGCAACCCGCCAGAAGCTGTCCCACGGTGAGGCACCGAGCGTGCTTGCTACTTCAAACGGGCGTTCGCCAATGGCTTCAAACGCGTTGCGGATTGGCTGCACCACAAAGGGCATGGAATAAATGACCGAGCCGATCACAAGCCCTTCAAAGGTGAAGGCGAGCGAGCGTTCCCCGATAAGAGATGCCAGCCAGCCGCCTGGGCCTTCAGGCCCCAGCGCCAGCAGCAGATAGAAGCCAAGCACGGTGGGGGGCAACACAAGGGGCAGGGCGATCACGGCGGCAACAGCCTCTTTCCACCACGGGCCGGGGCGTGAAAGCCACCATGCTATAGGCGTGCCCACAAGGAGTAGAACCAGCGTTGTGATGCTGGCAAGCTCTAACGTGAGCGCTATCGCAGACGATATTTCGGATGATGCAGGCATGTGTCGCTCGTTCCAGGTGGCTAGCTTCGTTATATTTCCAGAAATATATCGGCTATCTTGGCGACAAGGGGGCGAGTGTCAACGTCTATCTGAAGTGGAATAGGTAGAAGAAGAGCCAGAGCGCCCGCTTTGAGCGCTCTGGCAATAAGCTCCGGCTTAACCGCGCGGGTCGCGGCCTGTGTATTTCATCAGCGACAGTGGGTCTGCAATACGTTCCCACGGCAC